>NZ_JMCC02000249.1 GCF_000737335.2 Enhygromyxa salina | reverse complement strand
GGCTGCCGGCGCGGCTGCCCCTGCGCGGCGACTACCGCCGGCCGGAGGTCTCGGCCCAGCGAGGCGCGGTCGAGCGCGTAGTGATCGGCGCGCGCGAGCTCGACGATCTTCGGGCGCTGGCCAAGGCCAGCGGCGCCACGCTCTACATGACCCTGCTCGCGGGCTTCGCTGCGTTGCTCGGGGCCCGGGTCGACGGGCGCGAGCTGGTCATCGCGTCGCCCGTCGCCAACCGCCCGCTCGCCGAGCTCGAGGGCGTGGTCGGATATTTCGTCAACACGGTGGCCTTGCGGCTGAGCGTCGAGCCCGAGCGCAGCTTCGCGGCGCTGCTGCGCGAGACCCAGCGCGTGACCGCCGAAGCCCACAGCCACAAAGACCTGCCCTTTGCCGAGCTCGCCCCTGTCCTCGCCCCTGTCCTCGTCCCTGGGGCGCCGCCCCGGGCTCAGCTGATGTTCAACCTGCTTCCTCCTCCTCCCCCTGTCGCTGGCGCGGCGGCGTTGTCCGTCGACACGCTGTGCTCGCAGTCGGGCAGCGCCCGCCACGAGCTCAACCTCACCGTTCAGGCCCACGCCGAGGGTCTCGAAGGTCAGCTCGAGTACAGCACCGAGCTGTTCGGCCAGGCGACGGCCGGGGCGCTGGTTCGCGGCTACGCCCGGCTGCTGGCCGCGGCTGTCGCTGATCCCGAGGCTTCGCTCGCGACCCTGCAGGCCGCGAGCGTGGATCGGGGGTCGAGCCAATGACGAGGGCCGACGAGTCCCGGCCGGTGGCCGACAGCGACGTGGCGATCGTCGGCATGGCCGGGCGGTTTCCAGGTGCGGACGACGTCGAGGGCCTGTGGGAGCTGTTGAGCAACGGACGCGAGGGCATCACGCGCTTCGATCGCGAGCGCCTCGCGGCCGCTGGCGTGCCGGCGGCGCTCCTCGATGACCCGGCCTACGTGCCCGCCCACGGTGAGATCTCGGGGGTCGAGCTGTTCGACACCGCCTACTTCGAGCTCACGCCGGTCGAGGCCGAGCTGACCGATCCCCAGCACCGTCTGCTGTTGACCACGGGCCACGCCGCGCTCGAGCACGCGGGCTACGACCCCGGGCGCTTCCCCGGCTTGATCAGCGTCTACGCCGGCGCGGCGATCAACACCTACCTCCAGCAGCGGGTGCTCCCGGCCGTCGACCAGACCTCGACCTCGAACCACTTCGCGGTCATGGTCGGCAACGACAAGGACTTTCTGGCCACGCGCCTGTCCTACAAGCTCGACCTGCGCGGGCCGAGCTACACGGTTCAGACCGCCTGCTCGACCTCCCTCGTTGCGATCCACCTCGCCTGTCAGGGCCTGATCAACGGCGAGTGCGACATGGCCCTCGCTGGCGGCGTGACCGTCAAGCTGCCCCAGACCAGCGGCTATCTCTACGAAGAGGGCACGATCCTCGCCAAGGATGGCCACGCGCGGACCTTCGACGCCGACGCCAGCGGGACCGTGCTCGGCAACGGGGTCGGTGTGGTGGTGCTCAAGCTGCTCGCCGACGCGATCGCCGATCGCGACAGCATCTACGCGGTCATCAAGGGCACGGCGACCAACAACGACGGCTCGTCGAAGGTCAGCTTCGCGGCCCCTGGCGCGGCTGGGCAGGCGGCGGTCATCCGCGAGGCCCAGGCCGTGGCCGGGGTCTCGCCGCGCTCGATCAGCTACGTCGAGGCCCACGGGACCGCGACCCGGCTCGGCGACCCCGTCGAGGTCTCGGCCCTGACGAAGGCGTTTCGCCACGAGACCCAGGACACCGGGTTTTGCGCCATCGGCTCGATCAAGTCGAACCTCGGTCACCTCGACGCGGCCGCTGGCGTCGCCGGGGTGATCAAGACCGCGCTGATGATGCAGCGCCAGACCCTGGTCCCGACGCTCCACTACCGCGCGCCCAATCCGGCCATCAATTTCGACGCGAGCCCGTTTTGGGTCAGCACCGAGCGCAGGCCGTGGGCGTGCGAGGGGCCGCGGCGCGCGGGCGTCAGCTCGTTCGGTATCGGGGGCACGAACGCCCACGCGATCCTCGAGGAGGCTCCGCCACCGGCGGCGACGGGGCCGTCTCGCGCGACGCAGGTCTTCGTGCTCTCGGCCCGCACGCCGAGCGCCCTGGCTGTGGCCGCGGTCCAGCTCGCCAACGACCTCGAGGCCCAAGAGGCCCAAGATGAGCGCGCGCTGGCTGACGTGGCCTACACCCTCGCGCTGGGTCGGCGGGCCCACGAGCACCGCCTGGCCTGCGTGGCGAGCACCCGCGCGGAGCTGGTCGCGGCGCTGCGTGGGGCCGACTCGTCGC
>NZ_JMCC02000248.1 GCF_000737335.2 Enhygromyxa salina | reverse complement strand
TGTTGGAGCTGGCGCGGAAGCACCAGGTGGTGGATCCGGGGGATGATGGTGGTGGGGATGGCGAGGGCGGTGGGGATGGAGATGGTGGTGGGGATGGGGATGATGGTGGGGATGGGGATGTGAAGGCGATCGGGCCGCTGGGGATCAGCGGGGCCGTGCTGGGCGTCGTGGGGCTCGCGGGGGTTGGGGTTGGGGTTGCGTTTGCGGTCCGGGGGGTGGAGCCGCGCGCGCCCGCCTTTTTGGACCAAACGAACTATCGGACGCCCGGAAATGTGGTCTTGTCGATCGGAGGCGCGGCGTTGATTGCGGGGGTGGTGATGATCGCCGTGGACGTGAGCAAGCGAAAGAAGCGGCGGGCGAAGAGCGGAACGGGGGAGAAGGTCCGAGTCCGAGCCCATGGTGTCGGGATCGCTTTTTGAGCCGAGCGTATGGATAAATCGGTCAGGCTCCGCCGTGACCTGCCCGATCGATGATACGCATGATGCGAGAGGCGTCGATGCGTGCGAAGAGCTTGACCGGAAAAGCGCGGCGTTGGACACTTGGGGGGTGACTTCCCGTCAAGCTATCGTCCTGGGTCTGGGTTTTGTTGTTGGGGCGCTGCTGCCGTCCACGTCGGGCTGTGTCGAGCCGAACCCAGACCATTGCTACAACGCGGGAGGGGACAGCTACTGCAAGGACCAGTACGGGGATGCGAAACCGTACTGCTCGGACAACAGTTGCGTGACACCGACGGTCGATGGGTGCATGGAAGAGGAGCCCACCGGATGCTGGTATTGCAACGGGAAAGACGAAGACGAGTGCAGCGAGGTCGCGGGGGACGGTGATGGCGACCCAACTGGGGACGGTGATGGAGAGCCGACTGGGGATGGTGATGGCGAGGCGACTGGGGATGGTGATGGTGATGGCGACACCGGGCCGATGTGCATGGGGAGCGACGAATGTTCGGTGGAGATGCCGTTGTGCGACGATGGGACGTGCGTGGCGTGTGGGGACGCGACGACGGTGAGTTGTGGGGATGAGTATCCTGCGACGCCAGTTTGCGATGCGGGCGGCGCGTGCGTGGAGTGCACGACCGACGATGTGTCCGCTTGCCCGGCGGAGACGCCGGCGTGTCAGGCGAATGTCTGTGTGCCGTGTACTGAGCACTCGCAGTGCCCGGGGAGTGCGTGCAATATGTCCACTGGAGCCTGTATGCCGTTGAATAGCGTCTGGTGGGTGGATAATAGTGCGATGGAGCCGGGAGATGGTTCTGAGCAAAGTCCGTTCACGTCGATCGCCCTCGGAATGGCTCAGATCGGTGCGGGTAACGGGACGTTGATCGTGGCTGAAGGTATGCAGGATTATACGTCTTCGATATCGGTAAATCCTGGGCAGACTGTTGCTGTTATTGGTGATGGCGGAGCGACAATCGACTTTGGAGGGCAGGTTGTTCTTGTCAATAATGGGGCTGTAGCGTTCCTCTCGGGCCTGAAAATTATAGGTGGCTCTACCGGAGTGAGCGTGATGGGAGGGGATGTCTGGTTGGACCAAATGGTTGTCGTCGACAATCCGGGTAGCGGCAGTTTAGTCGTCACGGGAGGCACCGTCGTGGCTCGCAACAGCTTGATTGGAGGCCTTCCGAATACTGGGGCCGGCATCTTGCTGAACCAAGGAACATTCTCGGCCATATACACCACCATCGCTACGGGGTTTGACGCGCCCGCAATCCAGTGTCTATCGGGTGGGGCCGGGTCAATCGTGAGGAACTCCATTGTCGTTTCTCGGTTGGCGACACCCGAGATCCTCGGTTGCGAAAACGCCGAAGTTACCGGCTCGGCCCTTGAAATGTCACTCGGCGAAAATCAAGCATTGGGTGACATGTCGACATCATGGTTTGTGTCGTTCAACTCGGGCGATTTTCATCTGAACCCCAACATGTTCCCACAGGCGATCGAAACCGCTGCCACTTGGACCCTGGCGGACCCGGGCGTGGATATCGATGGAGATCCTCGGCCGACCATGGAGGGCGCTGCAGACTTCGCCGGCGCCGATCGCCTCTGAACACGAAGATTTGCGGTGTGGCTGCTATCCTGCGCGACAGAGATCGAACATTTGTCGGGGCAGTCGCGCGCGTGGTGGCGACCGGAGTACGCCTGTACCCGAGCAACGCACCCCACAGCCGAAGCGTACGAATGCTTGGTCGATGTCGGTTGAGTCCTGGATGATCAAGAGTGCAAATGAAATCCCCTCGCGTGGTGACGATCGGGATACCAAGTGTGACGCACGCGTCGGAGCCACAGCTCGCGCCGCGGCTGGTGGGGCGGATGATGGCGCCGCCGGAGCCCGAGCGAGCGG
>NZ_JMCC02000247.1 GCF_000737335.2 Enhygromyxa salina | reverse complement strand
ATAGTAAAAAAAAGAAGAAGAATCCTATACAACCCATTTTGGAAACATTTAGATAAGCGGCAAGAAGACCATACATTCTCAGGAACTTATATAAATAAATCAGACGCAATGGACAAATGGAAAACCTTTGACCAAATGCTATTTTCATCGTATTTTCTGAGTGATACAGATTGGTCGATTGACACATACTTTACAGAATTTCAGAAGAATTTCAACAACATAGGCTTTGATTTTACAGATTTCTTTGACCATGTACCGATATACGGGAGGATTATAAAAAATGATGCAAAATAAAGACACAGACCTTAACATGAAACTTCTAATTCAAGAAAAATATAAAGCGGCCATGGCAAAAATGGACGGAAAAAAAGATAGTGAAGCTCTTATAAACGAGGCGCTTACTGAGATAACTGCACTTTTAGAGCACAAAATAATCTTTAAGAAATTAAGCGTAGCCGACCAATACGGCTCGAGACAAACTGATGTTTATGTACAAAACAAAGAAAACAAATATGAAGAGTTTGTTTTCTCTTACGAGTTCGAAACTGAAAAAATCTTTCCAGTTCGCATGTCATACGTAAACATAATAACCTCCTTTTGCTCTAACGTGCCTGAAGTAGCAACTTTTATGAAAGAAATGATCTCAGAAGAAACTTTCATGATAAAAATCATAAGGGTTTCTGAAGCGATAGAAAATCCATTTAATTCCGACGATGATATACCGTTCTAAAAATTTAAATGGAAACACGCAAAAATAAATTAGCTTTAATTTATTTTTTCATTGGCGCGAAGCTTTATCTTTCCGTGCTAGCCACCTTTATTTCCATAAAGATTTTTAGAGAAAAGAATAGCTATGGTTTAATAGAAATAGCCCCAGTTGCCAATTGGTATTTATCTAACCATGCTGCTGTTAATCCACATCTGAACCGGACCACATCAAGTATTTTTTGGTAATCATCAGAGAGTGCTCTTGTAAACACAGGTTCATGATGAGCAATCCTGTTCCTCAAAATTCTAACTTGTTCAAGTTCATTGAACACATGGAGTCTTTTACCTTGAGGAGGCAAAGAGGGGTCTAAGTTGGGTAAGACATTGTCGATATGTGGTATCCACACGCGAGTATCATGGCGAGCGGTGAACATACTTTGCCAGAAAAAAAAGGTCAGTTCCGGAATAACTTTTCCTGTGGTCACGACCCCGTCTTTTGAACGAGCAGAAACAAGCTCCATTCGTCTTTTAAAAGGAAGGCTCCCTTCATAGGTACTATTCCAAGGCCAGCGATCGCCATAAACTGAAGTCAGCGCATCGGATACCGAATTCCTTATGACAACCTCACAAACGTGCAGGGGCCCAAGAAAAGCGCCAGAGACAACAGCATTCCAAGCGTAAAGGTCCAGCGCAGACGGATCATCATCTGAGGCACATACTACCGCATCTTCATATGTGGAGATTCGTGCATGTGAAAGGGCAAGCTTCACTGCATCAATTGTCGCTTTATCCGTATTTGACATGATTACCTACCCGCTTTATAGTTGTATTTGAGCCACGGGCCTCGTGGGCGAAAGCCTCCTCCCGGGACAAAAGACAGAAGTTAAGAGAAGGTCCGCTTATGCGGGCTTTTTCGTTTCTTGCTTCAGTGCAACTTTGTTCACCCCTCCTTTCCGAGTAGACTGCTTCCTAATCTCATTAGCCTCTTCAATTTCTGGTGCTATTTTCTTTAGTTTTTCCACTAATCCAGTTAGATCATACTCATTACTTAGTTTTCCTTTGTTCAAAGCTCTTCTTTCAATTCTTGTAATGAGGCCTGCGGACTCAAGATCAGCTAAATGTCTTTGAATTTGCCTTGGGCTAAGGCCAAGCCTTTCGCTTAACGCTTGCTTACTTGGAAATGGTTTTCTGCCTGCTTCCCACCAAAAATCAGCGAGTTGCAATAAAACAGCTAGCTGCGTTGGATTAAGTCCTAATCTCTGTTGTGCCCGAAGCAGCAAAGACGGGATCATACAAAAACCCAGTTTCATAACAGAACGCCCCCATTTTTGATCAGAAACCTTATCTGATTTAGCTGGAAGCTGAATGACATTAGTATCTTTTACCTTAGGCAATTGAGGCGCCATGTGAGTTACCTTTTAGCTATGCTGACAAGAACAATTTACGCCTAATCGTCAGTTAGTTAAACATATCCTCAGTAGACATATTAGTCTCCAGTCTCAGGTCAATTTTGTCTGGTCTCCTCTAGACAACGAAGTCCAGTAAAGTAATACCAGGTAATCAGGATGACGCGAAACGATACCAATGAGGAGATACTAGGTAGGGGTCATACAGGTCTAGAGGAGACCAGACAAAATTGAC
>NZ_JMCC02000246.1 GCF_000737335.2 Enhygromyxa salina | reverse complement strand
GCTCGCGGGCGACGCTCCCCACCTGCTGCTGAGCGCGGGCAGCCCCGCCCGCATTCTCGCAGCGCTCGCGCCGGCCTCGGCCTCGGCTTCGGCCAACATGGGGACCGCGGGGGCGACACGCGACGCGCCGTCCGAGCCCCCGACCGACGCTCCCGGATCCGTCGAGGCCTTCGTGGTCGAGCTCGTCGCCAGCGAGCTCGGGCTGCCCGCGGCCCAGATCGACGTCGATGAGCCGTTTGATCGCTACGGCGTCGACTCGCTGCTGACGATGAGCATCATCCGGGGTCTCGAGCAGCACTATGGGCCGCTGTCGAAGACCCTGTTGTTCGAGTACGTCAGCGTCAGCGAGCTCGCGGCGCACCTCGTCGCGGCCCACCCCGACGAGTTCACGGCCCCCGACGCTGGGGCAGAGGTCGAGACGGAGCTCGCGGTCGAGACGGAGCGCGCGGTCGAGACGGAGCGCGCGGTCGAGACGAACACGGAGACGGAGCTCGCGGTCGAGACCCCCACCGAGACGGAGGTCGAGACTCGGCGCGACTGGGTCCGCGCGCCCCGGCCCGCGGGCGCGCCTGCGCCGGTCGTCGAGCTCACCCGCGGCGAGGTCGACGACATTGCGATCATTGGCGTGGCCGGGCGCTACCCCCAGGCCGACGACGTCGACGAATTTTGGAGCAACCTTCGTGCCGGGCGCGACAGCGTCGAGGAGATTCCTCGCGATCGCTGGGATCACAGGCGCTTTTACTCGGCCGACAAAGACGAGTTTGGCAAGACCTACGGCAACTGGGGCGGCTTCGTGCGCGGGGCTGATCGCTTCGACCCGATGTTCTTCCGCATGTCGCCGCTCGAGGCCGAGCACACCGATCCGCAAGAGCGGGTGTTCCTCGAGACCGTGTGGCACCTGCTCGAGGACGCGGCCTACACCCGCGAGCGCTTGCGCGGACACCAGACCGGCGTGTTCGTCGGCATGATGTACGGCCACTACCAGCTCTACGGCGCGCGGGAGGCCCTCCACGGAGAGGGATTTGCGACTTCTTCGTCCTACGCATCGGTCGCCAACCGGGCGTCGTACTTCTTCGACTTCACCGGGCCGAGCGTCGCGCTCGACACCATGTGCTCGTCGTCGCTGGTGACGATTCACCAGGCCTGCTTGGCGATCCGCAACCGCGACTGCGACCTCGCCGTGGCCGGGGGCGTCAACATCTCGAGCCACCCGATCAAGTTCCTCCAGCTGGCCCAGCGCCGCTTCCTGGCCGAGGACGGGCGCTGTCGCAGCTTCGGGGACGGCGGCACGGGCTACGTGCCGGCCGAGGGCTCGGGCGCGGTGCTGCTCAAGCGCCTCAGCGCGGCGATCGCCGACGGCGATCGGATCCTCGCCGTGGTCAAGGCCTCGACCGTCAACCACGGCGGGGCGGGGGCGGGCTACAGCGTGCCCAACCCCAAGGCCCAGGGCGAGCTCGTGCGGGCCGCGCTCGAGCGGGCGCAGCTGCGTCCGAGCGATCTCGGCTACCTCGAGGCCCACGGCACGGGTACGGCGCTCGGCGATCCGATCGAGGTCACCGGGATGTTGCGGGCGTTCGCGGACGACATGCCCGAGCGGATCGTGGTCGGCTCGGTCAAGTCGAACATCGGACACGCCGAGTCGGCCGCCGGGATCGCGGCGATCACCAAGGTCTTGCTGCAGATGCGCCACGGCGAGCTCGTCCCTTCGCTGCACTCGCGTGAGCTCAACGCCAATATCGACTTCGACTCGACGCCCTTCCACGTCCAGCAAGAGCGCGGGCCGTGGCCGACGCTCGTCGACGAAAACGGTCGAGCGCGGCCGCGCACGGCCGGGGTGAGCTCGTTTGGCGCGGGCGGGACCAACGCCCACATCATCTTGCAGGAGTTCCAGGCGCCGGCCGCCGAGGCCGAGGCCGCGGCCGCGGTCGGTGACGTGGGCCCGCAGCTCGCGGTGCTCTCGGCCCGCGACAGCGAGGGCCTCGTCGCGCAAGCTCGCCGTCTGGCCCAGCGCCTGAGCGCGCCCGAGTCCAGCTGGTCGCCCGCGGCCGTGGCCTGGACGCTGCAGTCGGGGCGCGAGGCCATGAGCCATCGCCTCGCGCTGCGCTTCGAGACCCTGGCCGAGCTCGGCGCGGGGCTGCGCAGCTACGCCGCCGGGGATCCGCAGGTAGCGAGCTGGACGGGGATCGTCGATCTCCGCAAGCGCGTCGCCGGCGAGGCGCCTGCGCCCCGGCCCGAGGCCTACGCCGAGGCATGGGTCGCCGGGCAGCGTGTCGACTGGACGCTGCTTCACCCCAAGGGCGCGCCGCGGCCCGTGTCGCTGCCGGGCTATCCCTTCGCCGGGGACCGGGTCTGGCTCGCGGCGA
>NZ_JMCC02000245.1 GCF_000737335.2 Enhygromyxa salina | reverse complement strand
AGCGCGCCGAGCTCCGCGGTGGCCTCGGCCTCGGCCTGGTCGTGCAGCTCGCCTACGCTGATCGGCGCGTTCGAGGCCCAAGTCGCCCGCACGCCCGCAGCGGTGGCCCTGCGCGACGGGGGGCTGACCATGAGCTACGCCGAGCTCGACGGCCAGGCCAACCAGCTCGCGGCCTGGCTGATCGAGCGCGGGGCGGGCCCCGGCGAGCTCGTTGGCGTGCGCATGCCTCGGGGCTCCGCGCTGTTCGTCGCGATCTACGCCGTGCTCAAGACCGGGGCGGGCTATGTGCCCTTTGACGTGGAGCTGCCGGCCGAGCGGGTCGCTCAGATCTCGGCCGACTGCGCGCCGCTGCTGCTGCTCGAGCAGCTGCCCGAGCTCGACGGGTGGCCGACGACGCGGCCGCCAACTCGAACCCTGGGCCCGCGCTCGCCGAGCGAGCTCGCCTACGTGCTGTACACCTCGGGCTCGACGGGCCGGCCCAAGGGGGTGGCGATCTCGCAGCGCGCGAGCCTCAACTGGATCGCCTGGGGCGCGGCCCACTACGGCCGCGGGCCCCAGACCCGGATGCTGCACAAGACCTCGATCGGCTTCGACGTGTCGGTCACCGAGCTGTTCGGTCCGCTGCAGGTCGGGGGCAGCGTCGTCATCGCGCGCCCGGGGGGCCACCGCGACCTCGCCTACCTCGTCGAGCTGATCCGCGAGGCGGAGGTCAGCGACGTCAATTTCGTGCCCTCGGCCCTGGCCGCGTTCCTCGCCGAGCCGGGGGTCGACGCGTGCACGAGCCTGAAAATCGTCGAGGCCGCGGGCGAGGCCTTGCCCGCCGCGCTCGTCGATGAGTTCGCCGCGCGCCTGCCCGGCGTCGAGCTGCACAACCTCTACGGCCCGACCGAGGCCGGCGGGATCACGGCGTGGCGCTGTCGACCCGGGGCCAAGGGCGCGCGCGTGCCGATCGGCGCGCCAGTGTGGAACGCCCGCGCCTACGTGCTCGACGCCAACATGCGGCTGTTGCCGCCGGGCGTCCCCGGCGAGCTCTACCTCGCGGGGGCACAGGTCGCCGAGGGCTACCATGGGCAGCCCGAGCTCAGCGCCGCCCGCTTCTTCGCCGATCCCTTCGTGCCGGGGGCGCGGATGTATCGCAGCGGCGACCTCGCCATGTGGCGGGCCGAGGGCGTGCTCGACTACGTCGGCCGCGCCGACGATCAGATCAAGCTGCGAGGCTTTCGCGTCGAGCCTGGCGAGATCGAGCACGCGCTCCACGAGCACGCTGCGGTCAACACGGCCGTGGTCACGACCCGTCGCGTCGGCGAGATCCAGGCGCTCGTCGCCTACGTTCAGCCGACGCCAGGCGAGGGCGTGGGGGACTCGGCGAGGGCCGGGCTGATCCGCGCGCTCAAGCGTGATCTTGGCGCGCGCCTGCCGGACTACATGGTCCCGCAGATCTTCGTGCTCCTCGCCGAGTTCCCGCTCACGTCCAACGGCAAGGTCGACAAGCGGGGCTTGCCGGCGCCGACCGAGGACGACCTGTCGAGGCGCGACTACGTCGCCCCGGGGACCGAGCTCGAGCGGGGCTTGTGTCGGGTCGTCGCCGAGGTCCTTGGCCTCGGTCGGGTCGGGCTGCTCGACAGCTTCTTCGAGCTCGGCGGGGACTCGCTGCTCGCCACGCGCCTGAGCCTGCGCGTGAGCCAGGAGCTCGGCGTCGAGCTGCCGCTGCAGCTGATCTTTGGCGGGGCGACCCTGGGCGATCTGGCCGCCGACCTGGCCGCGGACCGGGCCGCCGCGGGTGGGTCCGCGCCCGCGTCGCTCCAGCCTGCGCCGCTCGAGGCCTCGGTCGCCGGGCAGGCGCCGCTGTCGCTCCAACAGCGCGAACTGTGGTTCCTGGACTGGCCCGAGCACCTCGGCAGCGCGTGCGACAACATCCAGGTCGCGTTTCGGATCCGCGGGCGCTTCGACTCCGGGGCCTGCGCGCGGAGCTTGGCCGCGCTCGTCGAGCGCCACCCGATCTTGCGCACGAGCTACGTCCGCACCGAAGCGGGCCACGTCCAGCGGGTCCACGCCGGGATCGAGGTCGAGCTTCCCGTCGAGTTCGCGGCCGACGAGGCCGCGGCGCTGGCCTGGCTGGCGGCCGAGCGGCTCCGGCCGTTCGCGCCAGCGGACCCCAGGGTCTTGCGGGCCCAGCTGCTGACCCTCGCCGACGAGGATCACGTCCTGGTGCTGACGCGGCCGTGGGGCATCTTCGACGGCTGGTCGATGAACATCGTCGTCAGCGAGCTGCTCGCCCTGTACGCGGCCGAGCTGGACGCCCTGAACGCGGCCGCGCCGGAGGGGCCGGATCCGGAGCTGGCCCCGCTGCCGCTCGACTACGCCGGCTTCGCGCGTTGGCAGGCCGAGGCCGTCAGCCGCGGCGAGCTCGATCGTCAGCGCGGCTACTGGCGCCGCCAGCTCGCCGGGCTG
>NZ_JMCC02000244.1 GCF_000737335.2 Enhygromyxa salina | reverse complement strand
ATTTCGCTACCTTAGGACCGTTATAGTTACGGCCGCCGTTTACCGGGGCTTCGATCAAGAGCTTCTCCTTGCGGATAACCCCATCAATTAACCTTCCGGCACCGGGCAGGCGTCACACCGTATACGTCCACTTTCGTGTTTGCACAGTGCTGTGTTTTTAATAAACAGTTGCAGCCAGCTGGTATCTTCGACTGATTTCAGCTCCACGAGCAAGTCGCTTCACCTACATATCAGCGTGCCTTCTCCCGAAGTTACGGCACCATTTTGCCTAGTTCCTTCACCCGAGTTCTCTCAAGCGCCTTGGTATTCTCTACCTGACCACCTGTGTCGGTTTGGGGTACGATTTCGTGTTGCCTGGAGCTTAGAGGCTTTTCCTGGAAGCAGGGCATTTGTTGCTTCAGCACCGTAGTGCCTCGTCATCACGCCTCAGCCTTGATTTTCCGGATTTGCCTGGAAAACCAGCCTACACGCTTAAACCGGGACAACCGTCGCCCGGCCAACATAGCCTTCTCCGTCCCCCCTTCGCAGCAACACCAAGTACAGGAATATTAACCTGTTTCCCATCGACTACGCCTTTCGGCCTCGCCTTAGGGGTCGACTCACCCTGCCCCGATTAACGTTGGACAGGAACCCTTGGTCTTCCGGCGAGCGGGCTTTTCACCCGCTTTATCGTTACTTATGTCAGCATTCGCACTTCTGATACCTCCAGCAGCCCTCACAGGCCACCTTCGACGGCTTACAGAACGCTCCCCTACCCAACAGTATCGCTACTGCTGCCGCAGCTTCGGTGCATGGTTTAGCCCCGTTACATCTTCCGCGCAGGCCGACTCGACCAGTGAGCTATTACGCTTTCTTTAAATGATGGCTGCTTCTAAGCCAACATCCTGGCTGTCTGGGCCTTCCCACATCGTTTCCCACTTAACCATGACTTTGGGACCTTAGCTGGCGGTCTGGGTTGTTTCCCTCTTCACGACGGACGTTAGCACCCGCCGTGTGTCTCCCGTGATAACATTCTCCGGTATTCGCAGTTTGCATCGGGTTGGTAAGTCGGGATGACCCCCTTGCCGAAACAGTGCTCTACCCCCGAGGATGAGTTCACGAGGCGCTACCTAAATAGCTTTCGGGGAGAACCAGCTATCTCCCGGTTTGATTGGCCTTTCACCCCCAGCCACAGGTCATCCGCTAATTTTTCAACATTAGTCGGTTCGGTCCTCCAGTTAGTGTTACCCAACCTTCAACCTGCCCATGGCTAGATCACCGGGTTTCGGGTCTATACCCTGCAACTTAACGCCCAGTTAAGACTCGGTTTCCCTGCGGCTCCCCTATACGGTTAACCTTGCTACAGAATATAAGTCGCTGACCCATTATACAAAAGGTACGCAGTCACCCCACAAAGAGGCTCCCACTGCTTGTACGTACACGGTTTCAGGTTCTGTTTCACTCCCCTCGCCGGGGTTCTTTTCGCCTTTCCCTCACGGTACTGGTTCACTATCGGTCAGTCAGGAGTATTTAGCCTTGGAGGATGGTCCCCCCATATTCAGACAGGATACCACGTGTCCCGCCCTACTCATCGAGCTCACAGCCTGTGTGCTTTCGTGTACGGGAGTATCACCCTGTACCCTGCGCCTTTCCAGACGCTTCCACTAACACACAAGCTGATTCAGGCTCTGGGCTGCTCCCCGTTCGCTCGCCGCTACTGGGGGAATCTCGGTTGATTTCTTTTCCTCGGGGTACTTAGATGTTTCAGTTCCCCCGGTTCGCCTCGCAACACTATGTATTCATGTTGCGATAGTGTGACGAATCACACTGGGTTTCCCCATTCGGAAATCGCCGGTTATAACGGTTCATATCACCTCACCGACGCTTATCGCAGATTAGCACGTCCTTCATCGCCTCTGACTGCCAGGGCATCCACCGTGTACGCTTAGTCGCTTAACCTCACAACCCACAGGCGTCTTGCGACGTCGCGGATGTGATTATTGAGAGACTCGAACGCGTTGGCTTTATTCCTTATTACGGAGGAATAACGCAATGCGTCGTTTCAATTTTCAGCTTGTTCCGGATTGTTAAAGAGCAATATCTCAAACCTGACGTTGCCGCCGGCTTTGAGATATTTTGTGGAGACACCTTTCACCTGTCACCAAGCAAGTGGCGTCCCCTAGGGGATTCGAACCCCTGTTGCCGCCGTGAAAGGGCGGAGTCCTAACCGCTAGACGAAGGGGACACAAAAAATGCGTCACGACTTCGCAGCCGTCTTGCTTCTTTACTTTTCTATCAGACAATCTGTGTGAGCACTTCGAAAGGCAGTATCTTCAGGTAAGGAGGTGATCCAACCGCAGGTTCCCCTACGGTTACCTTGTTACGACTTCACCCCAGTCATGAATCACAAAGTGGTAAGCGCCCTCCCGAAGGTTAAGCTACCTACTTCTTTTGCAACCCACTCCCATGGTGTGACGGGCGGTGTGTACAAGGCCCGG
>NZ_JMCC02000243.1 GCF_000737335.2 Enhygromyxa salina | reverse complement strand
CACGCTGACTGCTCGCCGAGAACGTCTCGGAGTCGAGCAGCGAGGTCGCGGCGGTCGCCATCGCGGCAATTGTACTCTGGCCCAGCAGCGCGCTCCAGTCCGGCTGCGTCGTCTTGCTGGTGACCAGCTGCCGCTGCTCCTCGACCGGGTTGCCCTTGAAGTCGAATTCCACCGTAGTCGCCACGCCAGCGCCGTCGTACACGCGATACACCCGACCAACGTGATTCGTGTCCTCCGGCGAAGACAGTAAGTCGCCATACACGATGCGCCCCAGCAACTTCTCCGACCCACCCGAGACGCTCACCGTCCGGTCCACGGGCCGGCGCAGAGTGTCGTACGAGTAGGAGAAGCGCTGGCTGCGGCTGTCCCAGCTGCGCATCGGCTGCCCCAGCGCGTTCAGCAGCGTCCACCGGTCCCCAGCGTCTTCGCTGCTGACCACCAGCGACTGCCCAAGCATCCCGTACGTCCGAGCCTCGGCCGTGTTGTTCCGCGCGTCGATCACCTCGAGCACTTGCCCCTGGATGTCCAGCACAGACTCAGTCGTGTAGTACTCCGAGTCGCCAACCAGGTCCTTGTTGTGGGCGATCGACAAGAACGGCCGCCCGAGCACATCGAGGTGCACCACGCTCGGCGTCTCTTCGTGGTCCTCGACGAGCTCCGCCGCCCGCTTCTCCGCCTGCAACCCGACATCACCGCCACCGTAGCCGATCCGCGCATCGTACCAATCGCTGTCGGTCGCAGTGTCGTTCGGGTCAAAACTGGTCTGCGCCCATGGCGTGAACTCGACCTTGGCGTAGGTCCCGTTCGGCAGGTCCGTGCGGACCAACCGGCCCAGCGGGTCATGATGATTGAGCGCGGTCACCCCTTGCTCGACCAGCTCGGCTTCGTCCTCGTAATCGGGCGTGCTCGAGTAGTAGGGTTCGTACGCCTTGAGTACGTTCCCCTTGTTGGCTGCGGCGGTTTGCGGGCGTCGAAGTGGCTGCGCAGGCGCCATAACAAGCGGTGGATAGGGGATGGCGGGGTCGCGTGAGCCATCCTGCCGTCGTGTATTGGTTCGGCGGCGTTGAGCTTGGGGTTGAAGGTAGCTCGGCTCGATTCTTGGGTTCGCTGGGCGGAATTGGGCGCGAAGTTGTGAGTCGAGCGGGGGCGGGTGGGCCTACCTCGGGCCTCCGCCTGCTGGCCGGCTAGGAAGACTCCGAGTCCAGAGTTCCCAGGAAGACCCCAGTCCGGAGTTCCCAGGAAGACTCCAGTCCGGAGTTCCCAGGAAGACTCCGAGTCCAGAGTTCCCTGCTGGCCGGCCTAGGAAGACTCCGAGTCCAGAGTTCTTCGCACTTTACCTGGCGCAGCGAATGCCCCCAAGCGCCGCCCCGCTCGGGACGGGGAAGCGAGAGCTTGTCTGTGTAAAAACGAGGAGTTCCGTCTGTGACCTGTAGCTCCCACCGCGGAGCACCCCGATCTCGTTACCGTCCTCGCCTACTCCACTGGTCCATTCCTCCGCGTTGCCAGCCATGTCCTTCAACCCGTCTCGACTGTTGCCTGCCGGCCTGCTCCCAACTGGCCACAGCTCGTCTTTGTCGCAGCCAAACTCGACGATCGCATGGACGCAAGACGGATCTTCGGAGCCCCATGGAAACTTGCGCGCCTCCTCTCGCCCGCGCGCTGCCCACTCCCACTCCCACTCAGTCGGAACACGTGCGCCTCGCCACTCACAGTAGGCCTCGACGCGGTCCCAGACGACCTCGACAGGGACATCCCCACGGAGAGCCTCATCGCTGACTCCACAGCCCGTCCAACTCGATGCACGCTCCCACTCTCGAAACGCCGTGACCGTGACCTCTGTCTCGTCGAGGTAGAACGGGGCGATATCGCGACCGTCGAAGCTGCCGCCTGCGATGTAGATCATGTTCGGCTGACTCCGCGCGGGAGAGGACCTGGTACACCCGACGGCTGTCGCAGCGATAGCGAGCATGATGGCCGCGGTTGATGTCTTGCTATGCTCAGTGCCTGTCACGATCATCGTTGGTCCTCTCAAGTGGAGAAGCTTACCAGGCCTCCCAAAGCTTCAACATCCCTCCGTAGCCCGTGCCGATTCCAGTTTTCGGGATGTCGCGCCGAGCGTGCTCGGCCGAGACGGCAACGCGACCATCGGACCAAACCTTCGGTCGCCCAGACCACGCTTGAAGTACCACGTCCCCGCGGCCTCCGTGATCACGCCTGGGAGGCCCTCGCCATCCAGATCAACGAAACGATGCATGCGACCGTCGACGCCGCTGGGCAAATTGCGCAGCGTGCCGGGATCGTTGATCTCATACAGGGTCGGATCCACGACGGCTTCGCTATAATCAAACTCGAGCATGGGCAGCTCGGCGAACTCGAAGTAGTTCGTGACGTCGTCGAGCCTATAGCTTCGCTGGACCACGCCCGTCAGTCGGGTCAGCCCTCTGTGCCAAGAAGTTTGATACCGCCGACCTGCTGAATTTAGTGTAGAGG
>NZ_JMCC02000242.1 GCF_000737335.2 Enhygromyxa salina | reverse complement strand
CCGCGCCTGCGCAGAAGCCCGCGGCGATGCCGGCCGCTCGCGCCGAGGCGACCCGCGCGGGTGTGGACCTTGGCGCCGTCGAGGGCACCGGGCGCGGCGGGCGAGTGCTCAAGGAGGACGTTCAAAAGGCGGCCTCGCAGCCCGCCCCGGCTCCCGCCAAGCCCGCCCCGGCTCCCGCCAAGCCTGCCCCGGCTCCCGTAGCCAGCAAGCCCGTGGGTGAGCGCGAGCGCCGGGTCAAGATGCGGCCGCTTCGCAAGACGATCGCCGCGCGCCTGGTCGAAGCCCAGCAGACCGCCGCGATCCTCACGACCTTCAACGAGGTCGACATGTCCGCGGTCATGCAGGCCCGCAGCGCGCTCAAGCAGGACTTCGTCGACGCGCACGGGGTCAAGCTCGGGTTCATGTCGTTCTTCGTCAAGGCCGCGGTCTCGGCCTTGAAGGCGTTCCCCTCTGTCAACGCCGAGATCTCGGGCGACGAGATCATCTACAAGCAGTACTACAACGTCGGCGTCGCCGTGGGCGGCGGCAAGGGCCTGGTCGTGCCCGTGGTCCGCGACGCCGACACGCTCGGGTTTGCGGCGATCGAGCAAGAGATTGGCCGGCTCGCGGTGCTGGCCCGCGACAACAAGCTCACGCTCGCGCACCTGTCCGACGGGTCGTTCACGATCTCGAACGGGGGCATCTATGGATCGATGCTCTCGACGCCGATCCTCAACTCGCCGCAGACGGGGATCCTGGGGCTGCACAACATCGTCGAGCGGCCGGTTGCGATCAACGGCAAGGTTGAGATTCGGCCGATCATGTATCTTGCGCTGTCGTACGATCATCGGCTCGTCGACGGGCGTGAGGCTGTGCAGTTCTTGGTTCACGTGAAGCAGGCGATCGAAGATCCGCGCCGCTTGCTGTTCGAGATCTGAGCGTTTCCGGTTCTCCGCCCCACATCAGCAGCACAACATCGGCACAACATCGGCACAACATCATGGATAGCTACGATCTCATCGTCATCGGCGCCGGACCCGGCGGGTACGTCTCTGCGATCAGGGCCGCGCAGCTTGGGCTGAGCGTCGCTTGTATCGAGAAGGACGCCACGCTTGGCGGGACCTGCCTCAACGTTGGCTGCATCCCCAGCAAGGCCCTGCTCGAGTCGTCCGAGAAGTACGCCCAAGCCGCGGACAAGAAGGGGATGGGCGCGCACGGGATCGCGATTGGTAAGCTCGAGCTGGACCTGGGCAAGATGCTTGGGCGCAAGGACAAGATCGTCAAGCAGCTGACCAGCGGCGTGGCGATGCTGTTTCGCAAGAACAACATCACCTCGCTGCGAGGGGTGGGTCGGTTCACGGGCAAGCGTGAGGCTGATAAACATGTGATCGAGGTGGTTGGGGGCGATGGGGCTGTGGCGCAGTCGATCGCGGGGACGAACGTGCTGATCGCGACGGGCTCGAAGGTTGCGAGTATCCCCGGTGTGGAGTTTGACATTGGTGAGGGCGGGGCTTCGCGGGTTGGGACGTCGACCGAGGCGCTGGCCTGGCCCGAGGTGCCGAAGCACTTGGTGGTGATCGGCGCGGGGGTGATCGGGCTAGAGCTTGGGTCGGTGTGGGGCCGGCTTGGGGCGAAGGTGACCGTGCTCGAGTACATGCCGCGGCTGCTGCCAACGATGGAGACCGACGTTGGCGACGCGGCGCTCAAGCTGTTCAAGCGGCAGGGGCTGGGCTTTCACTTTGGCGTGCGGGTGACCGGAGCGGTCGCGGTTGGTGATGGGGCGAAGGTTACCTATCAAGATGGCGACGTGGAAAAGGTGATCGAGTGTGATCGGGTGCTGGTGGCCGTGGGTCGCAAGCCGATGACCGATGGGCTGGGGCTGGCTGCGATTGGGATCGAGGTGGACCGGCGTGGGTGTGTTGGGGTTGACGAGCAGTTTCGTACGAGCGTCGAGGGGGTTTGGGCGATTGGTGATGTGATCCCTGGGCCGATGCTGGCGCACCTGGCCGAGCATGAGGGGATCTGCGCTGTCGAGACGATGGCTGGGCAGCCTGGACATGTGAACTATGAGGCGATTCCGAATGTGATCTATACGCATCCGGAGATCGCTAGCTTGGGGAAGACTACGGCGGAGCTGGATGAGGCTGGTGTGGCGTATCGGGTTGGGAAGTTTCCGCTGATGGCGAACGGGCGGGCGAAGGCGCTTGGGGAGACTGATGGGTTTGTGAAGATTGTGGCGCATGCGGAGACTGATCGGATCTTGGGGGCGTCTATTATTGGGGCGCGGGCGGGGGATTTGATTGCGGAGTTGGCGGTGGCGGTGGAGTTCTCGGCGTCGGCCGAGGACATCGGCCGCTCGATCCATGCGCACCCAACCATGGCCGAGAGTGTGAAGGAAGCGGCGCTCGACGCCCTGGGGCGGGTTATCAACTTCTGACCCCTGGGCGCGCCGCCGGGAACGCCGGACAGATCCGGACTCGGAGTCTTCCCTGGCGGCCAGAAGGACGACGCCCGAG
>NZ_JMCC02000241.1 GCF_000737335.2 Enhygromyxa salina | reverse complement strand
GGCGAAGCTGGCCAGGGCGATCGCAACGGCCTGGCGGCCGAGATCAGCCGGCTGAAGATCGGGCCTGCGCCGAGGGTGAGGCGCTGTGTATCGAGCTGCTCGCCGCGGTCCTCGCTCGCGCGGGGTTGTTCGCGGCGCTCGAGCGTCGGCCGCGGCGTGTCGAGCTCGGGCCGGCGCTCGGGGTCGTCGAGGATCACGCGGCGCTGTTCGAGCTGCAGCTCGACGGCCTCGTCGCCGCGGGCTACCTCGAGATCGAGGTCGAGGGTGAGCGCGTCGGGGTGGGTCCGAACCGCCCGCGCACCGAGCAGGAGCTGATCCGGGCGCTCGAGCGGCTCGCCGGACGTCAGGCCAGCGTCGCGGCCCTCGTCGGGCTGTCGCGCGAGTGCCTCGTGGCGATGCCGGGGATCCTCGTCGGTGAGGTCAACGCGATGGCGCTGCTGTTTCCGGGCGGCTCGCCCGAGCGGGTCGCGGCGCTCTACGGCGGCGACCCGCTGACCGAGAGCTGCAACCGCGAGGTCGCGCGTGTCGTCGTCGCCGAGGTCGAAGCTCGCCGGGCGATCGCACCCGAGGCCCGGGTCCGCGTGCTCGAGGTCGGCGCCGGCACGGGGGGCACGAGCGCGCCGGTGCTCGCGGCCCTCGCCGCGCACGCGGACGCTGTCGAGTACGTGTTCACCGACGTCTCGCGCGCCTTCGTCAGCAAGGGCCGCGCGCGCTTTGGCCCGAGCCATGGCCTCGCCCGCTTCGAGGTCCTCGACATCGAGGGCGAGCTCGAGGCCCAGGGCTTCGCGCTCGGGACCTACGACGTGGTGATCGGCGCCAACGTGTTCCACGCCACGCGCCGCCTCGCGTACACCGTGTCCCAAGCCAAGCGCTTGTTGCGGCGCGGGGGCGTGTTGGTGCTCAACGAGGGCACGCGTCACCAGCATCAGCTCGCGCAGATCTTCGGTCTCACGCCGGGCTGGTGGCTGTTCACGGACCCCGACCACCGGATCCCAGGATCGCCGCTCGCAACGGCGCGCCAGTGGCGGGACCTCCTGGCCAGCAGCGGCTTCGAGGCGATCGTCGCGCGGGCGCCGACGACCGCGACCGGGCCTGCCTTTCAATCTCTGATCGTGGGTCGCAGTGACGGCCTCGTGTCCCGCCCCGAGCGCGCGGCCCGGCCCGAGCCCGTGGCCGCCGCTGCGGCGAGTCACGGCGCCGTGCCGCGAGCCCCCGCGGGCGAGGCTGGGTCGGGCGCGCCAACGGAGCGAAGGGCGGGGACCCTCGAGCAAGTCACCGCCGTGTTCGCGCGGGTCTTGGAGATGACCCCCGCGCAGCTCGATCCCGATCTGACCTTCGAGAACTACGGCGTCGACTCGCTGGTCGTGCTCGAGCTGACCCGCGGCCTCGAGGCGCTCTACGGCGCGCTGCCAGCGACCTTGCTGTTCGAGCGGATCACGATGCGCCAGGTGGCCGACTGGCTCGCGGAGCGGGCGGACCCGGACCCGGCACCGAGCCCGGCGGTCGCGGCTGGGGTCCCGAGCTCGCGGGCCTCGGAGGCCGCGACCCGAGCGACCCCCGGGCCGCGCCCGGCGGTTGGCGACACGGGACCGTCGTCGACGCCGTCTCCGCCACCGGTCGACGCGGAGGCCCCGACACCGTCAAACGCAGAGGCCGAGCGCCTGCTCACTAGCTTGCCGGACAGCGTCGTCGACGCGCTGTTGTCCGAGCTGCTCAGCGGCCGTGAGTCGCTCCTCGAGGAGATCCAAGGATGAAGCCGAGCCCGTTTCGTTGCGTGGTCATCGGCGAGCAGGCGCTGCTCGTCGAGTGCACGAGGCTGCTGCTCGCGCGCGGCCACGAGGTCGTCGCGCTGGTCTCGCCCGAGGCCGAGCTGCGCCGCTGGGCCGAGGGGCAGGGCCTGCGCGCGGTCCCGTTCTCGCGCGAGCTTGCGACCGAGCTCGCCGAGCTCCGCTTCGACTACCTGTTCAGCATCGCCAACTTGCGCATCTTGCCAGCGGAGCTGCTCGGGCTGCCCAAGCGCCTGCCGATCAACTTCCACGACGGACCGCTGCCAAGGCACGCCGGCCTGTTCGCAACCAGCTGGGCGATCCTCGCTGGCGAGTCCGAGCACGGCGTCAGCTGGCACGTGATGAGCGAGGAGGCCGACGTGGGCGACATCCTCGTGCAGCGGCGCGTGGCCATGGCCCCGGGGATCACGGCGCACGAGCTCGACGTCGCCTGCTTCGACGCCGGGATCGAGTCGTTCTCCGAGCTGGTCGAGCAGCTCGCGGCCGGGACCGCGACGCGCCACCCCCAGCGGCTGGAGCTGCGCAGCTACCACGGCAAGTACGACGGTCCGCCGCGGGGGGGTCTGCTGAGCTGGCGGGCGCCGGCGGCTGAGCTCGACGCGCTCGTCCGCGCGACCAGCTTCGGGTCTCGGCGGCCGAACAGCTTCGGTCTCACGCTCGTCGCGCTCGACGAAGACGCGAGCGAGCTCCTCGTCGTCGAGGCCGCGCAGCTGGCAGCGGCGACGGCCGACGCGGCGCCGGGAGCCGTCGTCGAGCAGGGGGCCGAAGGTCTGCGGATCGCGGCCCTCGACGGCGACCTGCGGATCACGGCGCTGCGCGATCTGAGCGGCGCGGCCGTCGAGGA
>NZ_JMCC02000240.1 GCF_000737335.2 Enhygromyxa salina | reverse complement strand
CTGGACATTCGAACGTCACAGCCGCGCTCGAGCCGAGCGAGGGCGCTGGCGTCGACGCCGGTCGCGTTCGACAGCTTCGCCCGGCTCAGACGCAAATGCTCTCTCAGCACCCGCAGGCGCCGGCCCACGAGCGGTTGTCGGAAGGTCTTCCGCACGCCGCCGCTGTTTCTCCAGCATGTAAATTGGAGGCCCGAGCCTGTTTCGTTCGAATTATTTTCAACTTTTTTTCACCCGCCGAAGCTGCACGCGTTGGAGCGTCGCCAGAAGGCTGCCCGCGCTGCACGTGCAGGTGTTCGGGGTGTTACCATCGGGGTCACATGGACGAGCAGATCGACCAGCCCCCCTGGGGTCTGAAGGAGTTCAATTCGGACCGGTTCCAGAACGCGTTCCCGATCGGAGAGGGTCGCAACGCGTCGGTCTACCGAGCCTGGGACAAGCACCTCGAGCGTCAGGTCGCGTTCAAGAAGGAGCCGATCGATCCGCTCGCCAACTTCGAAGTTGAAGACCTCGAGCTGCTGAACCTCGGCGAAGATGCGACCAAGGTCTTCGAGTTGATGTTGGCCGATCGGGGTCTAGGAAGCCGCTACACGCTTTTGCGTGAGGGGCAGCTGCTCGCGCGGGTCGATCACCCAAACGTGATCTCTGTGCTCGACATCGGCCTGGTCGAAGCCGGTCGGGTCGCGGTCGTGCTTCCGTATCTCGAGGCTGGGACGCTGGATCAGCAGGACCTGCCGCGGGCGTGGGAGGGGCTGTTGGAGATCATCGTGCAGATCTGTCGGGGGCTCGCGGCAATCCACGAGGCCGGGCTCCTGCACCGCGACCTCAAGCCCAACAACATCATATTTGGTCGGGACGGCCGCCCGCGGATCGCCGATCTTGGGCTTGGGTGCGCGATCGAAGATGCCGACGCCATGGCTGAATGGGTCGGGACTGTCACGTACATGGCGCCCGAAGTGGTGGCCCACCGGCTCCGTGACCAGCGTGATGATCTGTACGCGCTGTGCATGATCGCCTATCAGCTGTTCTATCGTGCGGAGCCGTTCGCGGACGCGGAGGCGCGCGAGCAAGGCCGGGTGCTGACGCCGGCGCGGCGGGACATGCCGCGCGAGCTGTTTGGGATCTTGGCGCGGGGGCTCGCGGGGGATCCCGACGAACGCTGGCCGGACGTGCCAACGCTGCTGCGCGAGCTCGAGCGGGTCCGGGAGCCGAAGCGACCGCGGTGGACGTGGGCGGCGGCGTCGATCGGTGGCGTCGCTATCGCTGCGTCGGTGGCGGTTGGGTTCTTGGTGGCGTCGCGGCCGGCCCAGGCGGATGCGTGCGAAGACGTCAGCGTCGAGCTCGAGCAGATCTGGGACGATGAGATCCAGTCCGAGCTTCGCGGCGCGTTTGGGAGCCGTCAGGCCGGCGACGGGCTCGATCGCTGGGCCGGTCGGTGGGTGGACGTGCGCGCGGCGGAGTGCAGCGAGGCCAAGACGATCGGGGCCAGCACGAAGCCGTCGCCGTGCAGCGCGAGTCTGCGCGATCGGTTTCAGGCGACCGTTCAGGCGTTTCGTACGCCGCACCTGCGCGAGGGGTTGAGCTATGCGACGGTGATCGCGGAGCTGCCCGACCCTGGCCACTGCGTCGATCATCCGCACGACGCCGAGTGGGGGTACGGCGGGCTGCTCGAGCTGCGAAACATCGACGTTGAAGTGCAGGCGCTGGTCGGGATGGGGGATCTCGAGGTCGCCCGGGACCGTCAGCAGCGGTACATGGACCTGTCGCTGGAGCTGCGATCAGACTACGGCGTCGCGCGGGCGATGTTCTGGCGCGGGGAGATCCGTCGGCTCGATGGCGAGCTCGACGGCGCGGTGCAGGACTTCGAGCGCGCGTACGAGGACGCATGGGCGCTTGGGCTTGGGGTGTTTGGGGCCGAGGTGCAGATGAAGCTGGCCGCGGTCGCGGGGGCTCGGGGGGAGATCGCGGGTGTGGACGCGCATGCGCTCGGGGCCCGAGCGGTGTTTGCCGAGTATCGGCCGGACCGTGTGGCGGAGCTGCTGCAGGTGCACGGGCTCGCGTTGCTGGCCGGGCCGGAGCAGGTGCGTGAGCGCGGGGTCACGCTGCTGCTTCGCGCCGTCGAGCTGCGGGAGGCTCAGCTGGCGAAGCATGGCGGGACGCGGGAGTTGCTGAGCGCGGCGCACGAGAGCTACGCGCGCGGGCTGCTGGCGGTGCACCGGGCCGGGGAGG
The DNA here is from genome assembly GCF_000737335.2 of Enhygromyxa salina. Classification (GTDB taxonomy): domain Bacteria; phylum Myxococcota_A; class Polyangia; order Nannocystales; family Nannocystaceae; genus Plesiocystis; species Plesiocystis salina_C. The sequence goes on along the minus strand of NZ_JMCC02000240.1, from coordinate 3,586 downwards.
CGTTGGAGTATCTGGACCTGGCGCTGCGGGTGCACCAGGAAGAGTTCGGGCACGGGAGCTGGCGGACGCGTGCGATCTTGATGCTGAAGTTCTCAGCGTTTGTCGAAGTGGGACGGCTCGCAAATGCGGAGACGGTCGAGCGAGGTCTGCTGAAGCTGGATGCGGACAACCAAGCGTGGGAAAGGTACACAGAAGACGCGTTCACGTTGGCCAACCGCTACAGCGCTGCGGGGGAATTTCGTCGAGCGGCTGAAGTGCTTCAGGCTGGTCGACACATGGCTAGCCAACACCGATCACAAGAGGAAGTTTGGCGGTTTGACATAGCCATTGAAGAGCTGGTTGGAGGATAGGGCCAGCGGTGGGACGAGGCAGGTCTCCTCCCACCGCTTCAATCGCTAGTCGAAGCAGGTGACGGTGCCGTCCTGGTTCGTGACGCCGTCGTTACACCAGTAGATGTCCTGGATTTCACAGTCGTTTGAGCCGTGATAAATGTTCCAACAAATCCCCTCGTAGCAGCACATGTAGTTCGCCTGCGGTTGGGGCTGGAACCCCGGCTTGCAGGGGAACACCTCGCAGAAGTCGGGAACCTCGAAGTAGCAGCTCACCTCGCCGGTGGCCCGCACCTCGCCGAGTTCGCAATGGAATGTCTCACCCGTCGCGCACGAACCATCCCGGGCCGGCGAGCAGCTGCGACCCTCGCAGCAAACGGTGTCGTCGTAAACCGGCGCACCGTCGCGATGAGGCTCGCAGAGGATCGGCCTGCCCGTGTCCGTGTAGACGAGGTCACACAGATCGGGGGGCCCCCCACTGTTGCCAGTGAGCGTCGCGAAGAACGTGAGTAGTACCTGTAGCTTGATGAACATGATGCTTTCCTTCCGCCAGCGGCTGGCTGGCAAAGGAAAGCGTCGCACCGTCCACGCGCGGGGGCGCGACCGTCCGTGCTCACGCCTGGCGGGCCTGTCGGCGCTGGATCCGTGCAACGCCGTTGCAGGCCCTGTGTCTTGGTATCAGGCGCTCGGGTGCGGACCGAAGGTCATCCCGACGCCTCGGGGCCAAGCGAGCGCGGCGCTGCCGCGATACGCATGGAGAGACGTTCAACACGATGCAGATGAGCGGCGGTGATCGGCTGTGAGAGCGCAGGCACATCGAGGGCCCGAGCTGCCCGACTTCAGCCGCCCCCGCACGCCCGCGGTGGGCAGGTCGGCAGAAACTCATCCGTGGCTCAGCTCATCCACGCGGGGCGTTGAGAACGCAGGGTAGACCTCGGGGTCGTCCGCAACGCCGAGAAAGTTGCGGGCTCAGCTTCGGCGGATGGCACTTCGTCCGGGTTTCGTGCGTGGCAGGTTGAATGAGGGATGTGTGCCTTTCAGCGATTGATGTGCGTGGTCATCGTTGGGTGTTGGGTGGTTGTTTGTGGCTGCGGGGAGCGGCCGGATCTTCCCGGGCCGCGCTTGCGAGACGCGTTGGACGTCAGGATGCTCGAGCCGCCCGGCCACGCGGCTGGCGAGCCTCACGCATTCGAGCTTTGCCCGGATGGCGCCTGTCCGCGAGACGAGGCTGGGTATCTGTTCTCGGGGGAATTCCATGAGCGGGTGGTTGATCTGCGGGTGCGGGGCTGCACGGTCGGGCTAGACCTGGTGTGGGCGCGCCGCTATCGATCGCGCCTGGGGCCGGCCGCGGGGCGGTCGCCGCTTGGGAACAATTGGGACCATAGCTACAACATTTATGCGGAGCTTGGCGCCGGTCCAGATCAGCCGATCACCATATACGATGGCAACGCCCGACCTGCCGAGTTTCGCTTGGATGCGCAGGGTGTGTGGACGGCCCCTCGCTATCATCGCACGGGTGAGTTTGATGGTGATCAGCGCTTTGTGCTGACCTTCGCCGATGGTGGTCGCTGGATCTTTCACGCGGAAGCAGACTCGGCACCGGGTGATGTTCGTAGGCTGTGGCGGATTGTTGATCGCAACCAGAACATCATCGAGTTGGAATACGACAAATATGACCGGCTCGAACGGGTGGTCCACGCGAGCGGGCAATCGTTGGAGCTCGCGTATGACGAGACGGGTCATATCACCGAGGTCACCGCGCAGCTTGGGCCCGATGTTGCCCGCACGGTTCGCTATGCACGCTATGGGGCCGATGAGCCTGGCGGGAACCTGCATGATCTTCGTAGCGTCACGCTTGCGCCGATCATGGGCACGGTGACTGGCAACGACTTCCCGGATGGGACGCGGACCGTGTACACCTACGCGAGGGACACCGGGCGTTCCGAGCTCGATGGCAACCTGCTGACGATCGAGGACAGCTTGGGGCAGATTTATCTGCGCAATACTTACGCCAGCACGCTCGAGCCCAGCGACTACGCGTTTGACCGACTCGTCGCGCAGGCATGGGGCGACCCCGATGACCGGATTAGCATGACGTATGCCAGCGTGGGGCCCGCGCCTGACAATAATTTCGCGGTTGCGATGGCATGGGTGAATGATCGGGTGGGCCGGGTGAGCGCGCACTTCTTCGACGCGCACAACCAGCTCGTGCTGCGCCGGGAGTACACCGGGTTCGCCAACCCGGATCTGCCGACCACGGTGCAGCTCAACCCACCTGTGGACAAGCTGCGGGCTGATGACCCGGACTACTTCGAGACGCGGTTCGCTTATAACGCCGATGGCCACGTCAGCCGCGTCGTCCACCCGCGAGGGAACGCGACGGTGTCGATCTACGAGGGGGATCTGAGTTCCGCTGCGTCGCCGCGGATCCGAGGCAACCTGCGGGAGCGTCGCTATGAGGCCGACGTGTGTGACAGCGGCCTCCCGCGGATCCGCGAGTTGTTCGAGTACGCGCCGGGACTCGGCAACGAACACGACGCCCAAGACTTCGTCGTGCTTGCCACCGACGCGCGCGGCAACGTCACCCAGGCACGCTATGACGCCGCTGGGAATCGCACATCGATCATTCACCCCGAGCCAGATACCCGCGAAGACATGGAGTACAGCTCTGTCGGCCAGCTGACCCGGCATCAGCTGCCGGCGGACCCACAGGGCGTCCGCCGCGAGGTGGTCTTCAGCTACGCCGATGACGGGCATGTTCGTCAGGAGATCGTCGACCCTGATGGGCTGGCGCTGACGACCACCAAAGAGTTTGACGCCGCGTGCAATGAAGTCCGGCGCGTGGACCCGCGCGGCAACGACAAGCTCTACCTCTATAACGCGCGCGACGAGCTGGTCCGCGAGCTGGGTCCTGCCACCACGTGCCCTGCGACATGCGGAGGCGGTGCGGCCACGCGGGCGTACACGGATCACATCTATGACGCCAACATGAACCTGGTCCGCGTCGACTACGAGGCGCTCGATTGTGCAGGTGCGCCGCAGGGCAACGGCGTGGTCTCGACCTCGTTTGCGTATGACGTTCTCAACGAGCTCACGCTCACCACCGAGCAGGTTGGCGACGGCCGCGTGCTCACCAGCGTGCTTGGCTACGACGCCAACCGCGAGGTCACGCTACAGCAGCAGGGCGAGGCCACGATCACCACGATCTACGACGAGCGCGGGCTGACCTATCGGGAGACACGTGGTGCCGAGTCGGC
>NZ_JMCC02000024.1 GCF_000737335.2 Enhygromyxa salina | reverse complement strand
TGATCGACGACATTTATTTTTGCCGGTCGACGACAACTAAAACTGCCGGTGCAGGCCAGCCGATCGCGCGTGCGACGCTGGGGCTCAGGAGCCCACAGCGTGGTCACGGACGAACAAGTACGGCTGCTCAGGAGCAAGATGAACGAAGGCAAGACACAAGAGACCGCAGCAGCAGCGGCCGGCATGAGCGTGCGAACGGCACGCAAGTGGCAGACGGGCTCGCTACCGTCCCAAACCGAGTCACCCCCGCGAGGCTGGCGGACCCGCAAGGACCCCTTCGAGGGCGTCTGGGAAACCAAGATCGAGCCGCTGCTCGAAGCCGACACCAGCGCAGACCTCGAAGCCAAGACGCTGATGCAGCTGCTCGTCGACGCTGATCCAGAGCGCTTCTCGATCGGCCAGCTGCGAACCATGCAGCGGCGCGTCCGGGACTGGCGAGCGCTGCACGGCCCCGAGAAGGAGGTCTACTTCGAGCAGGAGCATCCGCCCGGCAAGGAGGCGGGGCTCGACTTCACCTCTGGCAACAGCCTTGGCGTGACGGTCGGTGGTCAGCCCTTCATGCACCTGCTCTTCGAGTTCGTGCTGATCGCCAGCAAGTGGACCTGGGCCTGCGTGGCGTTCTCGGAGAGCTTCGAGGCGCTGGTCGAGGGCCTGCAGCGAGCCCTGTGGACGCTGGGAGGCGTGCCACGGCAACTGGTCCTCGACAACATGTCGGCGGCCACTCACGACCTCCAGAAGGGCCGCGG
>NZ_JMCC02000239.1 GCF_000737335.2 Enhygromyxa salina | reverse complement strand
CGACAGCGATCCATGACAACGCAAATTAGCGTCTTGAGCCCTCCGTGCCCGGAGGGACCCTCACGGGTCGTGCGCGCTGCCCGATCAGCACATCGACCCCCGCATGTCTCGTTGGTCTGACGCGCCAGCCTCTCTCAGCTCAAGTCGCCAACGCGACCCGCAGCGTCTGTCCCTGGATCTCTTTGCCGTTGAGCGCCACGCGAGCCTTCGCCGCGGCGAGGTCATCCTCGAAGGTCACATACGCGAATCCACGGCAGACCCCATCATCATCGGTGACCACGCGCGTCTGCGTGATCACCCCGAAGTCGGCGAACAACGCCAGGAGCTGGCTCTCGTTGATTTGTGGGTCGAGCCCACCGATGTAAAGCGTCACCATCGGCCGTCTGCACATATACCCGAATTTCAGACCCCCACATACACCCGAGACTTCGCCGGCGATTACAGACCCATGTCGACCCAGAGCTTGGCGGTCTTGAGGGCCGCGCTCGAGCCAAAGGTGAGGAACGCGAGGAGCCCAAAGAAGCCGCCGGGGAACCGGGTCACGACCATGGTCCAGGCGTAGCGGCCGTAGTGGCCCGGCAGATCGAAGATCAAGTAGTAGAGCCGTCGCGCCTCTTTCCAGCCGTCCCACACGGTTCGTCCAAACCCCGCCCAGGCGGCGCGGTCGATCAGGTCATCAATGCGGGCGACCGAGGCGTCGATCTCGACGGAGATCTCGTAGCTGTCGGCACCAAATGCGGTCGTCATCGCGTGCTCGTAATCGACCGCCTTGTCCTGAACGAACTTGGCCATCTGCGACGAGAACACGGCGCCGCCGATGAACAGCACACCCAGGAAGTCGATCGCGTTGGCGATGCCCTCGAGCGCCAGACCCAGGCTTCGATTGGCCGGCAGCGGGCCGATCGTGTGGTCCCGCAGCCAGCGACCGACGACCGGCAGCGAGGCGGCAGAGAGCACCAGCGCAAACCCAACGACGAACACGTAGAGCGAGTAGCGGATGAACCTCGAGGATCGGCTGGGCCTTGGAAGCACCGCCTTGATCAGCGTACGCGCAGCGCGCTGAGCGGGTGTTCGCTTGCCAGCCGACGGAGCCGGCGGGCTGTGGGCGGGTGGCTCGGCCATGTCCGCGAGTATAGGGCGAGGCGCCGCAGCTTTTGTCCCGTGCGCGGTCGTGGTCTACTCGCAGCGATGTTGATCGTCACAGGCACGCCGCGATCGGGCACCTCGATGTGGATGCAGATCCTCGTCGCGGCCGGCTTCGAGGCGATCGGTGAGGCGTTCCCCGGCGACTGGCGGGCGCTCATGTCCAGCGCCAACCCAGACGGCTACTGGGAGTCGCAGCTGCTCGGCGGCATCTACTATCGGACCAATCCACACCCGCTCACCGGGGCGTTCTTGTTCCCGGACCAGACCAACTTCCACGCGGTCAAGATCATGGTCCCGGGGTTGGTCCGCAGCGACCTGGCCTACGTCGGCCGCGTGATCGGGACGGTCCGCGAGTGGCGACAATTCGCGGTCTCGCGCGCGCGCCTGCGGGAGCTCCACCGCGAGCACGCTGGCCTCGAGTCGCACGAGCTGATCTTGCGCCACGAGCTTCCACCGGCGCTGGAGTGGTGGGTCGACAACTATGGGCTGCTGCGCGACATCGCGACCCGGCGCTACGCGGCTCACGTGTGCTCGTACCAGTCGCTGATCGAAGACCCCGAGGCGTCGATCGCCGAGGTCCTGGGCTGGCTCGGTCGCGGGGATCAGGCCCGCGCGCTGCAGGTCGTCCGGCCCGAACGCCAGACCGTGCACGCGACCACGCCCACGCCCGCGGATCCACAAGTCGACGCGGTCGACATCGAGGTGTTCGACGACCTCTACGATCATATCCATCGAGGGCGCCCGTTGTCAGCGGCGTTCTTGATCAAGCTCAACGACACCGACGCCCGCCTGCGGCCGCGGCTGCTGGCTCATGAGGCCCAGGCTCGGATCTCGGCGGCCCAAGAGATGCTCGCTCAGCTCGAGGGTTCAAATTCTTCGCCGTAGCCGGCCCGCGAAAACTCTCCTGAACCGATCCGGGCTCTGGCAGACTACCCACGTCAGCCCCGTCCGGGGCACGATTGCGACCCGTCATGACCTCGATGAAGCCCACGCCCCTGTCCGCTCTCGATCTTCGCTGCCGTGAGGCGGAGTGGGTCGATCGCCCGGCGACGATCCGCGACTTTGATCGCCCCGCGCCCAGCTCGCCCGCTCACCGCTACGCCGGTCTCGCCGAGATCCTGGTCGCCGACGCGATCGCGCGCAGCCACTACGAGATCAGCGAGCTCGCGGGCGGCCGGGTGATCCTGAGCTGCGAGACCCCGCGCTTTGGCATCCCGCTGGGGGTTCACGCGCTGGATCACGTGCCCACCCACGACTGGCACATGACGGAAGACCTGCGCGGGGAGCTGCTCGAGGCCGGGCCCGGCGGTTGGCTCGAGCGCAGCTTGGCCACGCAGATGCGCCGGGGATTGATCGCCGTCGCGGGTGCGCTGCCGTTGTTGGTCAGCCCGATGCTCGCCCACGCGGGTCCAGGTCGGGGCGCGGACGTCAGCCAGCTCGAGCGCATGGATCAGCTCAGCGACGTGGCAGAGCATTCGGCGGCGCCGCCCAAGCTGCCCAAGGACGCCGCGCCTGCCCCTGAGCCTGCGCCCGCGGTCGAAGCTCCGCCGACCGCCGCGCCCCCAACC
>NZ_JMCC02000238.1 GCF_000737335.2 Enhygromyxa salina | reverse complement strand
GCTTGGGTGGGTACATGGTCGGGGAATTGGGCGATCAGGACCCCAAGAGGGCGTGTAATAGTGACTCGCCCTCGGTCGTGGAGCGAGTCGGGCGTCGCGCCGGGCGACCTCTCTCGGGAGACTCCCCGTCCGGTATCTCATGTTTCCGATCTCTACGAGGTGATCCGCTGTCGGTACGAACGAGGCTCGATGATCATCACCTCGAACCGCGCGATCGAAGAGTGGTCGCCGCTCTTCAACGACGCGTTGCTCGCGGGGGCTGCGATGGATCGGCTGCTCCATCACCGGCAGGTGATCGAGATCGAAGGCGACTCCTTCCGCAACCCACCAGCGAAGGGGAAGCGGGCCGCGTGAGTGACGCGGGTGGGTCAGATGATCCGATCCGAACGCGAGTGCGGGGAGTGCTCCAACGCGGGGTCCCGGGAGTGCTCGTGGGGGTGGGTCAAATCATCCGATCTGAGGTGGATCAATTCGCCCGATCTTTGACAGCCAGGGTGGAAGTCAAGACATGGGTAACACTTTGGGTCAATTCGGGGGTGACACTTCAGTTTCCAGTCCCGGTAACAACTGCGCTCCAAGGAGATCTCCACACGTAGCTATTTGCGTCGCTGGGTTAGCTGTATTTCACCAAGATCAATTTCGTAGAAGTAGGCACGCACCGCGAGATCTCCCGTGCGCTGCAGCCCAACGTCGAAGCCTCGCAGCCCGGCGCCGATCCGCAGGATGTGGCCATGGTAGCGGACGCGCCCAGCCGGGTTGACGCGCCGGGTCTCCAAGGTCGCGGGGTACCGTTGTGGACGTGGGCCCATGTAGCGCCGAGGCGAGCGGCAATAGATGGCGCTGGGCACCTGCATGTCCAGGGCTTCATGAGGGCGGACATGATTGAATTCATGGCGCCATTGATCGAGCTTTGCCTGCTGCTCGGCGACTGTCGGAGCTCCGAGATCCTCCACGTCGAAACGCATGTCGACATGCATGCGCTCGTGGGCCCCGTTGTCCTGTGGGTGGCCAGGCCGTCCGCGGATCAGCTCGATGCCCAGGGACACCCACCAAGCCGACAGCGTCGTCAGTCCAGCCCGAGCACGGGTACACGCAAATGGCGACCCATTGTCCACCTGGATTGCTCGGGGCAGGCCCCACTCGTCGAAGAGGCCCTCGAACAGCCCCTTGATCGTCTCGGCCCGGGTGTCCTCGACGAGGCGGGCGCACAGCACGAAGCGGCTCACCGCATCGCGGACCGTGAGCGGCTCGCAGCGACTTCCATCGCCAGCTCGCCACCAGCCCTTGAAGTCCACTGTCCATCGCTCGTTGCACTCGCTCAGATCTGTCGAAGGTGCGTCGGTCGGCCGCTCGCCTTGCGTCGCGCCTCGCCCACGACGGACCTCACCAGCGCGCTCGAGGATCCGTGCGATCGTGCGGACGCTTGGCGTCGCGTCTTCGCCCAGCACGCGAGCAGCGACGACGGCGAGCTTGCGTGGGCCCCACCGCGGGTGCTCGCCTCGCAGCCGGAGGATCTCGAGTACTGCGTCCCCCGAGGCGCGCAGTGGCGAGCGATTCGGTCGACGAGATAGATCCTCGAGACCGATCACCCCGCGCTGCTTGAAGCGCTCGAGCCACTTGTAGCCGGTCTTGCGGCTGATGCCGTACTCACGACACAACTCGGACACGTTGGCATGGGGCTCGAGAGCACGAAGGACGAAATCTTGTCGGAGCTTCACGATGCACGGCTGGGACCACGGCACCACCGGGTTCTTTCACACAGAGCGCGACTCGCGCAAATGTGTTACCCATGTCATGGCACCGAATTTGTCACCCATGTCATGGCACCACACCCCAGTTCTTTGCCGCACGTATCGCCATCCGATGAGCGATTGGTATCATCAGTGGGTAGGAACACTGAATCCAGAACTCCCCAAATTCGGAGCGAAGCCAGCTGTCATCGGCCGCTGGGCCAAATTCTAAATCTCGACTAAAATCGGCCATTTGACTATTGATTTCTAGCAAGTCAAATAGCGCTCCAAACGTAGCATGATATCCAGGCTGAAAAGAACTTGTCAAACTCGAGAATACGTCACTGTCCGTTGACCATTGTCGAGCCAAGAGTATATCCTCGGTCACGCAGATTTCGCTCATTGGATCCAGGAACAGTTTGGCCTGCACACCTGTTTCTATCTCAGTGACCCCCCCGTCATGGTCAACGACTATCGTCTGATGGCCATGGGTGTTGGAGAAGACTGTCACAGCACCGCTACCCAGATCCTTGTACGGCAACCCCCGGTTGATGAAATGCCTTCGGTTCCATTCGCCCCATAGTTTACGCACTGGGTGCCCCCGAAGACATCGCCCATGCACATCCCCACTCAGAGCACTGCTCTCATGCGAAGTCTCACTGTCCGGTATGGCATAGTTCGGGCAAGAGTAGTCGTATCCCCGCAGACCGATGACCCATTTATTACATATGAAACATGGGAGCGCCATATGATCAGTACCCTACGATAAATGGTTTTTCATAGAGGGGGAAACCGGACTGAGAGTCTTCATTTTGATCCTCCGATCACTCGCCGGCCAAGTGGCCCGCTCACGGTCACGCAAGAAACCCTGCAACACGGCCGCCCGCGCGCCAACAACCTGGCGTGGCCCTTTCCTCCGCTCAGAAACAACCCAGCGCTGACCGCCGTGTAGCGAACCGGACCCGCGCCGAGACGCGGCCCCACGCGCGGGTCCGCGCTCGGCCTATTCTGCCCAACTGTCGCTACAAGGTCACCAGGCGGTGTCTCGAGCGTCGCCTGT
>NZ_JMCC02000237.1 GCF_000737335.2 Enhygromyxa salina | reverse complement strand
ACTATTCCAGCGCTGCTTGGCGAGCTTTTGCAGCCCCATGAACCGTCGCCCTCGCCGACGCATGTCTCGATGGATCTCCAGCTCCCGCTCCCGAACCGCCGCCATCAGCTTTGCATACAGCTCGTCATCATCGAGCTCGAGGAAGATCGCCGGCCGCTCCAAGGTCAGCGACACCTCCTCGGGCATGTCCCCAGTCGCATCAAAGAACCAACTGGGCCGCTTGAAGGTCCGGGTCTCGCCAAAGCGCCACCCCATCGTGGTGAACCCCGGCCACTGCCGCGACCACTTCACGAGCCCCGCCTTGACCGGGTTGGTCAGCGTATAGACCAGGTCCATCAGCGACTCGTCGTCAGTCGGCCGACGGGTGTCGCAGGGGTTGTCTCCGCTCCAGACGCTGTCTGTTCGGCCCAATTGAGCGTTGCGACCACGAGCGAACAGGCTGTGCAGCTGCTGTTTGAAGGGCACGATGTTGCCGTCGGGATCCGTCACGTCCGTGTGATGGTGGTTGGACATCCACATGCTGGCGTGAACTTGAACTCCCGTCTTGGCGGCCGTGTCACCGAGGCAATAGCCGATGAAGTTGGCGAGCTCCGCCGCATCGGCGCCCGGTGCGATGAGCGTCAACTGGCTGATGCAGCGGCGGTTGATCTTGTAGCGGCGGCCGGGGTAGATCGGGCGGGCGCGGACGCGCTCGTAGCCACGAGCGTCGCCCCGGGCCCGGTTGGTCTCCCGGCGGGCGGCGCTGGCTTGCTTCTGCGCGGAGGTGGCCACGCGAAGGTCATCGGCCCGGCGATGGTGGTGTTGCAGAGTTTCTCCTGGTTTTGACGATGGCGGTGGTGCGGGCAGGACATCTGATCTAAAGATCAAATCGATGACGTTCGGCCCGGGTCGACGACAGATGGGCCCGGGTCGACGACAGATGGCGTTGCAGAGTTTCTCCTGGTTTTGACGATGGCTGTGGTGCGGGCAGAACATCTGATCTAAAGATCAAATCGATGACGTTCGGCCCGGGTCGACCGGCCCTTGACGATGGCTGTGGTGCGGGCAGAACATCTGATCTAAAGATCAAATCGATGACGTTCGGGCCGGGTCGACGGGTCGACTCGGGCAGAACATCTGATCTAAAGATCAAATCGATGACGTTCGGGCCGGGTCGACGGGTCCGAGCGCCTTGTCCTCTGGTACCGCCAGGCTAGCCGTGCGAGGGCGGGTTCTCGGAGTCCCGCCGCGTCCGAACCGTAATCGGCGTCTCGCAATCCGGCCGCGTCGGAAGCACAAATTGAGCAAGACCGAACCCAAGTGGGAGCAGGTGAGAAATGAGGCGGCGGCCATCTTGGCCGAACACGCTGACAAACTTGGCGTGAAAACGATTGACAGCGTTAACCACTACCTCGACCACGAAGAATACGAGATGGCGGTCGAGGGGCTCTGTCTGGACCTCCTCTCTTTGGACGATGCCGAGGTCGACTGGCCACGGTGCGTATCGCTCGCCAGCGTAGTCGGGCTCGACAAGGTAAGCGTATTCGATTCGGAGTTCTGGTCGAAGCTGTCCGCAAAGGTCGCAAGCTGACAGCGATCGAGCCGAGGGCGCGAAAACACGGTGAAGGAACCAGAAGGCGCGCAACACAGGTGCTTCGCAGGTGCTTCGCAGGGTCCTGTTTGTCGAACACCTACCGTTGCGCAATCCCGGACAGTGACAGAGGAACAGAGTTTCCGATTGTGTCTGGCACCTGCTGTTCAGTCCCGAGCGGCGGCTCCCGGCGACGCGCTGGTGCCATGAAAGATCCGCCGCGTCGATTCCCACCAAATAGCAGAGTCAAATTGTCGACAGCAGCAATTTTGGCAGCCCAACGCGTGGTGCCACCACCCCTCATTACAGACCACCCTTCCAAACAATGAGTAGCCCAGCCAACTTCAATGGACCCAAGCCAACCATCAATCCAGCCGACGCGGTCATCCTGCTGATCGACCATCAGAGCGGGCTATTCCAGCTCGTCGAGGACTCACCAATGAACCGCGTACGCACCAACGTCAGCGCGTTGGCCAAGGCATCGACCTTGGCGAACATCCCGGTGATCACCACCGCCTCGGTGCCACAGGGCCCCAATGGCCCGATGATGCCCGAGATCCAGCAGCATGCCCAGCACGCTTCCTACGTGCCGCGTCGTGGTGAGATCGACGCCTGGGACAACCCCGACTTCGTCGCCGCCGTGAAGGCGACCGGCCGGCGCACCCTGATCATGGCTGGCGTGCTCACGAGCGTGTGCGTGGCGTTCCCTGCGATCGCTGCGGCCCACGACGGCTACAAGGTCTTCGCGGTGTTCGACGCCTCCGGCGACTACTCGAAGATGGCCCAGGAGGTGACGCTCGCACGCCTGATGCAGGCCGGCGTCGTGCCGATCGACACCGCCGCCGTGCTCTCGGAACTCCAGGGAACCTGGAACCGTGACGACGCGCAAGCGTGGGCGGAGCTGTTCGCCAGCGTCTGTCCGAGCTACCAGCTGCTGATCGAGAGCCACCACAACGCGCAGCAGGTCGAGAGGAACCAAGAGCAGCTGGACTCACAGCGCGAGTGAGGCATCGCTAAGTGCCGCACACCCTAAGTTCGTTCCGGGTTAGGTGCGGAGCTGAGGCCCAAGGGCGAGGAGCGGCGACGACGCTGTACCGGGCGTACTGCTAGGAGCTGCGACACTGCCATTGGGCCTCAGTGCCGTGCATAACCCGGCACGAACTTAGGGGGTGCGGCACTAGTCGTGCTCAGGCACCCGCGGCCGCCAGATCAAGCTGCACGACGTGCAACCGGCGGTCGCGGGTCATCCACGCTAGCGTGACGTCTCGCCAAAGCTAGCTCGAGTCCATCTGGAAGTCGTCGTCATTCGACCGTCCCGTGTCGCAGCGCTTCCACAGCCCGAGATCCGCGCGCGGATCTGTGAGGTCGACGTGGCAGTGATTCAACATCATGACGGCGGCGTGAATCTGAGCGCCATTGGCTTTCGCGCTCGCAGTGGCTCGTGAGCGTGAAGACAAACGTGCCTCGGGTCTGGAGTCTGCTGCTATGTGCGGGTCTGCCAGGCCGCAGCCACTTCGACGCCCGCGCTCAGATTGCGCCAGACCTCGAACCATGGGACTCATCCGAGTGATGAGCGCGAGCGCAGAAGCAAACAAAGCACCCACGCGACTGGTCACCGGCCTGGTCGTGGTGCTGCTGTTCGCCGTCGGTGGGTGCGCATCCTCGACCGGCGACGGGCAGCGGCAGCGCAAGCCCCGTGGCCCCGACGACGAGATCTCGTGGCAGAACCTGCGCACGAAGGCATCCTTCGACCTCAACTGCCCGGCGGAGGAGCTCGAGATCGTTCACATCTCCGGCCACTGCGGGACCTCGAGTTACAACATGTGTATGCAGGGCGTCACGGGGTGCGGGCAGCGTGCGTCATATATGTATCTGACAGCGGGCAGCTGGGGCCTGGACGCCGTGAGCCGGCCACGCGAGTGAGCGCGAGCCAACCACGGCGCGCGAGCATGCATAGCAAGGGCTTCAGCAACCGCCCTGCACGACCTGTCCGTTGTACAGCTCAACACGCGCCCGCCAGTGTTGGTCCGAGCTAGCTCCCTTGACACCCAATTTCGTGGGAATTTGAGTCAAGTTTGGTTCAAGCG
>NZ_JMCC02000236.1 GCF_000737335.2 Enhygromyxa salina | reverse complement strand
GGGTGGGTCAAATCATCCGATCTGAGGTGGATCAATTCGCCCGATCTTTGACACGGTGCCGATGCGAGCCGTTGCCGCCTGGGGATCGCGGGCTGGGGATCAGCGGATCATCGGGCTGCGGCGCGTGGCCGATCGCCTGCTCGAAGCCGTGATCGTGCCAGGCGCGTAGGACCAGCTCGAGCAGCGGGTGCACCGGGACCTCGCGCGGGGTGTCGGTCTTGGTCGAGTTTGTGTAGCTGTGGGCAACGAGCAGCTTCGACGCTGGGTCGGCCGGGGTCCAGTGACGCCAGCAGGTCTCCGCGACTTCGCCCAGGCGCAGGCCCGTGAAGAAGCTGATTGTGTAGAGCACGCGGCGATCTGGGGGGATCAGCGGCTCGCTGATCAATCGTATGATCTCGTCGCGCTTGTACAGCGCCGACGCTCGCCATTCTGGGTCTTTGTCGCCGCTGCGGCCGAGGTGTTTGCGGTGCACGTCGCAGGGGTTGGTCTCGACGATCTCCTCGTCGAGCCGCCGCAGGTGCCGGCTCGCTGTCGCTACGTCGACCGCGAGCAGCTCGACGAGCACTGCCGCGGTGACATGAAGTCGTTTGTCGAGGGTGTCTACAAGCGCCCGCCAGCTGGCGACCTCAATCCGCAGATCGGGGATCTCGTGGTCGCGTATGTGGAGGTCGACAACGGGAAACAGGATCGAGTGATGGCGCGCGTGCTGTGGCCGCGGGCGACGTGTGTCCGCGCGCGGCTGCACGGCATGCCTAAGCAGGACAACGCGGGCAGTGGCCTGGGGCGAGGCTTCGTCGACATCCCGCGCTCAGCGATCGCGGGCGTCGTGCACATCAAAGGGGTGTGCTGCCATCCGAAAAATCTGCGCCAGCTTGAACCCGCACGGCGGAGCGCACAACTCTGGCCAGTGAAGTTGAGAGTTGCGGCTCGGCACCACATCCTATTTTAGTTTCATCATCGCCTTAAACGCTCGGGACGAACGTGAACTTGTCCCGCCTGCTGCTCGGATTACGCCGTCAATCGACCATGTGTCTTGTTTCGTATGGTGAACGTTGCTTAGGTGTGGGTTGCGCGCGACACCGACCTGAATTAGGAACTTCTCAAGCTCACCGATTTCTTTGAGACCAGGTTTCCCTCGACTCGTCTTCTGAGCTACCAGAAAGAGCATTGGTGTTGCCCTCAGATATTGGAGGAGAGCTGGGTTGTAATGATCCGCTCGCTGATGTTTACCAAAACACTCCTGCCGAAATGACTTTGTAGCTTTTCCCACATAAATAGGCATGTACCCTCGGGCAGCCTTCATGCCGAAGGTATAGCAGCCCTTTGTTTCGGCAAGGGCGCCTAGTGTCGCCCAGAAGTCTGGTAGCGATGAGCGGTCGATCTGACGACCACCTTTGAGACGCTCCACTGGAACTTCGAACGGACCTTGAACAGTGTATCCTGCCATGCGCACAGACTACCAAGACGCACAACGGAACGGAGAATTTAGTGGCTTTGCGTAGAGATGACCGCGTGGCGCGCGTATTTTCCTCAGGAGGCGCGACTGACCGCCCCGGCTCCTGTGTACCAACCGGCACGTAAGCGATCCACGAGGTGCATCTTGCGGCAGACCCCGGACCTGTGGCACCGCCCAGCGCCACATGCCGATCAGCACCAGATCAACACTCGACGTCGTCGCTACTGACCTCGGCCCCAGCAAGCGCCAGAGAAGTGCATCTTGCGAGCGACCGGTCCAAGCCGGGCTCAAGCAGCGGCGCCCGCAGCAATCCTACGATGTGGCAGCAGCTCGGCCAGCCGATCCTCCGGCCAGCCCTCGGCCAGGCAGACGAGCACGTCCCGTAGGTACTCCTACGGCTCCACGCCGTTGAGCTCGCACGTACGGATCAGAGAGCCTCGCACTTGCTTAGCAATCGCTCGCTGACCGGGGTGGGGCAGATCTAGAGGGCGGGGATCGCAGCCTGAGCACGCCACGGAGACACGACTGATCAGATGGGCCTGTAAGGATCCCTCACACATAGCCCTGGCCGGGAAGTTCGGGCATTCTTGATCCCACGCAATGTCACGGAGCGCCAGGATCCCCAAGGTTGATCGGAACGACCCGAACCTTCAGAAGCTCGCGCGGTTGATGGGTGAACTCGCCGACGAGCGGTGCGGGCCATCGGCTGATTTTCAGACTCGCTCGAAGGCTATGCAGGCTGCTGGAGAAGAGGCACTACAGCTGCTCGCTCAGCAACGCAGCGTCCCAGAAGACAAGGTCAAGTGACGCTTGTGCTTCGAGACTGGTCCTGCTCGGGATCGCTACAAGCAGCGAAACCGACTATACGGACATGCCTCGAAACGCCAGGATCCCCCAAATTGACCGCTCCGACAAGCGCCTCCGGCTGATCGCCGATACAATCGCGGAGGTCACCAACGAACGTCGCCACAGCGATAGTTGGATTGACACCTCGGAGGCCGCGGGTTCGGTGGTCGCGGACGCCATGTGGCTGCGCGAGCAGGACCAGCTCGAAGCCGCACGAACTACAGAAGCGCGGGTCATCATCAATGGCGAGCCCTACAAGCGGCTCGAGCAGAAGTCGAGCTGCCTATACCAGGGTCTATGGGGCGCCCACGTGGTCGAGGAGCCTCTGTATTGGCGCGAGGATGTGCGCAACGGGCCCACGATTCACCCGCTCAACATGGTTATCGGCATCGTCGACGGGAGCCTGCTCCCGGACCTGGCCCTGGCTGCTGGCGGTCTCGCGGCAGTGCAGACGACCCGCGAGGTCGAGGCCACGCTCGAGCGACTTGGCTTTCGTCCACCGAGTCGTTCGACGTTGAAGAATCGGCTCGACGGGCTCTTCGATGATATGGCAACTACGGCGCGTGAACTCGAGCAGACTGTTCGGGCGGAGGAGGAACTCGACTTCGAACTCGGCTCGATTAGCTGCGGCCTCGATCGTTTCTCCGCACGCATGCGAGAGACGCTGCCCGAGGGCCCGAAGCGTGCTGCGAAGCTGGCAGCTCGAAGCGAGTGCCAATGATCGACGACATTTATTTTTGCCGGTCGACGACAACTAAAACTGCCGGTGCAGG
>NZ_JMCC02000235.1 GCF_000737335.2 Enhygromyxa salina | reverse complement strand
CCGTGAGGGTTGGGATCCGCTCGATGGTGCCGGCCTTACGGGCGTCGAACCATACGCGGATGGACGACTTCTGAGGGGGGTCCCCAAGCAAGGAT
The DNA here is from genome assembly GCF_000737335.2 of Enhygromyxa salina. GTDB lineage: Bacteria > Myxococcota_A > Polyangia > Nannocystales > Nannocystaceae > Plesiocystis > Plesiocystis salina_C. Next base: position 3,121 of record NZ_JMCC02000235.1, on the reverse strand, counting down.
GCGGACCCGATAGTGATCAGTGAGACCGGGACTAGAGCTTCTCCGAACACCCTCCCATCGACGGTTGCTGACGTTACATACGACGCCATTATCACATCGCCGTTCTCCACGATGACAACATCTCCCACTCCCACATTCGGGTATAGTCCGTCGAGGTAAATGTCAGCAGTGTCTCCGCTGTAGAAATACGCTTGGTCCTCCAGCCTATCGAGACCAGCTACGACGACATCACGCCGAGATCGACCGATGTTCCGGAGACACCGTCAACGAGAGCATCAACGAAACCACCAGTCGCGTAGCCTAGCCCACCGTCGACTACTTCCCCTACGACTGCGGCGTTCAGCCCATCCTGATGTTGTACAAAAGCACGAAAGCCCTCGATGAGATTCGAATTCTCTAGTAGAATCCCAAAGTCGACGCTGAAGACATCGTGCACACTCCACTCCGCCTGCTGCGACGACACAAGGGCGCCCTCGAAGACTTCGCTTTGTGCACCAAATTGTGGCACGGCCGATGGTTTCTGGGATGTCACAGGTCGAGCAGCCAAGACATTGACGCTCGCCCCGGTGCCAACGAATTGCGCACTTAGAGTGTGAGCACCGTCACGCGTGCGATAGTCGAGCGCTCCTGTGACTGTATTGAAGATCACTGAAAAATCTAGCATGTGTCGACTCCTGTGCTGTCTCTCAAAGACTCGGCGTGGTAGCGTTGAGCCAAATGGACGGCGGATACACTCGGTTGTTGTGGACGGTACTTGCCCTCGCCACTGCAAGTTGCGCCCCGGACGGAAGCTCGGACTCTGATGTCGACTGTGCCCCCGGGTCCATCAATTGTGAATGCAGCATGGGTGAATGTCTCGGCGATCTCGTTTGTGAGGGAGGTGTCTGTGTAGTCGACGGAGGAACGACCTCGTCGGGCGACGGCGATGGCGACTCGGGCGATGGCGATGGCGACTCGGGCGACGGCGATGGCGATGGCGACTCGGGAGATGGCGATGGCGACTCGGGCGACGGCGACGGCGACGGCGACTCGGGCGATGGCGACTCGGGCGATGGTGATGGCGACAGCTGCGAGCCAAATGAACTACTTTGCGATGGGTTTTGCGTCGACCCAACGAGCGATCCTGAAAACTGTGGAATGTGCGGTCATATCTGCGAAATCAAGAACGACATCGGCGGTTGCAGCGAGAGTGTCTGCGAGCCGACCCTCAGCGAATGTATCCACACGGAGGACCCTCCAGTGAGTTGCAATGACGTTTGCGCCGGGGAGGGCAAATTGTGTATTGCACAAGGATGTGGCGGGGGAGCAACATTTTATCCGTATGGCTCACTCAACATTTGTGAAATGTTCATTGGGGCGGGACAAAGCAGTCCATGTACAGACCCCACGGTTCTGGCCGCTGGCTACTACCGCTGCTGCTGCGGCGAGCCCTAGCATCAAACCACCTCCCGCACACGAACCACCACGGTCCCCCGCTCCGGCCAGCGGGGGTCGTTCACCACCCGCAAGATCTGCCCACTCCCAAGCTCGAACAGCCCCTCGCTAAATTTCCGCCGCCCGGTCTTCTCCCGGGCGCGCAGGTCGATGTTCTCCACCGCCCGCACGCCCGGGATCCGCTGGATCGCCGCCTCCAGCGAGCTGCGGCGCAGCGGCGTTCCGAACGTAAAATTATCCGGCGCAAAGAACCCACCGCGCCCGGTCAGGGCCGCGAGCACGGCCGCTTCGACCTGCCCTGCATAGAAGCCACCGCGCAGGCAGACCTCGATCCACAGGTCCAGGTCGATATAATCGGGCGACTCCAGCACATGCACGTCGCGCCCGACCTGGTGCACGCAGTCCATTGTGTCCTCGAGCTCCGCGTGTTGATCCGCGGTCATCGTAAAGGCACCCTTTGGATCCGCCGCCACAAACACGGTCAACCAGCTCCCGGTCCAACGAAAGCTCGCGTTGGCGCGCTGCACCCACTCGAGCCGCTCGGCGAGCCGCTCATAGTCGGCCGGCGTGACCGCGCTGAGTGTATCGTGCCGAAAGGCCACGGGCGCGAGAAACTTCGCCCGCTGCATGGTCTCGGGTTCGGCCCCGGACGTGACGAACGCCGCTACGACGGCGGACCAGCGGATCAACTCGCTCGCTCGCAACGCCACCCCGAAGCGTGCCAACAGGCAAGCGCAGGCAGCGAGCATCCCTGTGACGGTCCACAGCGCCAGCGCCACGATCCCGGGCTCCGCCACTACCACGCCGAGCAGGCAGAACGCCGAGGCGCCCGCAGCTTGCCATGGTCGAAGCCAATCGACGTCGGCTTCCGATACTCGCGTGGCCCACCTCTTGGCAAGCCTGATCACCAGCATCAAGCAGACGACATAGGCCACCGGGACGACGGTGAGGATGGATCCAGCGATCTCCTCCGAAACTGGGCCGCAGCCTGCGGTCAAGCACAGACCACAGACGAACCACAGCTTCCGAGCTCGGCTGGTTGACGGCCTCCGCACGGAGAAACTCTACTTCCCAACGCGGGGTGTTGGGTCCCGTGGGCCCGATGGAACGGTGTTCGACCCTGTGCTCGTTTAGGTGCAACAGCACGACCGCCGCCGCTGTCGACGCCGAGTCAGTTCGATCCTGTCAGATATATCCCTGAAGTGTCAAAGGCCTCGCCGGCCGACGAGCACGCCAAGCGTGGGGTGGCGCGATGTTCACGCATCCTGCGACCACACATTGGATGTCTTATCCGCCGACCGCGTCTTCACCGTTTCGTCCCATTCCCATCGTGCCTTCGCCTTGACCACGCCGCCGTAGTGGGTCGCCTCGACCTCGAAGTCGGCGAGCGAGACGAGGCGGCCGAGCACGCGCAGGCTCTGAATTGCCTGCTCGCGGGCTTGCTCTTCGGTGGGCGGGTCTTCGCCGCCGCTGGCTGCGATGGGGTTGGAGACCTTGGTCACGCCGGCGATCGGGCGGACCAGCTTGGTGATCGTGTTGGCCTCGACGTTGCCGCCGGTGCCGAAACGGTAGGTGGCGACGATGTTGTTGGAGCCGCTCGGGAGCCGCTTGCCGAGCTCGCCGTCGCCGAACTGGGTTTGGTGGTCGGCGTCGTGGCGGATGACGTAGATCTCGTCAGCTGGGGTGG
>NZ_JMCC02000234.1 GCF_000737335.2 Enhygromyxa salina | reverse complement strand
GTGCTCGCTCGCGCTCGCGGGTGGGCTCTCGATGCTGGCCTGCCTGATCCGGCCCGAGGGGCCGTTGGTCGCGCTGGCGGTGGGGCTGGCCGCGGTCGCGCAGCTGGTCGTGGATCGCCGGGCCCTGGGGTCCCGGTTTGACGGGCCCGGCTACCGTCGCGCGGCGCTGGGCTTCGTCGCCGTGTTCGTGCCGCTGATGTTGGTCTACGCGGGCTGGCGGCTCGCGTACTTCGGTGAGCTGGTCCCCAACACCGTGCGCTGCAAGACCGGGCACGCCGATCCGTTCGCGCTGCTCGAGGCGTACTGGTTGGCGGCGCCGCTGAGCTTGACGCTGGCGGTGATCTGGCCGGTCCGCCAGCTCGACGCGCGGGTGCTGCTGCCGATCTCGTTCACGCTGGTGTATGGGGTCGCGCTGATCGGCGCGGACCCGCTGATCGGCCACGACCTGCGTCACTTCCTGGCCGCGCACGCCCTGGTCTGCGTCCTCGCGTCCGCGACCGCGCTGCGCTTGGCTGCTTGGGTCGCGCGTGGGATCCCGCCTCGCTACTACGAGCCTGCGCTGGTGCTGCTGATCTTGGCCGCCGCGACGCCGCTGGGTGGGCTCCCGGATAGTGAAGACCTGCACGCGCGCGCGACCGCCTACACCGCGCGGACTCGAGCGCGGGCGGCCCTTGGCGAGCACCTCGAGCGCGCGCTTGGGCCCGGGGAGCACGCGCTGCTCGGCGATGTTGGCGTCGCCGGCTGGACGGGAGACGCCGCGATCATCGACGCGTTTTGTCTCAACACGCCCGCGTTCGCCAAGCCGCCGCTGCGCGGGGAGCCGGCGCGTCAGGCCAACTGGATCCTGGACGCGCAGCGCCCCGAGATCATCGTCGTGCACTCGCGCAGCCCGAAAAAGCTGCAGGCGCGTGGAGCGATCTATCGCAAGCTGCTGGCCGATCCTCGGTTTCACCAGGACTATGTCGAGCAGCGCCGCTTCAACGCCAAGCGGGGCGCGTTTCACTATGTCGTGTTTGGTCGCCGCGAGCTCAGTGCGCCGCCAGCCGAACCACCGCCATGAGCACGCCGCCGGCCCCGAGCATGGTCAGCCCAAAGCCCGCAGCCCCAATCGCGAACCACAGCACCACGGGCCCTCGCCGTGGCTCCGACAGCCGGCCATGCAGGTGGTGCGGGCGCAGCCACATGCCCCCGGTCTCGAGACCCTCGGCTCGCAGCGCTCGCCACAGCTTGGCGTGGTAGACGAAGCCCGCCGGCAGCCCAACCACCGCGCCGAGGGTGCCAAGGCCCACGCTGATCCACAGCAGCGACATCGGAGGGACCATCGCGCTGACGACCAGCGCGACGATGATGCCGATGGCGATGATGATCTCGAACACCGGGGACGAAGATAGCAAGGACGGCGACACACGCCCGCCGCGCTGCTGCTGGTTCTCCCGCTCCCGTTTCTCAGCCGGGCTGAGCCGGGCTGAGCCGGGCTCAGCCGGGATCATGGAGCGCCAGGTACGGAGACGCGGACGCGTACGGGACATCGTTCGCGGCCGGGTTGACCACGTCGATCACCGGGTCGGTCAGCAGCCGGCCGTTCGGGACCCAGAGTCGCCCGCCTTGTTCGCGCCAAACCGGGCCCAGATCTCCTGATCGGGCACGTTGTCGCCTTGTGCGATCCTCCCACACCACGCGACACCGCATCGGGAAATCCATGCGAGTCCGGCGACGAACGCTAACAGCTCACTGGGCGGCAGTGGGCCGAGCGCTGCTCCCGGGTGTGATCACTCGCCAGTGAGCGCTTCGAAGCGTCGGACCTGGCGCTTGTAGTACGCGCTCTCGGGCTCGAGCTCGCTGGCCTTGCGGATCGCCGCGAGCGCGAGCGCGTGCTCACCAAGCTGCTCGCGCAGCTCGGCCTCGAGGTAGCGCAGATCGGCGCTCGCGGGGTCTTGCTCGATCCCAGCGAGGACCGCCTTCAGCCCAGCGTCGGGCCGGCACTTCTCCCGGAACGCGAACCACCCAAAGCTCGACTTGAGCTCGACGTTGTCGGGGTCGGTCGCAACCATGGCCTCGAGCGAGGCGGCGGCCTCGTCGGGCTTGCCGAGCTGGCACAGGGCCCGGCCGATCATGCGGTACGCCTTGGTGGCTTCCGCGCTGTCCGGAAACTTCGACTGCAGCGCTTGAAGCTGCAGGATCGCCGTCTCTGGATCGTTCTCGAGCTTCATCGTGAAGAACATCGCGAGGTCGTAGATGACCTTGCTCGTCAGGCCCTTCGCGTTGTCGATGTCGTCGGCGATCACGCTGGCGTAGACCCGCTCGGCGTCCTGCTGCCGGGCCGCGAGCACATACGCGTGGCCGAGCTGATAGCGGGCCTCGGTGTCGTCGGGGGCGGCCTCGACCGCGGCCTCGAGCTCGGCGAGCACGTTGCCACCGGACTTCAACTCGTCCAGCTTGGTGAGCAGCGCGTCGGGCTCGATGAAGTCGACCAGCCGACCCTTCTCGATGCCGCTGGCCTCGAGCACCAGCAGGGTCGGGTAGGCCTGGACGTGGTAGCGCTCGACGATGTCGGGGCCGTCGCCCTTCTCGGCGTCGACGTGCACGGCCACCGCGTGCTTGGCCATCCACTCGCCCACGCGCGGATCCGTGAAGGTCTTCTCGTCGAGCTCGTGGCAGGGCGGGCACCAGTAGGCGCCAACATCGACGAACACCAGCTTGGCCTGGTCCTTGGCCACGTTCAGCGCCGCTTCGAGTCCGCCGTCGAACCACTGGACCGCGAACACGATGCTGCCGTCGTCGCGGAGCCCCGGCACCGCGGCGCCGTCGATCGTGTTGGCGAGGACGTGCTCGGTCGGCGCGTCGGGGCGCGCTGGAGCCGGCCCAAACTCGAACTCCGGGCCGCGCGGCGGCTCGTGCTCTTCGCCGCCGCAGCTGGGCAGGCTGACGATCAACGCGAGGCCAGTCAGCAGGGCGCGGGCCAATCCGCTACCAGCCAGACGCCTGGCCCGAGTGGTTGGAAGTGAGGGGCGGGGAACTCGGTGCAAGCGCGACATCGGGAGGGGGCGGATGATCGTGGTGATCGTGTGATCGTGTGATCGTGTGATCCGCATGATCTCATGATCCAAATGGTTCACTCATCTGGCAGCAGATCGGGCGCGTCGACCGGCGCGGGCGCGTGGGGATGATGGTCATCCTCGCTGGACTTCCCAGCCTTGCCAAACCGGCCCGCGTTGGGATTGACGAGGATCGGAATCGTGGCCTTGGGCGGGCGGGGTGTTGGCGCCTCGAGCTCGCGCTTGGCGACGGCGCTGGGGTCGACGATGACCGGCGGTGGCGCGACGGCAGACGGCGCGACCACGGGGGCCGCGCGG
>NZ_JMCC02000233.1 GCF_000737335.2 Enhygromyxa salina | reverse complement strand
CCGATCTGATCACGCATCTCGAGCCGGCTGACGATGCGATCGATCATGCCGTGCTGCTGGTCGGGCGCAGCGCGTACGAGCGCCGCGCGGCGTTCGTGGCCACGAGCCTCGACGACGCGATCGCGGTGCTCGAGGCCTTCGCCGCCACGGGCAGCGATCCGCGCGTGGTCGTGGGTCATGCGGCGCGGGTCCGGACAGAGCTGAGCGTCGCCCAGCGAGACGCGCTCGACCGGGCGCTCGCGCAGCGTGAGCTTCACTCCGTGGCCAAGCTGTGGGTCGCAGGCGCCGCGCTCGAGTGGGCGCAGGTTGGACCCGCCAGCGCCCGGCGCATCGAGCTGCCGAGCTATCGGTTCGAGCGCGAGCGCTGCTGGATCCCGTCGCTGCCGGAGCCGGCGAGCCGGGAGTCGGCGAGCCGGGCGTCGGCGAGCCAGGCGGTCGTCGAGCGCGAGCCGGTCGAGCTCTCGGCCGCCGAGCGACCTCGCTTTTATCGCCCGACCTGGCGCCGCGCCGAGCATTCGCGGGGCCTCGGTTGGGCCGCGACCCGTCCCGCTCGCGTGGTCGCGCTCGTCAGCGCCGCGTCGGCCTGGCTGGCTGACGCGATCGCGGCCCGGCTCGCCCCCGGCCAGCTCGAGATCATCGATCTCGACGCGCAGCCGCGGGAGGCCTGGCTGGCGCGAAGCGTCGCGGCAGACCTCGTGCTTCACCTCGGGGGCGCGAGCCTGGCCCTCGACGGCCTCGGCAGCGCCGAGCAGCTCGCGGCCGATCAGCGCCGGGGCCCCCTCGCGCTGTTCGAGCTGCTGCGCAGCGAGGGCTGCGAGCGGGTGATCGTCGTGACCAGCGACGCCTTCGCCGTGGCGGGCGGCGCCGTGCACAACCCCCTCGCCGCGGGCATGTACGGGCTCCTGCAGGTCGCGCCGAAAGAGCGCGCGCAGCTGCGCGTCGCCGGCCTCGACTTCGCCGGAGCCGAGACCGCGACGGCGATCGAGCGCCACGCTCTCGTCGACGAGATCCTCGCCCTCCCGCTCGACGGCTCGAGCCCCTGCGTCGCGCTGCGCGAGGGCGTTCGCTACGAGCGGCAGCTCGGGGCGATCGAGCTGCCCGCAGGCGGCCCGGTCTACCGTGAGCGCGGCGTCTACCTGATCGTCGGCGGGACCGGCGGCATCGCGCGCGAGCTCAGCCTCGCGCTCGCGGCCCGCCACCAGGCCCGGCTGCTGTGGTTGAGCCGCGGTCCGATGCAGGCCGAGCACGAGGCGACGGCGGCGAAGATCCGCGAGTACGGCGGCGAGCTCGTCCATGTCCGCGGGGACGCCTGCTCGGAGGCGGACCTGCGCGCAGCGATCGCCACGGCGCGCGCGCGCTTTGGCGGGCTGCACGGCGCCATCCATGCCGCGATGGTGTTCGACAACCACGCCCTGGCCGCGCTCGACACGGCCAGCTTCGTGGCCGCGACGCGGGTGAAGATCGACGGCGTCGGGGCGCTCGCCCGTGCGCTCGCGGGCGAGCCCCTCGACTTCCTCGCGCTGTTCTCGTCGGCGGGCTCGTTCGGGAGCTTCGCTGGCAACGGCGCCTACATCTGTGCGTCGACCACGGAGGACGCCTACGGCCAGCTGCTTCGCGCGCGCCTTGGGGTGCCCGTGACCGTGATCAACCAGGGCTACTGGGGGCAGGTTGGATCGGGGACCCAGCCGGGCCTGGCGGAGATCTTCGCGGGCCTCGGCATCGAGGCCTTCAGCGCTGCCGCGGGCGTCGAGGCCGTGGGCCAGATCCTCGCCAGCGGCCTCGCGCAGGTCATGCCGATCCGCGCCTCGAGGCGGGCGCTCGAGGCCATGGGTTACACGCCCCAGGCGGACGCTCGGCTGCTCGCCGCTGACGCAGGGCCCTCGCTCGCGGCCGCGCGGGATCGCCTGCTCGCCGACGGTGCCCCCGACCTCGCGGCCGCCGACGTGCTCGCTGGCTACGATGAGATCGAGGCGGTCTCGGTCCGGCTGCTGCTCGATGCCTACCGGCGCATGGGTGTGTTCCACCGGCCCGGTGAGCGCCACGAGGGCGCGGGCCTGCGCGCCAGGCTTGGGATCGTCGCCAAGTTCGATCGGCTGCACGAGGCCCTGATCAACATCCTCGTCGATGCCAGCTTGCTCGAGCGTCGCGGGCGGGAGCTGTGGACGACCGCGGCCGTCGCCGAGGTCGAGATCGAGGGCCTGTGGGCCTGGGCCGAGGCCGCGCTCGATGAGCTCGCGCGTCGCTACCCGAGCATCGAGGCGACGATCACCCTCAACCGCCTGTTCCTCGCCGACTACCCGAGGATCCTCCGCGCCGAGATCGGGGCCACGCAGATCATGTTCCCGGGGACCTCGATGAAGCTGGTCCAGAACTTCTACAAGGGCAACCCGCTGACCGACTCCTTCAATCGGCTCGTGCGCGAGAGCGTCCGCTGCTTCGTCGAGCAGCGGGGCCAGGCGGGGGTCGAGGTCATCGAGCTCGGCGCCGGGACTGGCGCGACGAGCGAGTGGGTCCTGGCCACGCTCGCCGAGTGCGGGGCCGGGGCGCGCTACGTGTTCACCGACATCTCGCCGCGCTTCGTCGAGTTTGGTCGCGAGCGCTTCGCCGCCGACTACCCGTTCGCGCGCTTCGAGACCCTCAACCTCGATCGGGACCTGGACAGCCAGGGCTTCGAGGCTGGCGTGGCCGATCTGGTCCTGGCGACCAACGTCGTCCACGCGACCCGCAACCTCCGGGCGACCCTGCGCAAGGCCAAGGCGCTGCTGCGCCCAGGCGGCTGGCTGGTGCTCAATGAGCTGACGATGGTCCGGCCGCTCCTGACCCTTGGGGGCGGCGTGCTCGAGGGCTGGTGGGCCTTCGACGACGGCCAGCTGCGCCTGCCCGACTCGCCGCTCGCGTCGCCCGCGGCCTGGTCCTTGCTCTTGCGCGAGGAGGGCTACCGCGAGGTCGTCGAGCTCGGCGATGCCGGGTCCGAGCTCGGCCAGCGCGTGTTGATCGCCCAGAGCGATGGGGTGATCCAGTCGGCGGCGGCGGCAGCAGTGGTGGTCGAGGCGACGCCGGAGCCCGCGGCGCGAGTCGCCGCCTCGACGGGCCCGAGCCTCGAGCAGCGCTTGCGCGAGCTCGTCGAGGGCGTGCTGCAGCTCAACATCCAGATCGAGCCCGATCGCCCGCTCGCCGACTACGGCTTCGACTCGCTCAGCGGCATGAAGATCGTCGCGGCCGTCGACGACGCCTTCGGGGTCAACGTTCCCCTCGCTGACTTCTTCGACCACCCGACCTTGCGCGAGCTCGCCGCCCACCTCGGCCAGCACTGGCTGGCCGAGGCCAGCGAGTCGTCTGCTCCGGCCGCTCGGGTCTCGGGCCTCGGAGC
>NZ_JMCC02000232.1 GCF_000737335.2 Enhygromyxa salina | reverse complement strand
CGCCTTCATCTCCCAGTGGTTGCGCGCGCGGCAGCGCGGCCACGAGGTTGACACTCTGGCGAGCACTGTGGCGATCGGGCTGGCGCTCCTCGCAATCGCCATCGGTAGCCAACCACCCTGACGGGTAGGCGGTCGCGTGCGAGACGGGATCAAACTCCATGCCAAACCGTCCCACGCGAGTCTCCACCATCAAGCTCGGCACCGAGCGATGTGTCCGTCAGTGGTTCGGGCGCGAGTTCGCGCCGGCTTGACCGGTCCTCGGGCGTTTTGTGCAGAGAGCGTGTCCCCCGCTTTTTTATTGACCCGCAGACCTCGCTAACTCTATGCTCTCCCAATGACGAGAATCCCGAGAATCCCGAGAATCCCGAGAGGCCCGATGGGATCCGCAGGACAGCAAGCCTACTGGGCCGTGCCTGTCTTCTTCGGGACGCACCTGTTGCTGACCCCCTTGCTCGCACACGCGGTTGGCGTTCGTGTCTGTGTCGGCGCCCGCAGTAGCCCACAACTGCTATGGGATTACTCGCCCAACATGGACGGCCGCGATCTTCGGGAAGACTTTGGGCGTCTCGACGAGCCGGGTTCACTCCGGTTCCCGCGGCTGCTGACAAGTGTGACCTTGGACGGAGACAGGATCTGGGGCTGGGCGCCACTTGACGACGAAGGTTGCTCGACCGAGTTCGACGCTCCCGTGGGTGCGACCCTCGAGGTCGAGTCCTACTTTTGGTCCTACTTTTCGGAGACCAGTGTCAGCGTCGTCTCGCTCGATTGCGCTGGGAGCGAGATCGACTGCCATAGTAAAGGCAGTGTCAAACCTGTGCCTGTCCCGCCCGGTGGCGGGGACCTCCAAGTGGAGTATGCGACACGCCAGTCCTACATCCATTTCGCTGCGGCCTTCGCAGAACGCCGAGTGCCGACCGCGCACAACGAGACCTATTGCACACGAACGTCGGTTGGCGCCAATACAATCTCCAACCGGTTCGCGGGCGGATGGCCTACCTCGAACATTGGCCACTCTGTTTTTGCCAGCAAGTTCTCTGTTACCCACGAGTATGGGCACCTCAAGACCCTGGTCCACAGCGTTCCAAGCTTCTCCAACGCGCAGGCGGACTACTGCTACGGTGGACCCAACGATTGCACGCTGACCTGGTCCGCCGAGTCAACAGAGTGGCAGTCTGCGGCTGCGATCGAGGGATTCGCGGACTTCTTCGCGATGCTCGTTTGGAACGACGTCAGCGCTGCGCCGCGTGATGGCGTGAAGGCATGGTCGGTATCCGGGTCTCAGTGGCAATGCCGCTACCACCCCGACACCAATGAACTGGGCGAGCCAACCCTCCCAGACGATTGCATTCTAGATGGTTCTGATCTGACGACGATTGCAGATAGCTGGCACCACCAAGCCAACTGCGAGCCAGACATGTGTCCGAGCGGCGTCGCCACGGCCTCCGATTGGGCGTTTGCGCTGTGGGACATGCGCGTCTTGACGTCAGTCCCGTCCGCGACACTGCTCGGCCTACTGAGTCTCTCGTACCCGTGGAAGGTGAACGGGACGAGTTCTACGTACTTCGACGAGTTCATTCTGGACATCGCTGGTGGGGGGCTGAACGGCGACGACCTCACAACGTGGTTAACCGTCAGCCATACCCGCGGGATCGACCGGTAGAAATATGACTAGGTCAGCGTACTTCTCATCACTGTTGGTCTCATGGGCGATCTTGATAATGGGCTGCAATCGGGACCCACTTCCGCAACCAGACACGGGGGAAGCCTCGCCAGATGTTGACGGAGACGGAGACGGCGACGGAGACGTAGACGGCGACGGCGACGGCGACGGCGACGGCGACGGCGACGGCGACGGCGACGTAGACGGCGACGGCGACGGCGACCAAGTCTGCGATGATGACGAGATCACGTGTGATGGCAGGTGCGTCAACCCCATGTTTGATGCAGAAAACTGCGGGGTATGCGGGCGTACCTGCGTGACGAACCTCGACCCGGTCATCGAGGGTGGGTGCTACCTGGGTGAATGTGCACCATTGTATTCACAGTGTGCATCCATCCAAGACGGTCTATCCACGTGTGACGAGGTCTGCGGCGCACAGGGGGAGGCGTGTGTTCCCCAAAATGACCCGCTCGCATGTACTGATATCGCGTACGGATGGTACGAAGACGACCAACTGTCGTGCGAAGGCAACTTTCAAAGCGATGGTGTGGGTCAGTGGCTCAACTGTGACGACGAGCTGCCATTCGGCCAGCCATGCGGCCCCTTTCAACAGACTTGCGCCCATTTTGTGTGCTGCTGCACCCAGACCGCCCAAGAGCCGTAGCCGGTCCTGCCCATGCTGTACATCAATAGGTTCGGTACAGTCGCGCTGTTTGCAGTGGCAGCGGTGGCCATGAGCACATTGGCCTCCGCCTGCGCGCCCGAGGCCCCCGGTACAGGTCGAGGTGGCGACAGCGACAGTGGCGACAGCGACGCATCAACAACAAACACCAACACCAACACGACGGAAACACCGCCAGAGTGTCAATCCGACGGCGACTGCCCCAGTGTGTGCGTGGATGGTCACTGCGTAGAATGCGAAAGCTCGGCGGATTGCTCCAATCCCACGCCGATCTGCGTGGGCGAGGTGTGCCAGGGCTGTTCCATACTCGGCCAGTGCCCCGACTCTGCGCCGGTCTGCGAAGATGATGCGTGTGTTCCCTGCACGGAGGATGAGCAATGCCAGGAACTGAAAGAGGACGTTTGCGTGCAGCCGCCGTCGCCGGACGCGGGGACGTGCAGCGGGTGCATCACCAACGATGACTGTCCGCTCGAGTACCCTGTGTGTATCGCCGCCCAGTGCACGGTCCTCTGCGAAGTCGACCCATACGAGGGCGATGAGCCGCTGCCACTGTGGGATCACATACAAGGGGGAGTGATCGAGGGCTTCGTCTGTGACAGCGATCCCACCGACACCTTCATGCTTCCGATCGCGGGACCCGCGTTTGTGTCATTGGAGCTGCGCGCTGATCCCAAGCCCGGCAACGTCGACGTGCGCTTGCTGGACGCAGGCAACGTCATCGTCGCGCGATCCAAGGGCACCACCGGTGTCGAGGTCATCCACGCCCGAATTCCGGCAGCGGCTGATTATAGGGTCCAGGTGACGCTCGAGTCGGGCCCCGCGGGCGCACCGTTCGTGCTGCACTACCGCACGCTTCCAGAGTAGGCGGATCAATCATCGGCGAGTTCATCATACCGGAGTTCGATGGGCGCGCTCTGGAGCGGTTCTGCTGCGAGGATGCTCCGGTGTTTGAGTTGCACGAAAGCGACACGTGCCTCGCAGCGCTGCTTGTGGGCGAACCATCCGAGCGACGGCGCCGGCCTCTCCGCCTCAGTGGCTCGACCGGAGCAGCTAGAGCGCCGATCAGTTTGGAGTCGCGTCGTCAGGTGCGTCTGGGGCCGTTCCTGCCTAGGAG
>NZ_JMCC02000231.1 GCF_000737335.2 Enhygromyxa salina | reverse complement strand
CTCTTCCCCTACACGACTCTCTTCCGATCTAGGGCCGCCGGAGCGGGCGCGGGCGAGGGCTCGAGCGGGGTCGCGTCAGGCTCGAGGCGGGTGATCAGCTGGCGCTCTCGCACCCGCTTGAACGACAGCCCCAGCAGCGACGCGAGCAGCTCCCCGTCTTCGTCGAGCAAGTAAAGATCCGCCGTCGAGAGCTCCGATGAGATCACGCGACACGACGCCCGCGGCACCCACACGTGGCACCGGCGGCCCCGCGGGCGCCGGAACCCGCGGACGGCGGCGATGTGGACGGGGATCACCGGCTCGGCGACGGTGCCAGCGGTGCGCGCGAAGTAGATCGAAGGCAGCAGCGTCGCGCAGTCGAGCAGCGCCGGGTGCAAGAAGAAGTCGTCGACGTGGCCCGCCGCTTCATCGCCAAGCTCCAGCGCGGCGTGCAGCCCATCGGCGTGCTCGCGCAGGCTACCCAGCCCGCGCATGAACGGGCCGTGGACCGTTCCCAGCCCCCGCGACATGGCGTAGAGCTGATCGAGCTCGTGTGCTTCGACAACCGGCCCCCGCGGGCCGATCTGCTCGCGCGCGTGGGGATCCAGGGGCGCGACCGATGCCAGGTCGGCGACGAAGTGCTCGCGGGGCTCGGCCTCGAGCGCGCTCGCGAGCGCGCTCGCGCTCGCGTGATCACCTGCGACCTGCGCTCGACCGCGAACGATCACCTGCCCGCCGTCGCGACCCTCGCCAATCTCGAACAACAGCTCGCGCCCGCGCGCGCGGTCGACCGAGGCCGGGGCCCGGAACACGCAGCGACGCAGCTCGATCGCGCCAACCTCGACCCCGCGAGCCGCGAGGATCCGCCAGAGCATGTCGAGGAAGGTGACCCCCGGCATGATCCGCACGCCGTGCACGTGGTGATCACGGAGCACCGGGTCATCACAGGTCAGCGCGACCCGGCAGCGGAGCGAGGCGAGGACCGACGGTAGGGGCAGGACGGTCATGGCAAGAACTCCAGCTGCATCAGGCGCCGCGCGGGGGTGGCCTGGGCTTCGCGCCGACCGTCGTGCGCGGGCCACAGCCAGCGACGACGGAACGCGGGGGCCTCGAGCGGCGCGCGGCTTGGGTGGTGGGACGGCGCCTCGGCGATCACGACGTGGGCGTTGGTGCCCCCCAGCCCGAACGCGCTGACGCCCCCTCGCAGCACGCCCGCGCGCGGCAGCCACGGGCGCCCGCGCGTGAGCACGTAGAAGGGCGAGCCCTCGAAGTCCGAGCGCGGATTGGGCTGCTCGCAGTGCAAGGTGGGCGCCTGGTGACGCTCGCGCACGCAGGCCGCGACCTTGATCAGCCCGGCGATCCCAGCCGCGCTGGCGAGGTGCCCGATGTTGGTCTTCACGCTGCCGATCCCGCAAAAGCCCCGCTCGTCCGTCGAGGCCCGAAACACCCGGGTCAGCGCCTTGAGCTCGATCGGATCGCCGATCAACGTGGCGGTGCCGTGGGCTTCGATCAGCGACACGCTGCTGGCCTCGACGCCTGCCCTGCGCAGGGCCTCGTGGACAACCTCGACCTGGGCCTCGGGGTTTGGGGTGGTCACGCCCATCGTCCGACCGTCGTTGTTGACGGCGCTACCTTCGATGACCGCGAGGATCTGATCGCCGTTGGCGAGCGCGTCGGACAGCCGCGCGAGCAGGACCATGCCGCAGCCCTCACCCGGAACGAACCCGTTCGCGCGCCGATCGAAGGTGTAGCAGCGGCCCTCGGGCGACAGCGCCCGGCTCTCGCTGAGGCTCAGGTACGGCTGCTCGTCGAGCAGCAGGTCGACGCCGCCCGCGAGCGCCAGATCGATCTCACCCGCGCGCAGGCTCTGGCAAGCTTGGTGGACCGTGACCAGCGACGACGAGCAGGCGCTGTCAACGACCAGGTTGGGCCCGCGCAGATCAAAAAAGTGGGCGAGGTGGGCGGCGATGAAATTTTGGCCGACGCCAATGATCCCATGCTTGGAGTAGCCCCCGAGCCGCCGCGCAAAGTCGCCGACCCGCGCCCCCATGTAGACGCCCGTGCGGGTGCCAGCTAGCTCTGCGCGACGGTAGCCCGCGTGGGCGAAGGTCTCGGCGCCGACCTCGAGGGCCTGGCGGATCAGCGGATCCAAGCCCGCAGCCACGGCCTCGTCGAGCTCGAAGTACGCCGGGTCGAAGCGCTCGATGTCGTCGAGGAAGCCGCCCCATCGGCTGATCGTCTTGCCCGGCTCGTGGACCGGCGCGAAGAACCGCTCGATCGACCAGCGCCCGGGCGGGACCTCGCGGATCGCGTCGTGGCCGGCTTGAAGGTTGCGCCAGAAGCTGGCGAGATCGGGCGCGTCGGGGAAGTGACAGGCCATGCCGACGATCGCAATGGGCTCGTCGGCGCGGGTCTGGGGGGGCTCGCGGGTCGCGAAGGTGGCGCGAGCCGTGCTGCCCACGCTGCGGTCGGGCGCGGGCGCGGGCGGGGGCGCCGGTTGATCGCTGCGGCCCGCGTCTGAGCCCGCACCGCTCGCGCGCGCGAGCTGTTCGGGGAACTGCGCGGCGAGGTGGTCGACCAGCCGCGCGACGCTGTCGTGCTCGATCAGCAGCGAGGGGTCGAGCGTCATGCCCAGCGCGCTGTCGATGCCCTGCAGCAGCCGCACCATCAAGATCGAGTCGAGCCCAAATTCCTCGAACGGGCTGTCACTCTCGATCTGATCGAAGGGCAGCTCGAGCGCGGCCGAGATCTGGCCTCGCAGCCACCGCTGCGCGCGGTCGAGATCGACGGCGAGGCGCCCGTCATCAGCCACGGCAGCCGTGCTGGCGGCGGGCGTCACTTCGCGGGTGGCTCGGTTCGCTCGGGGGGCGCGGGGCTCCGCGCGAAGCCACTGCGCTGGCTGCAGCTCGTGGGCGCTCAGGCACGGCAGCACGACCGGCCCCAGCTCGCCCGCCAGCGCGCGCTCGAACAGCGCGACCCCTTCGGCGCTGCGCAGCGCCTCGATCCCCAGTCGCGCGAGCGGCTCGCGGGGCAGCTCACCCATGCCAACGTCGACCCAGTTGGGCCACTGCAGCGACAGCCAGCGACATCCGTGGCGCCGATCGTTGGCCGCCGCGCAGCGATCCATCCACGTGTTCGCGGCCGCGTAGTCGCTCATCCCCACGCCCAGAGCGGGCACCGCCGCGGCCACCGAAGAACACAGCACGATCCACCGCGGCGTGAGGGCGCGGGCCTCGAGCGCCAAGACCAAGCGCTGCAGCCCGGCGATCTTCGGCTCGAACACGCGCGCCATGTCGGCCATCGACTTGTGAATGAAGGCCGGCTCGCGCCCGTGGTTCCAGCCGGCCGCATGAAACAGACCCGCGATCGGGGCGACCGCCGCGAGCTCGTCCAGCCACCGATCCAGGCCAGCGTCGAGCAGCGATCCGCGGTAGCGCCACAGCTCGACA
>NZ_JMCC02000230.1 GCF_000737335.2 Enhygromyxa salina | reverse complement strand
TGGCCCGACCGTTCTTCTCTTCGTTAATCTCCACGTGCGTAGATACGCCGGGTTGGGGTCATCTGCGGCCTTGTGTGCGCTCCACTCGGGTGGGACGTGATCGCCGATCCGAGCAGGCGGAGGACGTCGCTACCTCTGGTGGGACGTGATCGCCGATCCGAGCAGGCGGAGGGCGTTGCTACCTCTGGTGGCGACGTCTCGGTGCTTCTTCTGCTCTCGGCGCTGCTGTTGCGATCGAACTCGAGCCTGCGTTCGACGCGAGAACTCGAGACTCTCCGCGTGTTCGGATCGGCGAAGGCCCCCACCAACGTGGAGCGCACACAAGGCCGCAGACAGTCCCAACCCGGCGTATCTACGCACGTGGAGATTAACGGAGAGAAGCGCCGTCGGGCCAAGTCCAAGTGACGAGAGGAAGCGGGGTCACGAGACTGGAGTAGACCGTAGCCGGGTTGGGACTGTCTGCAGCCCGTGCGCGGTGCCCCACCAGCACCCCGCCCCCCGCAAACAACCCCGAAGACCTACTCCGCCCCCGCGTACTCCCCAGGCTCGAACATCCGAACCAACTTGATGATCCCCATCATTGGATGCTGCACGTTGTCGCAGCGGATCCGGTTATCGAACACGGTCGTCCGAATCCCCCCCTCCACATACTTGCGATCGCTGACGTAATACATGTCCACGTCGTCCACGAATTGCAGCTGCATCATGCTGCGAATCCCCCGCAGCATGCTGACCCGGTAGAACTCCCGCCGCTCGTCATCACCCAAGTCGCGCGCGAGCTGCCAAGCGTCGATCAGGCCCTCGAGGTACACCCCCGTCGAGCTCGCGTGCGGCACCCCCCAGCCCTTGTCGACCGCGTAGTAGCGCCCCATCTCGTCGGGGTACACGTACTCGCCAGCGTCCCACTGCTGCATGTTGTCGACCAGCCAGGTCGCAATCTCGAAGCAGAACACCACCAGCTCGTCCTTGAAGGCCTGCTCCTCGGGGCCGAGCGCCTTCCACATTGCGTAGTCGGCCTGCAGGTGCCAGGGCACGAACGCGGGGTTGCGGTTGGCCTCTTCGAGGTGCCACTTGCGGAAGTACTCGAACGAGAGCTTGTACTTGCGCAGGATCTCGGGGTCCTTGGTGTCAGCGTAGATCGTGGCCCAAAACAGCATCGCCTCGCCGGGATAGAAGTTGAAGTACTCCTTGTCCGAGCCCTTGTAGAAGCTGGTGAACGAGCCGTCCTCGTGCCACAAGAAGTCGACGGTCCGGCGGATCGCGGCGATCTCGTTGGCCCACTTCTCGCGCTTGGGGTGCAGCCACATCGCCATGCCCGCCAGCGCCAGGCCCCCCAGCTTGACCTTGCGGTTGTACTCGATGATCCCCAGCACGTCGGGGGCGTCCGGCTCGATGTCGCTAAACGCGATCTGCTTGCGGTCGCGCTCGTAGTGGAAGAAGTGCGCGATGTTGTAGTCGATGTTCTTCTCGACGAGATCGAACACGGCCTGATCCTGGCGGTCGTGGGCCCAGCGGACCATGGCGTTGGTCGCCATCCACTGCCGGATCATGTTGTTGCCCTTGGCCTCTTTCTCGGGGCTGGGGAAGTAGTGGTAGGTCAACCGGCCGTCCTCGTGGACGTTGTTGATCAGCCAGTTGGCCATGCCGGTTGCGAGCGCCTCGGTGTTGGCCTGGGTCACCTCGCTGATGTCGACGACCCGGTTGCCGCGGGTCATGATCACAGCCTCCGCGGGTGAGCGATCGAGGCGGACCAAGACCTGGTCGGCCTCGAAGGTCTCGAAGGTCGAGGTCTCGAAGTCAGCGTCGGTCAGGTTCCAGTCGTTGCGGACCAGCTTGAGCTGCTTGCCGACCTTGCGGTTTTGCGAGACGAACCAAGTTGGCGCGTAGATCTTTTCTTTGTCGCCGTGGGTGACCCGCAGGCCGCGGATGCCCATGTGGTGGGGGATCTTGTGGCGGTCCTCGTCGAGCAGCAGCTTGCGCTGGTCCTTGTCGGTGTAGTCGTGGGTTCGGTACGAGTGGCTCAGGTTGATCTCGAGCCGGGTGACCCGGCCGGCCCGGTCCCCGAGCCCGCGCTTGCCGTCCTCGAGCGCCTGCAAGGTCACGTCCCACATCGTTGGCTCGGTCACGCTGACCTGCTTGGGCGCGCGCCACAGCTGATAGAGCCGCTTGCCGTCCTCGCGAAACGCGATGTACACGGCTTGGCCGGGCTCTTTGAGCCGCGCAGGCAGGCTGTCCCGATCCACCGGCTCGCCGGCCCAGGCCTTGGCCAAGGCGTCCGCGAGCGCGTCTTGATCCGCGTCCTGCAGCGGGCTCGAGGCGACCGTGGCGGAGTCCGGCGCGACGTCGGCGAGCTGGGCGTTCTTGCCGCTCTGGACGAAGACCAGCCACACGACCACGACCAGCGGGACCAGCAGCAGGTACGTCCACTGCGATTCGAACAGGCCCGCCGCGGGCTTGCCGTGGCGGGTGACCTTGGCCGCCGGTGCCGATTGGGTCTCGTCTTTCTCGTCGCTAGGGGACATGCGCGGGCATCCTAACAGTTTGGATTCACGCCGCCAGACACATCTAGAGCGCCGATCCGTTTAGAGTCGCGTCGTTCCTGCCGAGGAGGGTGGCCGAGGCTGTATCGGGCGTGCTGGAAGTTTCGGCGACGAAGAGCTCGGCGGAAAGACCAAGCGAGGCGGCGTGAGGCATTGCACTACGGCTCGCGTTCAGCTCAGTTGCGGTAGAATCGCGCCATGACCCGCTCCACAGCGCTGACTTGCCTGCTCGCGTCCATTGTTGGTGTCACTCTGTCCGTCCCGCTCGCCGGCTGCGGCGACGACCAGGTCGCGGACACCGAGGTCGGCGACGGTGATGGCGACACCGACGACAGCACCCCCGGCGACGGCGATGGCGACACCGGCGACGGCGATGGTGACCCGGGCGACGGCGACGGCGACACCGGAGACGGCGACGGCGACGGCGACGGAGACGGCGACGGAGACGGCGACGGCGATGGCGACACCGGAGACGGCGACGGCGACCCTGGCCCCGTCGACACCTCGACCTACTCCGCGGTCGTCATGCCTGGCGGGTTCGACCGCATCACGATCACCCGCGTCAACATCGACGAGCCAAACTGCACGCGCATGGTCATCTACAGCCCGGTCATGTTCGACGACTTCGACATCGACATGCCCGCGCAGTGGCAGATCGAAGAGGTCTACAACTGGCGGCAGGGCTGGTGCCCCATGGACAACGCCAACCCGATGAACTTCCCCGACGCGGGCACCGGCAAGATCACCGTTGGCGGCTGGGACGCGCTGATGACCTACCCGTGCGCGCTCAACTTCGACATCGAGCTCGACATGGCCAGCGACCCACCGTCCACGACGATCTGGAAGACCAACGGCGTCGCCGTTGACGGCGTCAACTGTGGCTAGTGAGGCCGCACGAGTCGGGGGCGGGTCGTGCTTTTGGGGCCCGCGGGGGTCGATGTGCTGATCGGGCAGCGCGCACGACCCGTGAGGGTCCCTCCGGGCACGGAGGGCTCAAGACGCTAATTTGCGTTGTCATGGATCGCTGTCGGCGAGGTCGGGCTGTGGCTTCGGTCGGGCACTCGCAACGCCCTCTTATTGTGCCCGGAGCGACCCTCACGGGTCTTCTGTGCGCTTCTCGTCGTTCGAGACGGCGGCTACGCGCT
>NZ_JMCC02000023.1 GCF_000737335.2 Enhygromyxa salina | reverse complement strand
GGCCGCGGGCTCAACAAGCGCTTCGGCGACGTGTGCGAACACCTGGGCTTCAAGAAGGTCAGGCGGATCAACGTCAAGAAGGCCAATGAGAACGGCGCGGTGGAGGTCCGCCATCGCCGAACCAAGAGCCTGATCCGACAGGCGCTGATCCTCCGCGGCAGCAACGACTTCGAGAGCGCGGCCGAGTACGAGCGCTTCGTTCAACAGACCCTCGAGCACGACCACAACCGCCACATCGAAGGCCGACTGCTCGAAGAGCGAGCGCATCTCAATCCGCTCCCGATCAAGCCGGTCCCGACCTACACGGTCGAGACGCCGAAGGTCCGACGCTGGAGCACGGTCAGGGTCCGCTGCCGGATCTACTCGGTGCCGTCTCGACTGATCGGCCACCAGGTCGAGATCCGGGTGTACCCGAACACGATCGAGCTGCGCTACCGCAACGAGCTCGTCGAGGTCTTCCCGCGGCTGCGAGGAGACCTCAATCACAGGATCGACTATCGCCATGTGATCGCGTCGCTGGTGCGCAAGCCCGGAGCCTTCGCCAACTACCGCTTCCGCGAGGAGCTGTACCCGACGCTGACATTCCGTCGAGCCTACGACGCGCTGGTGGCCACGCACGGAGATCGGGCCGACGTCGAGTACGTCCGGATCCTGCACCTGTCGGCGAAGACCATGGAGGCCAATGTCGAGGCCGCGCTCGCGCGACTGCTCGATGCTCGTGGTGGTCGCCTCGACTACGCCGCCGTCGAGGCGCAGGTGCGACCGCGTGAGTCGGAGGTCCCGGTGATCAACATCCCGAGCCCGACGCTCGAGGACTACGACGCCCTGATCGGAGGTGCCGCGTGAGCAGGCGAACCGCAAACCACGCCGAGCTGATCACCGAGCTTCTGCGCAGCTTCAAGCTGACGGCTGCGGCCGAGGAGCTCGTGCCACGCCTGGTCACCGCCGGCCATGACCAAGCGCTGGCCACGATCGCCGAGGTCCTCGGCCTCGAGGAGGATGCCCGACACGAGCGTCGGGTGACGCGGCTTCGTCGGGCCTCGAAGCTGCCCGAAGGCAAGACATTCGAGACCTTCGACGATAAGCGGCTCGGCCAGCCAGTGCTCCGCAAGATCCGGGAACTCGAGAGCGGCGCCTTCCTCGACGAGGCGATCAATGTCCTCGGCTTCGGATTGCCGGGCGTCGGTAAGAGCCACCTGCTCGCGGCCCTCGGTCACGTGCTCGTCTCTCAGGGGCGCTCCGTGCTTTGGACACCGACCTACTCGCTGGTCCAGGAGCTGCTCGCCGCCAAGCGGGATCTCGTGCTGCCGAGGAAGCTGCGCAAGCTCGACAACTTCGAGCTCGTGATCCTCGACGACATCGGCTACGTGAACCAGTCGCCCGAAGAGGCCGAGGTGCTCTTCACCCTGCTGGCCGAACGCTACGAGCGGCGGTCAACCGCGCTGACGAGCAACCTGGTCTTCAGCGAATGGGATCGGATCTTCAAGAACAAGATGGCGACCTCGGCCGCGATCGATCGCCTGGTGCATCACTCGGTGGTCCTGGAATTCGACGTGCCGAGCTACCGGACCGAGAAGGCCAAGAGCAAGAAGAAGGACTGATGATCATGAGTGGGCTGCGACCAAGCTCGAACGACAACTACCCCTCACGCGTGGTCGCCGTGGGCGAGGTGAGCAAGTCCCGCACCGGCAAAAGTAAATGTCGCTGACCGGCAAATTTAATTGACGTCGAACAGCCCACGCACGCCTCGTGGATGAATCAGATCGAAATCTGGTTTTCGATCCTTCAGCGTCGAGTGGTCCGGCACGGTGACTTCATGAGTGCGGCGCACCAACGCCGACGGGTGCTGGGCTTCATCGGGTGCTGGAACCGCGACGAGAAGCATCCGTTTCGCTGGACATGGCGCTCGGACTGGCGGCAGCATGAGCTGCGAGCGACAGCGTGAGGGGCCCGAACCATGCCCGCCAAGTACAATGCCGAGCCACAACACGCCTCACGGGTCGAGGCCCTGCTCCACAGCCGCGGCGTCGAACACGTCCGCGCACGCAAGCACGGCGCGACCGTGGTCGTCGAATCAGGCCCCGAGGACGATCCCGTCAAGTACTTTCGCTTGCGCCGTGATGGGGTCCACCTGTGGTGTCTCGACATGAACGTCCGCGGCGGCCGATGGGAGCGCACGCCGTTTCGAGACAACATCGATGTGCTGGTAGCGACCGTCGTAGAGAACTTCCCCTGGGTCCTAGCCGATATCGCCTGACTCCGCTGTCGCCGAGTACCGACCTTGGCGGTTGCGGTGTGGTGCTCGAGGCAGGCCCCCTCCACTCGCGCGGCCTGCTTT
This sequence comes from Enhygromyxa salina, assembly GCF_000737335.2. Lineage (GTDB taxonomy): Bacteria > Myxococcota_A > Polyangia > Nannocystales > Nannocystaceae > Plesiocystis > Plesiocystis salina_C. The sequence continues at coordinate 119,548 of NZ_JMCC02000023.1, read as the reverse complement.
CGATTCGCAGACGCGATAGATGATCTCGGCGAAAGCGTAGCTGTGGAAGAGAGCCGCCGAACAGACCGTGGTCGTTCGTCCCGAAACCCGGAACGGACTTCAGATCTGATGCACTAGTTCTCAGCCACTTCCTGACCCTTGATCACTACATTACCCGAGCCCTTGACCAGCACGTCTTTCCCCTTGATCTGGATCTTTCCGTCCTTCTTCAAGGTGATCGAAGCGTCCCCGCACTTGAACACCATCTCCTCGGCGGCCTCGACGATCACCTTCTCGTCGCCCTTGATCGTCAGCCGATCGGTGACCTCGAGCGAGTAGGTCTTGGCGCTGGTCACCGACATCGCGTCGGCGCTCTCTACAGTGAGCTTGTTTGACGCGACCGACTTGTCGCCGGCCACGGTCTCAGTGGCGTCGCCGCCGACGCTCACTGTGTGATCTTCGCCAATCGCGGTGCTGCGGTTGGTGCCAATCCGCTCGTCGAGCACGGTCCCCACGATCACGCTCTTGGCCACGCCCACGGTCTCGAGCGCGCTGGCGCCGATCGCATCAGTGCGGCTCAGACCGATCGTCTCGACTTGGTTACAGGCAACGGTGAGGGTCTGGTTGTTGCCGATCTGTCCGGTCTGATCGTGCCCGATCGAGAACGACTCGTCGTGACCAATGGTCTCGCGCCTGTCGTTCTCGATCTCGATCGTCCAGTCCTTCTCGCCGTGTAGATAGATCTCTTCGTCGCCCGCGGCGTCCTCGAAGCGCAGCTCGTTCGACCCGCCGCCGCCCGGCGACGACTCGCTTCGCCACCCGCTCTGGGTCTTGTGGTCGGGCAACGCGAACGGCGGCGTGTGCTCGGTGTTGTAGACGCAGCCGGTCACCAGCGGGCGATCGGGGTTGCCCTCGAGAAACTCGACGACGACCTCCATGCCGATCCGCGGGATGAACTGCGCGCCCCATCCCATCCCTGCCCAGCTCTGTGAGCACCGGACCCAGCACGAGGCGTTGGCGGCGTAGCTTGGGTGCTCCTGCCAATAAAACTGGACGTGGATCCGGCCAAGCTCATCGGTGTGGATGTCCTCGCTCTCGGGCCCGGTCACGATCGCCGTCTGTGGCCCGTACTCGCGCGGCTTGGGGGTCTTCGCCGCTGGCCGGATCGGCGCGTCGAAGGGCACGCACTCGAACTCGTTCATGTACGCCTCGCCGGCGGTGCCGGCGGTGCTGACATTGACCTCGGCGCCGCTGTGGCGAACGTGGGTGACCAGGTACTCCTGCTCGAGATCCAGCCGGTAGTGACCCATGACCCGAAACCGCAGGCCGGGGCGCATCGCGGTGACGTTGCTGCGACCCCGCGCGACCCGAGCGCCAAGCGCTGCCGCCAAGCGCTGATCCTTGGCCCGCTCCTCGAGCTCGTCTTTGATGAAGCGCCGGGTGCCGTGGGCAAACACCCGCCGGTCGCGGCCGCGATCGTCGGTGCCCTCACTGTGTGCGCTCAGCAGGTGCCGCGGGGTCTGCCAGTCAAAGTCGCGGCGCAGCACGCTGGTCGAGCCAAGCTCCGTGCTCCACTCGAACTCCTGGATTGACTCGACGTCGGCCTCGCCTGGGTTGCTGGTGATGATCGGCAGCTCGGCGCCGCCGTGGTCGCTCTCGAGCTCGGCGTATTGCCCGTTGGCGTCGCGCAGGGTGAGCCGCTCGAGCTTGGTCTTGGCCTCGTGGATGAACTCGTACGAGATGCCCTCTTCCTCGAGCAAGCGCGAGACAAAGTCGAAGTCCGACTCGCGATACTGCACGCAATAGTCGCGCAGCGTGTGCCCGCGCGCGATGCCCTGGCGGTCGAGCTCGCGCCCATAGTCGCCCAGTCCAGCCCCCAGGACCTGCTCGATGATCTCGATTGTCTCGATCTGCTGCCAGATCCGCGAGTTCACGCTGCGCCGCAACACGGCCGCGGCGGGGACCACATGAAAGCGCAGCATCAAGTGGGGATCGCCAACGCCCAAGAAGTCGATGCGGGACACCAGCCCGCACACGGCCCGGCCCTGGCCCTGGCCCTGGCCGCGGGCGAGGGTCAGCGCCGCGTCACAGCCAAGCAGCGTGTCGGTGTCAAAGTGCTCGGCCTCGGTCCGCGCGTCGATGACCGCGCGGTAGGGCTCATTGAGCGCCTCGGTAATGCTGACGCGGGTCACCTGCCACGTCGCCTCTGCGTGGTCGGACAGCGAGAGCTCGTAGCTGACGGGCGAAAGACGTTCGGGCATCGATTGGCTCGCGGGGCGTCTAACAGCGTATAACACTTGGCGAGTTCGAGGGCCGATGAGCGATGTCATCTGGGACATCATGAAAGAGCACCTCGACGAGGCCGAGTTCCTCGTCGAGACCTGGTCGAATTGTGTCGACTCGCCCAAATTCAGCTATGCCAAGCTGCGCGCGGGGCCAGAGGAGCGGTTGCTGGCGCACCTCGAGGGCCTGCGCATCGGTGGGCCCAGCGTGGTGCAGCGGCTGCTGCTGCCCGCGCTGAGCGAGCTCGACGACGATGAATTTCGCAGCGCCGCGGTCTGCTTGGCGATCCTCCACGGAGCTGGGGTCGAAGCCTGCGAGCAGCTGCTGGCGAGCTTCGATCAGGCCGAGGCGGTCGGGCACCGGGGGCTGGTGCGGGGGTTCTCGCTCAGCCAACGCGACGGGCTGGTGCCGTGGTTGGGGCGTGATCTGGATCGGCTGGGGCCGCAGGTGCTCGCCAGCCGGCTGCGGATCTTTGCGGCGCACCGGGTCAACGCGGGTCAGCAGCTGATCGCGTGGTTGGGCGCCGAAGACCTGAACCTTCAACGTGCGGCTGCACAGCTCGCTCGCCACACGGGCGCCCCGTCGGCGCTGCGGCTGCTGCATCCAATGATGCAGCACGAGGACGACGCGCTGCGCTGGGCCGCGATCGAGAGCGGGTTGATCCGCGGTCAGATGCCCGCGTGGCTGGCGGTCCCGCGCGAGGCATTCAGCCGAGGTCGTTGGCAGCGCGAGGCGCTGGGGTGGCTGGCGATGCTCGGGGACGCGTCGGTCCACCAGCGCTTGCTCGCCGCGCTGCGCGACACACCCACGCCAGCGCTGGTCTGGGCGGCGGGGCTGAGCGGGCGGCCGGCTGCGGTTGATCTCGCGCTCGAGCTACTCGAGGAGCCGCGGCTGGCCCGGCTCGCGGGCGAGGTCGTGTGTGCGGTCGCGGGGCTGCGGGACGATGAGCCGGACCACTGGCTGGACCGTGGCGTGCGTGTCGGCGAGGCGCCCGAGGACGGCCTGCCGCCGCTCGACCGTGACGACCTCGACCAAGCGGTGATCCAAAGCGGCGACGACAAGCTGCGGCTGCCCAACCCGGACGCGCTTCGGTTTTGGTGGGCGCAGCGTCGGGGGCAATTTGATCCGCAGCTGCGCTACTCGAATGGGGCGGCGCTGGATCTGCCCGCGCTCGCGCGGAGCTTGGCCGTGGTGCCGACGCGGCGTCGCCACCCGCTGGCGCTCGAGCTCGCGGCCCGGTCGACGGGCAGGGCACAGATCGCAACTTGGGCGCTGATGGGGGCGCAACATCGGCAGATTCAGGATGTGTTCGCGCGGCTGGCGTTCGCGGACTTTCAGCGCGGGCTGGGGTTGTCTGTAGGTTCGTGATTCATGCTGCAGCTACGAAACACCTCGCCCTTCGTGGCAACGATCTTCGCTACCCCAGACAGTCGCGGCGTCGACACGATCGTCGCCGTGCTGAAGGCCAGCTTCGTGGTCACGGACACGCTCGAGATCGCCGAACACCAGCGCCCGATCACCCTCGCCGACGCATACTGGGGCGACCCCACCGCCAGCAGCCTCCGCTACCCCAACGAGCTTCACCTCCCCAAGCCGGCCGCCGACGTGATCGTGCTTGGAGACGCCTGCGCGCCGCGGGCCCAGGCGATCCCCCAGCTCGACGTCAGCGTGCGCGTGGCCAACTTCACCAAGCGCGCGCGGGTCCACGGTGATCGCAGCTGGGTCGAGTACGGCGGTCACGTTCAGCCAAGTCGACCGCGCCCGTTCGTGCGCATGCCGATCACCTGGGAGCGCGCGTTTGGTGGCCGCGACCTGAGCGGCGCGCAGCTGGCCGAGCCGCGCAATCCAGTCGGCGTGGGCTTTGTCGGCGCGCGCAGGCCCGAGCACATGATCGGTCAACCGGTCCCCAACATCGACGATCCCGCGGATCCGCTGACCTGGCTCGGCCAGACCCCGCAGCCGGCCGGCTTCGGGGCGATCGCGCCAAGCTGGCAGCCGCGGGCCGCGTACGCGGGCAGCTACGACGCGAGCTGGCGCAAGCATCAGGCCCCGTTCTTGCCCACGGACTTCGACCCGCTGTTCTTCTGCAGCGCATCGCCGGGCCTGAGCTTCGCGGCGGGCCTGCGCGGCGGCGAGCTGATCGCCCTGACTGGCTTCCACCCCGACCAAAGCTGGCAGTTCGCGCTGCCGCGCTGCCGGTTTGAAGTTAGCGCGGTCGTGGCCGGGGCGACGATGGTGCTGGATCCCGTGCTCGACACCGTCGTCGTCGAATCAGGTGAGAGCCAGGTCGACCTCGACCTCACCTGGCGGGCGAGCCTGGCCGTCGACGAGCAGCTGCTTCGTGTGTCCCGCGTCGACGTCGGCCTCGCCGAGCTCGACGGCGCAACCGAATCACGAGGACAAAACCCGTGACCGAAGCGCTCGCTGTCGTGCGTGTCGGGGTCTGCTCCCCGATCGGCCTGGACACCCGGCAGACCGCCGCTTCGATCCGCGCTGGGATCACCCGCAAGCGCGAGACGTGGGTGCTCGACGGCGAGCTCGAGCCGGTCGTGATGGGTCACCTCGCCAACGCCTACTTGCCCCCGATCGCCCAGGCGCTGCGCAAGTGCGTTCGAGCCAGCCCGCTCGAGCCGCGACTGCTGCGGCTGGCGACCCGTGCGATCCACGAGGCGCTCTCGCGCGAGTTCGCCAACGTCGAGCTGCCCGCGTTCTTGGCCGTCCCGCGGCCGCTGCCGGGCTATGCGTTCTTGTCCGAGCAGTTCCTCCCGATGCTCGCGGTCCAGACCGAGCGGCGGCTCGCGCTGACCTCGAGCCGGCTGTTCCCCGACGGCCGCGCCGGCATGTTCACCGCGATCACGGCCGCCCGCGACCAACTGCTGATCCCCGGTCACGCAGAGTTCGTGCTGGTTGGCGGCGTGGACAGCCACCTCGACCACGAGCGGATCGCCGCGCTCGAGCGCGACGGCCGGCTGCGCACCCGCGGGCCGCAAGACGCGTTCACCCCCGGCGAGGCGGCCGCGTGCTTCGTGCTCGCGACCGCGGCGACCTGTCAACGACGGGGCCTGACCCCGCTGGCGTGGATCACCGCGGTCTCGCTGGCCGCGCCCTGCGAGCCTCGGCGCACGACCCTGGCGACAGCGTGCAGCCGTGTGCTCGACCCACCTCGCGGCGAGGGTCAGCTGGTCAACCTAGTCATGGCCGGGCTCAACGGTGAGAGCAGGTCGGCCAACGCGTGGGGCGTCGCGTTCGTGCGCAACCGCGAGCACTTTGCGGAGCCGCTGCGGATCGAACACCCCGCGGAGTACGTTGGCGACTGCGGGGCCGCGCTCGCGCCGTTGATGCTCGGCGTCGCACCGCGCTTCATGCAAGCTGGGATCGCGCCCGGCCCCACCCTGGTCTGGGCCTGCTCGGATCCCGGCCACTGCGGCGCGCTGTTGCTATACGCTAACCGTTGACATGGCTCAGCGAACCTTCGCCAACGGACGCGGCGTCGCCCACGGCAACAGCGGCGGCATGAGCATCGTGTTCCCCGACGTGTGCCTGACCCCAGGCCCCGCCGGGCCGGTGCCGATCCCCTACCCCAACATCGCGCGCTCGGCCGACACCGCCGACGGGCCGGCCACGATCACCTGCGACGGCGCGATGCCGATGAACAAGGGCGCCAAGTACAGCAAGTCTTCGGGCGATGAAGCTGGCAGCAGCGGCGGCGTCGCAAGCGGGACCAGCCGTGACGCCGCGGAGTTCATGCTCTACTCCTTCGATGTTAAATTCGAGGGTAAGGGGGCGTGTCGGCTGGGGGATCCGTTGTTTCACAACAACAAGAACACGCTTGGTTGAGCGCGCCCGTTCGCTTGGCTCATCTGTAGTCACTGTTCGCGCGCAGGCCCGTACGTGCTCGCCAAGCTCTGGATCCGCGCCTCGAGTTCGGCGGTCTCGACCTCGCGCTGGCGCATCTGCTGAAACTTCGCCGCGAAGCTGGTCGGGTTCCCGTAGCGGGGCGTTGTGTAGTTGTCCCCCGCGCCAGGATCTTCACGCATGTCGGCGAACCAACTCTCGAGCTGCAGCTTCACGGCCCCGGGATCCGCGACGATGCTGGTGTGCACGTGCGCGGCCGGCAGCCGCAGGTAGTCGCCGATCGATCCAAACGCGAGGCTGTCGCGACCGAGCCGCAGCGCGTTGACGTGGCACTCGATCGCCACCGACCCAGGCTCGAGCCCGGCGATGCCTAGCCGCGAGCCCAGCAGCACGGCCCCCTGCGCGCGGCCGCGCCCGATCACCGAGTCGATCACCACGCACCCGCGCACGCTGCCGTCGTCCGGCACCCGCGAGTCACCCACGAGGTAGTTGCCGTGCCGATCCGGGACGACCCCAACAAAGCCGGCGAGCTCGCGGGCGAACTCGCCTTGCTCGCCGTCGACCGCGAGCGCAGACCAGACGTCGCGGGCCCGGCTGAGCTGGCCAATGTCGCCCCAGTAGGACTCCGCGCCAATGTCGACCACGACGATCCGCAAGGGGTGACCGCGCTCGGCCTGGATCCCCCGGCGCAGCTCGGCCACGCGCGCGTAAAAATCGGGACAGCGCTCGATCAGGGCCCGCAGCTGCGGGTCACGCTCGAGCTCGGCCGCCCACGCGGCCTCGTCGTGGGTCAGCGCCTCGAACAGATAGCCGTCGACATCCAACCACCCTTCGAGGTCACCAAACACCCGCTCGGCGTGCTGCAGGAACAGGTGCGAGAACGCGGGGCTGCCCACGTGCACGAAGCTGTTGACCCGCCGCTCACCCTGATGCTTGGCGAGCTGGTCACGCAGCTGGGCGAGCGGACGCCGACGCAGCTGGACGATCAGATCGCGCGAGCCAGCGTCGGCGAGCAACCACTCCTTCGAGCTTGCGAGCGCCTCTTGTCGCGCGTTGGCGACCAGACCATCCACACCGCCATCGAGCTGAATCGCCGCGCCAAACCGCACAGCGTCGACGTCCGCGAGATCATAGTCGAAGGCCGCAGCCAAGCGCGCGGCGACCTGCGGCTCGTCCCCCCACTTCCACGCGACCCCGCGAAAGCCGTGGTGCTCGAGCGCCCACGCCACGAGCGTCCACGTCCACACCGACGCGGTCCCCCCGTCGAGCCACACCGGACCGAGCGGCCCATTCACCCGGACCGGGACCGGAAACAGCGGCTTGATGCCGTGCAGCCGCTGCGTCAGCGGGCTCAGCCGCGTGCCCTTGCCCGGCAGCATCACCCCAAGCGTGACGCGATCGGGATCGAGGCCGCCATCTCGCTCACGCTGGCTGCGCAGCGCGTCGAGCAAGCCCAGCAGCTGTCCGCGTCGGGTCGCCTCTTCGTGCACGTAGATCTTCGTGGCCCCGTCGGCCCGGAAGATCGCGGGCGTCAGCGCCCGCAGCCGGGCCCGCAGCTCGCTGCTGTCACCCGCGTTGACGATCGCCATGACCTGCGACGGGCCAGCGGACTCGGCGACGAGCTGGCGGGTCTGCGCCAGGTTGTCGAGCTTGGCCTCGTCCACACTGAACGTCCGCAGCTCGCGGGTTGGCTGATCCTCGATCGGCATCGGGTAGTAGGCTGGCGGCAACGGGATCGTGACCTGCACGACCTCGCTGTCGGACGTCTGCGCGTCGAGTCGCAGACGCTGGATCCCAGCGGGCAACAACATCGACTCCCCCGCTCGCAGCACGCCCCAGTTCACGTCGTCGGGGCCCTGCAAGCGAACGGATCCACGGATCCCATGCAGCGTGCTGGGCATGCCGTCGGTCAGCGCGTCGACCGACAAGCCGGGGCGCGGGCACAGGTGATCGATCACGAACGCGCCACAGCTGACCGTTCGAAACACCCCCGGCCGCCCCACGACCGGCGTCCGCTCGCACACGAATTGCTCCGCCCGCGTGGCCTGGCTGGTCATCGTTGCGAACGCCTCGTCGATCGCCAGCTCCCGAGCCGGGAAGCGCACGTGATCCCACGCGCGATGGGTCGTGCCCGGCCGCCGGACCTCGAGCATGAGCACGGCCCGCCCCTCTGGATTGCCCAGGCAGTGAACCTGCGCCGAAGGTGTGACCTCTGTGCTCGCCCCCGGCGGATCGGCGTTGAAGATGACCATGCCGGGAGCCAGCTCGATGACGTTGAGCGAGTCGAGCATCGCGCGGTAGCAGCTGTCGAGCACCTCGAGCGACTCGAGCAGCCGCGGACGATCGCCCGGCTTGTGCAACAGCGGGGTCAAGCGCTCGCCCAGCCGCGCGACCGCGTTCGGCTTGCCAAGCAGCTCGGCCAGGATCGGGGCGTAGCGATCCTCGGACACCCAAAACAGCGCGCCCAGCTGCTCTTGCGTCGCCCGGGCAGCTCGCAGCATCTGCCGCATTTGCTCACTGTTCACGTTGTGGTTGAAGCCGACCCGCAGCGTCGCCCCGGGATCGCAGTTGATCACCACATACGCCTCGGGGTTGCCGGGCGGGTGACTCTGGACCGAGAGCAGGCCCTCGACGTCGAGCAGCTTGGGCAGCAGCGGAATGTTGGGCCCATACGCGGCGAAGAAGCTGCGCCCGAGCACGGTCTCGCCCGCGCGCCCAAGCAGCTCGCCCAGACCCATCGACGATCCATCGGCGAACTCGACGATGCTGGGATAGCGCGCGGCCTCGGGGTCGTCGGGGTAGGCCGAGACCTCGAACGACTCGCCGTAGCGACCGGGCCGCGTCGCGCCTTCGAGGCCCTTGAAGGTCAGCAAGCTGCGACCGCCCCACGGGCGCGGCACCAGGTTGTCACGCCGCAGCCGCAGCGGCTCACCCGCGAGGCGCTCGAGCACTTGCTTGACCTCGCCGCGGGCGAGCCTGCGCAGCTCCCCCGTGTCGTAGGGCACCGTCATGTCCTCGTTGATCGGCGCGGTCGACTCGTCGGACTCGAGCTCATCGATCCTGTCCTTCGGCATCCCGCCAAGATTACTCTACCTCGGCCTCGAGACGTCACCCTCGCCACGCCGGCCTTGGAGTTCACGCGGCCGCTTGCGAGCGCCAGCTTTCCTGCGTCACGGCGCGGACAGGCCCGCGCGACGCCGTTCCACCACGATGCGCTCCCGTAGCCCTCGGGCCGGCTCCGTGAGCTGCTCGACGGGCGCAGCGAACAAACGCTCGAGCGCATCGGCGAGCAGCGGGTCAAACCGCCGGACCGTACGGATCTGGAACTCACCGTTTCGATAGCACCCAAGCCACGTTTCCCGGAGGCGCACAATCTTCGGGTGCTTCTCCAAGTTGAGCCGGTCCAGGGTCTTGATCGCTCGCTCACGCTCGAGGTCTGGGATGACGTCGGTCAACTCCACCCGCAGGCTTGGCAACACCAAGCGAAACCACCCCGCCTGCACATCATAGGGATCGAGCATCCCATCCACCGCCTGCTTGGAGCTGTTGAGCTCCGGCATCACGTAGCGATAATTTTCCCAATCATAGATCAGCGCCAGATCGCCGCCCGCAGCGAGGCACCGCCGCGCGCTGACGAAATGCTCGACCTGGCCACTCGTGATGAACACGCCAGCCCACCCACAGCGCTCGAGGAAGGTCCTGCGCAGGTGCGGCTCGCACCACCGCCAGTAGGGTGGCGGCGTCCGATGATAGGTCCGCGCCGTAGTCTTTTCGATCCAGGCCATGCCGACCTGACGAACGTGCTCATTGAAGCCATCTGGCTCTCGCTCTGGTCGTCTGACCGGAATCACGAAGCCACGTCCTCGCTGCTCACGAACCACCGCGCCCAAAACGTGTCGCTGGCCGCGAGCACACGCCGGAGCTCTTCATCGAGCGTGCGCTTGTCCCGAAAGCGCTCTGGGATCTCGTCAACCCGACCTTCCATGAACGCATCCGCCCAACGGATCGCCTGTTCGCTCTCTAGCGATCCGCCGCGATCAAACCCGAACAGCTCGGAGGTCAGCCAGCCAACGGCATCGCCCTGCTTTACCCACGCGTGCTCGTCAACGACCACATCGCCACCGCGCGCGTCAAAATGAAACAGCCGATCGCGCTGCGGATCGACCAAGAGCTCCCCCGAAGCCAAGACCAACGGCGAGTGTGTGGTCACGAACAGCTGAACCCGCAAGCTGGGATCGAGCTCGTTGGCGACCGCCACGATCGCGGGGAGCACCGTCCGCTGCCACCGTGGGTGAAGGTGCAGCTCGGGCTCGTCCACGAGAATGAACAGCTCCTGTTGAGGGACCAAGCGCTTGAGCTGCGAGACCTGCAGATGCTCGTGCCAGGTCCACACGAGCAAGTACGCGAGCTCGAGCACCCGCCGCATGCCCGCGGCCGCCAAGGTCACCGGAACCGGCTCGCGCTCCCAGGGCGTGTGCAGCGTGGGGATCTCGCGCGAGTCCCCAACGAACACCCGACGCGGTGCAGCCATCGTCAGCGGTTTCCCGCCCGGCGGCGACAACACCTCGAGCACGCGCTCGAACGCCGCGAAGGGATCGGGAGCCGGCGGGGCGGATGGCGACCCAAAGCCGGCGACCGGACGGCTTCGCATCCAGTTGACGACATCGCGGATCAGCCCGTTGCACACGGGTCGCCCCGAGCCATCCACCTTGCCCTCCCACAGCTCCGAACCCTGAAACCGAAACGCGTCGGGCTCTGTCGCTCGATGCTCTACATCTGGAAATGACGGGGGAAACACGCTGCGCCCATGGACGAAGCTCGCCTGCCGCTGCGCCCCAACGTAGATCACCGAGCCTCGTGGCGCGCGCTTGTGGACCCCGTCCCACCGCCAGGCTTGATCCGCGAACTCGAAGTGTGCCCTCCCACGCTCGTCCGCCGGATCGCCCGCCTGGTACCAAACCTTCGGTGCCTGCCCGCTCGGCACCGCGAGCGGCCCCGCCCAACTCCCCGTGAGCAGCCACCACACGAGCTCGAGCACGAAGCTCTTGCCCAGCCCATTGTCCCCCGTCAGCACGTTCAGCCGCTCGCCAAACTCGAGCGTCATGTCCTTCGCCGGGCCGACGTCGTGGGTTTGCAGGCGCCGCAGCATGGTCCGCCATTGTATCGGCAGACCACGCCAAGGTCGAACGCGGCCAGCGTCCACGCCGCTCGAGCTGCGGACGCCTGCTCGGCCGGTGTTTGCCGTCAGTTCACCCGGGTCACGTCGAGCGCGAGCCGGTTCGCGCTGGGCTTGGCCGCGACGTCGATCCGATACACCCGTCCCACGTCGTCTTCGACGAACAGCACGTCCCCCGCCGCGATCCGAACCTTCTCGTGGGTGTCGTCGCCGTCGACGTTGGCCGTGCTCGACAGCTTGTTGGTCAGGGCCGCGTCCGCGAAGAAACCCGGGTTTGCGTACGCATAGGGCCGCGCAGGACCGCTGTCGTCAACGGGGATGTCGTCGGCCGTCACGAAGAACAACCAATCGCCCTCCCACTGCGCTGAGCCGCCCGGCTTGGGCTTCCAGTAGTAAAAATCGGCGAACCCAAACGTGTTGGCGGTCAGGTTCTCCGCGAGGTCCTGCAGCGCGACCGGATCCGCGGCCATGTTGGTGCGGATCTCCTCGACGATGTCCGCGGCCGCGACCCCAAGCGGGACGTCGGACAGGGTGAACGCAATGTCTGCGTCCCCTTCTTGCAAGCCGCCGTCGTGCAGGCGCACCTGCGCGAGCTCGAGCACGACATCCCACGCGTAGCTTGGCGGCGGCGGGTTGCCGACGTTGTTGAAGGTCTCGAACTCGACCCAATGGTTGTCGTCGATGCAGGCCGAGAACGCCTGCACGCCGGTGCCAAGCTCGTAGTTGGTGCAGTGGTTCGAGATGTCCGCTGCCGAGAGCATGGTCATCTCTGCGACGACCCGCTCGAACTCCCACGGCGGCAGGCTCCACGCCGGTGAGTTGCCAGTTGGCAGCGGATCTTGGCTGGTGCCGCTGGCGATGAACTGATCATTCTCGACCATCACCACCGTCATCGACGAGATCGACGGACTCGCGACCAAGCCCTCGACCTGCATCCAATCGGGGTCGTCAACCGGGAACACCGACTCGATCTGGCTGGCGATGCTGTTGACGCTGGCCCCGCTGACGTCGGTTAGATCCGCGCCTTTGTAGGGCAGCGGGTTGAGGTTGACCTTCACGGTCATCGCAAATTCTTCTTCGATCACCGACAACCCGGTCGCCTGCTCGATGAACCCGGGGTGCTCGCCGAACTCGGTCATGGTTGGGCCAAAGCGCATGGCCAGATCATCGAAGTTGCTGACCACGTCGCCCAAAGTGATCGGCAGCGAGTTGGGCGCGACCGCCCACAGCCCGTCGGGGTGCGCGGCGTCGACCGGCCCATCGCGCAGCTGCGTGGCCGGGTGGCTGGCGATCAGCCCCTGCACCACCGCCTGGGTGTTGGCCTCGATCGAGATGAAATTCTCCGTCACGCCGATCTCGAAGATGTCGCTCAAGGCCTTGGCTGGCGGCAGCCCAACCGACGACGACAGGCCGATCAGCTCTTCGAGCGAGGTGCCCGACAAGTCCACGTTGTCAGGTGTGATGTTGAGCAGCGTCCGCATGTTCTGCGCCGCCTGGGGCAGCTGCGAGACCTGATCCGGCGGCAGCTGCTTGAGCTGCGTGAGCGCGTTTTGGACCAGCGGGGTCAACTCGAGATCGAGCAGCCAGACCCCGTCCAGGGTCGCCTGCGGCATCGCGCGTAGATCGTCGAGGGTCAGCACCTGCTCGAAGCCCTCGACGTCGAAGCGCAAGTAGCGAAGCTCGATCCGCCGGGTCTCGGACACGGCGATCTCGGCTTGCGGTGGGTCGTCCTCGATCGTCAGCGGCTCGATGCAGCCGCCAAGCAGCAGCATGGAACCAACGACGATGGCGCTGAGCGTGTTCGTGATCTGCAACATCCCCACTTGCTCCCGACCTGCTCTAGTTGTCCCGCTTGGAGACGTAGGCGGTGACCTCGGTGAGGTCGCCAGCGGGGGCGACCACGCGGATCTTGTAGCTGCCGCCCTCGTCGTCGGCCGCGTACACGACGGTCTCGCCCGGATCGATGCGCAGCTTCTCGTGCATCGTGTCGCCGACCCCGTCGATCGTCGTGGACGACAGCTTCTTGGTCAGGCCCGCGTCCGCGTAGAAGCCCGGCGTGGCCCAGTTGTAGGGCAGGCCATCGAGCAGGTCCGGGGGCGCGACCCAAAACAGATAGGGCACGCCATCGTCGGCGCGGCGATAGTAGAAATCGACGGGCCCGCTGTTTTCTTTGTAGTTGCCCAGCAAGTAGCCCGCGATGTCCGACGCCTGGGCCTGCAAGAACGGCCGCACGGCGGCCTCGGCCTCGGCGCCCGTGATGCCGCACGGGATGTCTTCGAGGGTGAATTCCACGTTGGCCGCGCCCTCGGCGAAGCTGGCCGGGCCCTTGGGATCGAGGTGGTGCAGGTTGTGCTGCGCGACCTCGTTGATCAGCTCCCACACGTACTGGGCCGGCGGCTCGTCGAACAGAAAGCCCAACGGCACATTGAACACCGCCCAGCCCCCCGGGTTGCCGTCTTGGCCGACCTCGACCAGATCGACGAACAACTTGGTGACCACGGTCTCGAGCGAGGCGTAGCGCAGCAGACCTGCGTACGCGACCATGTACTCGAGATCCCACTTGTCCAAGGTCCAGACCAGTCCGTTGCCAACGGGCACGTCCGGCGCGTTGTTGATGCACGCCGGGCTGACCTCTTCGGTGCACGACTCGATGAAGCCGTTGTGCTCGAAGATCGCAAACCGCAGATCCAGGCTCGGGCTTGGGTTGAGCCCGGTCATCGAGAATTTTGCGGGATCGGTGAAGTCGAACTCTGCCTCGTCATCGAAGCTGGGCCCGGTCACGTCAACGACCACCGAGATGAAGTCCTTGCCGCCCGACAGATCCACGCCGTCGAGCACCCGCAGGTTCGACTCGGCGATGACCTTCATCTCGAAGTCGGGCCCAAACACCTCGCCGTGGGTGGGGTAGTCCGCGACCAGCACGCCCGGGTGATCGCCGACGGGCCCGAGCCGGGTCGACATCGTTGCCATGTCCGTGAGCGCGTCGGCGAGGGTCACGACCATCTTGCCGTCCGCCGACACCTCGGGGTGGGTCGCCAGCAGGTTGGTCTTCATTGACGCGACGACCGACTGGGTGTCCAGGAACTCGCCAGTCTTCGGGATCCCCAGGCTCTCCGCGAGCATGCCCGGAAACCCACCGGTGAACAGCGACAGGAAATTCGTCACCCCCTCCACGCCCGCGAGGCTGGTTCCGTTGACCACCGAGTTGGCCGGCGTCATCGTCAGGATCCGCACCATCGAGAACTCCGCGGAGCTCTGCCAGTTGCCGCCGCCAAACGACTGGCCCAGCGTCGTCTGCGAGCAGTCGTGGTTGGGGTCTTCGCTGTCGAGCTGCCAGTCGTCACCGCACGCGAATTTGATCGCGTTGAGCGTGTTGGTGAGCAGCGGTGTCGAGTCGAGCTCGAGCAGCTCGATGTCTTCGGCGACGTCACCGAACAGCTCGCTGACCTCATCGCGGCCCATCTGCAGGCTCAACGGCGGCGGCGCGTCGTCGTTGAGGCGCAAGGTGATCTCGGCCTCGGCGCCAAACTGCGCGTCGCCGTCCGAGTCGCCCGACTCGTCTTCGGCGGTGTCACCCGTGTCCCCGATCGTCCCCGCCTCGCCGCTGCCGCCGATGTCGTCGCCGCCGCACGCGGGCGCGAGCAGGCACAGCAACAACATGGGGGAACCAAATAAAAACGAGCTAGGGGCGTGCGACATACAACTCCTCGACCCAGGCAATCTACCATCCTCGCGGTCGGGTCGGGGGGCCTGCCGAACGACGTGCTTGCAGCTTGCGCTATGGGCGCCACGCAGTTCTGACGCCCTGACAGCCCAAGGAGCAAACCAATCTCGGGCGACGGTGGCCCGCGAACGTCAGCCCTTCCCCTTCAGCACCTTCCCACCATTTCCAAACTTCACGATCAGGTGCAAGTGCCCGCCACCAAGCACCAAGTCATAGGTTCCATTGCCAAGATCGAAGTCCGAGGTCGTCACCGTCCGCGGCAAGATCCCCTGCACCTCGCCATCGGCCATCAACCCGATCCGCTCGTTGATCGCAACCGCGACCCCCAGCGCCCCGATCAACCGATGCCCATCCGGCGAGGCCACGTCAATCGTCGCGTCGGGGCTGGCCGGCGAGTGATAGCCCAAGGTGCCGGACACCCGCACGCGCTCGCGCTTGTCAACGGTCGCGCGCACGCTCAGCTCGGCGTGGACGGTGCCCTTCCAATCGCGGCGCAGGGCCACCTCGGTTCGGCGGGGCAGGCCGATCTCGGGCTGGGCCAGATCCGGCGAGTCCAGGGTGATCACGAACGCGTCTAGATCCGACCAGAACACATACGCAAAATTGCCGTCGACGCGCAGCCGCTTCGAGATGTCGTACGCGATCCCAAGCATGATCCGCTTGGGCAGGCGAAAGCTCAGCTTGGCGTCACCGGCGACCAGCGGCGGGAACGCCAAGCCCTGCCCGGCGAGATCTTGCGTGAAGAACTCGTCGTTCATGTCGAGCTGAAATTGCCCGTTGACGTTGAGCCGCGAGCCGTGATCGTAGGTCAGCCCCAGCCACAGCGGATCGATCGGGTTGGCCGCGAGCGCCACGTTGAAGGTGGCGTTGTGCGAGTAGCCGTCGGTGAGCGCGAACGGCCGGGCGAGCACCGACAGCTCGCGCACGGTCGAGGGCGCGGTCTCGCCAAAGTCGTTGGGTTGGTTGATCGGCGGGTTGGCGAGCGCTTCAGAGAAGATCTCGACCGCCGCGAAGTCCTGGACCCGGGTCAGCGACACGATCCCCAGCACGTAGGTTGCGCTCGCGCCAAGCGACACCCGCTCGTGCAGCTTGACCCCGAGCCCAGCCGAGATCCGCGCGACGGCGATGAACGCGTCTTGCAGGGCGAAGCGCTGGTCGCCATCCGCCGGGAAGCTCAGCGGCGCGGCGTAGGGCACGTAGGCGCCAAACCCCAGCGTCAGCCGATCTTTGATGACCGGCGCCGACACGAACAGGCCCGCGTTGGGCGAGAAAATTGGCGAGGTCACCCGCGGGTAGGCGCCCGGCTTGTTGGGGTCGATCGCGGCCGGGTCGATCGGCTCGGCGAATTCGAGCGAGTCTTCGAACTGATAGGCCCCGAGCCGATCGCGCTGGTAGCCCACGTGGCCGCCCACGACCCCGAGCGTGATCATGACTTCGCCCTTGTTGGCGAAGCCCAGCATCGCCGGGTTCCAGTACAGCGCGGCCGCGTCGTTGGTCGTGGGGCTCGAGAAGGTCGTCCCGATCTGCGGCACATCCAACCCCGAAGCCCAGGCCGACCCAGGGGCCGCCAGCAACAGGGCTCCGCTCACGGCCCCCGCGACAGCCAGTCCGAGCCCCCGACCGAGCCCCCGCCCGAACCCCAGTCCGAGCCCCCGACCCAGGCCCAGTCCGAGACCCAGTGCGAGCGGGCCGGCGCGAAATCGCATGGTGGGGATGCTCGCACGAGTGGGCGCGTGCACGCCAGCAGGTCCACACTCTGCTTCATGGATCTGGCGTGATCGACTAAATTGCTGGGGATGGACGAGGACGATCGGATCAAAGCGCCAGAGCTTCAGGGTCGGGCGGCGGTGGTGGCGATCTCGCTGGTGATCCTCGCGCTCGCCAGCGGCAGCGCGTGGGGCTGGTACTACGCGGGTCCGCTCGGCGGCCTGCTTGGCGTCCTGCTTGGCACCGCGGTCGGTGCCCTGTTGTTCACGATCGTGCGTGCCATGGCCTCGGGACAGCAGTTCGAAGAGCCGCCCGCGCCCGACGTCCGTGAACTTCCGCCTGATCAAGCCATGCAAGTGTTGACGGCGCTGATGGCCGCCAGCGCCAGCGGCTCGTACGCGCGACTCGAGCTCGAGGGCGGCCTGCTCGCCGAGATCGCCAAGGCACGCACACGCGCCAAGGGTGGCGACCTCGAGGGGGCGATGGCCCAGCTGCGGGCGCTGCAAGAAGAGCACCCGCGATCGCCCGCGGTCCCGCTCGAGATCACCCGGGTCCTCGCAGATCACGAGGCCCATGACGAAGAGCGCCAGCGGGCCGTCGTCACCACGATCAGCTTGGCGATTCGTGGCGGCATGAACCGACTGGCCGCCGAGCTCTACGAGAAGCTCGACCAGGACAAGCGCGACAAGCTCGAGCTCGACGACGCGGTCTGGGAGCGACTGGCCAAGGTGTTCGCGGCCCGCGACGACAGCGAGAAGGCGGCCGAGTGTCGGGCCCGGGTGCAGTCGCCAAGCCACCTCGTGGATCACCTCGCAGAAGACTCGATGGTCGGGGAGATTTAGTCATGACCCCCACAGCCGGTTTCGCACTTCGCAGGTCACTCGCTTCGCTCGCTCCCGACGGGTAGGCTGTTCGCGGGGGCATGTGTGGCCCCCTCGAAGGGGGCTCTCGCCTGGGCACCAACGGCGGGGCGGGTGCCTCGCCATCTACGTGTCGGGCTTCTCATGACCCCCTCGCTCCCAACGGGTTGTTTGTTCGCAGGGGTATGATTGGCCCCCTCGAAGGGGGCTCTTGTCTGGGCACCGATGGCGGGTGCCTCGCCATCTACGTGTCGGGCATCTCATGACCGCCTCGCTCCCAACGGATCGTTTGTTGGCAGGGGGCTCTCGTCTGGGCACCAACGGCGGGGCGGGTGCCTCGCCATCTACGTGTCGGGCATCTCATGACCCCTCGCTCCCAACGGGTTGTTTGTTCGCAGGGGTTTGATTGGCCCCCTCGAAGAGGGCTCCTGCGCACGGTTGGGCCTGGGGTACTTGCTGACCAACAGGGACACCGCGGCTTCGCCCAGATGCGGCCATCGGGATTGCGTGCACAGAGCAACAGCCCGGCGTGCTCGAGTTGCGCGACGGTGACGGGATCGACCAACGAGTCCATCGCGCCCACGAGAACGTAGGGGACCGTCTCATCGGCGAGTAGCTCTCGCGCGGAGCCGAGCGCGTGCATGACTCCGGCCCGACCCGCGACGATCCCCCCGCGCTCAATCACATCCAGCCGGGCCCGACCGACCTCCGCGCTCAACCGAGACAGCCGCTCCCCAACCTGTGCCTGGATGTGCCTGCCATGTTCGTCCGGGCTCGGCAACGCCAACACCAATGGGATCGACGACACGCCCAACTCGAGCAGCGTCGGCAGCACCTCGACGAAGGCCGCCTCCGTGAGCGCCAAGGTCCGCTCGGTTCGACCCGCCCCGGGCTCGAGGTGGGAGCTCTTGCTGACGCTGAAGTCGGTCTCGTCGTCGAGCTCGAACTCGTTCAGCCCCGCGCGCATGGCCGCCAGCGCGGCGGCTGAGTAAAGCCCCACCGGGCACGCCATGCCGACGGCGGTGATCGTCGGAGGGATCCTGGATCAGCTGCTGCGGCTCCTCGATGTTTGGCAGGGCCTGATCGACAGCCGAGCTGAAGCTGGGCACGAGGCCCAGGCCGACCGGGTTGCGCTCCGAGGCCTCGCGGATGGCTCCGCGCGCGCCTTCTACAAAGCCGCCGAAGCTGCGCTCGTAGACCAATGGCATGCGCTGGAAAGGCACGGGCGAACTCGGGCGCAGGCCGGTGATCGTGCGGTGCCATTGCCGATCACCGAAGGCCACAGCCGTGCGTCGGCAAGCGCCAACGCGGACCTCGACCACGGCCTGCGTCGCTGGCCTACCGCCAGGCGTCCAGGCTTCACCGCCGACATGGATGTCCGTACCAGCACGCGGGCTCGAGGCCAGTCCCTCCCACTTTAGACTCGAGCTGCTGGCCACCCCATGATATTCGTCCTCGAGCGGCGGGAGGGCTTGTCGTTCACTGATAGATACCTCCGCGTGTGCGCCCGGAGAGGGCAGGTCAAAGCGCCCCGCCACGATGACCAGCACGGATTCGAGGTTCTTCGACGTCATGAATGGCATGCGCGCCGCCGCGAAGGGGGTCAGGTTGTTCAGCAAGAGGCTCCGTCGACAAACCAGCTTCCGCGGCTTGTTTGCGTGGGGAACTCATCTTTGATCTCTTCGACGAGGTGCGGGGTCTTCACACTTTGTCCCCGCCGATGAACCACTTGCCGCCGTTGTTCTGTGTGGGGAACTCATCCTTGATTTCCTCGATCAATGCCAAGACACGCCTGCGGTCGTTGGATCCCGCGAGAATGCACACACACGTATCGTTGTAGATTTCGGCTTCGAGCGAGACAGGATCTGTGTGTTGCCCAAACCACGTCCCCTCGCTACCCGGCAAGCACGCCTGCCACCCCATCCAGCGGAACAGACGAAGAAGCTGCTGCCACCCAGCGGCGATCTTAGGGGTGGAAAAGTGCAGGTTGAGGGCGTACTGGTGCGCGTTATTTAGTTGCTCGTAGTCTGCGTAAGCACGCAACTGAACGCGGTCCGTAAACCGCTCGACCACGACGCTGCCGACCTCAGGCGCGTCCACGTAGGGGTCGAAGAACTCATGGTCGATCATCACCGGGTCGTCTCGCTCTCCTCGCTGTAGATCGAGATAGTAGTCCCCCCAGCCGCTCGCGTCGTCTTCATGTTCCTCTTTCAGTCCTGCGATCCGTATAAAGCGTGATTGGGGATACGATGTCGGGCCGCCCGGAGGCATCACTTTGTGGAGCAGCAGCTCCTGTACGGTCGAGTAGTGCGCCCAGCTGAGTTCGAAGCCTCCGTGGTCCTCCCCCATCAACTCGAGAAAATCGACGTACGCACGTGGCAGCTTGGCTGCGTGTATGGCCTGGAGCTCCTGGATTCGCTCGGGCGTCGCGCCGCGGATCCGCCCGCGAAAACCCGGATCGCGCTCGTCGATGAACGCGATGATCTGCTGCCAGTCGTTGGCGCTCAGCATTTCCAGTCTCCAAGATCACAGAGCAGGGCTGGAAGAATGAGTTGGCGTTGCGCTGGCGAATCCGACATCAAGGACTGGGAATCACGCGGGAGGGTTCATCGGGAGCCAAGTCCCCCACTGCCGCACTCTTCGAGGTAGCGCTCCAATGCGCCATCATCGCCGCGGCTCAGTCGTTGGAGTCGCTCGCAGTGGCTTTCTTCGACACCGACTCCGTTAGCACTACTCATGAGCTCAGAGATATCCACCTCGTCGCGTACCGGCATCGGAACGGGTGTCGTTGTGATGGTTCCCCCACCCATCATTCGCTCGCCGAGTAAGGCGCGTTGGATAGCTTGGGCACCGTCGTCTTCGTGAGCCTCTTCGACCTGGTCGACCTCGTTGACCTCGGGAACTCCAGTACCTCCCGACGGACTGTTGGGAAGCTCGGCGGTTGGCTCGAGTGAGGGAGGACCTTCTTCACGCCCGCTTTCATTTTCTGGAAGCTCGTCCGGCGTGGGGAAGTCCTCGTCGGTCGCTGTCTCCCGAGGCGCTTCCGCCACCGACGGCTCAGCGACCGAAGGCGGTTGCTCTGCGACGCTCTCGGATTCCGTCGAGTCACAAGCGACGACAAACATGAAGCACACAAGAGGGCTCACCCAACGAAGTCTCATGTGGGAATGATACGTCAGCATGGCCCAGAGTTTCCTCCACCTTCAGTCATTTTCCGTGAGCCTGCGGCGCCGGCGCCGTCGAGTTGCCCGCTCGAATGGAACATCACCGCATCGGTGCTTGCGCCGACGGAGAGCGCGACAAGCGCGACTGCGAACATGAGCGACACGCCCATGTTTGTTGATGGTCGCCAGAGAACGCGGAATTCCGAGCAACAACCCGAAGACCTATCCATCTGCGCACCCACCGCAAAACGCCAGAAGTTCGCGCTCCGACCCCGAACCAAAAAAGAATGGGTCTGGGCCGAAGCAGAAAGAAGACCGGCACAAACCCAAACCTCGTGGCTGAGGTGACCTGGGTATCTCTGCTTCGGTCCGACCTGTCCAGTTTTTGGCGCTGGCGGGTGGCACCGAGGGATGGACGGCGTCGAGATCTCGATCCGCCACAATCTAGCGATCTTCCGGGCGATCCACTGGGGCGCCCGTCAGGTCTCGGCGTCGACCGTCGAGTTCGACCCGCGCGCCGATTGGTGGCGTCGGCCGAGGACGCACCGCTCGGTGTGTGGCCGCGGCGTTGCGTGGAGGTAGTCCAGATCTCGGCCAGCTTGCTGAGGGGAAAGCTCGGGGGCAATCTCGATCTTACGGTCGCTATCTGCAACCGGGAGAGTGACAATCCGATCGGGATCAGGGCCGATTGGCGGGGGAGCGAGGATACTCTACAGGAAGCCGGCGACAACCCGCGCGCGAACGATCCCGAACTCCGGCGCGCGGACATCGACCTCGAGTTCATCGATACGGTCATCAGCCACTCGGGGACGTCTGAGGCGGGGGACTCCTGGGAGGCGCCGTCCGAGTGCGACCTGTGGGGGAATCGAGACTGGTCAATCAACTACGTGGGTGCTGCCGGAGGTAGCGAGGGCGGCGCGATCCAGGGAATGACGGGTGCTCTGGAAAATCGCAACACCGGAGCCCGCAGGACCTGGATGCTAGGAGCAGTCGGTGCCTCCGTGGGGGCGCCCGTCAACTTGACGGCGAGTTTTCCGGGGTGGACCGATTTCGAGACACACGAACCCATGACGTTTCATGATTTTGATGGCGTGGGAGCCAAGGTGATTACCGACGCGCTCAGTATCGTATTCGGCCGTGGGTGGGTCCGCCTCTCCTACGATGACATCTTCACCAGGCCGGACCCAATCGAATCGGAGGGTTGGCTGTTCGGTCTCGACGTTGGGATTACCGCGCTGCAAGGCTATTTCTCGATCCAGGGTCCAACACGGCCGTGTGATGACACCCACGAGACCGAGGTGAGTGGGATGACGACCCCCGTGACTTCGGGGAACGTGGAAGGCTCCTCGTTCTTCCATCGCGCGCTGTTCGAGACCGGTCACGCAAAGTTGACCAAAAATGAAGACCTCCGTCTGAACGCGGCGTTGTCCGCGATGGTCCAAGAACACCAGTTGCTCGCCGAACACGACGACCTCTAATCGCCCGTGACGCCGAGTCGATCAGGCTGCGTGTCGAGTTCGAGGATCTGGTACATACCCACCGTTCGGTCGCCGGCCTTGCCGAAGTGCTGAAGTTCGAGCTCGAACTCGAGCCTGCCGCGCGTCGGTAGCGGGTCCGAGAGCAGAAGCTTCGGCGGCTCCGTGGAAGCCATCGATCGCAGCTCGAAGCGACCCCGGATGTTCGGCGGGCGCAAGCTCGAGTCCTCGGGCGAGGTTCGCTCGAAGACGATCGTCACGCTCGTCTCGTCTAGCTTGGTGAGCACGTATTCGCGTCGCTCTTTGGTCTTTGAATCGGTCGTGACCCAACGAGCACCGACGCCAACCGGGAGCCCCGGCAGCGGCAGCAAGAACACGTCGAGGACGGCTGGGATGTCCGGCGTCAGGCGCACGCCGTCGCGGTTGGCGAGGATCTGCAGCGGATGACCATCCTCGACGCGTACGCTCCCTCGGACGCGCAAGAACGCGGCGTCGCGTGCCTCGAACACTTCCTTCATCTGTGGGGGGCTCGGCTTCTTCGGGCCATTGCCTTCGCCGGTCCCTTGCACCGACTTGACCGCAAATTCATGGATCGCCGGACCTTCAGCGGGTGCCTCCCCCCGCCAGTCCAACTCCACGACAAAGTACGTAGGCAGGACCTTCCCTCCCTCCGCAGTGGGCTCGCGCTGCGAAACGCTGATCCGCACGCGTCGCTCGTGGGTGCCAGCGTAGCTCAGTTGTCGGCGCGGAGTCTGCCCCGGATCTTCGACCACGAGTTGTCGGCCGCCGAACTCGAGCACCCGCTGCGTATCTTTCGGTGCATGATCCGCGGGAGCGGGGCTCGGGCTACCGCAGGCGATCGCCCAACTCGCGGTCAGGATGCAGGCGAGGCTCGTGATACGAGGGGGCGACACACCGCAAATCCTAGCAGCTCCTCATCCAGTCCATTACCCTGAGCCAAAGCGGAGCCGTGTCTCGCGCCGTCTAGACTATTTGTCCTGGCCCTGCGAGTCCCCGTCTTCACCCGCTCTACCGGGTCACGTAGATGGCGAGCAGAGCAGCTGGTCGTCGTCCTCGGCCAACGGGCCGACGCGCTCGCAGGCTGTCACGAGGCTCGGCCTCGACGCCACGCGCCGAGAGGTGCTCGAGGAAGATCCGCGCTTGGCCACGGGGCTCGCAGCTGCAGGGTCTCGCCTCGGGAGCCGCGCAGACTGACCTCTAGCGTTTTGCCGGCGGCTTCGAGTAGCTGGCCGTCCTCGCGCTCTTTGCGAACCCAGTTGGGCCAGCCCTCGGGGCGGCGCGTCGAGTCGAAGGTCGTGCCCGCGACCGGGCGCGCGCCGATCAGCACTCGCGCCGGAGGCTTGGTCGCTTTGGTCTGCGCCGAGGCTTTGGCTGATACGTCACCATCACCCGCAGCCGGGGCGGGCTTCGCCCTCGCTATCTCCGCCGCTTCGCTCGCTGTTCCTTGGCTTCGCTCCTCGGGGATGTTTGTCCGCGGGCGCATGTGTGGCCCCCTGGGAGGGGGCTCGGGGTCGTTTTGACCCCCCACAGAGACGTTGGCCCTTCGCCGACCGCGGCCGCTGGGAGCGGTCGCACGACATACGGATAATCAGCTGGCGACCCGAGGGATCACGGCTCGCGCTTTTTCGCCAGCGCGGGTCCGGAGTCCGAAACGGCCACGCCACGCCACGAGCCCGAATCAGGTCGCTCTCGGGGGCATGCGTGGGATCACCGGCGCCCGCCCAAACCCAAGCCCGAACCCGAGGTCACCGGCGCACTATCGAATGAGGATGTCCGTGAGGCCCTGCGGCGACACGTCGGCAAGATACGGGAGTGTCGTGATAGTGAAGGTCGGTATCCGCGGGTGATGCCTCACCACCGGATGGCTGTCCGGATCTTGATAGGGTCAGACGGTCGAGTCACCGAGTCGCAAGTCGTCGACATCACGGTGAAAGACGAATGGGTGCGAGATTGTGTGCTCTCGGTCGTCGAGGAAATCGAGTTTTCGAGCCCGAAGGACGGCCAACCCGCCACAGTTGTCTGGAACGTCCCATTCTATTGATAAAGGCCGAAGCCTTCGCCCAAGCTACTCGCCCCAGTAGTAGCCCCACCACAGCCCGAGCAAGATCGTGTTGCTCATCGGCCGGTCGGCGGTCGCGGGCGACTCGCTCATCCCGTCAGAGATTGCCGATCTCCGCCTGGCTTTTGGGACGCGGCCAGCCAAGAACGTTGTTGTAGTCATGTTGGATCTTCATAACCTTCGCCTGTCCCCAGTTCTGATCGAGGCTATCGAAGGATTTCGCGTCGCCCGAGAGAAAAACAGCGATATGGCCAAGGCCGTTCGCCACGGTGCTCCAAATCACTACGTCACCATATTGAGGTACTCCAAGTGGGGTGTTGGCGATCTGGTTGAAACTGCCATTCAGACTCGGATCGGTCTCGTAATTGTGCCAGAATTGGACTGCGCCCCCGGCCCCGAGCGGCCCCGGTTGCGGAGTTTTCAATACATCGTGACAATAGAACCTGAAAGATCGGCCGACGACGTGCTGTCGTCGAGATCGACGAGCCGCGGCACGCAATGATGAAGTCGACCTTGCGACTGGTGTGCTTGGCTCACGCGCTGGTGCAGACGCCAACCTGCTCATAGCCAAGCGGCGCCATGCCCTGCTCCCAAAACTCCATGCACGCAGTCCCCGGCTGCGCGTCGCACTGCCCGGGGCCGAACTCGAGGTTGCAGAAGCTCGTGCAACAAGCCGTGCCCATGCAGTCCGGCAGCACCGTGGCGTCGACACACAAGTTGCCCGGCACACAATCGTTGATGAACCCGCACGGCGCCCCCGTTGGCAGGTTCCCAGTGGGCGCGCACATGAACGCGTAGCCGGCCCAATAGCAGCCGGACGGCGCAGCGCAGTCTTGCGAGAGCGGGTTGCAGGTCGGGATGCACAGCGCGATTGGGCCGTCGCTCGAAATTTGACATAAGGATTTGTCCGGGCAGATCGGGTCGTCCGGCCAGCCCATGCAGAACGCATGACAAACACCAACCTTCTCGCCGTCGACGTCCATCAAATTCCAGCACATGCCGGTCGCGTCGCAGTCGTCGGTGGCCTCGACGTAGCCATCTGACCGACACGGCTCACCGGTCGCCTGCGCGCCCATGACCGGCACGCACTTGCTCGCGTCCCAGGTGTCACCACTCACGTAGGGCACGCACTTCTCGCCTTCGGGGCAGTTCGGCGCGAAGGGGCCGCAGTCGTCCGGGACGAACTGGTCGAGCATGGGCACGAACCCGGGGTCCGTTTCGTCACTCGTCGACGAGCTATCGTCGCTCGTCGACCCATCGATCGTGCTCGATGCGTCGCCGGTGGTCTCGGCCGACAACGTGCTGCCGTCGTCATCATCATCATCGGTAACGCCCACGAGCCCCGGCCCACAGGCCGCGAGCAGCATCGCGGGAGCCACGAGCACGTTTCGCCACAACGACATCCGCGACAGCTCCTGCTTCATGATAGCGGGCATACACCACTATCTGGGCATCACAAACTGAAAGTTTATGGAAGTTGGTGCTGCTCTGTGCTCCGACGTCCGGCGTAGAGGATATCCAAACGGTGGTCGGGCGACGAGAAGCGGTGTCGGGGCAACGCGAAACACACATCTGTGCCGGGCGGGCCAAGCGTCGGTCTCCGGGCCCGGACGAGCGACCCGCGAGAGCGATGGCCATGAGCAACTTCGCGCCTCACCTGGTCGAGCTCACGGTTCGAGACACGGCCAAGCCAACGCAACCTGTTGGCATCGCGGCGCTCAGGCTGCGAACTTCAGCTCGAGCTGGCCAGGGAGCGGCGGCCTCGGCCGTGGTGGTGGCCTCGGCCCGAGCCCAACGGTGGCGAGGACTCGGGCAATCGCGTCTCGCTCGTTGGCGATCTCGACCAGCCTCATCGAGCCGCGACAACGCGAGCAGACCATGATGTCGACCGCGAACACTCGCTGCAGCAGCCAGTTCAGCCCGGGCGACGTGCCCGACGAGGTGTGCGAGCGGTGGTCGCTGGACTTCGTGACCAACCTCGACAGCCTCGCCGTCGCCGAGTTCTCGGAGCTGCGTGACACGCGGGGTTCGGGCTCAGCGTGAATGATTGAGGTTGCGACGGATTGTCGAGAATGCGGCGCACGGCAGGTCACGTCCTTGCTGACGACCAGCGAGGTGCGACTCGCCGGCATCCGCCGGCTCGAGGCATGGCGACGCCCATCGCAACCATTGTCGGACGCGACGATCAGGGTTCAAGCAGCGAACTTCAGCTCGAGCTGGCCAGGCAAGGGCGGCCTCGGCCGCGGCGGTGGCCTCGGCCCGAGCCCAACCGTGGCGAGCGCTCGAGCGATAGCCTCGCGCTCGTTGGCGAGCTCGACGAGCTTCATCGCGCCTCGGCACCGCGGGCACCTCATCACGTCGACCGCGAACACCCGCTGTAACAACCATGCCCAAGGATGCCGGTTCGAGGGCTTCGTGCTGCCGGGCTTCGCACCGAGCTCGAGCTCGGTCGCCTCGCCGGCGAACAACCTCAGCTGTGTCGGTGCGACAGGCTCGAGCACGCGGCCCGGCACAACTTCGCTGCGCGCATTGGCGTGGCCGCGAGCACGCCGTGGTACCTCAACATGTGAAAGCGCGGCGGCGGGATCAGTGCGACGAGTCGCGCAATGAGATCGAGGGGATCCAGCACGACCGCATTGATGTGGTGCTTCGATCGAGAGCCCGGCTTCGCCATGGCCACGCCCACCTTCAACGAGCCAGTCATGCGGGTGCTGGCGTCGCTCGGCCAGCCACCGCCTAGCTCGTTGATGCGGCTGGTCTCGGAGCCGCTGTATCGCAAGCTGCCGCAGCTGCTGCCGTGGGCCCTGAAGAAGGGGTTGCTCACCAAGCCGCTGGCGTGGGCCGGCAAGGGCGCGGGGCCGGCCTCGCGGTTCACGACGGTGTTCGCTATTGGCCAGGACAACGCTGGCGGTCGCGTAATTCTACGCCGCGGCAAGCTCGACGTGGTGTGGGCGTATGAGCAAGAGAACCGCGCGCTGTTGGCCGCACAGCAGCGCGAGATGAAGCGGCTGGCCAAGCACTACGGGGGGACCTACAGGAACTTGGCGACCTGGGATCTGTTTGGGCGGATCTTCACGGTCCATAACCTTGGCGGGTGCGCGCTCTCCAAGTCGGCCGATGCCGGCGTGGTGGGGGTCGACGGCCAGGTGCACGGCCACGCCGGGCTGTACGTCGCGGATGGCTCGGTGATCCCAACGGTGATCGGGAGCCACCCGGTCATGACAATCTGCGCGGTGGCGGAGTGGATCGCGGAGCGAGTCGTGGGTAGCTTCAGGTAGCCATGCCACCCGTCGAGGCCCTCGAAGATCAGCGCGCGGCCATCACCGGCCACTGCTACCGCATGCTCGGATCGGCCATGGACGCCGAGGACGCCGTGCAAGAGACCATGCTCCGAGCCTGGCGCAGCCTCGACCGGTTCGAGGAGCGCGCCTCGGTCCGCACGTGGCTGCACCGGATCGCCACCAACGTCTGCTTGGACATGCTCGCGCGACAGTCACGGACGCGGCGGATCATGGATGGCCCGGTCGGCACCGTCGACGATCCCCTCGAGGCGCGCGACCGGAGCCACTGGATTGAGCCGATCCCCGATGCCTGGGTGCTCGGGGGCGCGCCCGACCCCGCCGAGCGCATGAGCTCGCGCGAGAGCATCCGGCTCGCGTTCGTGACGACCCTGCAACAGCTGCCCCCCAAGCAGCGCGCCGCCCTGCTGCTCACCGAGGTGGTCGGGCTGTCTGCGGCGGAGACCGCCGCCACGCTCGAGAGCTCGCTCGCCTCGGTCAACAGCGCGGTCCAGCGGGCGCGCGCCAAGCTCAGCCACAATGCCCCGGAGTCGCAAGCGGCGACCGGTCCGCTGTCTGCGACCCAGGCCCAGCTCGTGGAGCGGTTCGTGATGGCGTTCGAGCGCTACGACGTCGACGCCTTGACCGCGCTCATGCATGAAGACGCCACGCTCTGCATGCCGCCCTACACGCTGTGGCTGCGCGGTCAGGACAGCATCGGCAGCTGGCTTCGCGGCCACGGGATTGGCTGCCGCGGCTCGCGCTTGATCCCAACGGCAGCCTGTGGCGCGCCCGCGTTTGGGCAGTACCGACCCGATCCAGCTGGCGGTCACCGGCCCTGGGCGCTCGTCGTGCTCGAGCTCCGCGGCGGCGCGATCGACGGGATGATCTCGTTCCTCGACACCGAGGCGCTGTTCCCGAAGTTCGGTCTCCCGGACGCGCTCCCGCCCACTGATTGAGCTGCGATTTTTTTGGGGAGACCGATGAATTCCCCGAGCCCGTCGAGTCCAACTGACAAACGCGGCCGAGCACCGGCCGCGAGCAACCACAGGATCTCCCATGACTCGCAAACTGTTCGTCAACCTCGCCGTCTCCGACCTGAGCCGGTCCATGTCCTTCTTCCGCAAGCTCGGCTTCGAGTTCGAGCCTCGCTTCACCGACGAGAACGCCGCGTGCATGATCGTCAGCGAGGAGGCGTTCGTGATGCTCCTCGTGCGCAAGTACTTCCAGACCTTCACCAAGAAGGAGCTCTGCGACACCAGCCGTCAGACCGAGGCCCTCCTGGCGCTCTCCTGCGAGAGCCGCGAGGAGGTCGATGCGCTGGTCGCAACCGCCGTCGCGGCTGGTGGTGCCCACGCCATGGACCCGCAGGACCTTGGGTTCATGTATGGCTGGAGCTTCTACGACCCCGACGGCCACCACTGGGAGGTGATGTGGATGGATCCGGCGGCCCTGCAGCCGCATTAAATTCGGGCGATCATACAATCGCCAAAGTCATGTTGCAGGACCTGTCTCCAATGCGCCGGACACTGCAACTACCCCAGGCGCGCCGTTCAACAACCTCAGCTAACAAGTCAGCAAACAAAGGACACACCAATGAGCTACGTCGACGGATTACTCGCAGCGGTACCAACCGCCAACAAAGCCCAATACATCGAACACGCCATCAAGGCAGCCCCCGTGTTCCGCAAGCATGGGGCCACCCGCATCGTCGAGTGCTGGGGCAGCGACGTGCCCAAGGGCAAGGTCACGGACTTCTATCGCGCGGTCAAGGCCACGGATGACGAAGTGGTCGTCTGGTC
This sequence comes from Enhygromyxa salina, assembly GCF_000737335.2. Classification (GTDB taxonomy): domain Bacteria; phylum Myxococcota_A; class Polyangia; order Nannocystales; family Nannocystaceae; genus Plesiocystis; species Plesiocystis salina_C. The sequence goes on along the minus strand of NZ_JMCC02000023.1, from coordinate 90,165 downwards.
ATGGATCGAGTGGCCTGACAAGGCCACTCGGGACGCGGGAATGCCGAAGGTCATGGCAGAGATGGAGCAGGTGATGGGCGACAGCCCCATGCCCTTCGACGGCATGCGGATGATCTTCGGCGGCTTCGACGTGGTCATGGACACCAACGAGTCCTGACAAAACACCCGTCCGCGGGGCGGGCCTGCACGCTTGCCGCGCGTTCGGATGGCGGTGGTCGTGCTGATTGGGGCTTCGCTTGCCGGTTATCATGCCGGCATGCGACGCCTCAATTTGCCTTTGTTCGGAGTGGTCTGCGTAGAGGACTTCCGAATGGGGTCCGAGTCTGCGCGACACGTGGGTTCACGTGCGTGACACGCGGGGTTCGGGCTCAGCGTGAAGGATTGAGGTTGCGACGGATTGTCGAGAAGGGCGGCCTCGGCCGCGGCGGTGGCCTGGGCCCGAGCCCAACCGTCGAACACGCCCGCGTTGAGCCACTTTCCGAGCAGGCGCAGCAGCACCCCGTCTCGCACTCGTTGGCGAAGGATCCCTCGCAGGTGTCCATGATCGATCTCGTCGAAGAAGCTCGCTATGTCCACCTCGAGCACCCACCCGCCACGCATCTCCATCAAGGACCTCCACGTGGCCTCCAGCGCTTGATGCTGGGTGGCGGAGCTGCTACGACCGCTGTGGCTCGAGGCGAGCGATCAGGTCCTCGCCGCGAAGGTGATGCACCTCGACGGCAGCGGCCTCGACGTGCTGGATCGTGCCCACCCGAACGGCAAGCGCCGCGGCACGCTGTGGGGCACGGCGGGCGCGAGCGCGACGAAGCCCGAGGTCGCGGCATTCTTTTACGCGTCGACCAAAAAGGCGCGTGGGCAGCACCCAGACGAGCGTGGCCCGAGCGACATCCTGGCGTTGCGCACGGGTATCATCGTGATCGACATGGACATGCTCTTTGTCGAGCAGTGCAAACGCGAGAATCTGATCGACTGCGCGTGCAACATGCACGCGCGGCGCTACTTCGCGAAGGCGCTCGATAGTGGCGACACGCGAGCTGCCCTCGTGATAGGAGCCTTCAAGGCGCTGCGCTGAGGAAACAATGCTAGATCCGTCGGAACTAGTCTACTGCGAGGATGCGCACATCACCGTTCATGCCTCAGCGCCTGTCTACGGCGTAGATAATATCAGTTCGGGCGTTCTCGCCGATCTACTTGGATTGCAGGACGGTGACAGGTTCGTCAGTATAAATGGCGTCGATCTCGACAGCAAAGATGACCTCATCACCGCAGCAGTAGCGTTGTGGATCGCGGGCGAAACAGACTATGATTTGGTCACAAGTCGTTCCAGGACATCACCCTTTACACTCTACTACGAACTGATTCCATGACGACCCATTCTGGAAACCACAAAGGCAACGCGCGTTTACTGATGATCGGCGCGTTGCAGTTCCTCTTCGGCTGTTCGTGCAACGGTTGCAGCGATCGGGTCCTCCCCGCACCCCTTCCAGCCGACGCCGCCGAACGCTACGCTGACCAGCTGTGCGAAGCTGAGGCTGCCTGCGGGTGTGAGCACTACGCCTCGCAGGAAGAATGTAGGTCAGACGTAATTGCCGCCTTCGAAGCTGCGACCGCCGAAATCTCCGGCTTCGACGAAGATTGCTTCGATGGCGTGCTGGCCAAGTTAAAGACTCTGGGGTGCTCAGATGCAGCGGAGATCGCGTTCGACTGTACAGCGATTACGGGTGCGGTCCCGCTTGGCGCAGCTTGTGAGCGAGACCCTCGCATGCGAGCTGCGATGCCAGGTGGTTCTTGCGAGGCGGGAGCAACCTGTAATCTGTCTACTGGACTATGTGCGCTGGACGACTCGGTGATCGTCTCCAAGCAGGTCGGCGACAGCTGCATACCTCATCATGTTCAGTCCTGTGGAGTCGACTTGCGCTGTGCCCCTGACGCCACATGCCAGTCCCGGACAGCAGACGGTGAGGCGTGCGAGTCGCCTTATGAATGTGGCATCGCATCATTTTGCGAGACACAAAGTGGGTCATGTGTTCCGCAACTCGAGACTGGCGACGCCTGTGATCCGGAGGACTGGTCGAATTGCGCCATCGTTTGGACATCGATGACGACGCTGGAGAGCAGTTGGTGTCGGCCTGAGACCTCCCAATGCGAGGTCGGTGAGAACTACGTGTGCTGGATGCTCGATTTTCCGGTGCCACCGGCGTGAATTGGCGGGTCTTCGGCAACGAACTCGACACCGACGCCTGCATCCGAGTCACCTGCGTCGAAGCGTTCTGCGGTGACGGTCACATCCAAGACAGCACCGAGATCACGTCGATCACCTGCACGCCCTGACGCCCCTCAGGCGGACAAGACATCCAATGCGGGGTCGCAGGATGCGTGAACATTGCGCCACCCCACGCTTGGCGTGCTCGTCGGCCGGCGAGGCGCATCGCGGACGGATCAGCTGCCGGGCAGGACCCGTTCGCCGCGATGTCGCCGCCGAACGAAGCCGGCCCCGTGCACCCGAGGCACGGCTCGACGATCACAACTCGAGCAGAGTCGGGTCGCTCACGCCGCGAAGTCGAGCTCGAGCTGGCCAGCTAGGGCTGGCCTTGGCCGTGGAGGCGGACGGGCACCGAGGCCCAGATCGGCGAGCGCCCATGCGATGTCGTCGGGCTTGTTGGCGATCTTCATCAAGCGCATCGCACCCACGGCGCGGAGTAGCGGGCACCGTCGACGAGCGCGTGGCAGTCACGCTGGAGCATCGGCTGACGCCACGAGATCGGCTCCCAGCGGAGCGTTGGCAGCGGGAGCATCTTGGCCCTCTCGATCGCTTCGAAGACCTTGAGCGGCCGCTTGTGCGTGGTCCCGTGCTTGCGCTGACCGGCGACCTCGAGCACCCAGTTTGTCAGGCGAGGATTGCTGCTGCTGTGCCGGTGGCTTGGCGGGCCTGGTGACCTCGATCGCGGCGCGGAGGATCACGAGCTCGGGTAGGTCGTCTAAGTTGCCCTCGAGCAGGCCGGCCTCGCTGAGCGCGAGTCGGTAGTCACGCTCGGTGTTGGGGCTCATCCCGAGCAGCCGAGCGACCTCGCGGGCGCCGGTACCGAGGCGGTGGCCAACGACATCGCCGTCGTCGCGGCCGACGACGACGACGTCCGGGTGCTCACCAACGACGGCAGCGGGCAGTTCTTTGGGGGCGACGCCAACTACGATGTATCGAAGTCGCCCGTCGACTTGATCACCGTCGACATGGATGGTGACGGGCGCCTCGATATCGTGGTGGTGTGCGCCGGCGCGGATGAGATCGGAGTTTTGTCAGCAAACGGCCAAGGTGGGTTCGACTCGATGGTTGCATACCCGACCGGTGACGGGGCGCCCGAGGGCCTCGACACCGCCGATTTCGACGGCGACGGCTGGGCCGACATCGTCGTCGTCAGCCGGGCTGAAGCGCATGTGTCGGTGCTGCTCAACGACGGCGCGGGCGGGCTCGAGAGCCCGACGAACTTCGCGGTGGGCATCAAACCACGAGGCGTGGCCGCGGCCGACTTTGACGCAGACGGGAACCCCGACGTCATCTCGGCCGACCATGACGGCGGGACCGTGACCTTGCTGCTTGGTGGTGGCAGCGGCGGGCTCGAGTTCGCCCAGACCTTCGCTGTCGGTCTGAATCCTCGCCACGTGATCGCAGCGGATCTCGACGGCGATCTCGCCATGGATTTTGCTTGTGCGCTCCACCTCGAACAGGCGATCGGGATCGTATTGTCCAATCCCTGAGTGGGCGCTCGCCTGGCGTTGCCAGGCGAGCGCCCATCCAAACCACTCCCTGTCGCGCTAACGCTCGACCAGGACCTCGTAGGTGGTCTCTTTGAGCTCCTTGCCACCGTAGGGGATGTTGGCCGCGCCGAACGCCAGGCGCACCTTGCCCGGGTGCAGCCCGTTTGCGTGTTTGGCCCGGGCGGCGAACAGCGGCTCCCCGTTGGCCTCTTGGCCGTACTTGATGGCGTCGTCGGGGATTTGCCCTTGGGTGGCAGTCATCCAGCGCGCTCGACCACAGAACACCTCGTACTTCGTGACTTTGACCTCTTTGCCACCATAGGGAATATTGGCTCCGCCGAACGCCAGGCGCACCTTACCAATGTGGACACCTCCGTCGTACTCCGCGCGCGCGAGGTACAGCGGTTCTCCGTTGGACTCGTATCCAACCTTTGTCGCGCCATCGGGAATTCGTCCATCGTTTGCGTTTTTCCAGCTCATTTATGGTTCTCCTCGTTGATTCTCGTTGTCACAATCCAACAGCGTCCATGAACGAGGGGGACGTGCACCGCACCCGCTGTCCATATTGCGAAGCTCGCGTTTACCGTTGGACGTCTGGGGAATGTGCCTATCTAAGTACTAAAATTCAAACGCAACGCGTGCGCCCATGCACTTCGCGAAGTGCACACTTTGGCACGCGACCGGCACGAAGGTCTGCCTGGTGATGAGGACAGCGATTCGGGGGATCGTGAGCCCGCCGGTTCCGGGACGCGCTCATCACCGGGCACGACCAAACTCGCCTGAGCGGCGCGTTCGCCGCAGCCTCCGTCCATGCGCAGATTGTCGACCTGTTCGCGCCCTGAGTCCGCTGAGACTCGGTGATCACTCGAGCGGACGAACGACCAGCCGGTCTACCAGGTCCAAGCTCAGCTCTCGCCGATCTCCGTTGTTCGACGACGTGATCGCCGGCATCGTGGCGGACGTGCCCGATGCCTGGCTGCAGGGGCCGGACGCGTTCGGGGATCCGGCGAACCAGGGCGCGGCTTATGTGGCCCATCTGACGCGGCGCGTGACGGAGCGCGGAGCGTTCGTGCAGGAGGCGGTCCGTGCACGGGGATGACACCTACGACTACGCGGTGATCCGCGTGGTGCCGCGCGTGGAGCGGGAGGAATTCGTCAACGTCGGCATCATCGTGTCGTGCGAGCGCGCCGGCTTCCTGGAGGCGCGCATCGAACTCGACGAGACGCGCCTGCGCGCGCTCGACCCCACGCTGGACATCGAGTCGCTGAGTCGCCACCTGGAGATGATCCCGGCGATCTGCCGCGGTGGCGAATCCGCCGCGCCGATCGGACTGCTGCAGCCCCGTGCGCGCTTCCACTGGCTGACGGCCAAGCGTAGCTCGATCATCCAGACCTCAGCCGTGCACATGGGTCGCTGCAACGACCTGCCCGCTACGCTAGAGCACCTGATGGACCGCATGGTGCGGCCACCAAAGGCCACCGCACCGCGATGAGCGTGTACGTCGATGACGCGGTGACAATGTGGCGCGGTCGTCGTTGGGCGCACCAAGGGCCAAGCGAGGTGGCGTGCACTGGACTTCATCAAGTGCCCGCCCGCGCCTCGGGGGAGCTGGCCTGCACCTCCCGCACGACCTGGGTCGGCGTCGCGCCGAACAGGCGCTTGAACTCTCGACCGAATTGCGACTGGCTCTGATAGCCGACACGGAAGGCGGCCTCACTAGCGCCGAGTCCAGCGCTCAGCATCAGCACGCGGGCCCGGTGCAGGCGAATCGTCTTGAGGTATTGGATCGGCGTCAGGGCGGTCACGTCCTTGAAGTTGCGATGGAGGGTCGAGGCGCTCATGCCCACCATGCGGGCGAGGCTGTCCACATCGGTCGGCTGGTCGAAGTGATCTTGTAGGTGGCGCACCGCTCGAGCGATGCCACGACCGGCGCCAGCTTTCAGGGCGAGCTGGCGCAGTTGCTCGCCCTGGTCCCCCCGCAGCATGTGGAACAGAACCTCGCGCATCGCCCCGGGACCGAGGACACGCGCACGTGCCCGGTCGATCGACGCCTTGGTCAGGCGGGTGATCGCGTCCGCCAGCTCCGGGTGGATCGGCGAGACGTAGATGCCCGGCTGCGCGTGGCGTCCGATCTGGGCGTCGGCCTCCTCCATCTCGAGCAGCAGCTGCCCGACCTCCGCCACGTCGACCTGAAGCACGAGCCCCAAAAGTGGCTTCTCGGGCGTGGCCTCGGGAATCTCCACTTCTACGGGGAGTGGCAGCGAGACCACCAGGTAGTTCATCGGGTCGTAGCGGTAGGTCACGCCGCCCACGTGGGCCCACTTGGCACCCTGGGCGACGAAGCAGATGCTGGAGCTGTAGAGCATCGAGGTTCGCGCTGTCGGCTCGCTCCTGCGGAACAGGGTCAAGCCGGGCCAGTGCGTCTCGGTTGTTCCCTCGGCCGGGGTGTGGGCGTTCAGAAACTCGACGAAGTCCGTCGCCATTGCCAGAATCTGACCAGGTTCCGACCAAAAAAGCCACCGTGCCCGTGCCCGCTGACAGGATTAGGCAAACCCTCGCCAGGATCTTCGGTGGCAGTCGCGCGGGCTGCGACCTAGGGTTCGAGCAGCCGCTATCACAAACAGGAGGACGGCATGAAGTATCGATTCTTGGGTAACACCGGTCTACGCGTCTCCGAGCTCTGCCTCGGGTGCATGACCTTTGGTCAGGGTTTCTACGGCATCGGCCAGGTCGAGCAGGACGGGGCCACCGCGCTGGTGAAGCGCGCCCTCGATGGGGGCATCAACTTCTTCGACACCGCCGACATCTACAGTCGTGGGCAGTCGGAGACGCTGCTCGGCGGGGCCCTGAAGGAACTCGGCGTGAGCCGTGACGCCGTGGTGATCGCCACCAAGGTCCGCGGGGCCATGAGCGACGACGCGGACAACGGCACCGGCGACATGAACAACGTCGGCCTGTCCCGCAAGCACATCATCGCCGGCTGTGAGGCGAGCCTGCGACGTCTCGGCACCGACCACATCGACCTCTACCAGATCCACGGTCCCGACGACTTCACCCCGCTCGAGGAGACCATGCACGCCCTCGAGGATCTCGTGCAGCAGGGCAAGGTTCGCTACGTCGGCTGCTCCAACCTCACGGCGTGGCAGGTGGTCAAGGCCAACGACCTCGCACGATCGAGCGCCCGCTTCGTCTCGCTGCAGGCCTACTACTCGCTCCTCGGTCGCGAGCTCGAGCTCGACCTCGTGCCAATGTGCGAGGACCAGGGCCTCGGCATCATGGTCTGGTCGCCGCTGGCCGGTGGCTTCATCACGGGCAAGTACCGCCGCGACCACGCGAGCCCCGAGGGCTCCCGCCGCACGACCTTCGACTTCCCGCCCATCGACAAGGAGAAGGGCTACGATCTCGTCGAGAAGCTCGACGCGCTGGCGAAAGCGAAGGACACGACGATTCCACGGCTGGCGCTCTCGTGGGTGCTGCGGCAGCGCGGGATCTCCACGGTGATCGTGGGGGCGAAGCGGGTCGATCAGCTCGAGGACAACCTCGGTGCGATCGACATCGAGTGGACGGCAGAGGAACTCGCGGGCCTCGCCGAGCTCACGGCGCCGCCGAGTCTGTATCCGCATTGGATGCAGACGCGTCTCGCTCGGAGGTGATGCAGCTCGGGTGAGCAACATTGCGCTCGCCGAGGGCAGCTATCCCTCGGCGAGCTAGATTTTTCCGCGCGCTGCCCATCCCAGGGATACAGGATCGGTCGTCTCGCCAGGGCCACACGCTCATTGTCACCCGCGCTCACATCGCTACACCGGCCGAAATCCAGCATGCCGGGCAATCCACGACCTGGGCGGCGGCGCGGCTTTGGGGGCGGCGCTCGACCCTCGAGCCGCTCGCGGCGGCGGGTCTCACATCCGGGGGCGTGATGGTATACATGCTGTGGGATTGGGTAAGCGACACGGACAGCGAAGAAGACAAATGAGGTGCAAGAAGTGTCATCGTAAGATCCGCCCCCGTGCTGATCCGCCTGGATACTTCTCGGTGCTCACGCTGCTACTGCTGGGCGTCGCGGTCACCCTGTTCGTGCTCTTGTCCCCGGTGTGGGCGCTGTTTCCGTTGGCGGGCGCCCTGATCACCGGCGTCGGCGTCGTCAACAGCATCATCGATGGGAGCAACGTCGAAGCCCGCAACAACGCTCGCGGTGTTCAGTGTCGGCAGTGCGGACACCTCAACAAGCTTCGCCCCTGGACCTTCTGAGCATCTGCGGGCGGTGTTGCAGGTTGGCGTGGGCGACATTGCCGAGCGCGTCGGTGTGACGCTGCTCAAGCTTGGGTTCGCTGGCATTCCAACGGTGCCGATCGCCGATGGATGGCCGCAGAACTGGTCGCCGACGATCTTCGTGGTCCTTCGCTTTGCAGACGCATCCCTTCAGGGCCGGCGAAAGGCTGTCCTGCTCCAGTTGAAATCGGACTTCACCGCCCGCAAGATCAGGAGTCCCCATGTCCCGCAGACCACGAAGAATCGCCGTCGCTTCACCCCCGAGCAGAAGGCCGAGATCGTCCGCCGTCACATGGTCGACAAGGTCCCCGTCTCGGACCTGTGTGACGAGTACGGTCTCCAGCCCAGCGTCTTCCACAGCGTAGAGGACATCCAAACGGTGGTCTGGCGGCTGGCAGATCTTGACGGCCTCGGCCTTCTGTTGCGGTGTAAATGTCCTGCGTTTCTTGCGTGGCACGGTGCTTGTCCTCCAGTTTCCTTTTTCCGGAGGTGTCCATCAAACTGGGGCAGATCTAATCGCTCAGTCGTTCAACATCAGCCTGAACGCCGTGTCCAAACACCTCAAAGTGTTGGAGCGGGCGGGTGTCGTCGAGCGGCGCAGAGAGGGCACCACCCACTTCATCTCGATGCGGTGGGAAGGGCTGGCGCCGATCGTTGGGTGGCTGCACGGAGGTTCACCCACCGAGCGAGGAAGACGAGACGGTCCGGATCTATGCCGCGCACGACAGCAGGCGAAGGAGAGTGAGACGGCCGCCAAGCACCGCCTCAACAAGTTCCTCCTTCGTCGCGACAAACACGACTCCGGCAAGAGCCGCTGGACTGTCGCGTTTTGGAAGTGCCCTGCCCTGCCCTGCCCTGCGTAGACGTCGTCGAGCCCGCTGTGCTGCCCAAGGTCAACTCAAAGTGGCTGTGCTCGGTCTCGGCCGACATCGCGCAAGATCACGACTTGCCCGTCGGCGATCAGGTCCGTGTTCGCAATACGGCCACCGGCCAGATCGCGCTCTACACGATCGGAGCGATTGACGAGCTCGACGGCGACGGAACCATTCGCATGACCTCCAGCGGGCGCAAGCGACTGGGCAGCACGGCGTCGTTTTGTGGCGAGTTCGTCGAGGAGCTGATTCATGCGTCGGACTCGAATACGCTGATCCTCGCGCCGCACGGGGGCCGGATCGAGCGCGGCTCGGACACCCTCGCCGAGAACATTCGTGCCGCCTGGCCCGGCCAGACCCCACCAAGCTCGTGGATCTGTCGTGGGTGGGCCAACTCCAGCTTCAGCGCGGGCGCCTACGACCCCTGGCATGTGTCGAGCACAGACATCAATCGCAGGAGCTTTCCGGGGCTCGACGCGATCAGCGACCTCGAGTTCGAGCGGGTCGTCTCGGTCCACGGGCACGGTGGGCCGGGGGGGGCCTGCGGATTTTCGCGCAAGCTGAACCGTAAATGCAATTTCATTGCATTTACGGTTCGATCGGTGTAAGGTCCGCGCATGACTCAGGCGCATCCTGACTCGCGGCTGCCCGTCACGGTCTTGTCCGGGTTCCTCGGCGCGGGCAAGACAACCTTGCTCAACCATGTCCTCAACAACCGCGGCGGCCGGAAGGTCGCGGTCATCGTCAACGACATGAGCGAGATCAACATCGACGTCGAGCTGGTCGAGCGCGGTGGTGCCGAGCTCTCGCGCACTCAGGAGCGCTTGGTCGAGCTGTCGAACGGCTGCATCTGCTGCACGCTGCGCGACGATCTACTGGCCGAGGTCGCACGCCTCGCCGAGGAGCGGCGCTTCGACTACTTGCTCATCGAGAGCACTGGGATCTCCGAGCCGGTCCCCGTCGCACAGACCTTCACCTTCGTCGATGAGCAAGGCAAGAGCCTCGCCGAGGTCGCGCGACTCGACACGATGGTGACGGTCGTCGACGCGTCGAGTTTCCTGCGTGAGTACGCCGAGGCGGCCTCGCTGGCCGAGCGGGACGCCGCGCTCAACGACGACGACCAGCGCACCGTCGCCGATCTGCTCGTCGACCAGGTCGAATTCGCCGACGTGATCCTCGTCAACAAGCTCGACCTCATCAGCCCGACCGAGCGGGACCGAGTCGAGGCCGCCCTGCGGGCGCTCAACCCCGGTGCGCGGCTGATCCCAACGATCAAGGGCGCAGCACCGCTCGACGCGATCCTCGACACTGGGTCGTTCGACTATGAGCGCGCGGCGAGCTCGGCCGCGTGGTTCCGCGAGCTCGAGGGCACGCACACGCCCGAGACCGAAGCCTACGGGATCTCCAGCTTCTGCTACCGCGAGGTCCGTCCCTTCGATGCGCAGCGGCTGTGGGCGTTGTTTCACGATAGCGAGCTGTGGCCCGAGCTGCGCCCGGGTGAGCCTGGGCTCGCTCGCGGGCAAGCGATCCTCCGCTCGAAGGGCCTGCTGTGGGTCGCCGAAGCGCCGCACCGTGTGTATCAGTGGTCGCAAGCTGGTGGCATCAGCAACATCGAGGTGGCCGGGAACTGGTGGGCCGCGGCTCCGCGCGAGCGCTGGCCGGAAGGCGCGGACTTCGATCGCCGACCTGACTGGCACCCACGGTTTGGTGATCGCTGCCAGCAGCTCGTGTTCATCGGCCTCGAGCTCGACGAGACGTTGATCCGATCGCGGCTCGACGCCTGCTTGCTCGACGAGGAGTTGCTCGCCGGACCGAGCAGCGCGTGGACGAGCCGACCCAACCCGCTGCCTCAGCCCGAACCGGCGGAGCCGTCGAAGCGCCAGTGAAGATGCTCGATTGGTTGATCATCGGGGCGGGTGTCCATGGTCTGCACGTGGCCGCGAGGCTGCGTCGACGCGGCTTTGCGCTGCGCCTGCTCGACCCACACCCGCGACCGCTCGCCGAGTGGGACCGTCGGGCCGAGGCGCTCGCGATGACCCATCTGCGATCGCCACTCGACCAGGATCTCGACGTCGGGGAGCTCTCGCTGCATCACTTCTCCCACGCGCAGCCGCGTCTCGAGCCAGGCGTGTTCGCCGGCCCCTGTCGCGCACCGTCACTCGATCTCTTTCGCCGCCACGTCGAGTGGATTCGCGCGCGGCTGGGACTCGACGCGTTGCTCGAGCGCGGCACGGCAACGGGGCTCGAGCTGGTCGATCGCGGCGTTCGGGTCGATAGCGATCGCGGCAGCCTCGTCGCGCGTCGGGTGATCCTGGCGGTTGGACCCCCGCAGACCTGCGTGCCCGCGTGGGCCGTGCCGATCGGCGGGGCGGCCTTGCACGTATTCGATCCCGAGTTCGATCGCAGCCTGCCGACCAGCTCGGCCGTGGTGGTTGGGGGCGGGCTCTCGGCGGTGCAGCTCGCCCTGCACTGGGCTCGCGCGCGGCCTGGAGCGACCACGCTGATCTGCCGACGACCCCCGCCGATCGCCGAGCTCGACGCGGCGTCTCGCTGGGCGCGACCGCGCTGTCCCTGGCGTTTCGCCAGCATTCCCCTCGCCGGACGCTTGGCCATGCTCGATGCCGAGACACGCCGCGGCAGTGTCCCACCCCGAGTCGCCGCGCGGCTGACTCGAGCGCAGCGACGCGGAAGCTTGCGGATCGTGATCGGCGAGATCGCCGACGGGCGGCGAGATGCAGCCGAGCTGCTCGTCACGCTCGGCGATCACAGCACGCTGCGCTGTCGCAGGCTCGCGCTGGCGACCGGGTTCGCGCCCAACTTCGAGCGCGTGCCGCTGCTCGACACAGTCACCGAAGAGCTTGGGCTCGAGCGCGGCCCGCTGGCGTTACCAGTGCTCGACGAGAGGCTGCGCTGGCACCCACGGATTCACGTGGTTGGATCTGCGGCGCGCCTGAGCCTCGGACCGCTGGCGGCCAACATTGCGGGTGCTCGACTCGCGGCGCTGCGGCTCGACGGTCTGGCTGCGCCGTGACCTGCGAGCCAAGCTCCTGGTATCGTGCGCACCCGATGCCCCGCCGTCCCCGCCAGTCACGCCGAGCCGAGCGAGAGCAACGCATCCGCGAGCAGCTCCGCGCGGCCAGTCTGCGCGTCACCGCTGCTCGGATCGCCGTGATGGAAGCGCTACAGAACGCATCGGGGCCGATGTCGCACAGCGAGATCGTCGAGCTGCTCGACGGCTCCGCCGGCGATCCGGCTACGGTGTTTCGCAACCTCACAGCGCTGACCGAGGCCGCTCTCGCGGTCCGCTCGGACCTCGGCGACCGCGTCTGGCGTTTCGCGGCCAAGGGCTCGAGCGCGAGCGCGGGCCACGAGCATCCGCACTTTTTGTGCAGCGAGTGCGGGACCGTCGAATGCATGCCGTCCCTCGAGCTGCGGACCCGGTCGGGTCAGCGGGTCCCTCGCTCGGTCCGCAACCTCGACGCCGAGGTCCAGATCAAGGGCCTGTGTGACGATTGCGCCGACACGGCCGATGTTTCTCGCAACTGACTCACATCAGCTTCTTGCAAATTGATTGCAAGAAGCGCTAAGCCGGGCGCGATGCTCGACTGGTTGATCATTGGCGCCGGAGTTCACGGTGTTCACCTCGCGCTCGCGCTGCTCGGCGGTGCCGGGGTCGAGCGCGAGCATCTGCGGCTGCTCGACCCCCATCCAAGCCCGCTCGGGCGCTGGCGGCAGTGCTCGGCGACGGTCGGCATGCGGTTCATGCGGTCGCCTTCGGTCCATCACCTCGACGGGCCGCCGTTCTCCCTCAGCAGCTTCGCGCACGAGCGCGGCTACCAAAAGCGCGAGTTTCGGGCGCCCTACAATCGACCGTCGACGCGACTGTTCGACGAGCACTGCGATGCGCTGCTCACCAGCCAGCGGATCGCCGAGCTGTGCGTTCGCGGGCGCGCGATCGATCTCGTCGAGGTCGGCGATCGGCTCGAGGTCGTGACCGAGACCGAGCGTATCGCCGCGGATCGTGTCGTGCTCGCGCTCGGCTCCGATCGGCTCGCACGGCCAGCTTGGGTCGACGCGCTCGACCGTGAGGGGCTCCGCCTGATGCATGTGTTCGATGACGACTTCGACGAGTCGGTGCTCGCGGACGCAGAGCGGCTCGTGGTCGTCGGTGGCGGAATCTCGTCGGTCCAGTTTGCGCTCGCACAGAGCCGCACGCGCAGCGCCCCAGTCACGCTGCTGATTCGCACGCCCTTGCGCGAGGCCCAGTTCGACAGCGATCCCGGCTGGCTCGGGCCGCTGCACCTCGACAAATTTCGGCGCGAGCGCGACATGAGCCAGCGCCGGGCGATGATCGACGCGGCCCGCAATCGCGGGACCTCCTCGCCCGACGTTCTACGCGAGCTCCGACGCGCCGAGCGTCGCGGCCGGATCGTAATCCGCGAGGCCAAGATCATCGACGCCCGCGTCGTGCGACAGGGCGGCGTCGAGCTGTGGCCGCAAGCCGGGCCGATCCTCCGGGCCGATCGAGTGGTGCTCGCCACCGGCTTCGCGCGCGCCCGGCCCGGCATCTGGCTCGACCAAGTCATCGCGCGGCTTGGACTACCGTGCGCCGCGTGTGGCTATCCGATCGTCGATCGAGCGCTGCGCTGGCACACCCAGATCCATGTCAGCGGAGCCCTCGCCGAGCTCGAGCTCGGGCCCGCAGCGCGCAACATCTCGGGGGCACGGATGGCCAGCGAACGTCTGCTCGAGCACCTGTGCGGGCCCCGGCCGATCCCGCAGGCGCAGGTGGTCCGGCTGGGGACCGTTTGAGTGCCCGCTCGCCGATTCCGCCGACCTGCCCGCGCTGCCGCGGTGCGATGCGCTTGGTGAAGATCAACGCCAGGGGTTGGGCGCGCTCGTGAGCTCGAAGTCCGCGCTGCTGTCGTCCGTACCGATCGAGCCGCGAGGGGCTCGACCCGCGCGAGCTCAGGCTACGCTACGAGGCCCGCGATCCGCAGACCGAGGGGTCGTTGAGCTTCGTGACCGAGGCGCTGCTCGACGAGAGCAACGTGCTGGCGACTGACGAGGGCTGGATGCGGCTCGGCGATCGGGTGGTCTTCGACATCGCCGGGCCCGAGGTCGTGGTCGGCTCCGAGGTCTGCTTGGTCGTCGCCGCGAGCAGTCCGAGCTGGACCGACGAGGACCGGCGCTGCGTCACGATCGTCGATGAGCTGCCGTGAGAAGCCCGAAGCGCAGCTGGGCTCAGCCGAGACGGCCGAGGCCTAGCCACGCGGGCATCGCGACGGACTGCGGGCCGCTCCCGAGGTCCTGCTCGAGCCGAGCACGGATGCGCGCGAGCAGGTCGGCGTAGCGAGCCGACCCGAGCTGCTCGCGGGCGATCTCGAGAGCGACGTGGGAGCGGGTCAGGCCGTCCCAGAGCGCGTCGAACGAGGGGCTCTCGAGCACGTGGACGATCGGGTGGATCTCGACGTCGAAGCCGGCGGCCTCCATCTCGGCCTTGAACACGACCGGGTCGCCGAGCGGCGGCCCGCTGCTTGGGCGGCTCACGGACGACTCCGCGGCCAGCTCGGTGTTGATCACCATGAAAGCGTGAATCGCGTCCTGCGGCTGCCAGCTCGCGACGACCGCACGCCCTCCCGGGCGCAGGACCCGAGCGAGCTCGGCGAAGCCCTTGGCGCGATCGGGGAACATGAACAGCCCGAACATCGAGAAGGCTGCGTCGAAGCTGTCGTTGGCGTAGGGCAGGGCCTGACCGTCGCCTTGCCGCAAGCTGAGCCGAGCCCGCTGGTGCTCGTCGGTGCGCTTGTACAGGGCCTCGAGCATGCCAGCTGAGAAGTCGAGGGCGTTGACCTTTTGGGCGACGCGGGCGGCCTCGAGGGCGAGGGTTCCCGGGCCGGTGGCGACGTCGAGGACCTCGTCATGCTCGCTGATCCCGGCCAGCTGCAGCGCATCGATGGCGTAGCGGCGCAGGTGCGCGGCGATATAGCTCGAGTAGCCGACGGAGACGCGATCCCAGGCCGCGGGGTCCTGGATGCCGACGAGATCGAGGCCGGTGGGTTCGGTGAGTGCGCTGGGGCTGGCCATGCTCGGAGCAGTGTAGGGCGCCGACTTTGCACATGCAATCGAATTGCACCTACGGATCGTCGAGCGGGGCCACCTCGCCCCCCCTGGATCGGCAGGTGCGGCTCAGCCACACGCGGTGTCGGCCGCGTCGGCGCAGTCGTCACACAGGCCCTCGATCTGAACTTCGCTGTCGAAGTTGCGGATCGCGCGAGGGACTCGCTGGCCCGGGGCCGCGCGTAGCTCGAGGGTCGGCATGCACTCGACCGTCCCGCACTCGCTATACAAAAAGTGCGGGTGCTCGTGACCTTCGCTAGTGCTCGAGCGCTTGACCACGAACCGCCAGACGTCACCTTCCGACTGGCTGACGAGCCTGCCATCGATGACCTTCAGCAGCCCCGGCGCGACACCCCAGAAGTCCTCGACGTGTTCGAAGCTACACCGCCGCTTCGCCCTCGCGCTAGCGCATTTGGGCCGTGGCTTGGTCGCGCATCTTCTGCAGATCCTCGCAGGTCTGCGGATCCACGCTGCACCCAGCCAACGCGGCCTCGAACACCGCCGCCGCGCGGGCGTGATCACCCGGCCCTCCGCGCATGAGCAGCACGTCGCCGAGGTAGCCCCGGTTGGCCCGCAGCAGCTCGGGGTCGACCGCTTCACCAGCCTCGAGCAGCTCGACGGCCTGGCCGAGCTCGACGATCGCCTGGTCGAGGTCCCCGAGGTTCAGGTACACGAGCCCGAGGTTGGTCACCGTTGGCGTGAGGCCGATGTGCCCCGGCGGCAGGGCGCGACGCTTGATCGCCAGCGACGCGCGGTAGTGGAGGATCGCTTGGTCGAGCTCGTCGGCCATGAACGCGACGTTGCCCAGCATCTCATGCGGCTCGGCGCGGTCGGGGTTCGAGGGCCCAAGCTCGCGCTCGTAGATCACCTTGGCCTTGCTCGCGTGAGCGCGGGCCCGCTCGACCTCGCCAGCGGCGAGCTCGAGCCCGGCGCGCAGCAGCTCGATCGCGCCGACGTCCCGATGCTCGGCTCCGCGGGCGGCCGCATAGATCACGTACGCAAGATCGGCTTGCGCGCGGGCCCGCTCGTGCTCGCCCTGTTCATAGGCCAGCCGCGCGAGGTTGTAGTGGGCGTTGGCGACTCGCGGGTGCCCTTCGCCAAACGACTGCACGCTCGCGGCCAGGGCCTGCTCGTAGATCACGCGGGCCGCCGCGCGGTCACCTCGGGCGACCAACACGTTGCCGAGGTCGTTGAGCATCACGCCGCGATCGGGATGACCCGGAGCGTGCGTGTCCAACAGCTCGAGGGCCGCGCGTAGGTGCTGCTCGGCGTGCTCGTTGGCGCCGTCGAGTCGCTCGAGGTTGCCGAGCGCCCAGATCCCGCGGGCGCGCGCGTGGCCGAGCTTCCCGCGGGCGCGCGCGTGGCCGAGCTGCCCGCGGGCGCGCGCGTGGCCGAGCTGCCCGGTCCGCAATGCCCGACCACCCCCGTTGGGCGCACGCTCGGTCGAGCCGACGCGGGCCTCGAGCCGGTCGAGTCCAGCCAGCGCACGCCGAGCCCACAGCCGGCCACGCACGGGATCGGGCTTGGTGTAGATCGACAGCGACACCAGCTCCGTGGCCGCGATCGGGACCAGCTCGTGGTGACCGCTGCGATCGGCCTCGTCGAGCGCCTCTTGCAGCTGCTCGAGCGCTGCGTCGGCGCTCGAGCTCACGCCCGAGTGCGCGAGCAAGCGCCCATAGGTGACATGCGCCTCGGCGATCAGCGGCGCGTAGCGGGTCCCCTTGGCCTGCTCGACCGCAGCCTGTGCGAGCACCAGACCTGACTCCCAGCGGCCCGTGCTGCCGCGGGTGTCGAGCTCCGCGAGGTGGCTGCGCAGCTCGGCGACCTCGACCGCGACCGCGGCCGGCGGCGGCGGCAGCTCGACGTCGAGCAGGTCCGCGTCACCGCAGCGGGCCGGATCGGGCAGCGCCGCGGCGGCTTCGACAGCATGCTCGATGACGGTGGGATCGGCCTCGCGCAGCTGACCGAGCAACGCCGCGAACGCCCGGCGATCTCGATCGAGACACGCGCGACGATGATCCAAGCTGGACCGCTGGCTCGACGACGCGTCTGGTTGCTCGCTCGCGGTCGCCCCTCGGTGCAGCTGCGCGGCCTCGCAGGCGGCCACGCGCTGGCCAGCCCAGCTCTGGGCCCACGTCGAGAGCCTCGCCTCGGCGATCGACCAGGCCGCGTCGGCGTAGGCCAGCTCCGAGCGCGTGAACGCGTTGGCGAGCTCGCGCGCGCGCTCGGGTGTCCACAGCTCGGCCGTCGCGGCCTCGAGGGTTGGACACGCGGGCGCGCGCGCGGGCGCCAAGATCCCGGCCACGAGCGCCACCGCAACGACCGCGGCCAGGCCGAGCCCAAGCGCCCACACCCGGCGCGAGCGGACCGGCGCCGGGGGCTCGAGCGCCTCGATCAGGGCGTCCATCGACGCAAAGCGATCCGCCGGGTTGGGGCTGAGTCCGCGCAAGATCACCGCGCGCAACCATGCTGGGACCACGGGCGCCGCCGGCTCGGCGTGGGACGAGTCGGGGCTCGCGGGCGTCACGGCGGCGGGCGCCTCGATCACCGCCCCCGCGTGAACTTGGACGATCAGCTCCTCGAGCTTCTTGGCCGCGTAGGGCCGCCGACCATACAGCGCCTCGTGCAGCGCCACGCAGAAGCTGAACTGGTCCGAGCTTGGCCCGACTGGCTTGGCCATGAGCTGCTCGGGCGACATGTACGCTGGCGTGCCCATCCGCGCACCCGTCCGCGTCAACACGTCGAGCTGGCCCTCGCGGTGGTTGGGGTCGGTGCGCAGCGTGACACCGAACTCTTCCTCTGGATCGCTATCGAGGGTGTCGGGCGTCCCGTCGTCGATGTTCGTCTCAACTGCCGGCTCGCTCGGCTCGCTCGGCTCGGGCTTGACCGGGCTCGACCCCGCGGCACGTGACGCGCTGGCTGGGAGTGGATCGCGGTCAGCCTCGTCGATGCCGCCAAGTCCACGCTCGAGCGGCCGCGCGAGCCCAAAGTCCAGCACCCGCGGTCGCCCATCGACCCCAACGATCACGTTGTCGGGCTTGAAGTCACGATGCACGACCCCGGCGGCGTGGGCCGCCGCGAGCCCGCGCCCCGCGTCGCTGAACATCGCGAGGATCTCTTCGAGCGAGTGGGGCTCACGCATCCACTCGCCGAGCGTGCGGCCCTCGACGAATTCCATGACCACGAACACCCGCCCGTCGAGGTCGCCGACGTCGTAGACCTGGACCACGTTTGGGTGCGAGAGCTTGGCCAACGCCCGCGCCTCGCGACGCAGCCTGGCCTCGAGGTCGGCCCGGCCCGCGCGGGCCCGGTTGAGCACCTTGATCGCCAGCTTGCGATCCAGGCCCTCGTGATAGGCCGCGTACACGACCCCGATCGCGCCGCGTCCAAGCTCGCGCAGCAGCACGTAGCGCCCGAGCTCGGGGGGCTGCGTGCCAAGCCCGGCCGCCGTGAATCGCGGCGACGCGTCCGGCGGGTTCACGCGCGGCGCGATGTCTGGGCTCATGGCCATGCTCGAGGTGGGGCGGCCACAATAGCGCACCCCCACTCCGGGTCCGCGCGAGCCAAGAGCGCTGCCCTCAGCGGCCTGGATCGAAGCGCTCGACCGACTCGCCAAACCGACGGGTCTCGACCGTCGCGGTCTCGCCGTGCAGCGTGACGACCCACATGTCGCCGTACTGGGCCTCGTCGATCTCCACCGCCTCTGGCACCCCGAGCCCCTTCAGCAGCAACGGGATCGTGTTCGAGTGCCCGACCACCAGCACCTGCTGCCCGTGGCGCCTGCGCAGCCGCTCGACCAACCCGTCCGTGTCCTGCGGCGGGTAGGTGATCAGCTCGACGCTGTTGAGCGCGACCACGGCCGAGGCGGTGTCCTTGCTGCGCTTGGTCTTGGTCACGTAGACCGCGTCGATGTCACGGACCGGCACGTCTTCGGTCAGGCCCATGGCCCGCAGCTGCCCCTCGCGCGAGAGCGGCGGATCCTTGCGCGCGGCCTCGGGCGCGTCTTCGGGCAGCTGCTGCTTCTCGGCGTGACGCACGACGTAGATCGTCACGTCAGCCGGCTCGGGCCGCGGACCCTCGCAGCTGCACGACTCACCACAGCCGATCGCGCTGACCCCCGCCAGCGCAAACGCAGCCACGAACAGGCGCCGACGCGAATACTCGCTCATTTGATCCTCAGCTGTGTGAGCCCGAGGCTCGGGTGGGGAGGAGCCTGCTCGCCTTCGTCTTCGTCTTCGGCTTCGGCTTCGTGACCCAGGTCTGGATCCCACAAGTGCGAGGGTTTGACGTTGCCGACCGCCGCGAGCAGGTTCTTGCGCAGCAGCGGGTTGTCCTGCTCGAGCGTTGCGAGCAGCCCCTTGATCTGCTGCCGCTTGAGGTTGGGCTGCGACCCGCACAGATCACACGGCACGATCGGGAACCCGCGCAGCTGGGCCCAGGCGGCGATCTCTGCCTCGCCGCAGCTGGCCAGCGGCCGGATCACCACATTGCGCCCGTCGTCCGAGTACAGCTTGGCCGGCATCGCCTTGAGCTGCCCCGCATAAAATGCGTTGAGCAGCAGGGTCTCGATCACGTCGTCGCGGTGATGGCCCAGGGCGATCTTGGTCGCGCCGAGCTCGACGGCGACGTCGTACAAGATCCCCCGCCGCAGCCGCGAGCACAGCGAACAAAACGCCTTGCCAGCCTTGGTGTTGGCCTTGACCACGGTGTGGGTGTCACGGGCGACCAAGCGGTGCGCGAACCCGTGCGCTTCGAGGTGCTCGCGCAAGACCGAGACCGGGAACCCGGGGTGGCCCTGATCGAGGTTGACCGCGACCAGCTCGAACGAGAACGGCAGCATCCGCTCGTACGCGCGCAGCAGGTGCAGTAGCGCCCACGAGTCTTTTCCGCCCGAGATCGCGACCATGATCTTGTCGTCGGGCTCGATCAGGTTGAAGCGCCGGTTGAGCGTCGACATGTGCCGCAGCAGGCGACGCTCGAGCTTGGCGGCCCGGTCGTCCTCGGCGGTGGTGACCGCGATGCTCATAGCGCTCCTTGGGCCAAGCCGACCAGGCGTGGTGCTTCGGCGACCATCTTGTCGATGTGGATGCGCTGGCGCGAGCGATACACCAGCCCGATCAGGTGCGTGTTGGCCCGCCACAAGATCAAGTACGCAGACTCGCTCTCGCGCCCGCCGCTGTCCCACGCGCTGACGTCCCTGAACCCAACGTCGACGCCATTGATCGTCTCGACCCGCGGCATGTCACCGATCCGCTGATCGAGCTGCCGCTGCGCGTCCTCATCGTCGAGCTTTTGGATGATCGGCTCGATGTCGACGTCCGAGTCGACCGACGCGTGCAGCGTCTTGGCCACGTCCATGGCGACCGGGGCGAGCTGCTGGCCCTTCTGCAGCAGCGCCTCGACCCCGTCGCCCTTCACCTGCGCGCCCTTGGCCAAGATCCCCGTGGCCGCGTCGCTGAGCTGGCCGTTGCGCTCGGTCCACATCTGCTTGCCCTTGTCGAGCGCGTCGTCAGCGAGCTCGCCGGCCTTGTCCTTGGCTTGCACCCCGACCTCATGGGCCTTGTCCAACGCCTGCTCGCCCACCTCCCGGGCCTTGTCTTTGGCCTGGTCCTGGGCCTGGTCCTTGTCGCACGCAGACAAACACAGCAGGTTCAGCGCCAAGATCGGCGCCAGGGTTGACGAAGCTCGAGCGGTCACGCGCTCGACCGTAGGCAAATCCCGGGTCCAAGGCGACCAAAGAGACACGAAACGCCACGTGATCCCCATCAAGTCATGACCCCGGTAGGTCATGGACCCCGGTAAGTCATGACCCCGGTAGGTCATGACCCCGGTAAGTCATGACCCCCACAGAGACCTTAGCCCTCGCCGACTGCAGCCGCTAACGCGTCTGGTCGCTTCGCTCCTCGGGGCCGTTTGTTCACATCCGCATGTGTGGCCCCCTAGAAGGGGGCTCTGGCTCGTACTCGCAGGGGCTCTGGCTCCGTACTCGCAGGGGCTCTGGCTCCGTACTCGCAGGGGCTCTGGCTCGTACTCGCAGGGGCTCTCGCTCCTACTCGCAGGGGCTCTCGCTCCTACTCGCAGGGGCTCTCGCTCGTACTCGCAGGGGCTCTCGCTCGTGCTAGAAGGGGGCTCTGGCTCGTACTCGCAGGGCTCTGGCGATTTCGCGCGGGTCATGACTTGCCCACCCCGGCGCTCGTTCCGGTTGAAGCGACCTGCGCCTGGCATGTAACGTCATGGCTTGCGTGAGGCATCCGGTGAAGCGACGCGGGTCGAGCTCCTGCGCGAGATCGCCACGCTCCGGGAAGAGCTTCGCGCCTTTCGCGAGGCGCGGCTGGGCTCGTTGCGCGGGGTCAACGAGCACTTCTTCGACGTCGACCTGACCGCCGATCACATCAAGTTCATGCTCGATTCGAGCCCCGTCGGCGTCGGGATCTCGCGCATCTCCGACTCGCTCGTAGTCTATCAGAACGAGCGCTGCGCACAGATCTTCGGGGTCGAGATCGACGAGGTCCGCTATGCCAACGACTCGTGGGTCGACCCCGCCGAGCGCGCGGAGTTCGTGGGCGCGTACACGCGCGGGGAGCCGCTGCCCGATCGCCCCGCTCGGATGCGGCGCAAGGACAACGCCTTCATTTGGGCGCTGCTGACCTTCGAGCCGCTTCGCCTGGCCGGCGTCGACTGCGTCCTGTTTTGGATCTACGACGTCACGCAGCTCCGGGCCGCGCACCTCGAGCTCGAGCGCACCCGCGACGAGCTCGAGCTCAGGGTCGAGGCGCGCACGACCGAACTCGCCCGCAGCGAGGGCCAGCTGCGCACGATCCTCGACTCGCTCGCCGACGCTGTGCTCGTGTGTGACGCCGCGGGCGGGGTCATCCACTGGAACGCCGCGGCCGCGTCGTTGTGCGCGACGGCACCAAGGCTCGGCGCGCCGCTCGCTGCGTTGATGGGCCCGGTGCTCGGGGAGCGGCTCTGCGACGCTGCACACAACGCGATCCTCCAGGGTCGCTCGTCGCGGCTCGGCGACGCCGAGACCGCCGACGCGCAAGGGCTCACCCACCTGCTCGACATCGTCGTGTCTCCTACCCGCGACGAGAACACCGAGCCACTGGCTGTGTTCGTGCTGCGCGACGTCACCGAGCAACGTCGGCTCGAGATGCAGGTCCAGCACGCCGCGCGCATGGACTCCCTCGGTCAGCTCAGCGGCGGCATCGCCCACGACTTCAACAACATGCTCAACGGGATCATGGGCGCCGCCGAGCTGCTCGGCCTCGAGTCCTCGTTCCCACCCAACAGCCCGCCCGCGACCAACCTCAAGCTGATCCTGGACACCGCGGGCCAAGCCGCGGAGCTCACCCGCAAGCTGCTGGCCTTCTCCCGCACCGACGCACCGATGACCGCGGTCATCGACATTCACGAGCCGATCCGCGACGCGGTCGCGATCTTGCACCACAGCGTCGACAAGCGGGTCGAGATCTCGGTCTGCCTCGACGCCGAGCAAGCGACGATTCGCGGCGACAAGGTCCAGATCCAAAACGCGCTCCTGAACCTGGGGATCAACGCCAACCAAGCCATGTCGAGAGGGGGGGTGCTCGAGATCGTCACCAAGTCCATCACCCTCGACGCCGCCGCCTGTGCGGCCGAGCCGTTCGCCCTCGAGCCTGGGCCCTACGTCGAGATCCTGGTCCGTGACACGGGCATTGGCATGGACGAGACGCTGCAGGCCAAGATCTTCGAGCCCTTCTTCACCACCAAGGAATTCGGCCGCGGCACCGGCCTGGGTCTGTCGATGGTCTACGGCACCGTGGAGTCGCACGGCGGCGCGATCTCGGTCACGAGTGAGCTCGGGGCCCACACCACGTTTCGACTGCTGTTCCCGTTTCACCAGGCCGAACCGCTGCGACAGGCCTCCCAACCGATCGCGACGCTGACCCAGGCCCTGCGGGTGTTGATCGTCGACGACGAACGCAGCGTTCGCCGCACGCTCGCTGCGTTCTTCTCGCTCAAGGGCGGCACGGTGCTCGAGGCCAGCGATGGCCACGCCGGCCTCGAGCTGATCGAGCGCCACGTCGGCGAGCTGGACCTGGTGATCCTCGACACGGTCATGCCAAGGATCAGCGGCGCCGACTGCCTGCGCAGGCTTCGAGAGCTCGCGCCAAACCTCCCCGTCGTCATGATCTCGGGCCACCTGCGCAACGTGGCGCTGCGCGACCTCGAGGATCTGGGGATCGGCGCGTTTCTGGGCAAGCCGTTTCGGTTCGCGCAGCTTGGCCAGGCGGTGCAGCAGGCAATGTCCGGTGCGCGGGTGAGCAAGTGACCCTCACATACGCATTGGACCACCCCCGTTGACCCAAGACCTCGAATACATCGATGCCGCAATAGAGCGCCCAGCCACCATCGGCCATGGGCCATGGGCCCATTCGCAAGAACTACCGACATTGGGGACATCGAGCACCCAAGCCCAAAAACCACCAATCCGTGCGGAAAACGCAGCATTCTACGCGCGGAATCGCCTAATTGGAGGGTGAGCTTCGAGGGTCTCTCCACGATGAATGGCGCAGCATTGGACCGCGGCCCTAGCGTGTTCTGCGCCAGTTTTTAGGGTCGTTCACGGCGCATCAATTCTCGGTGCTCGCGCCCGGGAGTGGCTGAGACGTCACCACCTGGTGCGCCGCAGGCAACCCAAACAACGTGAATTGCGCTGCTGTCATGTTCCGGGCAGCCCCACGGCGTTCGGGTACCATGTGCCACAGCGCACCGTGCCACACCACACCGCGCCGGCTACGCCGCACCGCGCACACACATGGGCTTCCCGCTAGCAGAGTACCAGGCGATCCGACCGCTACGTGAGTCCGCGCGCTCTCGCGTCTACGAGGCGGTGTCCGAGCGGGATTCACGAGCGGTGATCGCCAAGGTCTTCGACATCGAGGACGAAGCCGACGAGGACCGCGTTCAGCACGAGTTCGACCTGGTCCAGAGCCTCGACATCGACGGCATCGTCAAGGCTCGAGAGCTGCGGCGCGTCGGCGACCAACTGGTCTTGATCCTCGAGCGGATTCCGGGGGTCAACCTGTCGGAGTACGCCGACGGCAAGCCGCTGCCAATCGCCAAGTTCTGGCCGATCGCCACCCGGATCGCCGAGATCCTGGCCCAGACCCACGCGGCCCGGGTGGTCCATCGCGACATCAAGCCAAGCAATATCTTGGTCGACCCCCAGACAGGGCGGGTGCACCTCGCCGACTTCGGGATCTCCGTGCTGCTCGAGAACGAGCGTCGGCATATCTACGATGGCGACGTGCTGGCCGGCACGTTGCCATACATCTCGCCGGAGCAGACCGGCCGGACCAGCCGCGCGGTCGATCGACGCAGCGATCTCTACTCGCTTGGCGTCACTTTCTATGAGTTGCTGACGGGGCACCGCCCGTTCGAGGGGCTGCTCCCGCTCGAGTTGATCCACGCCCACCTCGCCCGCGAGCCCGAGCCCCCAACCAGCCTGCGCCCCGAGCTGTCCGCGGGTCTGTGCGGCCTGGTCCTCAAGCTGCTCGCCAAGGCCCCCGAGCACCGCTACCAGACCGCAGACGGCCTCGCGGCGGATCTGCGCCGCTTGCAGGCCCAGCACGAGGCCGGGCTCGACGACTCGCACGTCGAGTTGGGCGCCGAGGACTTCACCACCGACCTGCTGCTGCCCCAGCGCCTCTACGGTCGCGAGCGCGAGCAGGCCGAGCTGTCCGTGGCGTTCGCGGGCGTGGCCAAGTCGGGAGGTCGTCAGACGATCGCGCTGACGGGTCCGCTCGGCGCGGGCAAGTCGTTGCTGATCCGCGAGCTCGAGACAACGGTCATGGGCCACGGCGGCCACATGCTCGGCGGCAAGTTCGATGCGTTTCGGGACCTGCCCTATGCCGGCTTCGAGCAGGCGTTGACCGTCCTGTTCGAGCAGATGCTGACCGAGAGCGACACCCGGCTCGAGCGCTGGCGTCGACAGCTCGGCGCGGCGCTCGGCAGCCTCGCTGGGGTGCTCGCAGAGCTGTGTCCAACGGTCGAGCTCATCCTCGGGCCGCAGGCCAAGCCCGCGCGGGTCGACGCGGCCGAGGCTCGCAACCGACTGCTGGTCACGATCGAGCGGCTCCTCTCGGTCGTGTGTGTCGACCAGCGACCGATCGCGCTGGTCCTCGAAGACCTGCACTGGGCCGACCAGGGCAGCCTCAGGCTGGTCGAGGCGCTGGTCCATGGCCACGGCGGGCCGTTGTTGTTGGTGTTCTCTCTGCGTCGCGACGACCTGCCCGCGACCCACCCCCTGCGTGAGCTGCTGGCCGAACTCGCGGGCCACCCTCGCGGCCGCGAGCTCGAGCTCGGCGGGCTCTCGACCCCCGCGATCGAGGCGCTGCTCACCGACGCGCTCCCGGGCGCCCGCGAGCTCGGCAAGCTCGCCCACGCGATCGCCCGCAAGACCAACGGCATGCCGCTGTTCGTCGGTCAGTTCCTCTCACAGCTGGCTCGGCGGGACCTGCTGCGACCGGGCAAGCAGGGCTGGGTCTGGGACCACGACCGCGTCGAGGCCGAGCCGATCCCCGATGACGCGGTTGCGATGATGGGCACCAAGCTCGACTCGCTCAGCGCCAGCGCGCGCGACGTGATCCGCCGGGCGGCCTGCATTGGCTCGCGCTTCGAGCTGCCGCGGCTCGCGTTGGTGTGTCGTCACGAGCGTGTCCAGCTGACGGCCTGCTTGTTCGAGCTCGAGGCCGCCGGGCTGCTCGCCCACGTCGCGGGCGAGTATCGCTTCGTTCACGACAGCATTCAGGACGCCGCGCGACAGGGCCTGGCCGACGACGTCCGCCGCGAGCTGCACTGGACGATCGGCCGTGAGCTGCTCGCCGGCCTCGCGCGGTCCGACGAGCGCCTGTTCGAGGTCGTCGATCACCTCGCCGCCGGGGCCCCCGCAAACCCCGACGACAACACCCGCCTCGAGCTCGCCACGCTCGACCTGCGCGCCGGCACGCGCGGGCTGGACACCGGCGCCTACGACCTCGCCCAGAGCTACCTCGCCCGGGGCATTCAGCTCACGCTCGCCAACCGCGACGACGTCATCGCGCGCGGCCCAGCCGCCCCCGACTACGAGCTGGCGTTTCGTCTGCACTTCAACTTGGCCTACTCGTTCGCGCTCAACGGGCTGCGCAAGCAAGCCGACGCGGCGTTCTCCAAGCTGCTCGACTGGCAGCTCGAGGATCACCACTACGGCGAGGTCGTCGCTCGACGCGTGCGCATCTTGTGGGTCGAGACGCGGCACCACGAGGCCGTCGCGCTCGGGCTGGCCGCGCTCGCGCGCTTGGGTTCACCGATCCCGCGCGCGCCCGGCCGGATCCGCGCGATGGCGGCGGTGTATCGCGCATGGAAAATGGTTCGGTCGCTCGACGGCGCCGCCATCGCGGCGATGCCCCGCTGCGAAGACCCGCGCGACGCGGCCGTGCTCGATCTGCTCAACCAGGTCAAGTACGCCGCGTTCATCGTCGACAACCACTTGTACTTGTATCTGGTCGGCATTCACCCCTTGTTGATCCGCACCCTCGGCGTCCACTCGACGATCATCGAGGCGATCGGCAACTTGGCGATCGGCGTTGGCGGCGGGCTGGGCAAGAGCGCGGACGCGGTTCGCATGCAGGATCTCGCGCGCGAGCTGGCCCGCGGCGAGCCCACCGCGAAGACCGAGTCGCGCGTGCTTGCGATCGGCGGCTCGCTCTCGCTCCACCGCGGGCGCTGCTTCGCAGACATCGTCACCCTGTTCGACGCCAGCTACCAAGCCGCGCTCGAGGCCGGCGAGTTCGACTCGGCGAGCTTCATCGGGGGCTTCGGCGGCGACATGCAGCTCGAGGTTGGGATCCACCTGCGCGTGCTCGATCGCCACTGCCGTCGGGTCGCCCGCGATGTCGGGCGCTGGTGCCCCAATCAAATGAAGGTCGCGGTCTGGATGCTGCGCGGGCTGAGCCTCTCGCTGCGAGGGGCCGACGAAGAGTCCGCGGAGCCAGCCCAGACCGACCAGGCCGACCAGGTCTGGGATCTCGATCCCGAGCAGATCCTGGCGCACAACGGCGCCCCAACCAATTACTATGTTGGGTTCATCACCAAGGCCCTGCGCGAGCTGGTGTTTGCTGACCACGCCGCGGCGCTCGACAGCTGCCTGCGCTGCATCCATGACGTCGAGAAGGTGGTGTTCAACACCTGGTTCATCGCCCGGGCGTATGTGCTGACCTGCGCGGCCTACTCGATCCACCTGCTCGCTGGCGGCGCCCCTTCGTCGCTCGCCAAGGCCGGCACCCGCAAGGGCCTGCGAACGCTGCGACGCTGGGCCAAGCACAACCCCGCCAACTACGGCCATTATTTGGATCTGGCCCGTGGCCTCCGCCATGCCGTGCGCGGCCAGCCGGCGCCCGCGGCCGTGCTGCTCGATCGTGCCTGGTCGGGCGCTCGCAAGCGTGGCTGTCGCTGGATCGAGGGTATCGCGGCCGAGCAGCTCGCCGCGCTGCTCGAGCGCCAAGGCATGACCGCGCTGGTCGACGGCGCCAAGCAGCGTGCGTGGGCGGCCTACGCAGCCTGGGGAGCGGACGCCAAGCTCGAGCAGCTGCTTCGTGCCCACCCAGACTCGTTCGCGGAATTTCGCGGCCGGTCGGACGTGCAACGCGCCACCAGCCCGCGCGGGCTCGACGGCCGCCTGCTCGTCCATGACAAGCGCGCGTCGTCGGGGAGCAGCAGCACGCCGCAGCTCGACCTCGCCGCCGTGCTGCGCACGGTCGGGGCGATCAGCGAAGACCTGCGGCTCGACGAGGTCATCCGGCGGGTGCTCGACGCCGCGCTGACCAGCGTCGGAGCCGACCGCGGGCTGTTGGTCCTCGAGCAAGGCCGGGAGCTCACCCTCGTCGCCGAGGCCACCGACGTCGGCGCCTCGACGATCTTCGCTGATCCCCCGCTGCTGCGAGACGTCGGCGCCCGCGTGCCAAGCTCGCTCGTCCACTTCGTCGTGCGCAGCGGGCAGTCGGTGGTGCTCGACGACGCCCGCATGGATCAGCGCTTCGCCGGCGACCCCTACCTCGAGCAAGCCGAGGTCCGCTCGGTCCTGGCCTTGCCGCTGATCAAGGGCGAGCGTCGGCTCGGCGCGCTGGTGGTCGAGAACCGGCTCACAACCCACGGGTTCAGCCCGACCAGCATCAAGGCCCTGAAGCTGATCACCAACCAGGCCGCCAGCACACTCGAGAACGCGCTGCTGTACAGCGCGCTGCACAGCAGCGAGGCTCGCTGGCGCTCGCTCGTTGACGGCGCCCCCGATCTGATCGCGCTGCTCGACGAGCGCGGACGGATCGTGTTTCGCAACCACAGCGGAGCGCTGACGGGGCTCGACGAGGGTGACGACGAGCGAGACACCGAAGGTTCACTGCGGCCCGACTCGGCCGCGACCTGGCGCGAAGCCGTCACGGCCGTGCTCGCCGACGGGCAGCGCCGCGAGTTCGAGCTCGAGTTCATCCCCGTCGCCGAGCCAAGCCGCTGGTACGCCGTGCGCGTCGCTCCGATCGAAGTGCGTCGGACCCTGCTGAGCGAGACCGAGCCCGAGGCCGTGCACCGCAACGCCGTCGTCGTTGCCACCGACATCTCGGCGCGCAAGCAAGCCGAGGCCGAGCGCCAGGCGTTTGATGCCCAGGTTCGCGAACATCAGCGGCTCGAGTCGGTGGGCACGCTCGCCAGCGGGGTCGCCCACGAGATCAACAACCCGATCCAGGGCATCATGAACTACGCGGATCTGATCCAGGCGAGCGCCACGGACAGCTCGCTGATCGAATTCGCGACCGAGATCATCTATGAGTCCAACCGCGTCGCCAGCATCATTCGCAACCTGCTGGCGTTCTCGCGCCAGCACGCCGACGACGCCGTCGACTCGGTCGCGCTCGGCGAGGTGATCGACGCCACGCTCTCACTGGTCCGCTCACTCCTTCGCGGCGACTACATCACGGTCGAGGTCG
Source organism: Enhygromyxa salina (assembly GCF_000737335.2). Classification (GTDB taxonomy): domain Bacteria; phylum Myxococcota_A; class Polyangia; order Nannocystales; family Nannocystaceae; genus Plesiocystis; species Plesiocystis salina_C. The sequence goes on along the minus strand of NZ_JMCC02000023.1, from coordinate 61,150 downwards.
AGATCACCCCCGGGCTCCCCTTGGTCCGCTGCCGCGCGCAGCACATTCAGCAAGTCGTGATGAACTTGATCACCAACGCCCGCGACGCGCTCAACGAGCGCTACGGCGCCTACGATGTTCGCAAGCGCATCGACATCTGCGTGAAGCGTGCGGCCCGGCCGGGGTGGATCCGTGTCTCGATTTGCGACACGGCAGACGGGATCCCCGACGACGTCCTTCCGCGGATCTTCGATCCCTTCTTCACCACCAAAGATCGGTCCGAGGGCACCGGCCTGGGGCTCGCGGTGTCCCACGGCATCATCAAGGACCACGGCGGCGAGCTGTTGGTCGAGACCAAGGTCGGCGAGGGCACCTGCGTCTCGCTCGAGCTCCCCGCCATCGCGGAGCTGCTGTAGATGGCTTGGCGTCGCTACGAGCGCAGCTGCGCGGCCGTCTCTGCCCAGCGATAGGGCGCCACGTCAACGGGTGGATGCAGCTCCCCGCAGCGTTGGCAGCTTCGCCGCGCGTCGTCACCGTTGAACGACTCACACCCAGCGAGGTACCCCTCTTGCGGGTACGTCTGGGCGGTGTCGAACACGTGCCGGTACAGCTCGTCGCCGCACGACTCGCAGTACCAGGCGACGCCCTCGAGCCCCGCCTCGCGCGCCTTGTAGCGCATGATCACGGACTCGGTCAGCGCGGTCAGCCGGGTCGGCGCGCCCGCCGGTACGTAGACGTGATCACCCGGCTCGAGCGAGAAGTAGTTGACCCCCGTGTCCTTGAACTCGACCTTGCTGGTGCCCGAGAACACCGCGAGCAGCGTGTCCTTCTCACACACCAAGAAGAACGGCTGCTGGCCGTCGTTGCGGCTGAGGCAGACCTGGGTCTGGACGGCGTCCGGGAGCATCGGCCGCTCGTCGTAGGGCCCGAGCTTGGGCGCCTCTTTGAACACGACGAAGGTCTTCTTGCGCGGCAGCGTCATGGCTCAGCTCGGCTTGGTGGCGAGAACAATGGTGACCCCGCCCGCGCAACTGTGGCGATTCACGACAGACGCCCCATGTGGGTGAGCATCTGGACCATCTCTGGCCAGGACTGGCTGAACTGGATCTCGTGGATCTCGTCGTAGGGCAGGCCAAGCTCCTCAAACTGCTCAATCAGCTTGGCTTCGGTGTCGGCCTCGTAGATGGTGAAGATGAAGCCCGCCGCGAGGTTGACGTGGGCTTGCACGAAACGAGCGTGCGTGGCAGCGTGGATACTGACCGCGTTCTCCGCCCATTGCTCTTTGAGGAGACCAGGCGCGCGATGAATTGTCATGTACTGGGGCATTCTCGAGTCCTCGATGAGCTTCGCTAGTGCGTAGTATCGATGGTTTTGGCCGAGGGCGTCAACGAACCATTCACTGCGTGAACAGTGTAGCTGGGGCGCTATCGCCCGTTGCCCCCGAATGCCCCGGATGCCCCCGGATGACTAATCGAACTCGACCGCGCCGCTGTAGGTGCCGCCTACCCCGGTGACGCCGTCGAGGCTGATGGTCCCGTCTAGACCCTCGAGCTCGCCAGTGCACGACCCGCCGTCGATCACGAGATCGCCAAGCGCGTTCCCCTGCGCGTCGATCTCGCCCTCGAAGCTGAAGTCGAAGCTGCCCTCGCCACCGAGCACCGCCCCGCTCCAACTGCCAGCGCTCGAGAAGGACTCGGGGGCCGGCTGATCGCAAGGCCCGTAGTGCTCGATATAAAACTCGCAGTCGGTGAAGCTGCCGTCGAAGTCCCCGGTGAAGCTGAAGGTCGCCGGGAGCAAGAGCACACACAGGTCGGGGGTCTCTTGGCTGGCCCAGGTCGGCGGGCCCATGCTAACGACGCCGAACGACCCATCGACCGCGAGCGGGTGGTTGTGGTGGCCGTGACCCTTGCCGTGCCCCTTGCCCTTACCGTGACCCTTGCCCTTGCCGTGACCCTTGCCCTTGCCGTGACCCTTGGCCTGGGCATCGGGGGTCGTGGTGACCAGGCCCACGAAGCCGACCAAGGTCAGCCCAGAGAAAATGATCGCGACTTTGGACGAGAGAGATCGAAGGTTCACGAACGGAAAGCTAACACCCAACATCGATTCGGCACACTGAGTTTTTGCCAGCACTCGCCGAATGCGCTCATTTTGTCGGACATGTCGGCAGATGCCAGCATGGGCGCAATCGAGGTACCCGCATTACTGCGCGCAGCGCTTGATTCGAGACTAGACGGACCTATAGTCATTCCTCAGCGAGCACCGGGTGCCTCGTGCTGGGCCTGCGCGACGTACTCGACGTATCCACCGCCGTAGCTGCGCGGCCCCTCCGGGGTCAGCTCGAGCACGCGATTGGACAGCTTCGCCAAGAAGGTTCGATCGTGCGAGACAAACACCATCGTGCCCTCGAAGTCAGCGAGCGCCCGAACCAACATCTGCTTGGTGTCCAGATCCAGGTGGTTGGTGGGCTCATCGAGAACCAAGAAATTTGGCGGCACGTAGAGCATCTTGGCCAGCACGACCCGCGCCTTCTCCCCACCCGAGAGCACCCGGCACGGCTTCTCTACGTCGTCACCCGAGAACCCAAACGCCCCCAACAAGGTGCGCAGCGACCCCTGCGAGGCTTGGGGGTGCTCGGCTTGCAGGGCCTCGAGCACGGTCTGGGTGGGATCGAGCAGCTCCATCGCGTGCTGTGCGTAGTAGCCAAGCTTGACGCTGGCGCCGATCGTCACGGTCCCCGCATCTGGCTCGGTCCGTCCGGTGATCAGCTTGAGCAGCGTCGACTTGCCCGCGCCGTTGATGCCCATGATCGCCCAGCGCTCGAGCCGGCGGACCGCGAACGTGAACCCCGCGTAGATCGGCGCGGCGCTGCCGTAGCGCTTGTCGACGTCCGCGAAGGTGACCACGTCGTTGCCCGAGCGGGGCGGCTTTGAGAACTCGAAGTCGACGATCTTGCGCGAGCGCGGCGGATCCAATTTTTCGATCTTGTCGAGCTTTTTGACCCGCGACTGGACCTGCGCAGCGTGGCTGGCCCGCGCCGCGAACCGTGCGATGAACGCCCGCTCCTTGGCCAGCGCGGCCTGCTGTCGGGCATATTGGGCCTCGTGTTGGGCGGCCGCGAGATCCCGCTGTTGCTCGTAGAAGTCGTAGCTGCCGGTGTAGGTCGTGAGCTCGCCGCCGTCGATCTCGACGATCTTGGTGACCAAGCGATTGAGCAGCTCGCGGTCGTGCGAAGTCATGACCAGGGCCCCAGCGAAGCCGCGCAAGAACCCCTCCAGCCACAGGATGGACTCGATGTCGAGGTGGTTGGTGGGCTCGTCGAGCAACAAGATGTCGGGTCGCATCAACAGGATCCGCGCCAGCGCCACCCGCATCTTCCAGCCACCCGAGAGCTTGGCCACGTCATCCGCGATCCGGTCCGGCGTGAACCCAAGCCCGGCCAGGATCTCATGCGCGCGCGGCTCGAGCTCATAGCCACCGAGCGCGTCATAACGGGGCTGGACCTCGCCGTAGCGAGTGACCAGGCCGTCGAGCTCGGCTTGTCGGTCCGGGTCGGCCATCGCCTGCTCGAGCTCGCGCAGCTCCGCGGCGAGGACCGAGACCTCACCCGCGCCAGCCATGGTCTCGGCCAGCACCGACCGTCCGCCCATCTCCGCGACGTCCTGATCGAAATAGCCGATCGTCAGGTTCTTCTCGACCGAGACGACGCCATCGTCAGGCTGGTCCTCGCCCACGATCAGCCGAAAGATCGTGGACTTGCCCGCCCCGTTCGGTCCGACCAGGCCGACCTTCTCACCGCGAAACACGCTCATCGACGCGTCGACGTAGAGGAGCTGCGAGCCGTAGCGCTTGGAGATGTTGTCGAGGCTGATCACGCGGGCGGACCCTAACCGAAGCGACGCGCTGACCAAATATGGACGGTGATCGCGTGGAGCAGTACGCGCAGCGCCCAGCCCCTCGGTCCGCGGTCGCCTTGCGAAGCTCGAGCCCCGCCGAGGTCGTCATCGATCGCGTCGCCGTTGTCAGTGGCCGCCACGCGCTCGCGCTGAACCGGTTCAGAAACCATCTACTGCAAAGTTTTCGCGGGAGTGCTGGCTTTCGTTACCTAAGCTGAGCACATGCGAGCCCTTCAAATCCCCAAGGTCTCCGAGGTGATGACCCAAAAGGTGTTTGCGGTCGGGCCGGACACCAGCCTCGAGACAGCGGCCCGGTTGTTCGCCCAAAAGCACGTCAGCGGGGCGCCAGTCGTCAATGCCGCTGGTGAGGTCGTGGGGGTAGTGAGCGCGTCCGACCTCATCGACCCCGATCGCGATCGCGGCGCGGTGATCGGCAATGCCCACTACTACTCGCTCGAGAACGGGCACGCCCTCGAGTTTGGGGATCCAACGGTCGGCCGCGACGGCACCGTGCGCGAGGTCATGACACCCAACGTACTGAGGATCGGGCCCGAGCAGAGCATCGTCGAGGCCGGTCGCATGATGGTGTCGCAGGCCGTGCACCGGTTGCTCGTGACCGATGACAAGCACGTGCTCGTGGGCATCGTGTCCGTCATGGACTTGGTCCGGGGCTTCGTCCAGACCGACGCTGGCTGAGCGCTCAGCTTGGTCGCAGCAAAGCGGCGTTGCGGCGCACCACCTGCCCGTCCAGCACCGGGATCCCGTGTGCCACCCCCGGCAGCACCTCGAGCCGCGCGCGACGAATCTTGGCCGCCAGGATCTCGCTGTTGCGGGCCGGCACCAGCCGATCTTCGTCGCCCGTCACGATCTGCGCAGGCACGCTGATCCGGCCAAGCCGCCCGCCCGTCGAGTGCGTGCCGATCGCTCCAAACTGGCCAAGAAAGGTCCGCCGCGTCGGCGGCTGTTCGCGCATCAGATCAAACCACCCCGACAGCAGCGAACGCGCGTTGCGCAGCTCGGAGTCTGGCAGGATCAAGCGCGCGAACGGCTCGATCTCCCCGCGGCGCAGCAGCGACGAGCCAAACAGATCACCGAGCGTCCGCAGGCCCGGCAGCTTGCCGTGCGGCAGCCCCGGCGTGGTCGCCATCAACACCAAGCCCGCGACCCGCTCTGGATGCCGCAGCGCGACGTGCTGGGCGATCATGCCGCCCATCGAGATCCCCGCGAGCACGGCCTTGCGAACGCCGGCAGCGTCGAGCACCGCCGCGACGTCGTCGGCCATGTCGCCCATCGTCCACGGTCGCGTGGGCATGTCGCTGCGACCGACCCCCCGGTTGTCGGGCACCAACACATGCCACGGAAGCTCCGGGTCCGAGGCCAGCTCCGCTGGCATCTGAAACCAAAACCGACCGTCGAGCATCAGGCCCTGAATCAACACAATCGTTGGATTCGCCCGCGAGCCGTACTCTTGAAAGTGGACGCGGTGCTCACCAGATCCCGTAGCGAAAGGCACCGGGCATGTGTAGGAGAGCCCTGCGTGCTTGGCAACCGCGGGCGCGGCTACGCGCTAGGAGCCCGTGGTGCAATGCATCGCGTCGCCTCGCGCCGGGATTTTCGTCGAGATTGAGGAGCCGAAACGCACCTGTACCGGGCGTACTGGAAGTTTCGGCGACGAAGAGCTCGGCGGAAAGACCAAGCGAGGCGGCGTGAGGCGTTGCACCACGGGCTCCTAGGCTAGAACCGTCCAGCGACGCCGAAGCTGACCCCGCCGCGGGTCGGCGCCAGGGTGGGCACCACGCTCAGGAAGGTCGACTGGCGCCAGCTCCGATAGCGATCGCGCTGGATCATCCCCGTCGTCACGCCAACGATCCCAAACACGGCCCCAGCCGCGCCGATCCCAAACAAGGTCGGCGTCAACGGCCGATCAAAGGCCCCAGGCTCGCGGGCCTGGACGCCCGCCGCGATCAACGTGACCCCGCCGACCACGAAGCTCATCGTTCCGGCCACGAGCAGGCCGTTGCCGGACGGCCGCGACTTGGCCTGGGTGTACGTCTTCCAGTCGTTGAAGTTGGCGCGCGCCCGAGCCCCGCGGACCAGCAGGTAGGTACCCACGCCAATGCACGCGAGCCCGAGCGGCACGAAGGTCGAGGCCACGAAGCGAGGGTTGCCGTCGGTCCGCGCGGCCTCGACGACCACCGCAGAGCCCGCCGCGAGACCCAGGCCGATCGTCAGGCTCCCCGCCACCAGCCGACCCGCGCCGCTTGGCGGCGGCGGCGGTGGTGGCAGCGGTGGCGGCTGCATCACGGTGTCCCACGGCTCCGCCAGTTCAGTGGGCGATACGGGCTCGGGCGCGGGCTGGAGCTCGGGCAGCCGCGGACGCTCGGGGGGCGGCGTGATCTGGACGGGCTCGATCCCACGGTCGAGGCTACGCGGCTCGCTCGCCGCATCGCTTGGCGTGGGCGCGTAGATCACCCCCTCGTCGGTTGCCCCTCCCGGGCCGGGCGAGGGAGCGCCAACAAACAGCGCACCGAGCTCCAAGGCGAGCTCCAAGGCGAGCACCAAGGCGAGCATGGTAGCGAGGCTACCCGATCTCCGCGCGCACGCCCGCCGCGGTGATCGCCGCGTGGATGTCTCGCCAGAACTCGAGCGCCGTCGGTGTGCGCTCGGCCGCGCACGGGTTGAGGGCCCGCGCCAACGGCGGGCCGTAGATCGAGTCGAGCGAGCGGGCCAGCCGCTGCGGCTCACCAGCGAGGATCTGCTCGCGGTTGAACCTGAGGATCTGCCCATACACCACACACATGAAGGTCAGCGCCGCGTGATAGATGTCGACGCGACGATCGATCGGCCCGAACCGGGCTGGATCGATCGCCTCGGGCGGGAGCATCCAGCGGGCCAGCTCGGACCCGTGTGGGCGAATGCTGCCCTCCATGCGCGAGATCCCAAAGTCGCCGAGCTTGAAGCCGATCACCGGCTCGCGGGCCTCGTCGAAGGGATCCTTGGTCGCGCTCACGAACACGTTGCCAACGTGGATGTCCTTGTGCACCCAGCCAGCCCGATGAATGTAGGCGGTTGCCTGCAGCAGATCCCGAGCCATCTGCGGGAGCCACAGCTCGCTCGCCACGTGCAGCTCGGCCGAGAGCGGATACAGGCACTTCTCGATGATGAGGTAGAACAGGTTGTGATAGACGAACGCGTCGTGGATATACGTAATGCTGGGATGCCGCATGGTCGTGAGCACGGCGGCCTCCCGCTGCCAGCGATCCGCGACCTGTTGGAACGAGCCCATCGGCTTGAGCACCTTCGCGACTAATTCGTTGCCCCAGTCGTCGGTGCAGTCGTAGACGATGCCGTAGTAGCCCTGGCCGATCGGCGCGCCAATGTAGTAGTTCGCGTGGTCGCGTCGGACCGCCTCCCCCGCGTCGGGGAACACGTAGTGGACGGGCTCGGGGTTGGGCTGGGGCGGGGTCTCGCTCATGCGGCTGGCGGTCGCACTCTAGCAAACCTGTCCTCAGACCCCCACGCAGTCCTGACAACCACGCATCACCGGATCCACGCGGGGCTCGATGACCATGACCGAGTGGGCGATGGTCTGACCGAGTGGGCGATGGTCATCGCCTTTGTCGACCGTTGCCGGCCCACTCGGACCGCTTGCAGGCGCCCTGGTCGGATCGCTGGCTGGGTGGCTTGGCGTCAGCGCGCTGCTGCTCGCTATCATGGTCGCGGACGAGTGCCGCTTGCTCGCGGCGCCGCCCGAGTGAGGCGGTGGCGGTCGCTACACCCGCCTCGTCGGTGGGCGACCGCCGACATCCGGCGAGTTTGCCGCAGCACACGTTGACGCACGCGGTTCCGAGCGGTCACGGTCGAGGGCGCGCCACCGTGGTCCGACGCTATAGGGGAGAACACGGGTGCTCGTTCGAGTAGAACCGGACAATTCTGCGGAATTTCCCCACCCAGAGCGCCTGTGTGTCGCCGAGATGGCCGTCACCGACAGTCTCGCGCGGCCAAAAGCGCAACGAGCGCGCGCCTCGGCGCCAACGGCAGCCGCCGCGGCGCCATCGACGAGAGTGGACACGCGCCCTCAATTCACGTACACGCCTCCCTCGCAAGGTCCGTGCCCCTTGGGTGGCGAAGGCGTTGCGAGACACTCTTTCAGGAAAACAAAAATGGCAGAAGGTACGATCAAGCGTCTCACGGACAAGGGCTTCGGATTCATCGACACTGGTACGGGCAAAGACATGTTCTTCCACATGTCCAACGTCGAGGGCGCCCGCTTCGATGAGCTCCGCGAAGGCCAGAAGGTTACTTTCAACGCGGGTGAAGGCCCCAAGGGCCCCCGCGCCGAAAACGTTCGCGTCCTCGAAGGCTGAGGATCCGAAAGGCGCTGATGCGCTTTAAAGAAGGGCCGATTCGTCGGCCCTTTTTTATTGGTTGCTAGGAGCCCGTCCCATGGACACAGGAAGCGCCTCAGCTCGGGGCCGAGCTGAGGCCCAGGCAAGCCCGCTACTTCCGAAAGCGCACGTGGAAGTGGTTCACGTGGCCTTTGGAGTGGCGGATGATCCCGTGCCCACGACCCTTGCCGCGCGGGTATTGGAACAGCTCGTCCAGCGTGTCGCTCGACACGCCCTTCTTCTGGGCGTGCTCGTACAGCAGCTTCTGGACCGAGTAATCCATGAAAATGTACTTGATCTCGTCCGTGTTCAAGAACGCCTGGATCAGATCCCAGGTCCGCGCGACGTCGAGGTTGTTTGCGTTGACGGCGACGAACTTGGTCTCGTCGGCCTTGTCGCCCTTGAGCACGTAGCCCATGTCGACGTCCTTGCCGTGCTGGTGGCTGCGGTGCGGCGGGAACTTGCCGCCGCCCTTCTTGGAGATGTCGCCAACGTGGATCTTTGGCGAGCTGCGCCACACGTTACGGTACGATGAGATCGCAGTCTGGATCAGCCGCACGGTGTCCCCAGTGCCCCACGCCAGGCCCGGGTTCTTGACCACGTAGTACTTGCCCGAGGGCATCTGCACGCCGCTTGGGAGCACGCCGGTGTCATCGTCGAAGCCGCCAAAGCCGGGCAGGATCGAGCCCTCTTTGTAGACGACCAGCGTCTTGCCGACCTTGAGATCGTTGGCGTCTTTGAGCTTGCCGCGCTGAAACCCGAGCAGCTCGCCGGTCGTGAGCCCGTACTTCTCGGCGATGTCCCCCAGCGTGTCGCCCGAGCGCACCGTGTACTCGAACTTGGTTCGCTCGCGCGGGGCGATCTCCGGACACACGCGCAGCTTCTGCCCCACGCTGAGCAGGTTGGCGTTGGACCGGAGCGAGCTGTTGAGCTTGATCAAGTCGCCGCGCCGAACCCCGTAGCGACCGGCGATCTCGCCAAGGTGCTCGCCCGGCACGACCACGTGGGTGTGCAGCGGCGTGCGGTAGCCACAGGTCTTGCTGTTCTTGGTCTTCTTGGTCTCGAGGCAGATCAGCAGCTCTTGCCCGACCCTGAGCGAGTTCGGGTTTTTCTTCAGCGACGCGTTGCGCGAGATCACCGTGTCGGTGCTGACGTCGTACTGGGCCGCGATACCGCTGAGCGTGTCGCCGGAGCTGACCTCGTGGGTAGCGATGGTCTTGCCGCCGCCGCAGGACTTGCCGCTGCCGCTCGACTTCGACTTTGACTTTGACGAGCCCGAGTCGGCGTTTGGGTTGGGCAAGCAGATCTTCAGCTTCTGGCCCTCGCGGATCTTGTTGGGGTCGAGGCCGGGGTTGGAGCGCTCGATCGAGCGCTGGCTGACCCCGTGCTTGACCGCGATCCCGCTGAGCGTCTGACCGCTCGCTATCTCGTGCTCGATCATCTCGCCACCGTCTGGACAGCCACCCGCGCTCACGAGGCTCGGTGCCACGAACGGCGCCGCGAGGCCGACGACAAAGCCCACAATGAGTCCCAATCGGACGCGCACCCGGATTGACTCGCATGAGCGCGAGGCGATCGCAAGAGCCCGGACAGGGCTCTCAGTGGCTGTTCTCGGGGTTTGGACCGCGACTGAATACACACGAGGCTCGGTGCGTCGCCCGCCAATTCGCGCCGAATCGCACGCGCGGCGCGTTTGACTCCAGGAGAACCGTCCGGCCCGATCGGTTGATCTAGTTCGGCCTTCGGGTGATCTTCGCCGCGCATGGCCGAGAAGCAAGAGCGCAAGCGCAAGGGTAGTGGCGGGAGGACGACCGTGCTCGGCGCGTTGCTGGCGGTCGTCACACTCGTCGCCCTGTGGCTGTCGGACTGTATCCCCGGCTTCGGGATCGGCTCGTCAGGAGACGCCGAAGGTGACGCGGACCAAGCCGAGCCCGCGCAGCCGGCCGAGCCCGAGCAGGTCACCCCGCCCGAGCCCGAGCCCGAGCCCGAGCCGCCAGCGCCCGAGTCGGCGGCCAACAAGACCCTGAAGATCACGATCGACGTGCACGGCTGCTCGATCGACGGCGCGCCCGCCAGCGATTGTGCGAGCGTGTGCGAGCGCGGCGAGCTGTTCGAAGGGGTCGACGACGCGATCCTCGACGTCAAAGAAGCATCGCATGGATCGGTCATCGCCATGACCGACTGCTTGAAATCCAAGGGCATCGAGAAGGTCGCGATCAACCGCGAGTAGCCAATGGGGATCTCGACCCTCTTTGATCCACTCTCGGTGTTGGTGCTCATTGCCGTGCTGGGCATGACCGGCACCTCGGCGCTGTGGTTTCGTCAGGGTCAGCAAGCCTTCGACCAGGTCGTTGGCGCGCTCGGGATCCTGCGTCGCGTCGCGGCCCAGCTCGCGGCTGACCACCCAATTCGCAAGCGGCTCGAGGCCGCACCGGTCGTGGATCTGAGCTTCGAAGAGATCACCCGCCTGATGAGCGGGGACACGAGCGAGCCTGCCGCCCGCGCGATCGTCCGGCTCAACGAGCGGATCGGCTGGATCGAGCGCTTCGCTCAATTCGCCGTCCACCTGGGCATCCTCGGCACCGTGTTCGCGCTGGTCAGCTCGGATCCAACCGATCTGGTCGGCTTCCGCGCGCGCCTGCCGACTGCTCTGGGGACCACGTTCTGGGGGCTGATCGGCGCGCTCATGCTGTCGGCGGTCGCCGGCACCTGCGAGAGCCTGATCGAGCGCGCGCGCCTGCACGTTCGCATGGCCCTGCTCGAGGGGCTCGAGCAGCGACCCGAGCAAGTCGCCAAACCACTCGACTGAGCGACCTCATGCGCAGGCGCAACATCGACATGCTCCCGCTGCTCGACGTGTTCATGGTCGTGCTGTTCGTGTTCGCAACCATCCAAGAGAGCGAGCTCGACAGCACCGCCCACGAGATCGAACAGCTGGAGGCCGAGCTGGTCGAGGCCCAAGCGATCGCGGCCGCCGAAGCTGCCCGCGCCGCCACGCAGGCCGCCCAGCTCGAGGTCCAAGCGCAGCATGAGAAGCGTGCCGCCCAGCTCGAGGCCGAGCTCGCCAACTACCAGCGCGCTTGTGGCCCGCGCCTGCCCGGCGATCCGCTGTGCCCTGCCGCGGATCCGCAGCGGCGCGAGCAGGCCGAGACCGCGGTGATGCAAGATCAGCTGCTGGCCAACATCGCCGTGTTTCAAATTGAGATCGCCGGCGAGGTCGACCTCGAGTCCGGCCGCGTGATCAACCACTGCTGCTTTCGCGCTGATCCGCCGCAGGGCGAGTGGCGTCGCTGCGGCGAGGTGCCGTACTCGCGGCTCGCCCAGTCCGATTGGTTTGACGAGGGCGCCGACGGCCTCCGCGAGAGCCTCAAGCAGACCCGCGAGGGCTACGCGATCATCTTGTTGCAGCAGGACAAGCCGGCCAGCTATCAGCTGACCAAGGACTTCGCGCAGCTGCTGCAATCGCGGTTGCGCGACCACTACGTGTACGACAACGGGGTCGCGAGTGGACAGCTGCAGTGTCCGCTGCTCGCCCGCGAGCCCGCGGCCCCGCAGCCGTGACGGCCCAACTCATGAGACTCACGAGCCAGAACGCCGCAGCCCCGAGAGCTCGGCGGCGACGGAGAGTTCACGCGTGGCGGTGGGACGCTGCTGCGCGGGCGCCCGTTCGCGGCGGCCGAACAGCACGGGCCACAATACCCGCGGACGAAACAACCTCGACGCGGGACTCACGAATTGCATGACCTCGGTGAGGGTCCGGTAGACCTCGAGATCGTGGGCTGAGAGAGCGACCACGCGGTTGAGGTATCGGTGCATCAGCGCGGCTCCCAGAGACACCTCTTGATGACTCTCGGGCCAGCAGAAGGCTTCTGTCGATGTCATCTGCCACGGCACGTCCGTCACCCGTGCGATCCGACGCTGCATGCGAGCCGTTCGTTGGCCGGGCCGCAGCTGGCTGAGCAGCTCGGCCTGCATCGCGGCTGTGGTCATGCCTTGTCCAAAGCTCGGGTCGAAGCTGCACAGGGCGTCGCCCATGACCAAGTACCCGGCCGGTAGCCGCTGCATCCCAGCGTAGTTGCGCCGCAGCTGGTAGGGCATCGTGTGTTGGCGCAGCTCCCCGATCAAGCTGGAGCGCGAGAGCAACGCGTGTAGCTGCGGCTCCGCCAGCGTCTTGGCCCACTGCACAAAGCCAGCGAGATCCAGCGGCGCCCGATCCCCGTGGTAGCCAAACAGCGTCACCATCATGCGACCGCCCTCGACGCGAAGGCCGATCCCGCCGCGGTGGTTGTTGGGCGCCTGGGGGTAGATCATCACCCCGTCGGGGTAGTGACCGCCGTGCAGGTCAAACAGACCGGACACGTAGGTCATCCCAATCTCGACCCGCTGCTCCTCGACTTCGCCGTAGCCCCACGCGGCGAGCCACTTCGAAGAGCTCGAGCCGCGGCCAAGCGCATCGACGACCAGATCGGCCTCGAGCACGGTCCCGTCACGCAAGCGCACACCTTGGACGCGGCCACGCCGGACGCCGCCCCAGACACCACCTCCAAGCTCGCCCCGCTCATGGATGGGCGCCTCGACCGGGCAGTCGAACCGCAACTCCACGTTGCCCCGCGCGGCCAGTGAATCGCGCAGACGCGACTCGAGGAGCGGACGGGAGACCATCCAATTGTCGATGCCGAGCCGACCACGAACACGCCACGTGCCGTGGTGGTGCCACCGAAATTTCTGACCAAAATCGCTGACGCTGGCGCCGTCGGCCAACAACGCATCGAATGCGCCTGGGAACAGCTGGGCCATGATCTGCTGGCCCCGGTGGAGCAGCGCGTGGGTGTGATGGCTCTGCGGCACCCCGCGCCGCGGCACGGGCCCCGGCAGAGCGTCACGCTCGAGCACGGTGACCTTTTCGAAGTTCTTCGCCAACGCCGCCGCGGCACACAGCCCAGTCACGCTGCCACCGATGACAATCGCGTGAGTCGCTGCCGACCTTCGATTCGACCGATCCGAGCGTTCTAGGGGTTCGCTAGACTCGTGACTGGCTTTGTCGAGGCGGCTCACGCCATCAAAGTTGCACGATGCGTGTTCCCAAGCTCATCAAAATTGCCAGAAAAAGCCCCGCTGATCGCACGAATTCAATGAGAGCAGAGTTTCCCGCACACATGACGGAATCGCTCGTCATGTGCGTATGCTTGGCTACGACCTCACCAGAGCGCGATTCACAAATAAGTATGCAGACCCGTGTGCTGCTCGCACACGGGCGCACAGTCAAAAAGCTCACTCAGCGGATGCGGACGCGCCGCGGTCCGTAGTCTCTGCGTCGTGTTGCGAATGCCAGCGCTTCATCTTGCGCTTGATCATCTCTTTTTTGACCATACCAACCAGATCGATCATCAGCTTACCGGTGAGGTGATCGTGCTCGTGCTGCAGCGCGCGCCCGAACAGCTCGTCGCCCTCGGCCTCGAACATCTCACCCTCGACGTTCATCGCCCGAAGCTTGGCCCAGCGCGGGCGCTTGACGTCAACGAACACGTCCGGGAACGACAGGCAGCCCTCCTCGGCGATCGCGAGGCCCTTGCCGGTCTCGACCACTTCGGGGTTGATGAACACCAGCGGGTCCGCGGTCTCGGAGCCCGTCGCGACCTTGCCGTCGATGATGAAGATCCGCTCGAGCCGGCCGACCTGGATGGCGGCGATGCCCGCGGCGTTGAGCGAGAACATCGTGTCGATCAGGTCGCGCACGAGCTGACGGATCTCGTCGGTGACGGCCTCGACGGAGAAGGTGTCCTCGCGCAAGCGCGGATCGGGGTACTTGACGACTTCGAGCACTGCCATGATTTGGTGGTCCAGGGTGGTCCAGCGGACGCGCGAGGGTAGCCCGAAGCCGCACCGGAGGCCAGATCACGCCGCTTCGGTGCCACCCGCGCCACGCACCGCGCGACCCAGCTCGCCCGCAAGCCGCCGGGTTCCAGCTGGCCAAGCGCGAAGGTCGGTGAGGGGGGATCGGGCCCGCTTGGAGATGGGGGTCATTCTTGCTAGGTTTTTCCGCGCTCGCGCGGCCCCATGCCCACAGGAAACCGAGTCTTCGATCCCCTTCTCAGGGGGCCAGTCATGTCCCCCCGCACAATCAACCCGCGCAGCGGCTGGATGTGGGGTTCACGATGAGCGCCACACCCGACAGCGTCCGCCAAGCACTGAGCACCGTCGAAGACCCGGCGACCGAGCGGGACCTCGTCAGCGCTCGTCAGGTCGGCGAGATCAGCGTCGGTGACTCGATCGACGTCGAGGTCGCGCTGATCTCACCGGGCTACCCGCTGCGAGGCACGCTCGAGACTCGGATCCGCGCGGCGCTCGAGCCCTTCGCCAAGCCGGTCAACATCGCGTGGGGGCTCAAGGTCCCGCGCAAGCCGCCGCGCCAGGATCTGGATCGGCTGCCCACCGTCAAGAACGTGCTCGCCGTGGCCGCGGGCAAGGGTGGCGTTGGCAAGAGCACGGTCGCGGTCAACCTCGCGATGGCGCTGCAGCGACTTGGCGCCAGCGTCGGTCTGCTCGACGCCGACATCTACGGGCCAAGCGTGCCGAAGATGATGGGCCCGGCCTCGCGCCAGTGCGACAAGAGCGTCGGCGGAGCGCGGATCATCCCAGCGCTGCACCGCGGGATCCCGGTCATGAGCGTCGACTTCTTCGTCGAGACTGGGCGCGCGGTGATCTGGCGGGGCCCGATGATCCACAAGCTGTTGCAGCAGTTCCTCGAGGACGTCGAGTGGGGCGAGCTGGACTACCTGATCATCGATCTCCCCCCGGGTACGGGCGACGCCCAGCTCTCGCTCGGGCAGCTGCTCCCAATCACGGGCGGCGTGATCGTCACGACCCCGCAAGAGGTCGCGCTGCTCGACGTGCGCAAGGCCGTGGACATGTTCAAGACCCTCGAGATCCCGCTGCTCGGGCTGATCGAGAACATGAGCCACTATCGCTGCCCCTCGTGCGGCCACGTGGATCACATCTTCAGCAGCGGCGGCGGCAAGCGGCTCGGAGAGGAGTTCAACGTGGAGCTGCTCGGCCAGCTGCCGATCGACAACACCGTCAGCGCTGGCGGTGAGACCGGGAACCCCGTGGTCAACTCGGCGCCCGACGGCGAGCACGCCAAGGTGTTTCTCGAGACGGCGGCGAAGGTCGCCCTGGTCGCCGCCAAGATGCACGCGACCGGCCCCAAGCGCAGCTCGCTGCTACGGACCGTCTAGAGCTAGAGCGCGCACCTCTTGGCCTGTCCCGGCCCTTGGGTTGCGCTGACCCAAGCCGTTGTCACCAATGATCGCTCGACGTGGGTGACGACCTCGAACTCCTCGACGCTGGCAGTCCTGGTGCAATGCCTCGCACGAGCGCAAAACAGATTGAGATCTGCCACCGTCCGTGGGACGCTGCGGCCATGACAGTTCGAAGAGGGAGTGTGGCTGACAAGGCAGCGCTTGGATTGGCCCTCATGACGCTCGGCTGCGCGTCGCGGGACAACGGCTTCACCCTCGACGATGGCGACGCCGGCGGCAGCGAGGACGCTTCGGGCGATGGCAGTGGCGATGGCGATGGCGATGGCGGTCCCTCGGGCGACACCAACACCGAGCCCAATGACGTTCCCTTCGAGCTGGTCTCCGCGAGCCTCAACGCGACGGGCCAGTTCGTGGTCCTGCGCTTCAGCGAGCCGGTCGCGCCGGTCAACGGGGTCGATCCCGCCGACTTTCGGATCAGCTTCGCCGCACTGTCCGCGCTGTGCAGCGGCAGGGATGGCTGCGTCGATCAGACCTCGTACTGGGACCCCAACTTCTTCGCCGCCACCTACATCGGCTACCAACCCTACTCGAACGCGCGCTTCGAAGTCGACCTCATCACCGCGGGCAATCAGGCGACCGATGTGTTCTTGCGCTTCGAGACCCCGCTCGACCCCGCGCTGTGTGAGTACTTCGCGCCCTACGAGGGTGAGTATGGCGCCTTGTTCGTCCACCACGCGCCCGGAAACATCCCGCTGAAGAGCAGCGACGGCGAGTCGCTCGCGGCGATCGGGCCGCAGTGGGTCGCGCAAGCCCAGCCGTTTTGGGACACCGACGGCGAGTATCCAAACCTGAACCCGAAGATCTCGATCCCGTGTCCGCCCTAGAACACCGTAGGGCGCTGGCTCACGCGTCGAGCAGGTAGTCGCCGCGATCGAACTTTGCCCGGCGCATGTACGCGTGGGTTGACCACGGCCACAGCGTCGAGTTGCGCCCGGTCTCGTCGAGGTACCAGCTCGCGCAGCCACCCGCGGTCCACACCGTGCCCTGGCCGCCGCGCTCGATCTGCTGGACATAGCGGGCCTGAACGCCAGGATCGGGCTCGACGGTCGCGGTGTCGTTGCCGTCGATCTCGCCGAGGACCCCGAGCAGCAGCTCGAGCTGGGCCTCGATCATCAAGAGCATCGAGGTGTGCCCAAGCCCGGTGTTGGGGCCGGTCAACAAGAACAAGTTGGGGAACCCGGCGACCATCGAGCCAAGGTGGGCCGTCGGGCTGCCGCGCCAGACCTCGGCCAGGCTCTCGCCGCTGCGGCCGCGCACGTACTTGGCGAAGGGCGGGTTGGCGACGTGAAAGCCGGTCGCCCAGATGATCGCGTCGAGCTCGTGGAGCTGGCCCTCGGTGTCGACGATGCCCTCGGGCACCAGCTCGCGGATCCCGGCGCTGACGAGGCTGACGTTGTCCTGGGCGAGCGCGGGGTAGTAGTCGTCGGACAGCAGCACGCGCTTGCAGCCAAAGGTGAAGTTGGGGCGCAGGCGCTCGCGCAGCTGGGGATCTTTGATCTGGTGATGCAGGTAGCGCAGCGCCTGGCGCTGGACCACGCGCATGATCCACGGGTTGCGAAACCCGAGCAGCAGGCTCTCGTGGCGGACATACAAGCCGGCGCGCATCAGCCGTTGGGTCAGCGGCACGCTCGAGAACAGCCGGCGCTCGAGCGGGCCGAACGCCCGATCCTTGCGCGGCACCACCCACGGGGCGGTGCGCTGAAACAAGCTCAGGTGGCCAACCCGCGCTTGGATCCGTGGCACGATCTGGATCGCCGAGGCGCCGGTGCCCACAACCGCGACGCGCCGGCCGTCGAGCTGCGCGTCCTCGTCCCAGCGGGCCGAGTGAAACGCCTGGCCCGCGTAGCGCTCGATCCCGCGAAACCCTGGGACCCACGGCTCGCTGAGCGCCCCCATCCCCGCGACCAACACGTCGGCGGTGAACGGCCCGCGCGAGCTGGAGAGCTGCCACCGCTTGGTGACGGGATCCCACGCCGCTTCGCGAATGGTGTGGCCAAACCGAACATGGGGCAGCACGCCAAACTCACCAGCGCAGCGGCGCACGTAGTCCAGGATCTCCGCTTGCGGAGAGAACATCCGCGACCACGCGGGGTTGGGCGCAAACGAGTAACTGTACAGCGGCGACTCTACGTCGCAGGCACAGCCGGGGTAGCGATTGTCTCGCCACACACCGCCCACTTCTTCGCCGCGCTCGAACACCACGAAGTCGTTGATGCCGGCCTGGCGCAGCCGAATCGCCGCGCCGACGCCCGAGAACCCCGCGCCAACGATCGCAATGTGGACGTGCTCGCTCATCGTACCGAGCCAGCAATCTATCAGGCCAGGTTTGCGACCGGCAACCAGCTTTGGACTTCGCGCGTGCCGTTCGCGGGTCGTCCTACGCAGGTGTCTTGGTCGTTCCGGTCACGCCAGTCATGGCGCACACACGCTGCCGCCCTGCCAGGGCGTGCATGTTCCGCTCTTGCACGGATGCCCGTCGTCGCAGGCCGCGAAGCAGGCGTTGCTAGCGAACGCGTGGACCGCCCCCTCTGGACACTCCGGCGCGGTGAGGGGGTCGTTCTGCACGCACGAGAGCAGCCGGCCGCAGTTGTCACCAAAGCTGCGGGTGCACGACTCGATCAGGGCCGGATCCCCCCACAGCCCGCCACACGACTCCTGGCATTGATGGGCCTCACCGTCGGGGTAGGTCTCGAGGCACCAGAATTCTTGCGCGGTCTTCTCGTAGCAAGTGCACAGCGGGGCGAGTGCAGCAGCAGGCTCCTGCACCTTGGGCTGGCCCTCGACGTCGACGAAGGTCCCCACGAACTTCGGCTTGCCGTCGTCGCCGAGCGGCCAGCGGATCTGCAGCTCGCGGATCTGCTTGGCGAAGTGAAAGCGGGCGGTCACCGGGGCGCCGATCGTGAGCGGCGTGGTCAGGGTCAGGCCGTCGCGGTTGTGCACGAGCATCGTCGCTGGGGTCCCTCCTTCGATCAGCTCGATCGCGCCAAACCCATCGCGCTTGTCTTTGCGGACGCAGCGGACCCGCAGCCAGTCGCCCTCGATCTGGGTCGCGCAGCCGGCCTTGGTCGAGCCCGCGACGTTGACTTCTTCGGTTGGGCTCCACTCGTCGCGGGCCGGGACGAAGCTCAGCCCCTCGGGAAGGCCGCCGCCCGGCAGCGCGACCGGCAAGCCCGAAGCCAGGCGCACGGCCAGGGCCCCACCCACGGCGGCGTGGCCCTTGGCGGTCATGTGGATGTCGTGATCCAAGAACGCGCCCGGCTCGGCCCCACGCAGAGCCTCGGTCGCGTCGAGCGAGCGGATGCCGTGCTGCTCGGCGTTGTCGACCAAGTCACGCAGCAGCACCAGCGACTCGCTCATGTCGGGGCGATCGCTGACGCCGTACTTGTCCCACTCACTCGCGTCGACTTGAACGTCGACAGGCAGCGCGACCAACACCAGCTCCGCGCCGTGCTCGTCGCACAGCGCCTTTAACTCTTGCAGGTAAGCGTCGAACACCGACGTGGGTGGGGGCACCAGCGGGACACCAGCGGCGATCTGCTCGCGCAGGGCGTGGCGCTCGGCGAGCAATTGTTCCTCTGCTTGGATCAGATCTTTGGCCTGGGTTTCGCCCTTGCGCTCTTGCTTGCGCAGCAGCTTCTGGAGGTGAGCCTCGCGCTGGCGCGCGGCCTTGCGGATCAGCCCGGCGGTCAGCAGCACCGAGCGGCCCTCTTCGCCAAAGTCTTCGTCAACGATGTCGCCAGGCTCGCCCCGGGTCACGTCGCGCTCGAACTCACCAAACTCGTACTCGCTCGCCTCGCGCACCAGATCGTCGAGCTGGTCACGGTTGCTGCGCAGCTCTTCGTCGACCTCGCTGATCCGCTCGCGCGAGGCGTCGAGCGCCTGCTTGGCCTGGTCGAGCTCGGCGTCATGCTGGGCGTGGGCGGTGATGCTGGTGACGACGAGATCCTCGAAGCGCCCCTCGGAGGGGGTGCCGAGATCGACCTGCTCCTCGCCGTCGGGCAGCTCGGCCTTGCCCCGCTCGTGGCGCCAGCGGCGAAACGCATAGAACGCGTGGGACTGCGAATACAGCCACTTGCGTCCGGGGAATTGCCGGACCTCGGTCGGCGCGTGCTCGGCCCGGACCGCCCAACCATCCCACACGGTGTGGCGATCTTTGTTGGGCCGATCGATCTCGAACGCGTCGTTGAGGAAGTTGATCGTCAAGACCACGACCGCCGGCTTGCGCTGCTCGAGCAGCTCTTTTGCCAGCGCCAGGTACTCTGGCGGCCCGTAGGTCGGGACCCCCGCGTTGAGCACCGGGCGGCTGGTGATCGCGGCGAGCTGGGCGGAGAAGGTCTCGTCATCGTTGACGCCAAGCCCAAACACCTGCGAGTCGCCGAGCACGATGATCTCACCGGGGTTGGTGCCGGCGGCCGGCCAGTCGGCCCCGCGGTAGCCCTGCGCGTTGACGTTGATCGTAGACAGGGGGTTGTTGCGCAGCCGGAACTTCATGGTTGCCCCAGGCTCGAGCCGGACGCCGAGCTCGGGGTCTTCCACATAGAAATTGACGTGGGGGAACGCGCCCTCGTAGCGATCGGCGAACACCTTCTCGGCGATCACCAGGCCAAGACCGAGTCCAAGCACAACCTGGCTGGCAATGAAGACGCGACGCAACCACTTGCGCTTGGGTTTGGGCGTGGGTTCCTCGGTGGACATGGCGGGCTCACCCGGACGGCCGGGCGCTGCGAGCATATTCCAACCCAGCCGGCGACGGATACCACCCGCGCCCCCCCCCCACCGCTCAGCTCGGCTCAGCTCGAACAGGTGCAGTCGGCACAACCGAGCGAGGCACAGGCGCCGCAGTGTTCAACGAGATCTTTGGCGAGGGCCCGACGAGCACGATGGATCCGCACGCCCGCGTTGGAGGCCGACAGCCCACGCTCGGCCGCGAAGTCCTTGACCGCCAGGCCGTCGACGTCGATCCGCGAGAGGGCTTCGGCGTACGCAGGCCTGAGCTCGGCGGCGACCTGAGCCACGCACCGACAGCCGCGATCGAGCGCGTCGAGCTCGGGCGGGTGTTCGTGGAGCGAGGCCTCGACCGTGACGGCGTCGACCGTTCGCTGCAGCCGCGCGCGGCTGCGATGGCTGTCTGCGCAGGCGTTGCGGAGCACCCGGTAAAACCACGCCCGCGCGGCCTCTGGACGCCGGATCTCGGCGAGCTGCTGGACGCTCTTGGCGAAGGTGTCCTGCAAGATGTCTTCGGCGAGCGCGGGGTCGCCCACGCGGCGGACCGCGAACGCGAGCAGCGCCTCACGCTGGGCGAGGAGCTGGGCGAGCGCGCTGCTGGAGTCACGGGTCGCGGCGGTCATCGTCGGGTCCATCCAGCGCAGACGCGGGCCTGCGCGTGGCATTACAGTAGCTCCGTCGGCGGCAGGACAAAACGCCTCATGCCCTACCCTCGCGCATGCTGGGCGAGAACCCACGCAGGCGCAGGGCATTGACGATCACGAACACGCTCGAGATCGCCATCGCGGCGGCGGCGACGGCGGGCGAGACCAGCAGACCAAACCGGGGATACAAGACGCCGGCTGCCATCGGGATCAAGCTCGCGTTGTAGGCGAACGCCCAGAACAAGTTCTGGCGGATGTTGGTCATGGTCCTGCGCGACAGCTCGACCGCGGTGACGACCCCCGCGAGGTCCGCCGTCATCAGGACCAGGTCCGCGCTCTCGATCGCCACGCGGGTCCCCGTGCCCATCGCGATGCCAACGTCGGCCTCGGCCAGGGCCGGCGCGTCGTTGATGCCATCACCCACGAACGCGACCTTCCGGTCATCCCGATCACCCCGTTCGCCCCGTTCGCCCCGATCATCGGCCCGCAGCGCTCGAAGTGCGTCGACCTTGCCGCCGGGCAAGACCTCGGCGATGACGCGATCGACACCAAGGGCCGCGCCGACGGCTGCCGCGGTGCGGCGATTGTCGCCGGTGATCAACGCGAGCTCGAGCCCGTGCCGCCGCAGCGCGTCGAGGGCCGCGCGGGCGCCCGGGCGGATCGGATCGGCGACCCCGAGCACGGCGACGACGCGGCCGTCGATCGCCACACACACGGGGGTGTTGGCGCGGTCGCTGGCGCGATCGAGGGCGGCCTGCGCCGCCCCCAGC
This sequence comes from Enhygromyxa salina, assembly GCF_000737335.2. Classification (GTDB taxonomy): domain Bacteria; phylum Myxococcota_A; class Polyangia; order Nannocystales; family Nannocystaceae; genus Plesiocystis; species Plesiocystis salina_C. Next base: position 39,432 of record NZ_JMCC02000023.1, on the reverse strand, counting down.
GGGTAGCCGCGATCACGCATGAAGCGATCCGCGCCGATCTCGACGAGCTGGCCCTCGACGCGCCCGCGCACGCCCATACCCGGCACCGCTTCAAACTGGGTCGCCGCCAGCATCGGCAGCCCTCGCTCGACGGCCGCGGCGACGATCGCCCGCGCAACCGGGTGCTCGGACTTGACCTCGAGCGCCGCCACGTAGGCCAGCAATCGGGCCTCGCCGAGCTCGCTCCCGGCGTCGAAGCGCTCGATGTCGGTCAGCGCCGGCCGGCCCTGGGTCAGCGTCCCGGTCTTGTCAAACGCGATCACCTGGGTCCGCTGCAGGGTCTGCAAGGCGTCGCCGCGGCGAAACAGCACGCCAAGCTGGGCGGCGCGCCCGGTCCCCACCACCGTCGACATGGGCGTCGCCAGCCCCATCGCGCACGGGCACGCGATGATCAGCACCGCCACGGCGTTGACCAACCCCAGCTGAAGGCCAAGCGCGGCGCCGAACACCCACCAACCCAAGAATGTCAGCAGCGCCAGGCCCATCACGATCGGCACGAAGTAGCCGGTGACGCGGTCCACGACCCGCTGAATCGGCAGCTTGGCGCCCTGCGCCGTCTCGACCATGGCGATGATCTGGGCCAGCACCGTGGCGTCGCCGGTTCGCGTGGCCCGGACGTCGAGGCTACCCAGGCCGTTGATCGTACCCCCAACGACTGGGTCGTTGGGTCGCTTGTGCACGGGGTTTGGCTCGCCGCTGATCATCGACTCGTCGACGTGCGAGTCGCCATCGATGACATCACCGTCAACGGGGACCGTCTCGCCCGGCCGCACGATCACGTGATCGCCAACGAGGACCTCAGAACTAGGGATTTCGATTGTCTCGCCGTCACGCATGACCCGCGCGGTTCGAGGGGCGAGCGCGATCAGCTGTTCGATCGCGGCCGAGCTCCGACCCTTGCTCAGCGCCTCGAGGTGCTTGCCGAGCAGGACCAAGGTGATGATGACCGCCGCCGCCTCGAAATAGACATGGACCGCCGCGGCGGGCAACAGCGCGGGCGCGACGACGGCGACCACGGAGTAGCCATAGGCCGCCGAGGTCCCGATCGCGATCAGAGAATTCATGTCGGGGTGGCCGCGAAGCAGCGCGGGGAACCCTTTGCGATGAAACCTCAGACCCGGTCCCAGCATCACCGCGGTCGCGATGATCATGGCGATCCAATTGAGCAGCTCGCGGCCCACGTTGAGGCTCAACCAGTGGTGAAACGACGGGATCGCGTGACCCAGCATCTCGACCACGAACAGCGGCGTGCTCAGCAGCGCCGCCACCACCAGCGAGCGGCGAAGCCCGCGATGCTCACTGGCCTTGGTGTCGGCCAGGTCCTCGTCGGTCCCGGCGGTCACGGGTCGGGCCTCGTAGCCAGCGGTGCGCACGGCTCCGGCCAGCGCCGCGAAGTCCACACCCTCCTGGTGGCGGATCGTGGCGCGCTCGGTCGCGAGGTTCACGCTGACGGCGTCGACGCCAGCGACCGTGGCCAACGCTCGCTCGACGTGGCTCACGCACGAGGCGCAGCTCATCCCGCCGATGCTGATCTGAGTGGAGTGGTTTGCTTGCATGTCTGACCGCGCACGGTTGCGCGCCTTTGCCCTGCAGACGCCACGACGGCGCCGGTATTACGCCGCTGGCGACGATGGTTCACTGGTGAGGCGCAGCGCCAAAGCGATCGCCAAACCGCTTCACCAGCTTGTCGAGTACTTGCTGCGGGGTCTGGCTGCCAAGCTCGTCGAGGTGCCGATACAGCGCGTCAGCTGGCCCAAGCGCCGCGGCCCACTCACTCGCGGCCGCGCGCAGGTCAGCGGCCGCCGCGTAGTGGATCATGGCGCTGCGACCGGTCGGGTAGTCGATCAGGCCGCGCACCCGAACTTGAAACACCCCAGGGGCGGAGGGCGCCTGCTCGGCGATCTGCGCCGCCGGGTACCAGGTCGAGAAGCGCATGGCCGCAGCGTACCCCCACACCCACGAACCGGCTATCATCCCGACCTTCGTGTCGGTCCTTCGCACCATCGTTCACTCCTCGCGCGCGCTCGTGACCACGGCCAAGGACGTGGTCCGGTTCCGCGAGATCGCCCAGGTGTTCATGACCCATGGGTTTGGCTGGGTCGTGGCGCAACTTCGGCTGCGGCGCGAGCTGGGCATCGAGCACGAGGGCGAGGACCTCGGCAGCGCGGCGCTGACCAGCCCCGACACCGGCAAGCGCCTCGTCAAGGCGCTCACCAGCTTGGGGCCGACGTGGGTCAAGTTTGGCCAGATCCTCTCGACCCGCCCCGACCTGCTCCCGGCGCCGATCATCGCCGAGCTCGAGACCCTGCAAGACGACGTCGAGCGGGTCCCCTTCGAGGAGATCGACGCGCAGCTGCAGCGCAACCTTGGCAAGGAGTGGCGCGACAACTTCCTGAGCTTCGAGGAGCAGCCGCTGGCCTCGGCCAGCATTGGCCAGGTCCACGAGGCGGTGCTGCAAGACGGGACCCGGGTCGTGCTCAAGATCCAGCGCCCGGACATTCGCGCGAAGATAGAGAGCGACGTCAACATCCTGCACACGACCGCCGGCTACCTCGAGGACGCGTTCCCCGAGGCCCACATCATGGATCTGCGCGGGATGGTGCGCGGCTTCGCCAAGTCGCTCTCGCAGGAGCTCGACTACAACGTCGAGTCCAACAACATGGAGCGGTTCCGGCGAAACTTCCCGGACAGCGAAGACGTGCGGATCCCCGCCACCTTCCGCGAGCTCAGCACCGAGCAAGTGCTGACCATGGAGTTCCTCGACGGCAAGAAGTTCGAGGCCGTGATCGCCGAAGGCCGGGCCCCCGAAGAGATCGCGCGCCGCTACTTCAACGTCGCCTACAAGATGCTGTTCGTCGACGGCTTCTTCCACGGTGATCTGCACCCCGGCAATGTCCTGCTCATGGAAGATGGCCGGCTCGCGCTGTTGGACTGCGGAATGGTCGGGCGCCTGGCCCCAAGCCGCAAAGAGAAGGTCGTTGACATCATTCATGCGGTGATCAACGAAGACCTCGAGCTGCTCGCGCGAACCTTCTACTCGCTGGCGATCACGACCGTGCCCGTTGACTATGCCGCGTTCGAGGCTGACTGCATTGCGATCGCGGAGCAATATTTGATCGGCGTCCCGCTCGCGCAGATCGAGATTGGCCAGCTGTTTCAGCAGCTGGTCGGCGGCGCGGCCCGCCACGCAGTGCGCATGCCAACCGACTTCACGATGATGTTCAAGGCGATCATCACGACAGAAGGGTTGGCCAAGGCGATCGCCCCCGACGTCGATCCGATCGAGCTCGCGCGCCCGTTCATCACGCAGATGGTCACGGAGCGCTACAGCCCCGAGCGGCTCAAGAGCCAGGCGATCCGCGATCTGGTGGCCTTCTCGGGCATGGCCCGCAGCATCCCCAACAGCCTGCCGATGCTGCTTGATGACCTGCAGGCCGGCAAGATCAAGTTTGGGCTCAACGACGAGGTGCTCGAGCTGCAGCACAAGGCCGCGGATCTGCGCGTGGGTCGTGGGATTCGGGCGGCGTTGTCGATCGCCCTGATTGTCTGCGGGGCGGTCGTGGTCGGCGTGGACACGCTGCCGATCGCGTTCGCAGGGATCCCGTGGCTCAGCGTCGTCGCATGGACGATCGCCCTGTTGCTCAACGCCACGCTGCTGCGCAACAAGGGCCTGATCTCGCGCGATTGAGCGCAGCCTGGCCCGGCCCCTGCTCGGTTGGCGACTCGGTTGGTTACTCGATTGGCTCGAAGTTGTCGCAGGCGCTCTCGATCGTAGGGATCGCGCTGGCGAAGAAGCCTGCATAGGAGTCGTCGCAGATGTTGCCGACCGCGTTGTTGGTGAACATCTCCGTGAACGCCTCGATCTGGTAGCCGTCGGTCTCGCTGAACGCGTTGTCGCAATTATTGAAGCTCTGATCCCAGATCAGCGAGAGCACCACGACGTTCTCTTCGGTGCCCTTGGCGTCGACGACGGCCTGGAACCACTGGTTCTCGTTGGTTGACGAGGAGTCGTTCTCATCGGTCAACATCACGATGATCAGCATCGCATCGGGGCGCAAGAAGTTGGCGTTGCAGCCGGTGTTGAGCTGGCCCTCGGCCAGCAGGGCGATCAGCGCGTCGCCCATGTACTCGTCGCTGTCCCCGTCCTCGCCGACGTTGGCGATACACTCGAATTTGGGCGCGAGGTTGTCCGCCTGCGTGATGAAATTGTCGCCACCCGCGAACGGCGTGCACAGACCCGAGTGAGCTTGCACGACGAGCCCGCCAAGGTGCTGACATTCGGGCACCTGGGCGTTGACCGTGTTGGCGCCGTCGTCGATCCAGCCGCCGTCTTGATAGTCGTCCGAGGTGATCACACCCACGTGATAGCTGTTGACGCCATCGAGCGCGGTCTGCATGTCTGCCACGAAGTTGCCAAAGTTGGCGATCAGGGTCTGCTGCTCCTCGTACATGCTCGGCGAGTTGTCGATGATGTATAGGATGTCGACCTTGGCGCACTGATCGTCCATGGGGATGCCGTCGTCACCGGCCTCTTGCGGGCTGATGTCGAACAGCGGCCCATCGTCTTGACCTGGGTCACCGTCGCCGTCGCCGTCGCCGTCGCCCGGGTCGCCGTCGCCGTCGCCAGAGTTCTCGCCGCTGGTGGTTCCAGAACTGCTGGTCTCGTCGTTGGTGGTAGCGAGCGTCGAGACCCCGCTGTCGGCGGTGAACGCCGAGGAGCCGTCGTCACCAGCGCCGCCGCACGCGGTCGACAGCAGGACCCAGCTCAGCGCCAACAGCCCGCTGCCCACGAAGGCGTCCGCAAGCGGGCGAGAAGCCCTCGCCCGAGCTGAAAACAGCCCGCTGCCCACGGTGAACCTGTCTACCAAGGCGTCCGCAAGCGGGCGAGAAGCCCTCGCCCGAGCTGAAAACAGCCCGCTGCCCACGGTGAACCTGTCTACGAAGGCGTCCGCAAGCGGGCGAGAAGCCCTCGCCCGAGCTGATAACAGCCCGCTGCCCACGGTGAACCTGTCTACCAAGGCGTCCGCAAGCGGGCGAGAAGCCCTCGCCCGAGCTGATAACAGTTTGTGAGCACGACCTAGTTCAACAGCCACGCCGCGATGTTGCCCCGACTCCCCTGGCGAACGCAATACCCCTGTTCTGGATCGCAGTTGTTTCGTGCCGCCATGGAGCCCCGTTGGGTCATCCTTCGTCGTGAGAATGATCGGTGATCCGTGTATTTGGCGCTCGCGGGGCGGGGCGTGACGGGCGTGACGCAATGAAGGATGTGTCAGGCAAGTACCAACTACTGTGCAAGCTTGGACGCGGCGGCATGGGGCAGGTCTGGGGCGGTATCCGACGCGGGCGCGAGGACATGGTGATGCCCTGCGCGATCAAGGTTCTGCATCCAGCTCTCGCCCAGACCGACAAGGATCGTGAGCGCTTCTTCGACGAGGCCCGCATCGCTGCGCAGCTCGACCACGGTCGGATCGTCAAGGTCACCGACATCAGCGAAGTCCATGGCACCCCCTGTCTGGTCATGGAGTGGGTCGATGGGGTCAATTTGCGGGAGTTCATCCGGCGGATCGCGCTGCCCCTCGAGCTCGATGTCTGTCTGCACATCGTGGGCGAGGTCCTCGCGGCCCTCGAGTACGCGCACGAGCGCACGGTCGCCGGCGAGGATGCTGGTGTGATCCACTATGATGTGACCCCTGGCAACATCCTGATCTCCTCGAGTGGGGAGGTCAAGCTGACCGACTTTGGGATCGCGCGCTTCGCCGCGGCAGTCGACGTCACCGCATCCCGCTCGATGGGAACGCCGCGCTACATGTCGCCAGAGCAAATGAGCGGCCGGGCCAGACGCGAGACGGACATCTACAGCCTTGGGGTCGTGCTGCACGAGCTGATCGAGGGCGCGCGCTTCCTCGCTGGCTGCGATCGCCAGCAACTGCAGACGCTGGTGTTGGGCGGGCACGTTCCCAAGCTGACCCGCGCGGGGGTTCCGGCATGGGTTGCGCAGCTGCATCGCCAGATGCTCGCCACCCAGCCAAGCGCCAGACCGCGGGCCGCCGATGCCCGGTCGTTGATCCTCCAGAAGACCGATCACTATCACCTCGCCGGCCAGCAGCTGCGCGAGCTGTATCAGCGCCTGATCGGCGAGCGGCGATCTGGACTGACTGATTTGATGAACACCCAGGAAGTGTTTGCCGCGCCGAGCTTGGCGGCGGTGGCAGCTGCGCCGGTCGTCGATCCGGTGCCAGGCGTCGCGTCGACGCGCGCGTGTTCTCCGTTGTTTGGCGACGACAATGTCGCGCCAACCGAGGTGCTCGACATGCGCGAGCCCTTGCATCGCTCGCTCCGGATCGTCGCCGGATTCGCTGGCTCGGGCCTGTTGCTGTCCGGCGTCACGATCGGCCTGCTCGTCGATGGATGCAGGCCCGAACGAGCGGAGCGACCGACCGAGACGGCCAGGAGCGTCGACATTCGGGGTGAAGCGGCCGAGCCCGCGTTCGCACAGTCAGTTGACGTGAGCACGGTCGAACCGCCCGAGCTTCAAGCCGGGCCTCCACTCCAAGCCGAGCCCGTCCAGTCCAGACTCGAAGCTGCAGGACCCGAGCCGTCGCTCGCGGTGCTCGAGCTCGAACCTGCACAGTCCGCCCCCGAGCCAGAGCCAGAGCCAGAGCCAGAACTTGGACAAGCCGAGCCAGAGCCAGAGCCGGAGCCAGAGCCCGAACCTGGACGAGCCGCCCCAGAGCCAGAGCCAGAACCTGGACAAGCCGAGCCGGAGCCGGAGCCGGAGCCAGAGCCAGAGCCGTCGGCTCAGGACCGCAACGCCAGCAAGCCGCGAGCGCCCAAGGTCGAGGTCACCTTCGTGATCACGGGAGTCTCGAGCGCCGAGATCAAGGTCGGCTCGCGGCTCGTCGCCTACCGCCACGTCGCCATGACCAAGCTATTGCCAGGAAAGTACAGCATCCGCTGGCGCGAGTCCCCCGATCAGCCCTGGCGGCGGTCGGGCTCGCTGGTCGTCGAGGGCCTCGGCAAGGGCGCCTACTACGAGGTTCGACTCGGACCCAGTGACATCCGCACCAACAAGCGCACCGGAGGTTCGGCGCAGTGAGCCCAACGGCCCAAGAGCTACCCGCGGTCGGGCAGATCATCGCAGATGGCCGCTTCGAGCTGCGGGCCAAGCTCGGCGAAGGGGGCATGAGCGGGGTATTTCGTGCCCAGGATCATCAGCTTGGTCATGAGGTCGCGCTCAAGCTGCTGCTCCCGCGCTACCTCGGCCGGGCCGAGCGAGAGCAGCGGATCATCAATGAGGGCGCATACCTGATGCGGCTTCGGGGCCACCCCAACATCGTCGAGATCAGCGACTGTGGGCGACTGCGCGACACCGGCTGGCCATGGGTCTCGACCGAGCTGCTTCGCGGTGAGGTGCTCGATTGGCTGCTGGTGCGCAATCGGATCGGGACGGACCGGGTCCTCGACATCGCGCGGCAGGTCGCCGCCGCGCTCGCCCGCTGTCATCGAGACGGCGTTGTCCATCGCGACACCACGCCGGCCAACCTGTTCGTGCTCGAGGACGGCAGCGTCAAGCTGTTCGACTTCAGTCACGCGGGCGATGTCGCCGCTCCGCGGCTGCGCGCGGGGGCTCTGGGACGGCTCACGGGTCTCCACGATACTCCGGGCACGCTCGGCTACATGAGCCCCGAGCAGGCCGCGAAGGCCTCGGCCGAGTCGGCGATGGACGTGTTTGGGTTTGGCGCGCTGCTGTTCGAGCTGATCACCCGGCGCAACCCATTTCGCCAGTTCAACGACCGCGACGAATTCATTCGGGCCCAGCGCGAAGCCGAGATCGAGGTCCCGCCGATCCATGCGTGGGCCTACGAAGTCCCCGAGGAGTTGGCGGTGGTCGTTCATGACTGCACGCGCCGCGCCGCCGCGGATCGTCCGTCGATCTTCGAGGTCATCGAGCGCCTCGCGGTGATCGACGGCCCCCAGCAACCTAGCGAATGTCCGGCTCGGACCCCAGACCCCAGCGACGACGAGCTCTACGAGACCGTGGCGCCCCGCGGACGCCGGCTGGTGATCCTGACAATGGCCGCGCTGGTGGCCGCGGGCGCGGGCTGGACGATGCGGACAGTTGCCAGCATCTCCGCGCGCACGGGCACCAGATTGATCGCCGAAGACGAGCCCGAGCCCGTACCCGCCCCGGCCATGCTCTGGCCCGAGGCCGCGTACAAACCCATCGTCGCTCCGGCCCCGGCAAAGCCCAACAGCTGCGACGGCGCGCAAGCCCGAGGACGGGCGGCGTTCGAACATCGACAATGGCGAGATGTCCTCGCGCACACCCGCCGCAATACATGCTGGTCGTCTAAGTCCGAACGAGTGCTACTGCGCAGCACCGCCCTCCTCAACCTGGGTCGCTGGGCAGAATGTACCAAGCTCACCGCAAAATCCCGCGATCCCCAGATTCGCTCGCTCGCCGATGCATGTGAATCGGCGGCGGAGCTCAACCACCCGGAGCCGAGATGAACGAGTCAAGAATGAGTTCGCTGCCCACGGTGAACCAGTCTACGAAAGCGTCCGCAAGCGGGCGAGAAGCCCTCGCCCGAGCTGAAAACATCCTGTTTGCCAGTTGCTGCGTGTGCGTGGTGCTGGTGGTCCCCCAGCCAAGCCAGGCCGCGCCGCCAAGCCCAAGGTCGCACGCGCGGACCGTGTCGCTGCAAGTTGACGTGGACAGCCTCGGTGATCGCGGCATCGGCCTGGACCAGACCGTCCGCCAACAGCTGGGTCCACGGATCGCGCAGGCGGGCTTTGAAGTCGTGGCCCCGGACGAAGCCGCGATCGTCTTGCAGGTTCGGTTTCGTGCGCTGCAATCGGGCGACTACGACTACGGGGTCCACTTCGAGTTCGTCGACCACGACCCACTCGAGCCCGCGATCGAGCCCGCGATCGAGCCCGCGATCGAGTGGGTTGACTGCCACATGTGCGTGGATGCCCGGCTGATGCCCTTGCTCGACGCGCAGACGCCAGCCTTGCTCGGGGCGCTCGACGCCCGCGTCGCGGTGCGTCAGACCGCGCCGCGGCCTTGGGAGGGCTCCCCGCCCAGCGTCCAAGCGGCCGCGGATCCAAGTGGGCCCGTGCCCGCGCCTGCGCTGGTGCCTGCCCACCCACAGCCCAGCGAGACGCCAAGTCGCAGGACCATCACCACCCTGGGCACCTCGGGATCTGTGATCGCGGGGGTTGGCGTCGGCGCGCTAATCGGAGCTGGCGTCGAGCTTGGGCGGGGGGTCGTGACCCAGGACACCGGCCGCGAGCAGGTCGAGCGGGTCGACCACCGGCCGGCCGGCTACGTGTTGCTGGGTGTGGGGAGCACGGCGCTGGCGGCGGGCATCACCATGCTGCTCGTCGATGTCAGCCGAAGAACTCATTTTTATCCAATGGCGAGCCGCGATGGTGCGGGTCTCGCCATCAGCGGTTCGTTCTAGCCCAATCACCTTCAAGGAGTATTCACAATGTTACATCGACACACCCTCATTCTGAGTCTTGGCTTTGGCGTGGGTCTATTGGCCTCGGCCTGCGTGTCCCTCGTGCCCAACGACTCACACTGTCGCCACGCCCAGGGCGACCAGACTTGCGCCGAGCGCTACGGAGACGCGCGCCCATTTTGCACGGCGGCGACCTGCGACGCGTCGTCCGAGGGGACCTACGGGTGCGTGGCCGAGCGGCCGAGCGACGATTGCTACTATCCGTGTGGTGGTGACAATGACGTCACGGTCGACAATGGGTGCCGGTTCGCCGACGACGGCGACGGCGACGGTGACGAGCCCACCCACAACGGCGACGAGAACGGTGACCCCGGCGACGAGGAAGGCGACGCGCCGTGCTTGGACGCGGGCGACTGCGCCGATGACAGCGCGCCGTTTTGCGACCTAGACACTGGCGTGTGCGTTGGCTGCGGCAGCATGTCTGACGCCGACGGGGCTTGCGCGGGCGTTGATCCGGCGCTGCCGGTCTGTCATGCGGATGTCTGCGTGGCGTGTACGCCCGACAAGACCCAGGCCTGCGCCGAGACTGCGCCGATCTGCGACGTCGCGACCAACGCCTGCGTGGGCTGTAACGATCACGATCAATGCTCGGACAGCGCGTGTAACCTCGCTACGGGGAGCTGCTTCGATCCGGCGGCGGTATTTTACGTGGATGGTGGTAACAAAGAATGCGAGGCAGCTGACGGGACCCAATCCAAGCCATTTTGCACTCTGGCCGAGGCGATCGACGCGGTCACGGTACCCTCGAGGATCCTCATTTCCACAGTCGACGAAATCCACTATGAGGCCGAGGTCGTCATCGCAGACAAGACCATCGCGCTGTTCGCCGCGAACGACGGCCCCGCCCCCGTCCTCGAAGGCCCCGAAGACAAGGTGGCGGTGGCGGTGACCTCGTCCGGTCAGCTGTACATGCGCGGCGTGGACATCGTGCGGACCGAGAACGGCCTTGGGCTCGAGATCAACGATGGCCACGCGTGGGTACAGCAGTCCCGAATCGTGAAGAACGAGCGCGGCGGCATCCGCGTCGACGGTGGCACGCTGCGGCTCGAGCACAGCTTCGTCGGCGGCGACGCCGACGACGTCAACGCGATCGAGGTTCTCGATGGCGAGGTCTCGATCATCTACACCACAATCGTCGCCGGTGGCGACGACTCCCACGCGTTCGTGTGTGAAACTTCGAGCGAGTCGACGATTCGCAACAGCATTATCGTCTCGCTCGGCGACTCGGCGGAGGTCATGTGCGACGCGGTCGAGATCATCGACTCGTTCAACGAGGCCGACTCGGCCGAGAAATTCGACGACAACTCCGACTGGTTTGAGGACTGGAGGGATGACTTCCACCTCGTGCCCGGCAAGTATCCAGCGATCCTCGAGACCCTGGCGATCTGGCGCACCGGCGACCCACAAAAGGACATCGACGGAGATCCACGCCCAACCGCCGACGGCACGCAGGACTTCGCTGGCGCGGACCTGCCCTGACCTCCGCTGCAAAGGGACCGATCATGCTGACCCAAGCCAATCGTGAGTTCACCGCCTTCGTCGTGCTGTTCGCTGCAATCGCCACATTTGCAGTCATCCCACCAGCGCGGGCCCAGGCACCCTCGGCTCACGCCCCGCCTGCGGACGCAGGCCCGGTCAGCACCCGCGTCGAGCTGGTCGCGGACACCTTGCCCAAGACAACCCGCGCCGCCGTCGATCTCGAGCTCGAGACCCAGCTCGCCGCCGCGCTCGCCGAGCTCGACCTGGTCGCGGCCACGTCCGAGTCCGCCGAGCTCGTCTTGCGTGTCGAGGTCGGCCAGCCAAACCACAAGTCGCCGGTCTACGTGGTCCACTCCGTGGCGCTGCACGAGGGTCAGGTGCTGGTGCGTGGCGATGCACGGACGTGCCTGCGCTGCACCCCCACCGAGCTGGTGTCCGCCGGCCTCGCTATCCTTCCAAGCGCCGCAGCCAAGGCTCGCTACGCCCGCCCCGCCTCCGTCGAGCCGCCACCCCTTGCGCTCACGCCTCAGCTCGCTGACGCGGGGATGCAGCTGGGTCCGCGCCCAACTCCGCCTGGACCAACCGCGTACGTGGGCATCGCCCTTGGCAGCCTGGGCCTGGTCGGTGCGATCACGGGCGGCGTCCTGCTCAACCGTGACGACGTGACCCGCGACGGGACCGAGGCGAGCCTGAGAGTGTCCGACTATGGCGCGCCGGGGATCGCCCTGCTCAGCGCGGGCTTGACCTCAATGGTCTCCGGCGTCGCCCTGCTCGTGCTCGACATCTGGGTGCTCGCGCCGCACCGCCAAGCCAAGCACAGCCGGCTTGCGGTGAGCCCCGCGGGCCTACACTTTTAGCGCGCCCTCGACTGGGGCCTCGAACGCGAAGTCGTACAGCGCCTCGCGCATGCGCACCAGCTCGGCCACCATCCGCTGGTTGCCCTCTTGCATCGCCAGCGCCGTCGCCTTGGCCTCGGCCAAGAGCAGCACGACCAGGGTTGGCGGCAGCCCCAGGTTTGCGCCCAGCTCGACGGCGAAGTCGCGCTCTTCCGCGGACAGACCATCGAGCGCGGCCACCGTGGTGGTCCCCGAGAGCACGTAGCAGGCCTTGCGGCTGGCGTGGGGAAACAGCGCGGCGACGTCGTCGACCCGGGTCGTCGAGGCGTCGAACGAGAGGATGTGGTCTTGGACCAGCGGCGGAACGCCCGAGATGATCAGCAGGTATTTGAGCCCGGTCAGCTCCTCGCGGCTGAGCCCGTCGGCGCCCGCGATGCACATCATTGCCTTGCCCAGGTTGATCTCGTCGGCGAGGCTCATCTCGACGCCTTCGGCCCGGACCGAGTCGCGCAACATCTCTTGTTCGGCCCGCTCGCGTGACCCGGCGTCGAGGCTAGCGAGAAAGCGAGCGGTACTCTCGGCGATCGGGTTGTAGCTCATGACGTCCGGCGAAGGCGCCACGATACCCCATCGCGTGGGCGGTGCGCGACCTCCCCATCCCGTCAGCGATCGGTGACAATGGCACGGAGGACCCGCATGAAGCTCCCCGTCCAAGCCCATGAGTTGTTCGATCGCCTGCGTGCGCGTGCAACTGCAAGCCGGTCGCGGCCTGCCGCCACGCCCACCCGCGACCCGATCGTGCGGCGCATGAAGTTCGACTTTCAAGGCGCCGCGATCCCGCGGCACTGGGCCGGCGGCAGCCCCGTGTGGACCGCGATCGCCAACTCCTTGAACTTGGTGTTCCCCGACGGCGAGCGCTTCTTCGTGCGCAGCGTCAACTACTTCCTAGACGAGCTGGATCCGATCGCCGACGCCGAGCTGCGCGACCGGGTCAAGCGCTTTTATGGGCAAGAGGGCCAGCACGCCCACGAGCACGAGCAGCTGTTCGAGATCATGCGCGGCCACGGCTACGACATCGACGCGTTCTTGCGGCCCTACCGGCGGATCGCCTACGAGCTGCTCGCGCCCAACCTGCCGCCCAAGCTGCGGCTGTCGATCACCGCCGCGCTCGAGCACTTCACCGCGAGCTTCGCCGAGCAGGCGCTCGAGTCCCGCATGCTCGATCAGTTCGCGCCGCCGATCATGGCCCAGCTGTTGCTGTGGCACGCCGCCGAAGAGATCGAGCACAAAGACGTCGCCTACGACGTGCTGCAGCGGGTCGACGACGCCTACGCGCTGCGGGTCGCCGGCCTGGTCGCCGCCACGCTCGCGCTCGCGGGGTTTTGGGTGCACGGGATCGTCGTGCTGCTGCGGCAAGAACCCGAGCTGCGCCTTGGCGAGCTCGTCCGCGACTATGCGGGCGTGCGCGCCAAGGGTCAGGGGGTCGGCGCGACCATGCCCGGTGCGTTCATGGCCTACTTGGCGCCGGACTTTCACCCCTCGAAGGTCCCCAACGATGCGCTCGCGCTCGAGTACCTCGAGTCGATCGGGCGCCGGGACTTCTAGGAGCTAGGCGGGCGGGTCTCGACCAAGCTCGGTCGGGACCCGTGGCGCTCGACCAGCCGCGCGATCGATGCGTGCCGCTCGACCGGGTAGGTCTTGCGAAACTGCATCCACCCTGCGCAGGTACACAGCGCGATCTCGGCCAGCCCAAACTGCTTGGCTGGGGTCAGCCAGCCATCGTCAACGCGATCCGCGATCCACTGCATCGCCGCCGCCGCGCGCTGTTGCTGCTTGCCCACGTACGACGCGGACTCGGGACTCACGCCGTCCTTGCTCAGATAGAACGCGTTGATCAGCGCGTCGAGGGCCCCGTCGATCACGGTCACGAGGTTGTCCGTCGCCGGATCATCGGCGGAGACCGGCGCGAGCGACCCGGGGCCATGGCGGCGCAGCAAGGTGTGGTTGATCACCCGCGAGTCGAAGATCGGCTGGCCGTCGAGCTCCGCCGTCGGCACCTTCCACAGCGGGTTGAGGGCACGCATCGCCGCCTGCCCCTCGTCTCCAAAGGTGTCGACGAGCTCGCAGGCAAGCCCAAGCTCGTGCGCGACGATGCGAACACGACGGACATACGGTGAGGTCACGGTTCCGTAGAGGCGGAGCACCGGGCGAGCATGCCACGACTCAGGGTGGGGGTGGCGGACACTCCATCGTGTTGGGGTCGATCTGCGTGCAAACGAAGTCGCAACCGTCGACACCGCACGGGTAGCAGCACACCAGCCCCGGGCCGCACGCGTCCTGCATGCCCGTGCAGACCTCGCCCTCGCCTAGGCCCCCGGTGTCGCCGTCGCCGTCGCCGTCGCCCGTATCGCCATCGCCATCGCCGTCGCCATCGCCGGTGTCGCCGTCTCCGTCACCGGTGTCGCCGTCGCCATCGCCGGTGTCGCCGTCGCCGTCGCCATCGCCGGTGTCGCCGTCGCCGTCTCCATCTCCAGTATCGCCATCGCCGTCACCGCTTCCGGTCTGGTCACCATCACCATCACCATCACCGCTTCCGGTCTCTCCAGCCCCGTCGCCGCTGTCGTCGGAGCACGCGAGCGGGCCCAACCCGGGCGCGAGGATCAGCGACATCAAGATCATCTGCATGCGCGTCATCGCCCCAGTATGCCCAAGCCCCCTACCAAATGCTAAGTTGCCGCCAATGCTCCGTATCGCCGACGCGGCGGCGCGGGTGGTTTGGTGGGTGGACCTCGAGCGCGTCGACGCCCGCGACGAGCTCGAGCCCGAGCGCTCGATCCTCGCGGGCGAGGTCCGACTCGCGCAAGGCGAGCTCGAGCTGGCTCAGCCGTAGGTGTTGACGCCGACGTTCCCGGCTACGATGCCGCATGCGTCGACGCGCGTTCGTTGCTGCCTGCGCCCTGGTGCCGCTGTCGCAGGCGCTGGGCTGCCGGGCGACCACCGTGGCCCCAACGACCACGCCCGCGTCCGCCCCCGAACCCGCGCACGACGAGGAGCAGATCCTCGAGGAGGCCCACTCCGACTACAACCACGTGATCGTCACCGAGCAGGGCTCGCTGCGGCGCATGTACTTCGAGACGGACGGCCGCTGGCTGCTGCAGTCGACCTACGAGCTCGACCGCCCCGACGCGCTGCACCACGAGGTGTTCCAGACCATGGTCTCGAGCATGCTGGTCCAGCCCCAGGTTCGGCGCATGTGCATGATCGGGGTCGGCGGCGGGCAGCTCAGCAATTATTTGTTTCGCCACGTCCCCGGCCTCGAGCTCGACGTGGTCGACATCTGCCCCGAGGTGGTGCGCCTGGCCTGCACGTACTTTGGCGTGCCCAAGTCGGATCCGCGCTATCGCCTGCACGTCGCAGACGGCCGCGTGTTCATCGAGTCGCTGGCGCCGCAGAGCGTCGATCTGCTGGTCCTCGACGCGTTCCGTGGCCACTCGATCCCCAGGCACCTGCGCACGCGCGAGTTCTTCGAGGCCTGCGCCAAGCGGCTGGCGCCAGGGGGTGTACAGGTTGCGAACATGCACCGCCGAACCCCGCGCTATCCGGCCGACCGCGCGACGCTGGCGAGCGTGTTCGCCCACAACTACCGCTTCGCTAGCAACGACGACGTCCAGACCTCGATCGTGTCGACCAACACCGACGCCGCGCTCACGCCAGCGCAGCTGCAGGCCAACGCGAGCACCCTGCAGCCCAACTTTGACTTTGACCTGTCTGGCCTGGCGCGGCGGTGCGTCGTCAACGAGCAAGGCTGGGATCCGAACGCCATCGCGCATGACGACTTCGAGTCACAGCAGCTGCAGGAGGCCGCCGAGCGCCACAACCGAAGCTGCGCGCCGACCTGTGACGACGACGGCTGACGCTCAGTCAACCCCCTCGGGCAGCTTGGCCGGCGGCTCCCACAGCTCCATGCGGTTGCCGTCCACGTCGACGGCCCAGCCAAACTTGCCGTACTCGTGCTCCTCGACCTTGTCGTCGACCTGGACCCCAGCGGCCCGCAGCTGCGCGAGCAACCCGTGCAGATCATCGACGATGTAGTTGATCATGTAGCGGGACTTGGTCGGATCGAAGTAGGTCGAGTCGGCCGGGAACGGGTTCCACACCGTCCGCCCCTCGGCCTCGGGGTTGCTGGGGTCGCGCCACGCGAAGGTGTGCCCGTACGGGCCCGCGTCGATCCCCAAGTGCTGCTTGTACCAAGCGCGGGTCCGCTCCGGGTCCTCGACCTTGAAGAAGACCCCACCAATTCCGGTTACACGTGCCATGCCGGCACAGTGTAACCGCTTGGGGGGTTGGCGATGATCACGCGATGATCACGCGATGATCACGCGATGATCACGCGATGATCACGCGATGATCAGGCGATGATCTCGTCGATCAGCCCCGGCGCGAGCTCGGGATCGCCGAAGTCGTCGATCCACTCGCCGCCCGGCTTGCGCACGCCCTGCGCCGTCAACAGCGTATTGAACAGCTTGTTGTGGGTGGTCAGCTCGGGCAGCTCCACGTACTGCCCGGTCTTCAAGAACCCGCCGCAGCTGCCGGCCATCACGAACGGCACGTTGTTGTAGGTGTGGCTGACCCCGTGGCCAAGATCGTTGGTCCACACGGCGACGCTGTCATCGAGCAGCGTGCCCTTCTCCGTCCCGTACATCGACAGACGATCGAGCAGGTGGCGGAACAACCGGGCGTGGATCCGATCGATCTGGTGGTGCTTGGCGACCGCGTCGGGGATCGGGTCGCCCTCGGAGCCGTGGCTGTAAATCCGGTGCGAGATCATGTGGTAGTTGGGCTGCTTGACGCCGCCGACCCACCACTCGGTTCCGTCGTTGCCGTCGCCGATCTGCAAGGTTGCCGTGCAGGTGTAGTTGCACGCGAACGCCAGCGCGATCAGGTTCATCTGCAGCCGGCAGACGGTCTCCATGTTGTCGTTGTCGGAGTAGTTGTCGGCGTACGCCATGTACTCGCCGACCTCGGCCTCCCCTGGCAGCTCGCAGGTGAGCTCCAGCTCGAGATCACGGATCGCGTCGAAGTGCAGCTCGAGCCGCTCGCGGTCGGCCTGGCTGAGCTGGCTGCTGCCCATCAAGGTCTGCATCTGGTCGCGGACCAGGTCGTTGACGCTCATGCGCCGGGCTTGGATCTGCTCGGCGAGCTCGACATCGAGGGCCGAGAGCCCGACGATGTTGGTGTAGACGCTCCACGGGTTGGGGTTCGCGGCGCGAAGATCCATGCTGCCGCGATACGACAACACCTCATCGATGTAGCCGTTCATCTTGCCGGCGTAGAGCGTGAGCGGCTCGACGCCGACCGCGTTGAGCTCGGCCGCGGCCCGGTTGTCAACGGACTCGCCCATCGAGAGCGACTCGTTGCCCGCTGGCAGATCGCTGACCTTGGCGGCCGTCAGACATTGGTTGCCACCGCCCGAGTGCCCGCAGCCGTTGCCCGGAAACGCGAAGCGGAGCCCTTTGACCATGGTCAGCTGGCTCGCGTAGTCCGCCAGCTCGCTGACCGCCCGATCGCTCTGCGCGGCCAAGCCAGCGCTGTCGAGCGGGCCCGGAGCGACCGGCCAAAACTGCTCGGGGTCGCCCCCGCCAGCCTGGGCGACGCCGTTGGCCTGACGCACGTAGACCGAGAAGCGGGTGGCGTCGGTCCCGGCCGCGCCGGCCTTGCGCGGCGCCATGCTCTCGAGGAAGGGCAGGCCAAGCGCGACCCCGCCGATCCCAGCCAAGAACCGGCGGCGACCGGTCAGCAGGCCAGTGGGAAGGTTGCCCGGCGAGGGGTCGCGGCGCGGCGTCTTGGCCGTGTGGGAGCCGCGATGGCGCAACAGGGGCGTCTTGCGTGGGTTCTTCATTGTCCGGCCTCCAGCGGGTAGCGCGTCGCAAAGCTCTGGGTCTGGGTCAGCTCCAGCAACAGCGCGCGGATCGGCAGGGCGCCGTCGCGCGAGCGCGCGGCGAGTTCATTGACGATCGCCTTCTCTTGCGCCGCGACGTCGCGGGCGTAGGCGTACTCGAGCAGGTGGCCAACGTAGCAAGCGTGCACTTGGGTGCTGGCCGCCGCGTGCTTACCAAACTCCGCCGCGCCGTCGTAGGACTTGGGCTCGGCGTCGAAGTAGAAGGTGTCCGAGTCGTCAATCGGAAACCCGTTGTCTTGCTCGCGCCACTGGCCGATCGCGTCGTAGCCCTCGAACGCGAACCCGACCGGGTTGATGACCCCGGAGTGGCAGCCCTCGCCGCAGGTGCCGTCGCCGGTGTGGGCCTCGACGCGCTCGCGGTTGGTGTTGCCCATGGTTGGCGGCAGCGGCGGCACGTTGTCGGGCGGCGGCGGCAGCGGGGCGCACAGCAGGTTGCGGACGACCGAGACCCCGCGGTGGATCGAGTCGGGGTCGACCGGGTAGGCGTTGGACGACAAGAACCCGACCTGGGTCAGGATCCCGCTGCGCTGGGTGGCGTCGAGCATCACCCGCTCGTGCTCGGGGCCAAACCCATCGCCCAGCCCGTACATGTACGCGGTGTCCTGATTGACGAAGGTGTAGGGCGCGGTCAACAGCTCGGCGAGCCCGCCCTGATCGTCGAACACGATCGAGTTGACGAACAGCTCGGTCTCGCGCTGCATGGCGGCGCCGGTGATCGCCGCGTCGAACAGCGGGTAGAAGTTCGGGTCCTTGTATTGGTCGAGGTAGTGATCGGTGTCGAGCAGCTGGGCGTGGAAGTCCGTGACCATGTCCTGGGCCCGCGGGTCGTCGATCATGCGCGCGGCCTGGACCAACACGCCGGCCGCGTCATCGAGCTCGCCCTCTGCAGCGGCGTCAAACAGGGTCTGGTCGGGCATCGAGTTCCACAGCATGTAGCTGAGCCGGGTGGCGACCTCGTAGCCACCCAGGTGGATCAGGCCGTCGGCGCCCACGGTCTCGCTGGTCTCGACGCGATACACGAAGTGCGGCGACTGCAAGAACGCCTGGATGCACATGTGAACCCCGGCCGTGAACGGGTCGAGGGCGTCGTAGAGATCCACGCCCTGCTCGAACACGAAGTAGTGCGCATCCACTTCGGCGCCGGTCAGCGGGCGACGGTAGGCGCGGGCGCCAAACGCCGCGATCCATGCCTTGGCGCGCACGCTTGGGTCGCCGGCGTCCTCGGGCAGATCATCCGGGACGATCGCGGCCAGCAGCAGCGCGTCGCTGGTCACGTAGTCGGCGACCTGCTCGGCGGCGCGCTGGTAGTCGGCCCACAGCGTGGGCGTGACGTCGAGCGCGGCGGAGTCGTTGTCGAACTTGCCGCTGGTTGCATCGCCAATGAACAAGCTGGAGAAGCCGGTCTGCTCGGGCAACACGAACAGATCGCGGACGGTGTTCTCCCACTGCCCGTGGCTGAGGCGCGCGAAGCGGGTCGACTCGATCGGCTGGCTCTCGTCGCCGTCGCCGTCGCCGTCGCCGTTGCCCTCCTGCCCGGTGCCCGTGCCGGTGTCGCCGTCACCAGCGTCCCCGGCCGAGGCATCGACCCCGACGTAGCAAGCCGGCAGCGCGCACCCAAGCGCGAGCGCGGCCAAGCGTTTGGCCCATGTCAAACGGTTCACCGCTCCAGACTAACGAGGGTTGGCGGCTTAGAACAGGATGTTTTGTTGGCGCTGATGCCCATGCAAGCCAGTTCACGCGATGTACTGTCAATTGCGTGATGCGCATTCGCATGCGCTGTTTTCAGCTCGGGCGAGGGCTTCTCGCCCGCTTGCGGACTGCTTCGTAGACTGGTCCACGGTGGGCAGCGAACTGATCTTTCGACCGTGGGGGCCCGGGGCCCCCGCGTGGTCCTGATCCTGAACTATTGGCACACGACTTCGATCGTCTGCGTTGGCCCCGAGCAGGTCGCGGTGTTGACCCCGCCCCAGTTTGGATTGCCGCCGCCGATGCATGGACGCGCGATGTACCCGGGGTTGGTGCACTGGCACACCCCGTTGCCCTGGGCGTTGAGCTCGATGCCGGACCCGCAGGTCCCCACGTTCCACGTCCGGCCGTCACACGCGATGTTGGTCATCGCTTGGCCGCTCGCCAGCGCCTGGCAGATCGTGTTGGCGGCGGCCCCGTTGCACTCGACGCCCATCGGGTCGTTGCTGCCCCAGATCGCCACGCGCGTGAAGTTGTTGAAGGCCTGCAGATCGGTGCGGAACGTGTTCCACGAGGCGCACGCCATCTGCCCGTCCACGCCTTGGTTGAAGCTGCCCATCCAGAAGATCCCGTTCGAGATGCACTCGGAAGTGCAGATGTCGTCCTCGACGTCGTTGCCATCGTCGCACTCCTCCATGCCGGCCCAGGTGAAGCCGTCGCCACAAAACGCCGGCTCGCAGCTGCTCGGGCACGCGTCGTCGTCGTCGAGGTTGGCGTCGTCGCAGGTCTCCATGCCCTCGTAGATGAAGCCGTCGCCGCACACGTTGGGCGTGCAGAAGGTCGCCAGGCACGCGTCGTTGCTCAGGTCGTTGCCGTCGTCGCACTCCTCGACGCCGGCCTGGACGTAGCCATCGCCACAGAACGCCAGCTGGCAGGCCGGACACTCATCGCTGGTCACGTCGTTGCCGTCGTCGCACTGCTCGCCCGCTTGCAGGATCCCGTCGCCGCACGAGCCCTCGACGCACTCGGTCGTGCAGCCGTCGGCGTTGTCATCGTTGCCGTCGTCGCAGATCTCGACGCCGTCGTGTACGAATCCGTCGCCGCAGGTCGCGATCTTGCAGCCGGTCACGCAGTCGTCGGCGTTCGAGCTGTTGCCGTCGTCGCACTCTTCGAAGTTTTCGTACAGGTAGCCGTCGCCACACGCGGCGATCTTGCAGTCGGGCGTGCACTGGCCCATCGCGGAATTCTGCGGGCCCAGATCGCACTCTTCACCGGGATCGACCACCATGTCGCCGCAGCTGCTGTCGCCGTCTCCGTCTCCGGGATCACCGTCACCGTCGCCGGTCTCGGTCGAGTCACCGTCGCCGTCGCCCGGTGGGAGCGTGGTGAAGCTGGTGAAGCCATCGTCGTTCGAAGGGGCGGGGGTACACGAGACTGCGACGGACAGACCAACGAGAGCGGACAGACCAAGGGGCAACAGCTGGGGGCGCATGCCTCATTCAAACCCGGATCGCCCTCCGATCGATAGGACTTTGGCGCAGCGCTGAAAATGGGAGCGGCTAGCCGAACCACCGTCGGCTAGCCGCGCTCGTGATGCAGATCTGGAGGCCCGTGAAGCCCGCTCGGCCCACAACCACGCTGCGGCGTTCATCAGGGTCAGGGCAGCGAGTAGCCCTCGCGCGCGAGGTAGGCTACGGTTCGGTCACCCGCGCCCGACTCGCCGCGCCCATGCACCAAGAACCCGCGCCGTAGACCAGCCGCCGCCAGCCAGCTCATCTGCATCGCGCTGCCGGAGTCTGGCGGGAGCTCGATCTCGGTGATGCACACCGTCGTTCGACAGCGCGCCGAGACGAGCTTGGTGCCCGGCGGTCCGTGGGCGGCGATCCCCTCGGCGATGTCGACCTCCACAGCCGGGGCCCAGTCGGTGTCGACCGCCTCGAGAGCTGCCTTGGCCGTGATCTCTGCGGCGCGGCGATCGACGAGCATGCGCGTGCGAGCGATGACCGTGTTCTCGTCATCGTCGGCCTCGTCAACGTCGTCGTCTTCATCGGCGGCCTCGTCTTCATCGTCGACCTGTTCCGAATTGGCGACTTCGACGAGCTCGCCTTCATCGTCCCACTCGCCGCCGCCGAGGTCCGGCTGCTGCTCATCCCACTCGTCATCGTCGAGCGCATCGCTGGCCACCGTGCGCGCCGACCGTACGGACTTTCGGTCCGGTTGCGGCTCCACGGGCGCGCGGACGCCGACGGCGGGCCGGTCTGTGGACGCGTACGCCAGCACGCCAACCACTATGCCGAAGCTCGCTAGCACCCCCAACGATACACCCATCACATGTCCAATTCGTTTCGTCATCGATTCCTCATTTCATACGAAGACGACGAGGGGGCGACCGCATCGATCGTCCCCCCGTCGCGCTCACGCTAGCCCTGCGCTGCGAGAGCGGCGCCCGGCATCAATCCTCTTTGGTCCGGTAGCTGATGAGGCGGTCGCCCCTGCCCATCTCGCACTCGATCACGTAGTGTCCGTGATCGAACTCGATGAAACCGTTGAGCGAGAACGCCAGAGTATGAGTACCATTCATCGCCGGCGTGATTTCGGTCTCGAAGTCGGTCGACCCGGCGTCGACCGACACGGACCAGACCGTGCACTCCGGCCTATTGTTCGCTCCCTGGCGGTTCTCGGTCCGAAACCGCACGAAGTCGAGGTCGCCGTTGGTGTCGTCGCGAACCACCGGACACATGACCGTGGCCCTGTTCGGATCTGCGCTTGTCGCCTGGTACTCGATGAATCGGGGATCCCCGTAGTCCATTAGGTCGAACGTGGCGGCATCAACCGGGATGCACGTATGTGCGGGAAGGACCTTTTGGTCTGACGCCATCGCGGTCTGGCTGCCAAGATCGCCGATGACGATCCCGCCCAACGTGAGGGTGGAGATGGCGACGATGCCGATGATGGTCCGTTTACGATTGTGGCTTGCATTGTTACACTTCATGATTGCACTTTCCTTTCTACTCTGTGTTATTCTCGAGCTATCTAAACTGTTTCGTTCACTCAACTGGTGCTGCAGTCGGCGGCAGCGCATGTCCGGGTCGCGCGAGGTATAGGAGCGTTCGAGCCCCGACGCCCGGCTCGGGTTCGTGATGCACCAAGAACCCGCGCGAAACGCCGAACACGACGGGCCAGTTCACATGCGCTCGGCCGTCTTCCCCCTGTGGGTGTTCGATCTCGACGATGCAGATCGTGCTCATGCAGACCGCAGAGATCAATCGCACACCCCTGGGCCCGTTGGCGGCCAGGCCCTCGGTGATCTGCTCCTCCATGGCCGGGGCCCACTCCATGTCGACGCCCTCGCGGTCCGCCGCGGCGGTGAGTTCTTTGGCACGACCCAGGGCAATGGCACGATCACGGGCAGCCATCTGCTCGAAATCGAGGTCGTCGTCACCGTCGTCATCGTCATCGTCCTCGTCCTCGACCTCCTTCGAGGGGCCATCGCGGCGACCGTCTCGCTCGGCCAGTTCGCTAAGCTGCGTCAGCTCGCCCGTCAGCCTGACGACCTCCGCGTTCGCGCTGAGATCGGCGCGATCGCTGGCGTTCACAGGGGACTGCGCCTCCGACTTGTGCACGAGGCCGCCAACCAGCACGCCGCCAATGCAGATCAAGGCAAATACCGATATTCGTGTAATTCGTGTCATCATGGTCTCTCAATTAGCCAAGGCCAGGCAGGCCAGGCCAGGCCAGGCGTGGAACCGCACCAATGGCCGCCCGAACGCAGAACCGATCTACATTCGTGGGACACCCAAGAATACAGCGGCGCTAACATCTACCCCCGTCAGCCCCACGGATGAGCGGAGATGATTCTTCACATTCCGATGTCTCGGATTGTTCGAGCACCATGTCGACACGTTAGCACCTGGGGCCCAGCCCGGCCCCAGAAACGAATGCGCTTCGGCCCAGGTTTTGCACTCGCTAAGCCACAAAGGCGTGATTTCAAAGCTAACGTCTGCGAACCGAGGTTGCGGTGACACCCTCAGCGAGCCGGTCCACGCCCTCGCGTGCTAGCAGCCCACCACCGCGGGCTCGAGACGATCTCTCAGCCTTGAACGAACACTCGCAGCACCCGACGCTCGAGCTCGGTCTCGGAGTAGTGATCGAGCCAGCCCCACGCAGCGTGGGCGAGGATCAGCCGACCCGCGCTCTTTCGTCGAGCCGCGGTGCCGTCGTTCAAGCTCCATCGGCCCAGATCGCAGTCGGCGAACAACGCGTCGATGTCCCCGGTCCGCGCGACATCCGAGATCGCGTCGGCGCCCGCCGAGCAAGCGGCGGTCCACCCCCGCAGCGAGTCGGCGTCATCCGAAACGGCCGCACCAGCGCCAAGCTGAGCATGTCGGGTGGGACCGCACTGCCGGCCCTGAATGCCTCGACCATCGCCGCCGGCAACCGCTCGCCCTCGAGCTCGGCCATCGCGTGTGCGGCCACCTGCGCGCGCTCTTCTCGCGGCAGGGTGTCGATGCAGTCCAACGCCTCGGCGACGTCTTGCGCGAGCTCGGGGTCGAGCGGCGGCAGACCGGTCGCGCGCAAGTACGCCCACGCGCCGCCGACCACCGCGATGACGACTACGGTGCTCGCCAATCCCACGAGTCGACGCTTGCGCTGCCCGGCCTGAAAGCCCGCGAGCGGGTCGCCAGGATCCAGTGAGTCGGTCGGCTCGGTCATCGATCCAATCTCGTCCGCGACGCGAAGGCTGTCAAAGTGGCAGCACGCCGCTACGAGCTTCGCTCGTCAAACCGCCGAACACCGTCCATGTCGCGGTCCCAATCCGCGCCCGACCCACAAAAGATGTGGGTATTCGTCCCAACGCCGATCGGGTCGTCGTGCGTCCCCGCGGTCAGGTACACGTTGCCTACCGAGTGCGGGTCGCCGCCGTGCTCACTGATTGGCGCTCTAGCCCCGAATCAAGCGCTAAATTGGAGAGGCCAGCGGGCTTTTTGAAGGCTCCCTTGAAGATATAGTAGGCCCGAGCCGAGCGCGCAGCGCTTGATTCGGGCCTAGAGCCGCACACCCTAAGTTCGTTCCGGGTTAGGTGCGGAGCTGAGGCCCAAGGGCGAGGAGCGGCGACGACGCTGTACCGGGCCTCAGTGCCGTGCATAACCCGGATCGAACTTAGGGTGTGCGGCAGGGTACTAGGCCTTGATCAAGCGCTGCGGGCCGAAGAGAAGCGAGCCGCGCTCCGCAGACACAGGCTGCCGTCTGCGGGGGTCGGTGCTCCCTGCTGACCTCTTGTTTTTCGACCAGACCTCCTTCGTAGGGTGAGGGGTTGAAGTTTCCGCAGCCTGCCGGGGCACCATGCGACCGGCAGGCCGAGGTCACGATCCCTCGAGCGCACGCACGAGGATGTGCGCACATGGTCGCCAGGCCAGCAGCCGGTACACCAGCCGGCGGCCTGTGTTTACGATCTGCGCAGGGATCATCATGAAGTCGAGCACGAAGGTGCGGAAGTCCATGCGCACGACTTGTTCCCACTCGGCGTCATGCCGCTCTTGCCAGCGGGGCGACGACGGCATCGTGAGCGCGATCCAGGCTTTGAGCGACCACGCGAGCGTCGTCATCACCATCAAAGCCCAGTTGGCCTCGAGCGTGTTGAGCGGGGTCGTCAGGGAGCGGACCCCACCCTTGAGTTGCGCGATCAGGTTCTCTTGGTTGCAGCGTTCGTTGGCCTCGATGACGACCTGCTCGGCGGTGAGGTCCGGGTCGTTGGTCACGTAGAAGAAGTAGCGAATGTTGGTGCCGAGGCTTCGCTGGTAGCGCTCCTCGATGATCGTCTTGCGCAGCACGATCATCCGATACGACTTCTTGGCTCGCGCGGGCGTGTGTGCAAATTCGGCGATGTGCTCGGACTCGAGCCGCATGTCCTTGTAGCCGCGCTCCTCGACGACGGACTGCTTGACCCGCGGCTGCTTGGCTCGACGCACTTTTTCTTCGTCGAGCGCCCGCTCGGCCTTGCGGATGAGTTTGGCGTAGTCCTCCTCTGGAAGCCCGTCTGCACGCTGTTTGAGCGTCGGAGCGCCACCGTAGCCAAACACGAAGTGGACGCCGTCTTCGGTCCAGCGATCGAAGTGCTCGGTCGTCGAGAATGCCGAGTCACCTCGCATCAGGACGTTCTTGAAGCCAGCGCCGCGGCACAGCGCGACGGCTTCGTCGAGGAGTTCGGGGGCGCCCTCGCTCGAAGGCCGGTTGCCGCTTCGGTTAACCAAAAACAACGGCTCGTTGGTGTTCGCCAGCGAAACCAGCAAAGGGTGGTAGCCCCAGATACCCTTGTAGGACATGTCCATGCCTTTCCGGCACTCGCCAGTGGTGCCGACGATGCTGCTGTCGACATCGATGCGGGCGGTCTGCCCCAGCAACGCCTTGCCTCGGCGTTGCCAGACTTTCACTCGCGCATCGTTGATGAGCCCAGTCAGCGTGCCGACATCGTCGGCGGTGAATCGCCGGCAGAAGTCTCCCGCCGTCGTCGGGGCTGGGAGAGACCGAGCGCCCAAGGCTTGAAGGTAGCCGCCGTCGCAGCGGAGCCGGTGGATGTCATCGAGCGACTGCCCTCCGCACAGGAAGCTGTACGCGATATTGAGGACGTGATCCGACTCGTGATAGGGGCGGTGCTGGCTGAGCAACGGCAGCCACTCGTCAAGCGCCTCAGCAAGCCCGAGCGAGCGGACCAGGTTGTGGATCGCACCGATGCCGCCGAACGAGATCGCTCGGACTCGACCCGACAGCTCGTAGCGAGCTCGGCCAGCCCCGAGCTCGGGTCCGTCGTCACGCGGCGCCATGCCACCCCTGGCTTGCCTGAGGCAGCGGTCGATCTTGTACTTCTCGGCTCGTAGTTCTTGGAGTAGGATTCGGTTCACCTGAAGAGCTCCTCGTCGCGTTCGCGGAAGGTGTCGCAACCCCTCGTACGCTGGGCTCCTCAGGTGAATTTCATCTTTTTGCTGTTTTACAGCGCTTATTCAAGGCCTAGCTGACGCTCACTAGGGGTTTTCGACGGTCGCGACCCCGGGCTCCGCGTCGTAGCCGATCTTCTCGATCGTCTGCTCGATCGCGGCGAGCTCGATCTCGCCTTGCGTGAAGGTGACGACGGCGGTGCCTGCTTCGAGATCGACCTCGACCGAACGCACGCCCTCCAATCGCCCGACTTCATGGGTGATCGCCTGCACACACGAGTCGCAGGTCATGCCCGCGACGGCGAGCTCGACCCGCATGATCTGCGGCTCACCACGACAACCCATCAGCAGCGCGAGACACAGCGCGAGGGGGAACAGTCGACGAACAACGGGCATGCGGGCGCATGCCTAGCACGACTGAGCTGGAGTGTCCGCGTGGGGTCTAAAACCGGCCGCTGAGGGACAGGCCAGCCTGACCGTGGCCGCCCCAGGGTGCGACGCTGAGTTCGTATTTCTTGCGATGCTTCAGCTGGCTCTCGGCGGACATGCCAAGGCCCATGCCGACCGCGCCGAACAAGGTCGAGAAGTCCAAGACGACGACAGAGGCGACCGGCGAGCAGGTGTAGCTGAAGCCGTCGAGCTGGGTGTACGGGCCCAGCGCCTTGTCGTAGCAGACGTTGTAGAGGACGGTGTCGGCGATCAGACCGCTGACGCCCAGCGCGAACAAGGTCCAGCCAGCGGCGCGGCGCCCGGTCAGCTTCTTTTGGCCCGTGCCGTCCCGGTCTTCTTTCCAGGCGGCTCGGCGGCCGTCGAACCAGCCACCGCCGGCCGCGAAGCCCATGGTCCCCAGGCTGAGCGCGCGGTCGACGAAGCCCCGGTTGCCGCAGTAGACGTCGGAGCAAGTCAGGGCGGTCACCCACTGCCGCGTGATCATGATGCCAAACAGACCGCCGGCAGCGGCGTAGAAGCCACCACCTTTCGCGGGGCCACGGTCGACCGGAACGACGACCGGGACGCCCCACTCGTCGACGACCTGGACGTCGTTGGGATCGCCCGTGGGCAGCGGCACGGGCTCGGACTGCCAGCTCGGGAGCTCGTTGGCGCCCGAATCCGGGAGCGGCTCTGGGACGGGATCTGGGTCTGCGTCTGCCGGCGGATCCGCGATCGGGCCGACCTCGGGATCTGTGCTCAGATCGGGCTCGGGCGAGCTCGCGGCCTCGGAGTCGACGTGCGCGGGCGCGATCGCGGCTTCGCCGGTTGCGGGCTCGGCGGGGCCTACGGCTGGCTTTTGGACAGGGGGACCAAGGAGCAGGGTCACCGCGAAGTACAGGGAAGCCGAGGCCATGACGCAGCGTACCCGTCACGCGCGTCGCACGGCAACCTAAAGCGCCGGGGGTCGTCCGCGAGCGCGGCGCCAAACCTCACCCACGGTGGAACCAACTCAGGACACGGCTTCGAGCAACCACCCGACAACATCGATCCGCCGCACGAAGTGCAACACCGGCTCGTCATCCGGCAGCACGATCCCCCACCCGTCCGTCACCGTACACCGCTCGATCTCGGCCTGGGCCCGCTGCAGCGGCCACGGCTCGTGGTGAATCTCGCCGCGAAGAATCCGCCCGCGTCGATCCTGCGCGTACAGACAATAGCGCTCGGTCAACCATTGCTCGAGCGTCCCGACCGAGCTCAGATAGCGCTCCCCAACCCCGCGATAGCGCCCGATGAACTCCCCCGCTGGGGCCCCTCGGTGACGCCGCTCGCTGCGATACTCGATCCACCCATCGCGCTCTTCACAGCGCATCCGCGCCCGAAAATACGGCAGGTGAAACCCAGCCCGAGCCGCGGCCACGGCCACCTTGCTCGCGGCGTCCAAGCTAAAGAACCACACCCCTGGCTTGCCCCCCGCGGTCACATAAGTCCGCACATTGAGCTCGGGAAAGGCCGAGACCCCGGGCACCCAATTGAGCCCCCGCGGCCCCACGTGCTCCATTCGAAACGGCACCACGCCAACCCACGCGCGCCCGTTGTGGGTGTCGAGCTCCAACCCTGCGGGCAGCAACGCCGCGATCACGGCGGGGTCAAAGCTCCAATGTGCAAACAACAGATCCAGCCACGACATCGTCATGTGCCAGGGCCGGTCCGGCAGCGGATACGGCCGGTGATCACGTTGGTCGAGGATCGCTGACCAGTCCGGCGCCACGACTACCCCGGAATGTCCAGACCGTAAGCCGGCAGGATCTCGCCAGTCAGGGCCTGCAGCTGCGCGCGCGCCCGCAGGTAGTCCAACCCGGCCCGCAGCAAGGTCGTCTGCGCATTCAACAGCTCGTCGATCCGAAACAACACGTCGTAGTTGGTTGCCCGGCCGACCTCGAAGCGCGCCTGCTCGGCGGCCAGGTTCTGCTCGGCCAGCTCGACCGACACCTGGCCAAGCTCGATCTGCTTGGTGGCCGAACGCAAGCTGTTGGTCGCGGTGATCACCTGCGTCGCCGTGCTCTGGCGGATCGACTTGAGGTTGACCTCGGCCTGCCGCATCTCGGCGAGCACGCGCTGATGGTTGCCCTTCGCGGCCCGGTTCTGGACCGACCAAGTCAGATCCAAGGCGCCGCTGACCGTGTACTCGGCGAACAGCCCGTCGCGCGAGACGCTGTCGGTGCCGAAGTTGCGAAACGCCTCGCCCCAGCTGCCGGTCGTGCCCGACTCGCCCGTTGATGGATCTGGGAGCGCGTCGACGCTGCGGCCCTGCGGCGTGAAGGTGCCGGTGAAGTCGAGCTGCGGCAGCCGCTGGTTGACGGTCTCGATCTCGTCGATGCGCTTGCTCGCGAGGGCGATCTCCAGCTGGCGCACGGCCGGGTTGGCCGCGAGCGCGCGATCGATCGCGCCTTGCATGTCGACCGGCTCGGGCACGATCGACTCGACCGGATCCGTGGTTGGCACGACCCCCAAGACCTCGCGCCCGGCGAACTCCTGACCCATCAGCGTGCGCAGGCCCAAGCTGGTGTCGAGCAGCAGGTTCTCGGCCAGCAACACATCGGTCTCGCGCTGGGCGAGGCTCTGCTCGACGGCCTTGGACTCGACCGCGGCCAGCCGACCCGCGCTGACTTGCGCCTGGGTCCGGGCGAGCTGCTCTTTGGCGAGCTCGACAGACTGCCGCTTGTTCTCGAGGTCACGCTGGGCCGCGAGCACGTCCCAGTAGGCGCCGATCAGATCCCGCACCAAGTTCTGTGCGGTGACCAGCTGATCGGCCTCGGCGCTCGAGCGCGCGAGTCGGGCCCGATCCTGTGCCGCCCGGTTGACCCGAACACCCATGCCCTTGAGCAACGGGTGCATGAAGGTCAGCGTGGGGCGGACCTGGTACTGGGCCAGCGACGCCGAGCCGAGCGCCGGGTTGAAAAAGCTGATCGGCTGATCTGTCAGCGTGCGCGCGACGTCGACCGTGAGCGAGAGGTTGCCGCCGGTCTCGAGCCGCCGGCTGACCCCAAAGTTGGCCGAGACCGAGCGCGACCCGGTGCTGAACACGAACGCGGATCCGCGTGGCTTGCTGACCTGGACCGAGGCCGCGACCCCAGCGGTGATCGTCACGTCGAAGGCACCCGATGCTGCGAGGATCTGCGCTTCGGAGATCTCGATCGCGACCAAGCGGTTTTGCAGATCCAGGTTCTCTACGAGCGCGAGCTCGAGCACCTCGGACAACTGCAGCTCCTCCGTCTGGTACGGCAGCTCAACCTCACCGGTGTCCTTGAACGCCGGCGTAGGCGTGGACGTGGGCGCGGGCCCCTCCACATCTGCGGCGGGCGCCACGGCGGGCTCCGGCCCGGCGTCGGGCGGAAGAGGATCAGATGGCGGCGGCGCCCAGGTCAGGACGCCGCACACGAGCAGGGCTGAAAGAGAGCTGGGCACTGCGATCCGGCGGCCTGTGACTACGCCCGTGCCATGCCCCGGTCAAGCGGAGAGACACCGCATCGCGTGTGACACCCGCGCGCGTTGGCTTGTTTTGGTCATCCCGCCTGGGCAAGTCGCGCCCAACGGGTTTCGCGCAAGCCGCTTTCAAAAAACCTCGAGCGAGTCTTGTAAGTTGCCCCACGTCCATGAGTTTCGCCGTTAGGAATGGTCGGATTGCCTTGTCCGGCCATCCACGGAGCGGGGCAGAAGCCGGCCTCGCACAGCTCGAAGTCAGTGGCCTTGGCCAGCGTGTGAGCCCCCCCACCATGCAAGCCCCAGGATGATCCCTCCAGCCCAACCATCTCCGCCAAACCCCTCACCTCGCCCCGAGGCGGGCGATGTAAGGTGGCCTGGCAGGGCCCGTTTGCCGCGCGAGGACACCACTCGCGCACGGCGGCACCCATCCTTCGGGCATTCGACGCCAAGGACGCCAGTGGCGAACGAGACCCCACCCCATGCGACCAGCCCAGAACTCGAGCGGGAGCTCGTGGAGCGCGCCCAAGCAGGCGACCAACGAGCATTCCGCGAGCTCTACATGCTCCACGCCAACACCGTGTTCCGCTGCGCGATCATGCCGTTGGTCCGCGATCGAAACCTCGCCGAGGATCTGCTCGCCGACACCTTCGTCCGCGCGATGGAAAACCTTCGGCGTTTCACCTGGCAGGGAAAGGGTCTGCTTCCATGGTTGATCCGCATCGGCAAGAACCTGTGCCTGGACCACCTGCGCAAGGCCGGCCGCACGACCGCCTGGCCCGAGGGCTTCGAGCAGCAGATCCCCGACGTCTCGGACAGCAACGCCGAGTCACTGCTTGGCCGATCCGAACTCTCGGACGCGCTGCGCGAGCGCATCGACGCGTGCATGAGCGATCTCAACCCGCGCTACCGTCATGTCCTCGAGCTTCGGATGTTCGAGAAGCGCTCGCGCCAGTACGCGGCCGAGCAACTCGACGTCACGATCGGGACCCTCGACGTGCTGTTGTTCCGCGCGTGCAAGTCATTTCGTAAGGTCTATGTGCGACGCTATGGAACCGGCGAAGAAGGCTCCGAGTTCCCCGCACCGTGAAGCCCAACCCCCTCCAGCCCATGAGTGAAGCCCCCTCCAACACCGACGCCGCGAAGATCGCGGACGAGCTCGCCGCCCTCGGTGAGGCGCCGCCAAGCGCGGCTGAGCTGGCCCTCGATGATCCCGATCACGAGATTGATCACGAGATTGATCACGAGATTGATCCAGAGGTAGCGAGCGTGGCTCGACTCGCGCAGCTCGCCGAGCCGCTGGCGTTCGATGATCTGTCGGAGCTCGAGCTGCATCGCGGGTGGCGAGCTGTCGAGCAACGGCTGCCCGGCGCAGCGACGGCGCCCCAACCCGGTCGTGGAGGCGGCGCCAGGCCCTGGCTGTTCGCGGCGGTAGGTGTGGCCGCAGCGGCCGCCGTGCTGTTGTGGGTGGTCCAGCCCAGTGACAGCGGGGAGCAGGCCAAGGCCCCCACCCAAGATCTCCAACCGCAGCAAGTGTTGGAGCTTGGCGAGCAAGCCCGCGCGGCGCTGCGGATCGTCGACGACGGCCAGACCGACACCGAGCGCGCGACCCAACTCGCGACCGCGTATCAGCGCGAGCTCGCGGCTCAACAGGAGCAGGGCGGGTGACGAAGCGCAGGTTCACACGCTGGCGATCCGCCGCGTCCGCGCTGGTCCTGCTTGGCGTGATCACAATCGCCGCGTGCGGTGGTCCGAGCGACAGTGATCCACACGACCCGCCTGCCCTCGACACCCGGCTCGAGACCCACGCGGTCCTGCCTGGTCAGCCAAGCGCCGCCGGCCTCGAGTACGTGCAGGCGATCGCCCAAGCGCACAGCCAGGCCGACCGCAGCGAGCACCAAGCGGCGCTGAAGATCCTGATGACCGCGCTCGAGCGCACGCCGCCCGCGGGTGACGGCACCGCCGAGCTGCTGCACTACGAACTGCTCGCGCGCACCTCCGAGCTCATGTTGACCGAGCGGGATCCCGAGCGAGCCCTGCGCTTGCTCGGGCCGCATCTCGCCCCCGAGCGCTCGCTGCCGATCGATCGAGGCTCCGCGCGCTGCTTGGTCGCCCTGGGTGACGCCGCCGCGCAGACCGGCGACCATGCCCTGGCCATGAGCTCCTACGCACGCGCGCTCGAGCTGCTCACGCTGCTGCTCGAGGAGGTCGAAACATGAACCGAAGGACGAAAGCGGCACGGGTCCACTCGATCGGCGCCCTGTGTCTTGCCCTCTCGTGCTTGCTCGTTGGCGCCTGTGATCAACGCAGCGGCGGCGGCACCATCACCCCCACCGGCCACGGCTCCGACTCCAAGCTCACCCCCGAGGGCGAGTTCGAGGGCGAGTCGATCGACGAGCTCGACCTTCGCCTACGCCGCCTCGTCGAACAAAGCGAGCAGCAAGTCACCTCCGCCAACCTCGACACTGGCAAGTGCGAGGAGCTGTGCGAGCTGTCGCGGGCGATCTGCGAGGTCAAGACCAAGATGTGCGAGATCGCCGACGAACGCGTGGGCGACGACGAGTATCAGGATCTCTGCAGGGTCGCGAAGCAGCGCTGCCAGCGGGCCTCGCAGAGCTGCGTGCGCTGCGTCGAGCACCACCAGCGCGCCGCTCGAGCTGATGACGCCGGGCCCGAGCCGTCCAGCTGCGAGGGCGAACCAGAAGCCAAGTGACGCCCGCCCAGATCGTGGCAACATCACAGGACGCCGAAGCAAGTCAATGCGCTTCGGCTGTGTGCAGCACGCACGCAAAAAAATCGCCCGGCGACCCGTGACCTGAGCGCGAGCGCGTCCGACCATGGGGGCATGCCCAGCCCCGACAAACCACCGCCCTCAAAGTGGGCGATCGGCGTCGAGCTTCACGAAGCCCACCTCGGTCCGGTGCGCTTCGCCAGCGCGCTCGCTCGGACCGACGAAGATCTCGCGCTTGGGATCCACGCGCTGCCCGACCTCGAGTTGCTGCATCCGCTGGTCAACCAGGCCGAGGCCAAGCAAATGCATGAGAAGGTCGCTTCGCAGATCACCGCGCTCATGGCCCAAGCGGGGCACAACCCGGCCCAGGTCCGCGTGGAGTTGGTCGAGGATGCCGAGATCGAGCGCGGGCTCGCCGAAGCCAGCGTCCGGCTCGGCGTCGACGCGCTGGTCATCGGTCGCCGGGCCAATCGCGACGAAGATCCGATCGTGCGCCTGGGCGAGGTTGCGCGCAAGATCCTGCGCCGGCTGCCGGTCCCAGTGGTGGTCGTGCCCCCGGACTTTGGCAGCGAGGGCGACCCCGGCCTGGGCGACGGGCCGGTGATCGTGGGCGTGGATCTCACTGGCCACGGCGCGACCGCGACCCGGTTCGCGGCGGGCTTGGCCAAGAAGCTCGGGCGCCCGCTGATGCTGGCCCACGGGACCCAAGCGTTCGCCTGGGGCATCTCGTACATTCCGGCGGCCAGCATGGAGACGCTGCAGGCGCAGACGCGAGCGGGCGCCGGCCAAAAGCTGCGCGAGTGGGCCGGCGAGATGGGCCTCGAGGACGCAAAGCAGCACGTGTTCATGGGCGATCCTGCCAAGCAGCTGAGCGAGCTCGCCGTCGCCGAGGACGCGGCGATCTTGGTCACCGGCTCGCGCATGCTCGGGGTCGTCGAGCGCTTGTTCCTGTCGAGCGTGAGCAGTGAGCTCGCCGCGACAGCTCGGTGCCCGGTGGCGGTGGTGCCCGGCGACTGACCCTGGACTGGCGCTGTCGCCCCTCACTCGCGCGAGAGCTGCTCGTCAAAGTGCGCCGATCCACGCGCGAGCTGTTGCACGTAATCTCGCACCATGTCCCGAGACGCCGCGCTGAGCTCCGCAAAATCCAAGATCAGCTCCTGCGGCACGGTCCGAAACGACACGCTCACCCGGCGCGCTTCAAAGCCCTCGAGCTGACACCCGATCACCGGCTGGCGCCCGTGCCGGACCTCCGTGATGCGGTGGTACAGACGATCTTTAAACTCGGGCCCGCTCAGGATCGTGACCGAGCGATGCCGGGTCCAGACCGCCAGCTCGGGCGCGTCGCTGCGCTCGGGATCGATGAATTCCAGCAACCCAGGCTGACCAAGCGAGAACATCACCACGGGTCCCGGCTCGCCGTCGCGATGCATCCGCAGCCGCGCGTAGTCGACTGGCGGGCCGTCCGAGATCTCGCGGCCGTAGTAGTTGATCAGGCACGTGTTCGGGACCTCGTCCAAGCTGGGATCGTGACCGCGCAGGTTGGGCCACAGGCGATCCAGGATCGTGCGCATCACCGCTGGAAACGGCTCGGCGCGGACGCAGCGATCCTCGCGGTGGTCCGGCTCGGCGTAGTAGCCCAGGCACGCGAACTGCCACGCGCCCAGCCAGTAGACCGGCCGCGTGAGTCGCCGACTGTGCGCGCCCGGTCGCGCGTGTGCGTTGCTGCGATGGCGGTGCTCCCACAGCGGAACGAGCTGGGCGAAGTAGGCGATCAGCTGCTCGCCCTCGGCGACGCTGATGAAGCCGGGCAGATACGAGAAGCCCGAGCGCTCGATCGGCGAGCGACCGTCGTGGGGCGCGTTGCTCATGCGGGCGCAGTCATGCCACGAACGCCGGCTCACCGCGCTTGGATGAACGCGATCGCGGCCGCGCCCGCCGCTGCGAGGTGCTGCGCGTGCGTGTGCCCCGAGCGCTCGCGCGGCACGAAGTGATGGTTGCCGTCTTGCAGCCACGCGAGCTGGACCGTGTCCGGCAGCGCATAGCCGCAGACGTCGGCCTCGCTGCCGTGGGGATCTCGGGTGCCCTGGATGATCAGCGTTGGCACCCGCACGCGGCCCAGCGCCTCTAGACCATGGCGCGCGCGCGGCTGGCCCCGCACGTGAAACGGGTACCCCAAGCACAGCAGCGCCTGCGGAGCGAGCTCTGGGCACAGCCGCGCCGCGATCCGGCCCCCGAGCGAGAACCCACCGAGGATCACCGGCCCCTGCACGCCCGCGAGCGCGACCCGGTAGCGCTGCTCGTGGGCCGCGTCGTCCGTGCTCGTGGGATCGAGCGCCGCGACCCGAGCCGTGATCCCGGCGCGCTCGATCGCCGCGATGATCACGGCCATCGAGCTGGGGAGCGGCGCGGCCGGGCAGCCCAAGACGATCGTGGTCAAGACCTACTTCGCGCTCGCCGTGAAGTCTTGCGCCCACCCGCAGGGCGTCGTGACCATCACCAGGGCCTCGAAGCTCGCACAGTCGGCGCCGTCACAGTTGACCACGACCGTCTGCCGCCCGCTCATCTGGGTCTCGGACTCGAAGCTGCCCGACGCAGACACGTTGTAGCGCACGACCGCATCCAGGCTGAACTGGGCGCCGATGTCGTTCTCGCCGGCGAGCCGGCTTGGACAGCTGAAGCTCGAGCCGTCGATCGTGCAGTCGAACATGTTCTGGGTGTCGTTGACCGTGAACGTGCCGTCGCCGTTATTGGTGATCGTGAAGGTGCCCGGCATGTCGACGGTGAGCTCGTCGAGCATGCAGGTGTCGTCGACGGCCGCGCTGCCCATGTAACTCCAGGCGCCGTCGCGCGGCTCGATGTCACCAGCACCATCGCCGCACGCGGCTCCGAGCAGGACCAGGGGAAGGAAGAGCGCTCGCGCGATTCGCATCCGCGCATGCTATCAACATCTGGGCCAAGGGGGGCGTCAGCGCACGAGCTTGCCCGGGTTCATGATCCCACGCGGGTCGAGCTCGGACTTGATCGCGCCGAGCAAGCGAACCCCGAGCGGGCCCTTCTCGTGGGTCAGGTAGGCGCGGTGATCCGTGCCCACACCATGATGGTGGCTGATGGTCCCGCCGTGGTCGACGATCGCCTGACAGGCCGCAGCCTTGATCGCCTGCCACTGCTGCAGCTCCTCGCCTGCCGGCGCCTGCGGAAACACGATTGTGAAGTACAGCGACGCTCCGTCCACGTACGCGTGCGACACGTGGGCCATCATCATGGCCCGCTGACCCCTGCGCAGCGTCGCGCTGGCAGCCGCCGAGATCGCGCTGGACACCGCCTGGTGAAGCGGCAGCAGGTTCGACCACGACGTCGAAGTCTCGAGCGTGTCCACGGCGATCCCCCGGTCGAGCAGCGGGTCGCGGATGTAGGGCAGCGCAAACCGGTCGCGGTACCACGACTGGCCGGCCCCGCGGCCCAGCGGGATCCCTCGATTGCGCCGCACGATCGCGTTGGTTCGGGTGTGGGCCGCGTCGACAGCCCCACGCTCGCCCTCGTGGCCAATGATCAGCACGCAGCGATCCCCCCCGTAGCCCATCGCCTCGAGCGCGCGCCCGGCCACGCGGCGGCCCGTGCTGGGCGGCTTGCGGGCCTTGGCAAACTCCGAGAAGAAGTCGGTCTCGGACGGATCCGACAGGCGCAGCGTGGCGAGCGGGACCTCGGCCTGGACCAGTTCGCGGATCGCGGCGACGCCATGATGAAAGTCGGGGAACAGGCAGCCCCGGTAGTCGCGGGCGCTGGGGGATCGGTGCAGCCTGACCGTGGCCTGGGTGATGATCCCGAGCGCGCCCTCGCTGCCGGCGATCAGGTGGTTGAAGTCGGGCCCGGCGGCAGAGGCTGGGAACGCGCCAGTCGACCACTCGCCCGCGGGCGTCGCTAGCTTGGCGCCAACGAGCCAGGTCGCGGCGCCGCCGTAGCGGCTGGACTGCTGCCCGGCCCCGCGGGCGGCGATCCACCCACCCAGGGTCGAGAACTCGAACGACTGCGGGTAGTGCCCCAGCGTGAACCCGCGATCTTGCAGCGCCTGCTCGAGCTGGGGACCGTAGATCCCCGCTTCGAAGGTCGCGGTGTGGGAGGTCTCGTCGAGCCGCAGCAGCCGGTCCATGCGGGTGGTGTCGAGGGTCACGACAGCGCGGTGCTGACCGGCCTCGCCCGACACCCCACCCACCACGCTCGAGCCACCGCCGTAGGGCACGACCGCCACCTCGTGTGCGTCGGCCCAAGCGAGCACGGCCTGGACCTGTTCGGCGCGCGGATACACGACGAGATCCGGCGCCGTCTCGACTTCGCCAGCACGCAGCCGCAACAGGTCGTGGTAGCTCTGGCCGCGGGCATGGAAGGCCCGCTCGTAGGGATCCGCGCGCACCCACTGTGGCCCCACGATCCCCTCGAGCGCGACGCGGGCTTCGGCCGCCAGGGTGATCTTGGGCAGCACCAGCTCCTCGAGCGGGACCGCGGGCCGCCGCTCGAAGGCCGCGAGCCCCAGCTCGGACCGCAGCCACGTCCACACGGCGTCCGCGTGGTCACCAAACTCGAAGGCCCGGTCCCGCGCCCCCCAGCCATTCCAGCGTAGCGTCTGCCTGTTGATCGTCATGAGGCTCGGTCCCGAGCATAGCGCCCCAAACAAGGTCTCACGGGGTCCAACAGGCGCCGGCGTGAGCGCAAAAAACGGCTCCCACCATGACTCCGCTGCGAAACGAGTAGCGTGGCAGACCACCGCAACGCTAGGAGCGAACAGCTCGCTGCCCTCGGTGAACCAGTCTACAAATCCCGCCTGCAAGCGAGCGAGAAGCCCTCGCCCGAGCTGAAAACAACCGGTATCATTTTCCGATGCTCACCTGTTCCCAGTGTCTACACGCCAACGCGAGAGGGCTGAAGTTCTGCGAGAACTGCGGGTGCTCGCTCGCCAAGGTCGCCGAGGCCGAGCGGATCGCCGACGAGTCCGAAGCCGAGGTCATGCTGCTCGAGGTCAAGAAGGCCAGGGGCGCGATCGGGCTGGTGGCGATCCTGCAGACGCTGTTCGCCGGGATCTGGTTGGTCACCGACGTCATCGACACGACCGGCATGGTCGTGGTGTTGGGGCTTGGCGCAGTGTTCGGCGGGCTGTGGGTGTGGTGCAAGTCCAACCCGCTGGCCGCGTCGATCGTCGCGCTCTTGCTGTTCGCAACCATGCACTTGGCCGACGCGATCGCCGACCCAAGCACGATCACGAACGGCGTGTTGCTCAAGATCTTCGTCGTCGTGGTCTTGGTCAGGGCGATCTCGGCGGGGCTAAAACACCGTGAGTTCGTGCGCGAACGCGGGATGGCCTGAGCCATGGGTTACCGCGAGCCCCTGAGTTTTTGTGGTGAGTGCGGCACGGCTTGGGCGGCGGGCGCGTCGGCGTGCGGGCGCTGTGGCAAGCCGCGGGTTACCGCGGCTGCGGTCGAGCAGACTGGCATGTCGGCGGGCGCGGGGCTGGTCTCGGCGCTGGCGCTGTACTTCGTGTTGCTGGGGACGCTGCTGGCGTCGTACCTGCTCGACTCGGCGGACTTCTTTGCGGTGCTCGACTCGATCCTGGTCGTCGACACGATCGTGGTGCTGATCTGGGCGTTCGTGCACCGGGCGGATCTCGTTGGGCCGCTGCGGACGGTTGGGGACATGCGCTACTGGGGGATCGCGGTGGCGGCGGTTCCGGTCACGGTTGCGATCGCGTATGGGAATTTGTGGGCGGCGCAGAACCTGGTGGGGGCGAGCAGCGTCGACGCGCTGGGGCTGTGCATTGACGCTGGGTACTCGCTGCCTTTGCTCTTGTTGACTTGGTCGCTGCAGCCGGCGGTGATCGAGGAGTTGGCGTTTCGGGGGATCTTGTTCGAGCGGGTGTCGGCGGTGGTGGAGCCTTGGGCGGCTATTGTGGTGGTGGCTATTGCGTTTACTACCTTGCACTTGGCGGTGTTGAGTGGGGTGTTCTTGATGTGTTTGGGGGTGTTGGCGGGGTGGCTTCGGTGGCGGTCTGGGTCGATCTATCCGGGGGTGGTGTTGCACTTGTTGCACAATGCTGTGGTGGTTTTGTTGATGTGGATTGGGGTTTGGTAGCGGGGGTTTGGTAGCGGGGGGTTGGGTGGTTGTTTGCGGGGGTGTGGGGGGACGATGGGGACCGCGCACGGGCTGCAGACGACCCGAACCCGGCTAGGTCTACTCCAGTCTCGTGACCCCGCTTCCTTTCGATCGGTGTATTGGCCCGACCGGGCGTGGCTTCGTTAATCTCCACGTGCGTAGATACGCCGGGTTCGGGCCGTCTGCGGCCTTT
>NZ_JMCC02000229.1 GCF_000737335.2 Enhygromyxa salina | reverse complement strand
GCCCACGCCAGCTGTGGTCGCGCCCACGCCAGCTGTGGTCGCGCCCGCGCCCCGAGCCGCGGCTTTGCCCAGTTCGGCGCCGAGCCTCGCGTCGGGTCCGGCGAGTTCGTCGGGCTTCGAGCAGCGCTTTTGCGCGCGCTACGGCCTTCGTCGAGCCTATGCGGCCGGCGGCGGGATGCACGAAGGCGTCGCGTCGACGGCCCTCGTGCGTCGCATGGCGGGGGCCGGCTTGCTTGGTCTGCTCGGCGCCCACGGTCTCGATGAAGTCCAGCTCGGCGCGATGCTCGACGAGCTCCACGGCGAGCTCGCGCCGGGCTCGTTCGGGGTCAGTCTCGTCCACGAGCTGTCCGACGCGCGCGAGCGAGCTCGGGTTGCGACCTGCCTCCATCGCGGCGTCCGGGTGCTCGATGTCAGCGGCTTCACGTCCATGACCCCCGCGCTGGTCTGGTATCGAGCCAAGGGCCTCGCGCGGCACGGCGCGGGCATCGAGATTCGTCACCGTATCCTCGCCCGGGTCTCACGGCCGGAGACCGCCGCGAGCTTCCTGTCGCCCGCGCCTGCGTATCTCGTCGAGGAGCTCCTCGCCCAGGGCGTGATCACCGACGACGAGGCCCACTGCCTCGCGCGGGTGCCGATGGCCGACGATCTGTGCGCCCAGGCCGACGGAGGTGGCGGGACGGAGCGAGGCGTGCTCGGGGCGATCCTCCCCGCGCTCGTTGCGATGCGCGATGAGTTTGCCGCTGTCCACCGCTACCCCGAGCACGTCGGGCTGGGCGCCGCCGGTGGCCTGGGTTGTCCACAGGCCGTCGCCGCGGCGCGCCTGCTCGGCGCCGAGTTCATCGTCACGGGCAGCATCAACCAGTGCAGCGTCGAGGCGGCGACGAGCGAGATCGTCAAGGACATGCTCGAGACCGTCGACATTCACCACACCGACTACGCCCCGGCCGCGGCGGCCTTCGAGCTCGGCGGGCAGGTTCAGGTGCTCAAGCGCGGGGTGTTCTTTCCTGCCCGCGCCAACCGGCTGTACCGTCTCTACCTCCAGCACGACGCCCTTGGAGAGCTCGACCAGCGGACCGCTGGCGAGATTCAGGACAACTACCTGCGCGCCAGCTTCGAGCAGAGCATCGACTACGCTCGCATGCGCCACGCCGATGAGCTGAGCGTGGGTGAGGCGCTCACGCCCAAGCGTCAGATGGCGCTGGTGTTCCGCACTTACCTCGAGCGCTCCGCTCGCAACGCGATCGAGGGCAACGTCTACGACAAGGTCAACTTCCAGGTCCCTTGCAGCGCCGCGATGGGGGCGATCAATCGCTGGGTTCGCAACACCAGCCTCGAGCGCTGGCGCGACCGCCACGTCGACGAACTCGGGCTTCGGCTGCTCGACGAGGCTGACGCCCACCTGCGCCGAGGCTGGGGCGCTCGTGGAAGCCGAACGTCGTAGCGTCGATCCTCGTAGGCGGGCTGGACCGGTGCGATCCGGGTCCGCCTCCGTTGGGCCTTTGGATCGCGGCGAGGCGCTTGATCCCGTCGCGTTCGAACACCTCCCAATGGCCAATCCGCTCATAGAACGCGATCCACAGCAGGTCGACCACGCGATCGCGCTCGGCCTCTTCGGCCGGGCTGGAGGCGGTGGTCTCGAGGTGGCGATCGACGTATGCCTGGGTGATTGTGTCGATTGCTACGCTCAGGATCGCGGCGGCCTGCTCGAGATCCAAGCTGCCGGCTTCCGGCTTGCGCTTGCGAAGCAATCGAGCGAGGGCGAGCTGCCGGCGGCCCGAGGTGCGCGCTCGAGGTGGCAGGACCGGCCCAAGATTCCATCGCGGGCTCCTTTCCATCGCGGGCCCGTGCCCCGTCGCCGTTGCCGGGGATCGCTGTGACACGAGCGGGGCCGTGATGCCCATGCGCCGCTTGTACGGCCGCCACCGCGCGACCGCCAAGTGAGGCCGCGCCCCGCGTCGCGCATCACTTCCCGCACGCGGCCTTGCCGTTGTCGAGCGCCCAGACATCACCGCACGCGAGGATGGTCTGGCACAACAGGATTTGCTCTTTAGGGAGGAACTTGCAGCCCTCACCGGTCATTGCCTTCAGGTCGACGGTTTCGCAGCAGAATAGCTGGTCGTCTTGGTCGTCTTGGTCGTCCTCGGGCGGACGGATGTCGGGCTCTTCCGGCGCGGCACTTGGGGCCGGGCTCGATTGCACGCCGCATGCGGCGGCAAGGATGGTGAACAGGATTGCTTTGCTCAGCATGCGCCCATGCTGGGCACGAACGCCAGCCGAACAACGCGCCTCGCGGTGCAACCCTTGCCGCCGAGTCACCCAGCGTCGCTACAGATATGCCTCCGAGAACAGCGATGCGAGCAAGATGTCGCCGCTGTCGAGCAGGCTGGCATCCAGGACGAACGAATCAGTCTTGGCCTGGTCTCATGCCGCTGATCGGCGACTTCAACGGTGACGATCGGACGGACCTGTTTTGGCACGCACCGGGGGTCCCCACCGACTGGTTGTGGCTGTCGGTCAGCGGTCCGATCACTGCGAACTTCGACCGCTTCGAACGGCAGGTCATGAGCGAGTTTCGACCGCTGATCGGTGACTTCAACGGCGATGGGATCGACGACATCTTCTGGTATGCCGCACGCTCCGAGACACCCGATGCCTCAGCGTCATCTGGCAGTTCGACGACCCCCACTGCGACATGGGCCTGAGGGATGAATGGGGGACACAGGCCCTGTCTGTGCTGAAAAATGACCAGCGGATACTCTCCGTCAGGCAGAGTGGCCCCCATGTCAACCGGATAAATCAAATGGACCGGGAACGGATTGAATAGACGATCGAGAGCCTCGAGGATCGCACCATTTTCGAGATCTCGGGCGAGTTCGGCAGCGATGGTCTGGACCCAACTCCAGAAATTCTGGATGTCCGCGTCAGGGGGGAGGTACATCATTCGCAGGTCCCATATGCGTTTTGGGTTCGACGACACTTGGACACCGTCGTCTTGCTGCATGTCATACCGCCAATTCGGCGAAGCTGAGGGCTTTATCGGCCTCGTGTTTCATCAAGTAGGCCCGGAGTTCGTCATAGTTGCATGTCTCGGGGACGCTCACCGCGAGCATCCTCAGAGCTCGAATCTCTGCAAATTCGCAGTAGCAATCTCGACTACGGAGGTTGTCGAGAATCCCCTGTTCGAGTTCCTTGACGAGGAAGATGATGGAGATAGACTTCGCCGACGAAGGCTCTAGCACGTGAGAAAAGGCAAACTTGCCCTCGGTGCCGGAGATCGGGTCTGCTGCGATGCGGTCGCCGAGAGCTACCTCCGTGACGAAAAATGGCGTGTTGTCGAGGACGAAACTTCCGTCCTCGAGGGGGGTGGCGTGTAGACCCTCCGACCCGATTGGTGGAAAGCCGTCCTCGTCAGGCTCGAGTTCGAACACGATTTTCGCTGTCCGGGACATACTCACTCGATTGTAGCACCCTTCGCCCGGTTGCATTTCGCACAAATGGTCTCGAGGTTGCGCATATCGTCCACTGTTGCGCCATCTCCTCCCTTCGACCTGGGATAGATGTGATCGCCCTGAGCTTCCGCAGGGGCGACTTTATGCCGTCGAGCATGAAGCCCGCGATCGTTCCAGAGACCGACGGCCCACGCTCGGCGGGAGCGCATCGCCACGCGGCGGCTTGCCGCCCGCGCGCGGGCCCTGCTCGCCAGCCGCTTGGCTGGCCCTTGGCTCCGAGCTGCCATCGTGCCGCATGTCGGTCGGTTTGGGCGCTTGCGTGGTTGTGCCGCGGCCCTCCATCCCTTTCGCGTCTCGCCGTGGAGGTCGGTGTTCGCTGAGTCGGCGGCGCTCCCCCGCGACTAGTCTCGACTTTGGCGGTTTTGAGCCTGCAGACGACGGGGCCATCCGCAGAGACGTGG
>NZ_JMCC02000228.1 GCF_000737335.2 Enhygromyxa salina | reverse complement strand
ATGGCAACCGCCACGGCCATGTATCACAGCGGCCGCAACCCGCTGCGCAAGCTGACCCGCGACGAGGCGACCGAGCAAGTCGCGGTGCCCAAGGGGTTGGCGCTTCGCCGCTTGCACAAGGCGTTCTTGCGCTACCACGATCCCAACAATTGGCCGCTGCTCCGCGAGGCCCTCACGCGCATGGGTCGTGAGGATCTGAACGGCAACGGCAAGCGGCACCTGATCCCACGGTTCCAGCCGGCCGGGACCGGCGGCCTCGGTGAGGGTCGGCGGCGCAAACAGGGCAA
The DNA here is from genome assembly GCF_000737335.2 of Enhygromyxa salina. Lineage (GTDB taxonomy): Bacteria > Myxococcota_A > Polyangia > Nannocystales > Nannocystaceae > Plesiocystis > Plesiocystis salina_C. The sequence goes on along the minus strand of NZ_JMCC02000228.1, from coordinate 4,400 downwards.
GCAGGGACCGCGCAAGGGCACGGCGTTGACGCAACATACCGGGCTGCCGCCGCGCCAGACCGGCGATCGCCGCGGCCGAAGCTGAGCTCACCCAGCATCGTAGGCCTCGGGAGCTTCGAGCTAGCTCAGTTCTCGACCCTGTTCAGCGGGCGGCCAACTCGGGTCCATGTCGAGCAAGTAGCCCCACAGCTCGCGCCGTCGACCCAGATGGCGCAGCACGACCGGCCACGCCTCGCGAATCTGCGCCGGCGTCACAAACAACCAGACGTCGCGAGAATTTGCCTCGCGCAGCAACGCTCCCATCCAGTAGCCGCGCTCCAGCGGATCCGGGGAGACGAGCTTCTCTCGCAGATCCGCCACGGTCGCGGACGTCCACCACAGGAAGTACGGTCGCGTGGACGGCTGATCGAGCGCCGTATCCGTCGGGGGCAACATCGGGCGAGGGTAGCACGAGCGATGGGGTCGAGGTATCGCTCGGTCGGCACACTGTGGGCTCGAACGAGCCTGGCACGATGGCACCCATGCTTACGTGCTCGCGGCAATCATCGGCGCGCTTCGACGTTCACTTCTAGACCGAGCCAAGCGCCCGCTGGGCTTGGCGTTCGGTCGGCACCTGAGCCCGAGATACCGCTCGACCACCACGCCCTGTTCAGATCTTCGTCGGCTCAGCGCTCTCGGGTTCGGGGCCGGGCTATGCTCGGACCGCGATGGATGCCAACCCACGCCGCCGGCCCCTGGCGAAGACGCTCCAAGCGACCGGCGGCGAGCTCTTGTTGTTCGCCCTCGCGGGCCTGGTCGGGCTCGCCATCGCTCAACTGGCGATCTTGACTCATGTCGGCTTCAACGCCGTCGCGGTCGCGTCGCGGATCGAGTTCAGCGGGTTCTGAAGGCCGAGCCTGGTTGGCCGCGGTGGTCAGCTCGACGCGGACTGGCGTGACCATCGCCGGCTCGAGCCATGGCGACGCTCATCGCAACCATTGTCGGACGCGACGCTCAGGGTTCAAGCAGCGAACTTCAGCTCGAGTTGGCCAGGCAAGGGCGGCCTCGGCCGCGACGGTGGCCTCGGCCCGAGCCCAACCGTGGCGAGCGCTCGAGCGATAGCCTCGCGCTCGTTGGCGAGCTCGACGAGCTTCATCGCGCCTCGGCACCACGGGCACCTCATCACGTCGACCGCGAACACCCGCTGTAACAACGATAGTGTTGTCGCCAGTCGGGCGCTTCGGTCAGCTCGAATGCGGCTGTCAGCGCCGCCATGCCGCCCCCGAGGATGACAACGCGTTCACGGCTCATCGGGGGCGGAGTTTCTCATGTCACCCAGCCACACGAAGCGAGATGGGTGCGTGACCCCAACTACGAGATCGTCCACCTCGAATAGCTGTATACGCGATGGGCGCTGTTCGCTTGGGTCGGAGTTCGTCGGCGATGGCGACGTCACGCCTTTTCGCTTCAACGTGTGACCGTGGCAGGGCGCACGAGATCCAGAGCCACCTCGAGTTCCTCGTCGCGACCCGCACGGATCCCCGCCAGCGTCCGCTCGACCGGATGTGTCGGCTGCACGCCGACGTTGTGGTGCTGACGGCCGTCGATGCGCGTGACCTTCATGCCGGTAAACCTGATCCAGAACCCGCCGGGCAACATGACCTTATTGATGTTGCCGTTCGCACCGGCGGTCGCCGAGCCGACGATGGGTCCGAGCCGATGGGCCTCGACGTACCCCATCAGCGACTCGGCGTAGCTGATCGCTGCGGGTCCGGTGATGAAGGCGACCTGGCCGGTCACGTGTGGGTTCGCCGGACGCAGGTTCCAGCCGACCTCGCGGAAGCCACTCACGCCCTCGTAGTCGGGTCGGATGATACGCGGCACGAACATCCACTTCGCGCGCTCGGGCTTGGTCAAGAAGTGCCGTAGCCATGCTTTGTCGGCTTGCGGGTAGCCGCGCACATCGATGATGACGGCTTTTGCTCGCGCGATGACGTCCATCTTCTGCGCGAGCTCGTCCCCGGGGATGCGCTCGAGGTCGACGTACAGCACATCGGGCTCGAGCGTGTCGAAGTAGGGGCGGTCGAACTCCTCGGGAGCACTCACGAACGGGGTGCGCTCGAGCTCGAACATGTGCGAGACGTCGTCACGAAGGATCTCGACGCGCGCCACCGTGCCCGCGCGTCCTTCCGTGATGCGGGCCCAATTGAGCAGTACGTACTCGATCCACTGGGGCGAGCCGGACACGAAGGCAGCGCGTTGCTCGAACCGCTCGGCCGACGAGACGCCGTCGATGCTCACGAGCTCGTCGCCGCGCTGCAGCGGATGGTCCTTTGGTGCCGCGGTCACGACGAAGACGTCATCGATACGCACGAGCCGCAGCGGAAGCACGACCTCGGGCTCGAGTGGCCCGTCGACATGGCCGTGGCCGTCGTGCAGGCGATGAACGAGGCGACGCAGCGTGAGCAGCAGGTCCTCGGGTCCGCTGTCGTCGAGCACGTCGGTGAGCACGAGGTCGAGCACCTGCTCCCAGTCCTCGCCGATGACGTCGTGGTACGGGTAGAAGTGCCGCAGCACGTTCCACCCAATGATGGCCGCGGCCACGCGGACGGCCGGATCGCTCGCATCCGGCAGCGGCTCGAGCTTCGTGGGGAGGATGTCGAGGGGCTTGCTCGCCGGCAGCCCGAGTACGACGCGGCACGCGAGGCCGGCCCCAAGGTCGCGCTCGAAGGTCTCGCCGACGCTCGGTCGTTCGTCGAACACATCACCGCGGACTTTGTGGCGCAAGCGCTCGAGCTTCAGCGCCGCTCCTCCGCCGTGGGTATCGCCCACCTCGAGCACGGCGTAGCCGGAGCCCTCGAATTCCCAGCCATCGAACGGACTGCCGGACTCGAAGTCTCCATTGTCGAGCGTGACCTCGGTCCACGTCGATGCGTCGGGGCCGGAGACCTCGAGCGTGAAGTCGTCGAAGTACACGCCACCCGCTCCGACGGCGACGCCCCCGAACACGACCCGGGTCGCCTCCGGTCCGACAGGCGTCGATTCGACGCTCGACGCTTGCCACTGGGTGGAGCGGATCGGGCGATCCTGCGTGTAGTCGTAGAACTCGTCGCCCTTGGGCAGCTCGACGCGCATCCATAGGCGCGCCATCTCGCTGCGGTGTGAGCCCTCGACGCGAGCCCAGCCGCGCAGCCGCACCCGCTTGCCGCGGACTCGCTCGGCCGGTATCGAGGCGGTCAGTACGATGTGGCCGGGCCCCTGTCCCAACAACATTCGCGGTCGACGGGTGCGGCCCGATTGATACGCCGACGTATTGAACCCGAGCCCGTACCCCTCGTGTTGCCAAGCTATCACGCGACCACGGCGGCCGGGCTCGGCGGGGGGCGGCGGAGCCTCGATGGGGAACACGAGCAGCGTGGGCGCGAGCGGCCGGAAGATCTCGTGCAGCGCAGCGAGCAACTCGGCGCGGGTGCTTCCCTGCACGATGCGGCGCGCACCCGCGACGGCGATGGCTTCCCAGTCTGCCGCGGCAGCTTCGTCGCTCGGATGAAAGTAGCGGACGTAGCCGTAGAGCTTCGCGAATGCGTGGAGTTCTTCGAGGTCGGTCGTCGAGCCTTCGATCGTCCGTTCGCCAGCGGTGACGGGAGGCTCGGAGATGCTCGACCGCGCACCGCAGGCCCCGACGAGTAGCGCCGCCAGGCCCACGCACGGCGCTCGAGCGAGCATCGTCCCGAACCGACCGACCCAGGCCTTAGCGCGCGCCGATGCACCTCGCACAGAGACTCGACTGGTCCTCGCAGGGCTCATGATGAACGGCTCACGACCTCATGGCGGCGGCACGATGCACACGCCGATGTTCTCGTAGCCGGGCGGCGCCGTGTCCTGTTCGAAGAATGCCACCCAGCCTCGGCGACGCGCAGTGCCATGCGATACCCGAGGCCGGCCGAGTTCGCAATAGGTCAGGCCGCGATCTCAGCGAGGCGCGTGTATTGGCCAGAGTCGGGGCCACCTGTTGCGCGACCACTGAGCACGCACCGCTCGGTGTGTGCACCGCGAAAGAGTCGGCGAAGCCACCATCCCGCAAGCGAAGGTGGCCCAGATCCCGGACACCTCGCTGGCTCACGCATGAGCTCCGCAAAGCACGTCTACGACGGCCGAGTAGCTGGTCGTGGCTGCTCCCTCGCCGTGCTCGACGACTCCGCGTCGAGACAGCTACGAGCGTCGGCGGCCCGACGAGACGCTGCTGTACCAGCTGATCGAGCAGCACTGGCCGACCTTCCTCGAGCGAGCAGAGCAGTCTGGCGGCTTGCCCGACTTCATCGTCGAGGAGTTCGAGGCGTACCTGCGCTGCGGCATGCTCGAGCACGGCCTCGCCCACTTTGCTTGCCGCCGCTGCGGCGAGTCGACGGTCGTGGCGCATT
>NZ_JMCC02000227.1 GCF_000737335.2 Enhygromyxa salina | reverse complement strand
CGAGTGGCTGCGCGGGCGGGTCACGACGTACGCGCCCGCGCTGACCCGCCCGCGCAGCCACTCGAGGCGCTCACGCAGCTCGCCCTCGACCAGCTGTGGATCCGCGCCGGCCTCACCCAGCGGGTCCCGCCAGCCGCCGGGCAGCTCGGCCACGCGGGCGGCCAGGTACTCGCGCTCGGCGGCGTCGAGCAGCTCGACGTCCGCGGTCTGGGCTGGCAGCTTGGCGATCCAGTAGGCTGCCTGCTCCTGCTCGGGCCGGACGAGCGGCGCCTTGGTCTCGCGGATCTGTGAGGTTGGGCAGACGCTGGGCTCGGGGCCGGGCGGCGGCTGAACACCGCTGACCTGGGCGTCTTCGTTGCTGGTGTTGGAGTTACACGCCGCGGCCACCACCAGCAGACAGGTCAGGGGAACTCGAGTCCACACGGGGCTCCTCGACGTCGCAAGCGCGGGCATGATTCCCCTCTGGTCTCAGGGCCGCGGGGCCACGCCAACGGGCAGCTCGCCAGCGACCCAGCGCAGGTGGACGTGATCGGCGTGCGCTGGCCAAAATCCGCGGTTTTGGGCGTGCAGAAACCGGCGGCCCGGTCGGCGAGCGCCGGCTTGGGCGTCGAAGGGATCGAGCACCGACGAGTCGTTGTGAACGAAGTACGCGATGTCGTCGATGGGCAGCACGATGTTGGCCAGGACCTCGAGCCGGGTGCTGGTTGGCGTGCGCGAGTGTTCGTCTGCGGGGTCGGCCACCGGCTCGCGCGCGCCTTTGCCCTTGGGCTCGGCGGTCCAGATCGAGACCCCACGCTTGATGTGGTTCCACCAGACCTGCGGGCGGCCGTCGGTGCTCACGTGATCATGATCGAGCAGGTACACGTCGACGTCGACGCCCTTTTGGTGGGTCCAGTGATCCCCGATCTTGCCGCCGGTCACGTGGCTGAGATCGCCGATCCCAAGCAGCATGCCGGTGTGCTGGTGATACTCGTTGGCGATGTTCACGAGCCCCGCGACCACGTTGGCCTGGGCCCACTGACGGCTCAGTGACTCGTTGCCGTTGGTCTTGAACGGCACGTAGTCGCGGCTTGGATCCAAGCTGTCAGCCAGGTTGACCCAGCGCTCGTCGCCGATCCAAGCCTCGTGGGTGCCGCGCTGGCCGGGCCCTGGCAAGCCCTGCGCGGGCACGACGATGTGCAGGTAGGCGAGATCCTTGGCGCCCCCCTTGGCCGCCTTGGCGGTGCGCGTGACGACCAGATCGTAGCGCGACAGCGGCGAGAACCCGCAGTGGGGGCCCGGCTCGCGGCTGCCAAACTGGGCCAGCGCCATCCACTGGCGGATCTGTTCGAAGCGGCCTTCGAGGACCAGCGCGCGGGCTTCATCGTGGGCTTGCTGCAGGCCTGAGCCAGCTGGCAGCGGACCCCGGGCGCGGCGGCGGGGATCGATCTTGATCTCGAGATCCACGAGCGTCGCCGCGGCGTCGTCGAGCAGCGCCGTGATCTGTTCGGGCGTGGGGGGCGGTGGCGGTGGCGGTGGCTCGGCGACCGGCGGGGCCTCGACCGGTTGGGCGTCGTAGCCGAACACCGCCTGCAGCGGCACGAACTGGGCCGCGAGCTCGATCGTCGACGCGCTCAGCTGCGCGAGCTCACCGTTGTCGCGGGCTGGCTCGCTGTCCTGAAACTGCCGCTCGAGCAGCGGGTAGGCGCAGGCGAGCGGGATGAGCACCGCGGCCGCCAGCAGCGAGCGGGCGGAGTGTTGTCCCTCGCGACGGACCGCGCGCGGCTGTGGCTGGGGACGTGGAGGCACGGTCTACTCGGACTTGGTGTCGGACTTGGTATCGGACTTGGTGTCAGCGGGGGCAGGGGCGCCGGCGCCCGAATGGTTGATCCCAAAGTACGCAGCCGTCGCGGCCAGCAGCGGCACGGCGAACCACACCAGCTTGCCCGCGCTCGGCTTGCGACTCACGACCACCGGCGCCGCACCAAGCAACACCCAGACCAACAGCTTGGGGTGGAGCCAGCCGGGCAGGCCCGAGGCCATCGCCCCGGTCTTGGCCAGCATCCCAAACCCCGCGACGACGAGCAGCAAGAGCCCGACGCCGTGGGTGCCCATGACCATCCCGCGGACCTTGTTGCTCTGCTTGTCGCCCCCGTTGGCGCCATGAAACGCGAGCGCGCCGAGGGCCATGAACACCAGCACGATGCCGAGGATGTGGAGGAGGTTGTAGAACTGGTACGACATGGCGGAGCGCAGACTAGATCATGCGGGCCGGGCGAAACAGCATCAGCGCGCTGGTGTAGCCGTGCAGGAAGGTTCGGGCTTGGGCCGAGCCCACCGGGCCGATCTCACCGTTACAAAAGAACCCAGCCAGCGGCAGCTTGGCGCCAAGCAGCTCGCGGGTCAGCGCGCTGTCGTGATCGGGCTTGCCGTACAGGCCCTTCCCGCGACCGACGCAGGGGAACAGCAGCGCGCCCACGCTGGGGTCGTTGGCGCGGAGCTTGCCGTGCTCCGCCAGCAGCGCGCGTAGCTCGGCCGCGGAGGTCTCGGCGTCGCGCAGGTGAAACTGGACGACGGCGTTCTTGTGCAGCTGCGCCGCGGTCCCGATCGCCCCGCTGTGCGGATCCACGCCGATCAGGTTGCGCACCAAGAAGTCGCCCTGGTCGTAGACCTCGCGGCGTGGATCCATGACCACGCCAAGGAACAGGCTGTTGCGAGCCTTGGCCCGCTCGGATGGGGTCAGGGTGTCGAACAGGTGCTGCAACACCTGGACGGCGGGGCGACCGTCGAGCTCGAAGATCACTTGCTCTTGGTGACGGGTCACGAACATCGGCACCCCGATCGGTCGGCAGCCCTGCGCGACCACGGCGTCGATCTCGAGGTTGCCACGCATGGCCACGCCGACCATGCCGCGGTGGTGGGTCGCCTGGTCGCAAAACAAGCGGTGCTCGCCGGGGCGGCCGCCGCCCGAGCACAGGCCGCCGATCTTGACGCCGCTTGGGTACGCACGATCGAGGCCGTCGAGCAGCTCGGCGCCAGACCACGTGAAGGGATCCGCGAACAGCAGCAGGTGAGGATCGGGGCCGTCCGCCAGGCCCAGCGCGTGGTTCCAGCGCGCGCGCTCGTCGGCGGGGTCGTCGCCGGCCTCGGCCGGGTCGGGGGTCCGCTCGGCGGGCACGTGAAACCCCGTCAGCTCCACGCCGGGCAGCTGCGCCGCCGCGATCGCCAAGCCGGCGCTGCCCTCGAGCTCCCGGCCGTTGGCGAGCACCCCGCTGCCCGAGCAGCCGAGCACCAGCGCGCCTTCGAACGCGCTGCCGAGCGCGGCCGGCAGCTCGTGACAGCGGTGCTGGTGCTCGCGCGAGGCGAACACCAACACGAGATCCGCGGACTGCCCGTCGAGCTGTTCGTGCAGCTCGCTGGTGGCTCGATCGAGGGCCGTCGAGAACTCGGCCGCGTCACTGATGCTGGAGGACCAGCGCACAGCGCCAGGGTATCAGGAGTGCGGGGTTTCAGCCCGCGCCCGAATGCCAGGGAGTTCGCTGCCCGCGGGCGGCACGAGTGCCGCCCGTTGCGGACGGCCCTGGGCCAGCGAATCCCGCGTCCCGCAAGCGGGCGGCCTGCGGACGAGAGCCGCCCGAAAGACCTCCCCCGACCGGGTATGCTCGGGCGTGGCCGTCCATGAGCTTCGGATCGCTCCGCTGCCGATCTGGCTCGACGCCGCGCGCCTGCTGGGTCCGGCAGGTCCAGCTCCTGACGGGGCTGACGGGGCTGACGGGTCGCACGGGTGGCGGCTCGAGCTGCAGTCCGACGGCACCCTCGAGGCCTGCGCGCGGCTGCCTCGGGAGCGCGCTGCCGATCTCGCGGCGCGCCTGCGTGGGCTTGGGTTCGACGGACGCGCGCTCGCGTGCGAGATCCAGCCGCCGCTGCGTCGCGCCCACGTTCGGCGGGCGCGGACGGATGAC
>NZ_JMCC02000226.1 GCF_000737335.2 Enhygromyxa salina | reverse complement strand
TGCTCTTCCGATCTCGCCGCAACCGCCCCGCACCTCCCCTACCGAGCAGCTCTCGCTCCTCGTCCACTCCCCGCCCGAGCCCGTCCTCCCCGAGGAAGAACCCGTCGAGGTCATGGCCCTGCTCCGCGCCCTCCTGCGCAACCGCGCCGCGATCCCCCGCGAGGACACCATCCGTGCGCTCGCCGAGGGCCTGGGCTACGAGCGCGTGAGCGCCAAGCTCCGCGGGCGCCTCGAAGGCCACCTGCGCGCCGCGGTCAGCCGCCAGGTCCTCGACCCCGACAGCGGCGACGACCTGCGCCTGGCCACCCGCAAGCTCGAGGACTACACCCGCGACGACCTCGTCGAGGCGCTCCGCTCCGTCAGCCGCGAGGGCAGCGTCTACGAGCGCGAGGAGCTCGCCCGCACCCTCCTCGATCACCTCGGCTTTCGCCGCATGACCAAGGGCGCCGGGGCGGCGATCAAGTCAGCCTTCAACGCCGCCGTCCGCCGCGAGCTGTTCGAGCGCGTCGACGCCACCCGCGTGCGCCGCCTCTAGACCCGAATCGAGCGCTGCGGGCTCGACTCGGGCCTACTAGGAGCCCGTGGTGCTTTCAAGCGCCCCCTCGCTTCAGCTCTCAGTCCAGTCGGCGGCAGGAGCGGCTCGCAACGATCGCAGATCTTGCAGCTTGCCCGCAGTCTCGACGGCTCTAAATTTTTTCCATGTTGCCCACCACGGTCATGGCGCTCGTGGTCCCCCCTGGCCGTGGCCGACGAGTACACAACTCAGGACGGTCACCACACGTTGGGCGTCGGTCACGTACACGCTGCCCGGTGGCCAAGCCGCCAAGGTCATCCTGCTTGCTGACGACGCAGCTCGGGGCGATGGACATCTCTTCGTGGATGGCGAGGCGACAGCACATTCAACCTACGGACGCACTCGGTGACGACCGCGACTAACCCGGCTGCAACAGCCGCCCCCCCAACCTTCCCGTTTGCGGGCACCCGGCTCCATACGGTGGCCCAGATCATTGTGTGGCTGGTCATATTTTCGGCGGTGCTGGACATCCCTTGGTACGTCGATCTGGTTGTGCTTGGGCTGACGGCTGTCGGCTTTTCCATTCTTCAGATTGTGCTGCGCCAACGTTGGCGAGCACGGATGAAGGCCACCCCCACCAACGAGGACACTTGACGAACTTGAAGCCAGCAAGCTCGAGAAGGTGGAGGTGCCCTGCAACCTTCCCCGCCCTCGTGGGCGCCCTCGGAGTCGCCGTGGGAGTGGACGCGCTATGGGCCAGGGCCTGGGAGGAAGGCGCGTCGGGAGTGGAACGCTTCACGCGACAGCCCCGCCGCCAACACCTACAAGCGCATGTTGCTCATATGTTTCGGGTGGATGGCCCTCTACCTGCACCGCCTGTAGCGCGCTGCAGCTTCGTCCGAGGCCCTTCGTCGGCTACAAGAGTTTCCCCCCGGGCCGAGATCGGGACCAGGCGTGGGCCGAGCGCAGCACCGAGGCCGGAGCTCGGACCCTCGCGAGGGCCCCCGCGAGACCACGCGATCGCCCGACGCTCCCTGCCCCGGCGGGTGGTCGACCGCCGGGGTCCGCCAAGCGGCCCTCGAGAGGTCCCAAGACTTCGGCCGGCCCGACTCCAACGGCCTCGGCCAGGCACAGGTGCGCACTCGGCTCAGAATTCAGGGGCCCCAGCGCTGCCCCAAGCGAGGCCGAGCTGTTCTGGGTGGCCCTCCAGAGGCCTCGATCGCGGCGCGGCTGGCAACAAAAGTAGCCAATGAAGGCCCTCTCGGCGTACCGGGGCGGTCAAAAAGGCCCTCCCGAGCTCATTTTCCACTGGCGAGCACCGGGCCGGGCCATTAGGCGGGGGGAATTGCGCACTCTGGCTCACTTTGATATCCACGATGATGTGAAAAATCTCCATGTCCTTTCGATCAATATGATGCTGAACACCACGGAGGCGTGGCTTGGCGATGAAGCTGGGTTTCGCAAGCCGCTGGCAGACTCGGGCCCGCTCGGGGTTGGCATTCTCAAAGAGATCGAGAACGCGCACGAACCGCTGGCCCAGATCGAGAGCAAGCGCGGTCTGGCGACGGCGACGCTGCGCACGCTGATCGACGCCGCCCGCGAGCTCGACGCCACCCATGATCGCAAGGCGCGGGCCGTTCATTTTCTGTTGCGCGGACTCAGCGAAGGCAGCGACGACGCCGCCAAGGCCGCGGAGTATCGAGAGCTCGAGGGGCTCTTGTTTCCCCGGGGTCTGAGCGTGGTGAACCTGCCCCATATAGAAGAGGGCGGGGCCGCGGTCGCGCTCGAGCGCACGGTGAGCCCGGCGACGCGGGCCAAGATGGCTCAGATCAAAGTTGGGGATCAAACCCTGGACGATCTGTTCGCCGCTTGGATCACGGCTGGCCACGAGCTCGGAAAGGTGGTCGAGCAGCGGGCCAAGCTCAAGGCGTCGCTGAGTCGAGATGGCTCGGCGGTCAGCGAGATCGATCTCCGGGCCGGACATGCCAAGTGGGTCAAGGCCGTCCGCGGCTTGCTGATGGTGATCGACATGAGCCCAGAGCTCGACACGCTCGGCGAGCGGGTCCACGGGGCGCTCGACGAGGCGATCGCTGCCAAGCTGCGTGCCCGGGCCTCGGGCAGCCCGGAGGATGACGGCGGCGGTGCAGACGCTTCGGCCAACGCGGAAGCGGACGCGGACGCGGACGCGGACGAGGACCAAGCCCAAGCCCAGGCCGACGCTGACAGCGAGGCGCCAAACTAGGGATCGCGCTGTCTGTCTTCAGCTCGGGCGAGGGCGAGGGCTTCTCGCCCGCTTGCGGGGGCTTTCGTAGACTGGTTCACCGCGGGCAGCGAAGTATCTGGCGATGACCTCGCCGGCTCGCGGGCAACGGTGCACGTTGTGGGGCTTCCGAGCCGTGGGCAACACGGGGCCACGCACCGTGCGACTTGTCCAGACGCGGAGCCCTTTGCAGAGGTAGGCTCGGGCCATGCACCGGACCGCCTTCACGCTGCTCACGCTGGTTCTCATCGCCATCCCGTTGACGGCTGACGCAGAGTATCGCTACCTCTGTACATCGGTGCCAGGGGCTTGCGAGTACACACCCGCCAACGTCCCGAAGTTGCTCGCGGACGTCTGCTACAACCCCGCCAACAATGCGGTGAAGGTGAAGGGAACGCCCGCATGTCCGAATGGGACCAGGCCGTTCACGGTTATTTATGGCGAGGTTCTGGATCCGGCGACGGGGGACGTGGCCGCCTATGCGCCGCTCGATGACGCGTGCGGGGCGGGCCGATGTGTCGACTATGTCCCGCACGACGACCCCCAGGAATACACGATGTGTTGCGAGAACGGCGGCCCATGCTGGCCGGGGCTCGGTTGTGAAGGAGTGCTCTATTGGTGCCACGACGGCGTGTGCAACGAAGATGGGACTGTGACCTGTTTCAACGCGGAGCTGACTTAGCTGCTCGGTAGACTGCATTGAGCCCCTTTCGTGCTCGCTGCTCCAGGTTGGTGTCTTGCGCGTCCCGGGCGAAGAGAATCGCTAGCTGCCACGCGGTTGCGGCGTCCCAGTACATCAGACGCTGCCCGAGCTCTCGCGCGACCTCTTCGCTGAGGACCGCTAGTTCTCGCGATGAGCCGTTGCTGATCTTGGTTCGCTTTGCCGCCTCGAGGTGGCGCAACGCCATGTCCGCGTTTCCCTGTTGAGCCGCAACCACAGCGACATGACCCGACCACGCCGCTTGGACACTGTGTACGAACTCGGGCCGTCCGCCCGCGCGCGTGGGCATCAGTTGCGTCAGCACACCAGCGAGGAGCACGACCGCAACACCCCCCACCAGCAGCTCCTGCCAAGCCCACCGCCGCGGCTCCGGTGCGATCGCTGCCATGAGGGAGTCCATGCTAGGAAAGCGGTTCGCCGGGTTCGGCGACAACCCCCGTCGTAGCGCCCGCTCCACGCGACGCCCCCCGCGTGGTGCCCCCACGGCGCCAGCGAGGATCGCCCGCACCCGATCCTCGTTGCTGGTCGCCGCCGTGCAGGCCCCAAACGGGTTGACGCCGCTCAGCGCGTCCCACAGCGCGACGCAAAACGAGAACTGGTCCGACCGCTCATTGCCCGGCTCGCCGATCAGCCGCTCGGGCGCGCCATACTCGACTGTGCCAACGAACACGCCTCGCTCGTCTTCGTTGGACCCCAGCGCCTCGACCTGGCGGGCGAGGCCAAAATCCACGACGACCGCCTGCCCCTTCGAACCAATGCGGACGTTGCTGGGCTTGAAGTCGCGGTGAACCAGCCCCACCGCGTGCGCGGCCCCGAGGCCGCGGCCCGCCTCCATGAACTTGGCCAGGATGTCCGCCGTGGACTTGTCGCGCCACCAGGTTCGAAGGTCAGGCCCCTCCAGCAGCTCGAGCACCAGGTAGCGAAAGTCGGGGCCAAACCCGTGATCGTGGATCGTCACGACGTTGGTGTGGCTGAGCCTCGCAAGCGCCTGGCCCTCTTGCAGGGCGAGATCGCGATCGCCAAGGTCGAGCACCTTGACCGCCACCACGCGCTCTAGATCGCGGTCGATCGCCTCGTAGACGCTCCCAAACCCGCCCGCGCCGACCTTGCGCACCAGCTCGTAGCGGTCGCCCACGACGACCGC
>NZ_JMCC02000225.1 GCF_000737335.2 Enhygromyxa salina | reverse complement strand
CCGCGCCGTCGGTATCGAGTGGATCGACGACGTCAGGGCCTGGATCGCCTGTCTCACCAGTCCCCCCGTCGGCTGCGACATCGTCCTCTGGGCAGCCAGTTGGCAGCAGTAGGGAGGCGATGATCGCAGCTCTCGGGACGCGTGCGGAACCCACCGCAGAACCATAGGTAGACGCCCCCCCCAAGCAACGACAACCTTTTCGCTGTTCGGGTGCCAGATGGCGCAAGGACCGACTCGCTCTCGCCCGGCCTTACAGTTGGTGATATCTCGATCACGATCGATATCCTGTGATCATGCGAACGCTTGCTCTGGGCGGTATCATCGCCGCTTTCGGTTGCGCCCCCGAGCTTCCACCGCTCGAGTACCGTGGCGAGCGGGTCGTGGTCGGCTCGGATGTCATCGACCAGGTCTGCGGCGGAACACTGGCCCGTCTAGACCGCGAGGTCGTATGGGTCCCAAATGTACGAGTACCAGGCAACCCTCACCAAGGTGATCGACGGAGACACCTACGACCTCGAGATCGACCTTGGCCTGCGCGTCCACACCCACGCGCGCGTACGATTGCGCGGGATCGACACGCCAGAGACCTACGGGGTGCCTCGCGACAGCGAGCAATGGCGCCAGGGCCAGGCCGCCAAGCGCTTCGCCGACGACTGGCTCGCTCAACACGGGCCCGAGCTGCGGGTGCGGACGTTCAAGGATCGCAAGGGCAAGTACGGCCGCTGGCTGGTCGAGATCGAAGACCCGAATACGGGCGACAATCTCAATGATCAACTCGTCGAAGCCGGGCACGCGAAGGTGGTCGACTGGTAGGCGCGTGATGGACCAAAACGCCACAACCGGTGAAAAGTCTACGAAGGCGTCCGCGAGCGGGCGAGAGGCCCTCGCCCGAACTGAGAACAGTCCGACTTAATTGGGCAACACATGAGAAAAGTCGCGGCATCGTCAATGCCGGAACTGTAGCTTGGCCCGCGATGCCAGTCGATCCTTCGACCCTCGATCTCGCCGGCTACAGCTCGCTCTCCGTACTCACACTCACGGGGTGCATCTCGGTCGGCAATAGCCTGATAGAAGCAATGCCTGTGGGCGTCCCGGAGTATGTCAAGGAGGCGGCGCAATCCCTCGCGGATTCGGTCGACGACGCCGAGAATGCGCTGACTGAACGGCTCGACGGTAAAGCAGACATCGGGCTCGAGCGATCCTTCGACGTGCTCGTCGACAATGTCTGGGTCGCGCTCCGAGCCCGGCTCGAGTTTTGGCGGCTCTACCGGCACGACGGTATCGGCCTGCTCAACGCCGAAGAGCGAACCAAGGCCAAGGTCGACGAGCATCTCGAGCTGACACGGGTCGCTGAAGAGCTGCTCGCCCGGCTGTTCGGCGACGGCGTCGAGTTCTTGCGCCTCTCGTATCCGCAGCAGGCCGCACACATGGCGGCGCGCCTGCGCTACATCGAGTCCCGCGGTCTCCAGGCGGAGTTCTCCAAGCTCGTCGGTGCCGAGCCGGCGGCCCTCGCCCACGTCTGCCAGCAACGCTATGAGGCAATGGTCTCCGAACGCACAGCTCGCGACAACGCGGTGACCGTTGACCTTCGCCCGCTACGCGCGAAGATCCGTTGGGCCGCAGAGAATTACGCGAGCCTGCTGATCTCGACGCTGCCCAAGGGTGACGAGGAGTGGAGCAAGACCGTGCTCGCGGCGCTGCAGCCCATGCTCGCCACCGACATCACGCGGACAAAATCCGACGCGGGCGAGGAGAGCGAGGGGGCTGAGCCACCGGTGCCCGTGGATCAGCCCGAGGGCGAATAGCCAACAGGGCTTCGGGTGAGTCGAGCTTGGATCCGAACGGGGCCGCGCTGCCCGGGAGTGGTCCGGGGTTGGATCCGAACAGGGCCGCGCTGGGCGGGAGTGGTCCGGGGTTGGATCCGAACGGGGCCACGCTGCCCAGGAGTGGTCCGGGGTTGGATCCGAACGGGGGTCGCACGGGCCAGAGGTGAGCCGAGCTTGAATTCGAACGCGGCCGCGCTGCCCGGGAGTGGTCCGAGGTTGGATCCGAACGGGGGTCGCACGGGCCGGAGGTGAGCCGAGCTTGAATTCGAACGCGGCCGCGCTGCCCGGGAGTGGTCCGGGGTTGGATCCGAACGGGGCTCGCACGGGCCGGAGGTGAGCCGAGCTTGAATTCGAACGGGGCCACGCTGCCCGGGAGTGGTCCGGGGTTGGATCCGAATGGGGCTCGCACGGGCCGGAGGTGGGCCGAGCTTGGATTCGAACGGGGCCGCACCGGAACGCGACAACCTTCGCGGACTTCCCGCCGACCTCGGCACGGACGGACGATACCCGGACGTACGTCCCGGACGCCCCTGACGCAGGTTCGGCCTACCTTCGCGGACTTCCCGCCGGCCTCGGCACGGACGGGGACTACCCAAGACCATGTCCCGGACGCCCGCGGGCAGGATTGACCTACCTTCGCGGACTTCCCGCCGACCTCGGCACGGACGGGGACTACCCAGGACCATGTCCCGGACGCCCGCGGCCAGGATTGACCTACCTTCGCGGACTTCCCGCCGACCTCGGTACGGACGGGGGCTACCCAGGAGTATGTCCCGGACGCCCGCGGGCAGGATTGACCTACCCTCGCGGACTTCCCGCCGACCTCGGCACGGACGGAGGGTACCCAGACGTATGTCCCGGACGCCCGCAGGCAGTCCCGGGCTACCTTCGCGGACTTCCCGCCGACCTCGGCACGGACGGAGGGTACCCAGACGTATGTCTCGGACGCCCCCGAGCCGTCCCGGGCTACCATCGCGGACTTCCCGCCGACCTGGGTTCGAGCCTGGCAACGATCACGCTGGGCCTCGTTCGCCGGTCCAGCAACCTGCGGGAGATTGACAGGCTTGCGACCACGGGCCGGCTCCCCGAGCCATACCGGAGCTCGGCCAGGCTGGGCGCGTCGAGGTTGCGCGCCACGACAGCCAGACTCACGAGCCGGTTGGCCCGCCAGCTCAGCGCGAGGTCGAGCTGGTTGGCTCGCGTACACGTTCTCGCCCGAGAACGAGCGCGAGTACTGCAGCCCAAACGGCAGGCACGGGACCCAACGCAGCAACGGCACGGCCGCCGCGGTCGCGAACTTTCCAAACGCCGTCGCGCGAGCGTTGCCTGGCACGGCCTGCCGCCGACATCGGGGCGATCGGGCTCGCGCAAAATCGAGCGCGCCTCACCGCCGGCCGCCGTCGCGCGCTCGATCGCCCCCGCCAAGAATCGCGCGCTCGGTCAGAACGAGCCACTACATTTCCCGACCACCCACGAGCCCCATGTGCGTCCGCCCGATCACAGGGCGCCGCGAGTGCGAGCGTACCAAAAAAACAAATAGACCACGTCGACCCACTTGCACTTGCTGTCAATAATTACGCGAACGATGGGAATCACGGGGATGATGACCGCAACAATGACAATGTGACCCCCCGACGTCACAATATGTCTACGAAATGTTCGAACATTGCGGACAGTAAAGATGAACATGTTCACTTGGGGCCAATCACCTGTTCGGCTCGCGTCGAGCTCGCCCCCAGGTCTGATCACCGAATCCGAAATTTCCTCTCAGGAGTAGTCTCATGTCCGAACCCAACTCATCGACGGAACAGTCGGCGACCCTCATTCATTCACTGCCACGTGACCTGGATGGATTTCGCAAATTGGCAAGTATGCTCGAAGACCTCGAAGACGAGGTCAGCCCCCATCTCGACGCGTTCAGCAGCGCGGCGCTCAGCGATCGCGCCGACATCGACCGTGACGCGCTGATCCGCCTGTTTCGCCAGCGTCGCCGCGACCTCGAGATCGCGGTGTTGGTCCTGAGCACGCGGCTGCGCTCGGTCCCGCCGCGCTCCATCTACCCCGGGGGGCTGCTCGCTAGCTTCGTCAGCAACGCGCTGGGCCGCCGCGGCAGCCAGCCACTCAGCGCCCTGCTCGCGGCGCTCGAGCAGCACGACCCTGTCGGCTGGGAGCGGCTCACTGCCAGCTTTGGGGCCCTCGCCGATGCCAGCACGGCGATAGTGACGCAGCCCTCGCCGCTCCACGGCTTGGCGCTGACGGACTGA
>NZ_JMCC02000224.1 GCF_000737335.2 Enhygromyxa salina | reverse complement strand
GACTGGCGCGGCAGCGACTGGCGCGGCAGCGACTGGCGCGGCCGGGCTGTCAGCGACCGGGCTGTCAGCGACCGGGCTGTCAGCGACCGGGCTGTCAGCGACCGGAGCGGCAGCGACCGGAGCGGCAGCGACCGGAGCGGCAGCGACCGGAGCGGCCGGGCTGGCCTGACTCGTGGGCGCGGCGGAGACGGGCGCGGCGGAGACGGGCGCGGCGGAGACGGGCGCGGCGGAGACGGACGCGTCGTCGTCGTCGTCATCCTCGTCGTCGTCGTAGTCATCATCATCGTCGTCGTCGTCGACGGCCACGCGGGTCGGCATGGTGGCCCGCAAGCCGAGCGGACGCGGCTCACTGGAGGCTTGCCCGCGCTTGCCACGGTTCTCGAAGCCGTCGTCGTCGCCGCCCTCATCGTTGGGCTTGACGTTGTCGGCGAGGTCCGGGAGCGCCTCGAGGTAAGCCTGATAATCTGCCTCGGACGCGTGACCGCGCTTGAGGTGTCGCTTGATCGTTCGGCTGTCGAAGTAGCGCTCAGGGTCGCGAATCGCCATGGTCGCGCCTTTTAGTCTCCGCCGCAGCTGATGTCAAAGTGCGCGCGCGTGGCTGGCGCAAAACTTGGAGCACGGGGGCCGGAATATGCTCTCGCGACTTGGGTTCGCGGCCACCGGGCATATACTCCTGCCCCGACCGCCTGCGATGGGCTCCACAGCGAGCACCGAGCAGGCGGCTCTGCGAACGGCGGGTCGACACCCGCGCACCGAGATCATGACTTCGGCATACGACATCCGCGTGAAAAACGAGCTGGTCGAGCGAGAAAGTGAGTTCGTCGACCGGCTCTTCTCTGAGGTCCAAAAGGTCATCGTTGGCCAGCGGGACATGGTGGAACGAGTGTTCATGGGGTTGATCTGCGGCGGCCACGTGCTGCTCGAGGGCGCCCCCGGGTTGGCCAAGACGCTGACCGTCAACACCCTCGCCCGCTGCATGCAGCTCGACTTCAAGCGGGTCCAGTTCACCCCCGATCTGCTGCCCTCCGACGTGCTCGGGACCGTCATCTACAACCACCAAAAGGGCGAGTTCACCAACAAGCAGGGGCCGATCTTCACCAACCTGCTGCTGGCCGACGAGATCAACCGCGCGCCAGCCAAAGTCCAGAGCGCGCTGCTCGAGGCCATGGCCGAGCGCAACGTCACGATCGGCGACACCACGTACCCGCTGGGCCGGCCGTTCTTGGTCCTGGCCACCCAAAACCCGATCGAGCAAGAGGGCACCTACAACCTGCCCGAGGCCCAGCTCGACCGCTTCATGTTCAAGATCCGGGTGTCCTACCCAAACCCCGAAGAGGAGCTCTCGATCATCGATCGGGTGGCGGTCCCCGGCGAGGTGCGGATCCCCAAGGTCGAGCCGATCATCACCGCCGAAGACATCGCCAACGTGGGGCGCGTGCTCGAGCAGATCATCGTCGAGCGCCCGGTCCGCGAGTACATCGTGTCGGTCGTCGGGGCCACGCGCGAGCCGGCTGGCGCCCAGCTCCCCGCTCTGACCCCCTTCATCGACTTTGGCGCCTCGCCGCGGGCCTCGATCGCGCTGTTCCAGGCCGCGCGCGCCCACGCGTTCTTGCGCCGCCGCGGGTACGTCTCCCCGGAGGACGTCAAGGCCGTGGCGCCCGACGTGCTGCGGCACCGCGTGATCCTTTCCTACGAGGCCGAGGCCGAGGGCAAGACGGTCGAAGAGATCGTCCGCGTGATCCTCGAGCACGTCCACGTGCCGTGAGCATCACCATGACAAGCCCCGGGCCAACGCAAGCCGAAGCGCGCGAAGCCACCACGGCTTTGTTGCGCGAGGTTCGGCGGATCGAGATCCAGACCTCGCGGCTGGTGGATCAGCACCTCTCGGGTTCGTACCAGTCGCTGTTCAAGGGCCGCGGCGTCGCGTTCTCGGAGGTCCGCGCCTACGAGCCCGGCGACGACATCCGCTCGATCGACTGGAACGTCACGGCCCGAACCGGCGAGGCCCACGTCAAGCTGTTCACCGAGGAGCGCGAGCTGACGGTCATGTTGCTGGTCGACATGTCAGCCAGCTTGGACCTTGGCTCGACTCACGCGGACAAGCGCAACTTGGTGGCCCGGCTCGCGGCGACCTTCGCGTTCTCGGCGATCCGCAACAATGATCGCGTGGGGCTGATCGGGTTCACGGATCGGGTCGAGGTGTTCGTCCCGCCCCGCAGCGGCCGCAAGCACGTGCTCGCGGTCGTGCAGCAGATCCTCACGCACCCCCCGGCCAGCCGCCAGACGGACCTGACGGTTGGGCTCGAGACCATGGCCCGGCTTGGGCGCCGCCACGCGGTGGTGATCCTGATCTCCGACTTTATTGACGCAGGCTTGGGGGACACGGGCCTCGCGGGCGTTGGCAACGCGGGCGCGGGCAAGCGCGCCGCCGCGTTCGAGCGCGCGCTCAAGCTGGTGCGGCGACGCAACGACATGATCCCGGTCCGCGTCGAAGATCCGATCGAGCTCGACCTGCCCAACCTCGGGCTGGTCTCGGTCGAGGATCTCGAGCTGCTCGAGCTTGGTGGCATCAGCGTCATCGATCTTGGCGGGCGTCGGGCCAAGCGCTACCGCGAGCAGGTCGCGCGCGAGCGCGAGGGGTTTGACAAGCTCATGAATCGGCTGCGGCTCGAGGCCATGACGATCCGCTGCGGCGAGAACTGGGAGAAGCCGATGGTTCGGTTCTTCGAGCGGCGCGCGAGGAGGATGCGGAAGTGACGTTGTCTCTCGTGTTCGCTCGGCTGCATGGCTCCCTCGTTGGGTCGATCTGCTGTGGGGGGTGGTCGTGATCGGGAAGGCACTGTTGGCGCTGGCGCTGGTGTTTGCGTCGCCCCCGGTGGACTCCGGGACCTCGGGCGGGACCTCGGGCGGCGCCGAGACCGGTGAGCCCGAGCTCGCGGCGCCTGCCCCAGCTGCCCCGCCGGCCGCGTCGCGCAAGCAGCCGGCGAGCAACGCGGAGGCGCCGATCACCGTGACCACCCGGCTGACGCCGGACCCCTCGCACATTGGGGATCTGCTGACCCTCGAGGTCATCGTCGCGTACCCGCGCGACCACGCGATCAACCTGCCCAACGGCCTGGACTTTGCCCCGCTCGAGCTGGTCTCGATCGTCGAGGGCGAGGTCGAGTCAACCGGCAACGATCTGCGCCAGCGCTTCACGATCACCTTGCAGCACTTCGACGTTGGCGACGCCGAGGTCCCCAGCTTCCCGGTCACGTGGATCGACCCCAACGACGCGGTCCACACCTACGCGGTGCCGCCCCACGTGTTCGTGGTCGAGAGCCTGCTGGTCAACGAGGCCGAGCCGCAGCTGCGCGGTGAAGACCCGATGATCTCGCTGGAGTACCCCAACGTCAGCCTGGCGGTGATCATCTACTCGGTGCTCGCGGGCGTGCTGCTGGCCAGCGTGCTCGCGGCGCTGTTCGTGATGTGGCGTCGGCGCGAGCGGCCGATCGTGCTGCCACCACCGGTCCCGCCCCACGAGCGCGCGCTCGCGGATCTGGTGACCCTGGCTGGCCAGCGCGAGGCGTTGATCGAGGCCGGCGCCTACCAGGACTACTACGTGCGGTTGACCGAGATCGCCAAGCGCTATCTTGGCGGACGGTTCGGGTTCGAGGCCCTGGATCGCACCACGGAAGAGATCCAAGATGCCATGCGGCGCGGCCAGCTGCGGGTCGATCCGCTGGATCCCAAGCAGGTGATGAACTTCTTGCAGGACTGTGACTTGGTCAAGTTCGCTCGCTTGTCGCCCGCGAACGACGAGGCCCGCGAGGCGCTGGAGGTCGTGCGCGACATGGTCGAGCGGAGCAAGCCGGCCGAGGGCGAAGCCGAGGGCGAGGTCGAGGGCAAGACCCCCGTGGCCGGCGCTGGGCCGGGGGCAGTCGCCGACAGCCTCCAGGATCCCGAGCGCGCCCGCGCCAGGCGGCCTGCGGATCCACAGCCAGGGATCGCCAGCGATGCCGGGGTCCCTGACTCGGGCACCACGGCGGCGGGCGAGCCAAGCGACCCGGCGGCGGGCGAGCCAAGCGACCCAGCGGCGACCGAGCCGAGCGACCCGACACCCGGCTC
>NZ_JMCC02000223.1 GCF_000737335.2 Enhygromyxa salina | reverse complement strand
GCAACACCTCATCGACGAGGTGCGCCGCGACGTCCGACATGCGCCGGCCAAGGCACGACGGACAGAATCCTCGCCGCTTGCAGGAGTAGGCCACGACGAGCGAGTGGCCGCAGCGACTGCACGCGAGGTGAGCGACGCCGTGCTCGAGGATCCCGCAACGCAGGTACGCCTCGAACTCGTCGACGACGAACTTCGGCAAGCCGCCTGCTTGCTCGGCGCGCTAGCGAAAGCTCGGCCAGTGATCGGCGACGACCTGGTAGAGCAGCGTCTGCTCTGGCTGTCGGCGCTCGTAGCCGTCTCGGCGCTGCGCCGAGCATGTCGCGGTGACCGACCCCACGACGTGGTGCTCGGTCGTCGCGCCGTCGTGTTGCAGGGCTCAGGCGTGAGCCAACGATGTGGCCGAGATCCGGGCCACGCACCGCAAGACCCCGTGCACGCACCGAGCGGTGCGTGCTCAGTGGTCGCGCAGCAGGTGGCCCCGACTCTGGCCAATACACGCGCCTCGCTGAGATCGCGGCCTGACCTATTGCGAACTCGGCCGGCCTCGGGTATCGCATGGCACTGCGCGTCGCCGAGGCTGGGTGGCATTCTTCGAACAGGACACGGCGCCGCCCGGCCGTAGCTTGGTGGTCAAGCAGGACGCCGAGGTCATCTTCGCTGGCAGCCGTGACGTTCGAGCACACGGCCGAGTCGCTCGTGGGTCCACCTCGCAACCTCGGTGACCTCCTCGCGGGTGGGGGCCCCGAGCGAGTGGAAGCGCAGCTCGCCCTCGTCGTCCCTCACGTACACGCCGTCGAGCACCAGGCAATGAAAGTGCACGTTCAGCCGCAGCGAGGAGTCGGCGCGCTGGATGAAGGTGAGCGCACCGAACAGCGCGTCCTCGACCGAGCGCAGGCCGAGCTTTGCCTTTGCCCGGCAGCGCAGCGAGCGACGCAACGAGACGATGAACGCGTCGAGCACGTCGGCGCACAACTTTCGGTCGTAGCCCATCGCGTAGCGCAGCCGCCACGGCAGCGAGCAGACCCACTGACGAACCGGGACCTCCGGGAACACCTCGTCGACGAGGTGGGCCGCGACGTCAGCCATACGCCGGCCCGTGCATGACGGGCAGAATCCGCGTTTTTTGCACGAATGCGCCACGACCGTCGACTCGCCGCAGCGGCGGCAAGCAAAGTGGGCGAGGCCATGCTCGAGGATGCCGCAGCGCAGGTATGCCTCGAACTCTTTGACGACGAAGTCAGGCAAGCCGCCGGATGGCTCGGCCCGCTCGACGAAGGTCGGCCAGTGCTGCTCGAGCGTCGGGCGTGCCTGGGCGAGCACTTTGCGATCTTGGAGGGCGTGGTCGCGCTGGCCTCGATCGTCGGACGCTTCGAGCTCACGCGTGTCGACGACGACGAGATCGAGGGCCGCCCGATCACGACCTTGCGGATGTCACGGCCCCTGATGATGCGCGTCCGTCGACGGATCTAGCGGCCCCTTGTGTGGGGCGACGAGCCCCGGCACTGCTTCGCAGCACCGCAACCTCGCTTCGCTCGGCCCTTCAGGCGCAGGCCAGGTAGACCCAGACCACCGCGACCAAGAACACCGTGAGGTATTGATGCGTTCCTGCTCACGCCTGCTTGTCGATCACCAGGTCGTGAGCCGGCAGCATCTGCCAGATCATTGAGTCGTTGATCATCTGGCAGCGCTTGTTCGCGGTGCACCCTTGTCGCACCTCACCCGGGTCCGAGTCCGCGCACAGGTCGGGGTCGCCCTTCCTGCGGCCCTCGAAGTCTTCACGCCGCAGGTTGACATGTTCGTCACACCTGAGCATCTCGTTCCAGCCCTTCTTGATCGTGAAGTGATAGAGCATGCTCTGGAGATTTCCATTGGTCCGACTGAGCTCGTTTTCCGCTTCCAGGTTGTCGTTGAACTGGTCGAGGAAGAAATATGCGGTCGAGCCACCAAACGCGGAGCTCTGGAACTTCACGGCTTGCTTCTTCCCATCCTCGCCCTCGACCTCAGTCTCGAGTTCTCGTGACGCCACACGAACGCCAACGATCATGGCGGAGTGATGAGCGACGACGCCGAGCGGGAAGAAGAACAGACCGGGCTGCCTCCCGTACATGGCCTTGTCCATGTAGTCGAAGGGATCGACCTTTCCGTCGGCCTTGTCCCAGCCTGGGGACTTGCCCGCATCCAGCTCGAAGTGGTCCGGGACTTTGTCGGCCTTCCAGTCCTTGAACATGGTCTTGACGCATGGCTCGACTTGGGTCAGGGCATTGGCACAATCCTCGTTCGACATCCTGAACTTCTTGCCCTCAGTCGCGGTGCCAGTCCTCTGCATGAATTCTGCGATGTGCGGAACCCGTAGCTTGCCCGTGACCGTCATGGCCGCGTGCTTGGCGTCGAGCGCGGCGAGGTCGGCCGGGGAAGCGTTGCCCGCGGCGATTGTCTTTTGGAGGTCGGCTCGTTCGCGCTGTTGCCTGTCGTCGAGGTTTCGCTTTTTTTCGATGTCAGCGAGGTGCACGCCCTGACGCTGAAAGTACGTGCCAGCGACGTCGGAGCCGTACATGACGGCGAGCTCTTTGAAGAGCTTGTTCATGCAGGTGTTTCCGCCCCCGACGGAGCAGGACGTGATGATCGGGTTGTGCATGCCGATCGGAAACACGCCCAACGTACGCAGCTTGCCCGACGCGCGCGGCGACGCGAGCTTGGCGACGAGGTCGATGATCTCGAGCCCAACGGGGTGGGTGGCGAGGCGATTGAACGCCGGCTCCGAGATCTGGGTGAAGAAGGCGTTCGCCAGCCCGAGTTGGTCGAGCGCGTGAAGCTGGGCCCACACTGGCACGATGATCGGCCGCAGGAGGTCGGGATGTTCGGCGAGTCGCACGAGCTCCTTCGCTATCGATTCGACATCGCCAAGTCCGGCGATCCTCGCGGCTTGCTGCTCGATCGTCTGGGCGTTCAGCTTCGGTCGTTTGGCCGCTCGGAGGTTGAGGAGGCCCGGCTCGAGGCCGAGATTGCTCCACTCGTCGAGAGCAACCGCGATAGTGTTGAATTCGATGGCCCCACGTGCGTCGATCTCCGAGTCCTGCATCGGTCGGGGGGCGGGGCTGGCGGGTAGTCCGACCCGCGTTCCCTGAAACCAGAAGCTGAGCACGAAGCCCTGGGTTGCGTCCCCGTCCAGCCCCAGATGGTCCTGGTTGAGAACGATCAGTGCCTTGGCCAGGTCGGTGTCCGGGACGCGGGCAGCCAGGGCCGGCATCCTGGCTCGTGCGCGTTTGGCCACCGCCAGCATCGTGTCCTTGTGCCTGACTTCGAGCGAATAGCGACGGTTGGGGTCCGCGAGGCCCTCCTCGACGACGAGCGTGGGGGGCTTCTTCTTGGAGATCTTGGCGAGCTGCAAACTCGGGCCGAGCTGGCGCTGGTGCAGCGTGTGTGTCATGTCGTGTGCGATGAGGTGGTGGCCGGAGCGTCCACGGGGCCCAAAAAGCTCGTGTTCGACCGAAGTACGCATCGGCGCCGTCCAACGCGCTGACGCGGGTGGTGTCCCAGTCTGCTGAATCGTATGCGTCAGCTCGTGCGCGACGAGGTGGCGTCCACGATCGCTGTTGTAGTCGAGCTGCCCAGCGCCGAAGAAAATATCTCGCCCCACCGTGAACGCACGTGCGCCGAGCTTGTTCGACAACGAGGAGGCCTTGGGGTCTTGATGGACCCGGACGCGACCGAAATCGACGTTGAAGCGGGGCTCGAAGTAAGACCGCGCCGAGGCCGGCAGCGCCTTGCCGCCACCGGCTCGCGCGCTGGCGATCCTTGCGGTCATGTCCGGCGTGACGATGGGCGCCGAGCCGCCGCTCTCATGTGGGCTGCGACGCAGCTTCTCCTCGTCCGACTCGTCCGACTCGCAGCTCACACAGGCTCGCTGAACGCCGAAGGCACCAGCGCTCAGGTTTTCGTCGAACTCACCGCCACCGACGACCGCGTCGGCGACCGCGTCAGCCTCACGTTCATAGGCATCATCCGCGGCGCCGACCTCGAGTCTATACTGTGGTGCGAGAGGTGCTGTGTGCAACTCGGGGAGTTGGAACGCCGGGAGCCACGAACGCGTAAATGGTCGCTTGCCGCGGTCTGTGGCCGGTGCGACCTGTCGACCTCTGAGCTTGTGCAATTTAGCGAATGCCATGTCTGGCGATTGTAGACTACGTGTTTTGGGTGTTCAACCTGACCCCCGTCCGGTACTGGACCCCGCGTGTGCATCGACGGATGCTGCGACCAGGTCGTGTAGCCTGGGGCGACACAAGGGCTGGGCGCGATCGCTGTGATGCGCCCCCGTTCACCCATCCTCGGATAGGGCCCGGCCGACGGTCAGAGCTCATAGAACATGAAATACTCGGCGCATGTGAGGAGATCCAAGCGCAGCTCCTCGCTGACGTTGGCGGTCGGCACCACGAGGCTGAGGTACTCGAACGTCTGGTACTCGCACCGCGCCAGCGGCTCGAGGTTCGCCTGCGTGACCAGCTCGAGGCGTTCGAGCCCCTCGATCTTCAACAGCGGACTCACGTCGACGAGCTGAGCTGCGCGGAGGGTCAGGAACGAGACCTTGACGCTGGCGAGCGCCGATATGTCTTGCAGCTGTGGCAGCTCGAGAGTCATGAGTCCGAAGACTTTATCGGACAGTGCGGTGATGTCGGTGACGGTATCCGAATCAATCGTCAAGCTGTACAGATCGAGGCCGGCGAGCGCGTCCAGATTGTCGCCACTTGGCGACAGCTCCAAGTACGCGACCTGTGTCAGAGCGGCGACCGTCGCGATGTCGATCGGCGCACCGCTAGCATTGAGCGTCTCCAACTTCGGAAGCGCATGGAGAGCCGAGACATCGACGACTTGCGTATCCCGAATCGAGAGCTTGCTGATCCTCTTGCAGGCGACGATTGGTTCGAGGTCCGTGATGTGTGTGTGGTCGAGAATGACGGTCTCGAGGTTGAGCAGCGCGGCCAGCGGCTCGACTGACACGAGGCTCCGGTCGTTGCATTCGACTCGAGTCGCGTCGGGCGCGACCGCATGACCGCAGAACTCGACGGCGGCGGTCGACGCGTCGACTGGAGGCGCGCTCGGTGGGGCGGGCCGGTCGCAGGCCAAGCAGAACCCGACCAAAGCCATCGAGGACACCGTGAGGTACTTCATGGGCTCGTGCTCACGACTGCGAGCGTATCACTTGGTGGTAGACGCGTATTGCAGCCGTCGGTTGCGGGCGGATAGGACATTCGATGCGGGGTCGGGGGTGGCGTGAACGTCGCGCCGCTCATTCTCGG
>NZ_JMCC02000222.1 GCF_000737335.2 Enhygromyxa salina | reverse complement strand
GCGAGGGCGACGGTTCATGGGGCTGCAAAAGCTCGCCAAGCAGCGCTGGAATAGTACGCCACATGCTGTTGCGGAGCGGTTTACGGTTGCGCCCAAGCACGCGGGAGACAGCAAGAGGGCGGTTCTGGCGGAGATCGAGCGGGACCGTGAGTGGGAGCGGCAGTACGCGGCTGCCCGGGCGTTGTTGCTCGCGGGCGAGCCGGCGGTGTTTCCTGCGGGCACGTATTGGCTGCGGCGGTTTGCGGGCGTCGAAGTGGCTGCGCGGGCGCCTTAGCGGATGGTCGATAGAGTGACGGCGGGGTCGCGCGAGCCATCCCGTCGATGTGTATTGGTTCGGCGGGGCTGAGCGCGAGGTTGAAGGGCGACTCGACTCAATTTTTAGGCTTCGCAAGGCCGAATTGGGAGCGAAGTTGCGACTCGGGCGGGCGGCGGAGCCGGACTCGGGCCTCGGCCTGCTGGTAGCGAGGAAAGACTCCGAGCCCGCTCTCAAAAGGGTAGCGAGGAAAGACTCCGAGCCCGCTCTTAAGCCCGCTCTTAAGCCCAGGAAAGACTCCGAGCCCGCTCTTAAGCCACTTCGTCACGCCCAATACTCTGATAAACATCCTCGAGATCACTACGCATCCGCATCAAAGCAATCACATCCACCCCCCCCAACACCAACTCCCGCAACACCCTCGCCGCGCTATCCTCATCACCATGAATCCGCACCCGAATCTTCCCCCGCTCAGCACTCCCCGGATCAATCTGCTCATCCCGATTGAGCGGCAGCACCTCCTCGATCAACCCCCCATGCGCCCTTAGCAGCTCCAGCGCCTTCTGCAGCCCCTTAGTAATCGACACCTCATGCACCCTCCGCGCCACCTCATACTTATCGATCACCTCATCAACCGGACCAAACACCTGCATCGCCCCCTTCTGGATCAGCGCCACAGTGTCACAAAACCCATCAAGCTCGCGCAGAATGTGGCTACTAACCACAATCCCCACCCCTTCGTCAGCAACGCTCCGCAGGATCTCGCGCAGCTGCCGGCGCCCAAGCGGGTCAAGCCCATCGGCCGGCTCGTCGAGCAGCAACAGCTCGGGTCGATGAACCAGCGTCCGCGCGATCGCCAACCGCTGCCGCATCCCCTTCGACAGGTCCGAGATCAGCGCCTCAGCCTTGCTAGACAGCCTGAAAGTTGCGAGCAGCTCCGCCACCCGCTCCTGCGCGCGCGCGTCGGACATCCCGTAGCACTCGGCAAAAAACCGCAGGTACCCCGCGGCGGTCATGTTCGGATACAGCCCCGTGCCGTCCCCAAGAAACCCGATCCGCTGACGCATCGACTGCCGGTGCCGCCAGGTGTCGGCGCCATCCCAGGTGACGGCGCCCGTGTCCGGCTGCTGCAAGGTCGCGAGGATCCGCAAGCTCGTCGACTTGCCGGCGCCATTGGGCCCGATCAGCGCGAGCACCTCGCCGGCCTTGATGTGAAAGCTGAGTTCGGAGACGGCGAGGCGCACGCCGTCGTAGGAGTGAGTGATGTTCTGAACGCAGACGATTTGCACGAGCGGCCTCGAGGAGACGGGAGACGATGGTGCCTGGGTTGGCCTCCACGCGCCAACCCCCCGTTCGGTTCCCGTGCGGTTCCCGTTCTCTTCCCGCTCGAGCCCCCATCCAGCGGCCCCAAGCCACGAAATGACCAGCCGCGAACTGACTCCAGCAGGCATGTGCAGTTGCCCCGTTCGGGTCATATAACCTCCCACGTATGCCGGGCACCCGCCGACACCCCTTTGCCGCTGCTGCAGCCCACCGCGCCGCGGCGCTGGCCCTCGTGTTACTCGGCGCCGCTGCCTGCGAGCGGGGCCAACCAACCCCGAGCACGGCGCCCGGCGCCGAGGCTGACCCCGCCCCGGCCAAAGATCGCTCGGTCGCGGTCGTCAGCGACGGCGCCCTCGATCCCGATCCCGATCAGCTCGCCGGCGGCGTGCCCTACCTGCGGTTTGGGATCGAGGTCGGTGACTCGCCCGCCCGCGGCCCCGCCGACGCGCCCGTCACGATCGTGATGTTCTCGGACTTCGAGTGCCACTACTGCGAGCAGGCGTTCCACACCGTACAGGAGCTCGAGCAGGAGTACGCGGGCCAGATCCGCTTGGTCTACAAGGCGCTGCCGCTCGCGCTCCACGAGCACGCGCTCGAGGCCGCGCTGGTCGGCCACTCGGCCCAGGCTGCGGGCAAATTCTGGGAGTTCCAAGATCTGATCTTCAGCGGCGGCGGGATCGACCCAGCAACGATCCAACGCTACGCGCAGGAGGTGGGCCTCGACCTCGATCAGGTCGCGCGCGAGCTCGAGTCGCTCGAGCACGCGCCCGCGGTGCGCCGGGACCTACGCGTCGCCAAGCGGCTCAAGCTGCACTCGACGCCGGTGTTCTTCATCAACGGCCGGATGCTGCCTGGCTCTCGTCCCAAGCACATCTTCCAGCACATGATCGACCAGGAGCTGTCGCTCGCCGAGCGGCTGGCCGACGACGGGATCGCCAGCGCAGCCATCTACGACTACGCGACCCAGTGGGGCTACACGGCGCTCGTCTACGAAGACGAAGCCACGTCGCTCGACGAAGACAAGGTCTACCCGGTGCCGATCGGTGACTCGCAGGTCCGCGGCCCCGCCGACGCCCCGATCACGATCGTCGCGTTCTCCGACTTCCAGTGCCCGTTTTGCGCCCGCGGCCACGTGACCATGGAAGAGCTGCGCGCCCGCTACGGCGACCAGATCCGGTTTGTGTTCAAGCACTTCCCGCTGCCCGGCCACCCGATGGCCGCGCTCGCCTCACGGGCCAGCTTCGCGGCCGCCAAGGCCGGCAAGTTCTGGGAGTTCCACGACGCGATCTTCGAATTTGGTGGCCGGTTCCGCCCAGAGGATCTCTCGGAGGTTGCGACCCAGCTGGGGATCCCCCGCGCGAGCCTCGAGGCCGCGATGACGACCGAGCAGTACGACCCCCACATCGAGGCGGATCTGCGCCTGGGCAGCAGCCTGATGGTCGACGGGACCCCGGCGTACTTCATCAACGGGCGGCCGATCATCGGCGCGCACCCGCTCATGGACTTTCGCATGCTGATCACAGAAGAGCTCGAGCGAGTCGCGCAGGCCCGCGAGCAAGGTGTCGCGCCCGCAGACATCTACACGCACCTGACCGGCACCCAAGAGTAGGGGCGCCTGACTGTTTTCAGCTCGGGCGAGGGCTTCTCGCCCGCTTGCAGACGCTTTCGTAGACAGGCTCACCGCTGGGCAGCGGGCTGTTTTCAGCTCGGGCAGCGGGCTCTACTTGCGAGCGCGCTTGGCCGCCTCGCCGTACTCGTCCTGCCACGGGCACCACTCGCGGGGGCCGTCGTCGATCGACCTGGGTCGGCTGCACAGCTTGCGAGCTTCCTTGCCCAGCGACAGCCGGCCAGCGGCCATGGCCTCGAGGCCGCCGCTGATCTCACCCGTGAGGTAGACCGAGTCGTCCAGCAGCTCACCAAACGCGACCCGGTTCTGCGCCCGAAAGTACCGATACACCAGCGTCTTGTCCGAGCTGCTGCCCTTCGGGATCTGCAGCTGGATCCGAACGACGGCCTTGTCGGGGTGCGCGATCGCGTACTTGGCCAGCGTGCGCCCAGCCTCGGCGCCCTGCCACCAAAACGACTCGATCAGGGGCGACTCGGCCAGCGCGATCGTGTCTGTTCGGCCGCGCAGGGCCAGGCGGCCCGGGAGCGCGCCGAGATCGACATTGACCAGCTTGGGATCGGAGCTCGCGTCGACGCTTGGTGCGTCGTAGTGGGCCTGGACCAGCGCCTCGATCCTCGTGAGCGACTCGGGGGTTCGTGACGCGTCGCGGTAGTGGACCCGCGCGCTGCGGATCAGCTTGTCGACCTCGCGCCCGAGCTTGGGCATGGTCCCCGAGAAGCGCCCATCGAGCGCCGCTTGGATCGCCGCGTCGACGAACGCCGGATCCGCGATGCAGTAGGCCGGCTGATCCGCGTAGCAGCTCTCGCCGTCGAGCATGGCCGCGCGGGCGAGCGCCCAGCCGTCGACCTCGACATCGGGCTTGGCTGGGCCGCACGCGGCGGCCAGCACAACGAACACGAGCGACAGCGCACGGGCGAGCGGACGGGCCGTCGCCATCACGCGCCCGGAGCGGCGCCTGGCGCGGCGACTGG
>NZ_JMCC02000221.1 GCF_000737335.2 Enhygromyxa salina | reverse complement strand
CGCTCTTGAAGAAGCTCGAGGCCGCGTCGTAGATCTTGGCGAGCTGGGTCTTGGCTTCTGCGGTCTTGGCCCGGCGCATGTACTTTTGCAGCGCTGGGACGGCGACCACGGCAAGGATGCCGAGAATCGCGACCACGATCATCAGCTCGATGAGCGTGAAACCCTTGGCGTTCTTGAGCTGCTTCATGTCGATGATCTTTTTCATGTCTTTGTCCTGTCCTTCGTCGGGGTGTCAGCCTGACGGAGGTCAGGCGGTGGCTTGCTACTGATGATTGTCTAGCGGGCGCTCACTCACTCACCGAAGTTGGAGTCACCCATGGATACGTCGGTGGCAAAGTGAGCAGTCGTGAATTCCCAATACACGCCGTCGTGGTCGAAGTCGCACTTGGCGAACGCGTAGAACCAGTCGCGTGCGTAGAAGCGCTCGAGCTGCACGTCGGTGTTGGGGAACACCTCGGCAGCGAGCGGAAGCGCTGGGGGCTCGTCACCAAACTCGCCGTTGGTGCCGTCGCCGGTGATGACCCCGTAGGCGCAGTAAGAGTGGCCGCCCTCGGGCATGAAGCTCATCGCGTCGAAGCCGTGCTCGACCCCGCCAGCGCGGAAGTAGGGGGTGCCGATCGCAACGGCGTCGCGGGTGTACCCCTCGTCGGTGATCGACCACTGGATCGCGCCGTCTTTGTCGGCGAGCTGACCCGGCGCGACTGGGTAGGTGTCGTCTTCGCCGGTCGACGTCGATGCGTAGTGCCCTCGCACGGACATCAGGCCGTTCTCGCGCAGCGAGAGATTGGAGAGATCGCCGATGACCTCGGTTCGCCGCGCGTTGCGAACGTTTTTCGTGTACCCAACCAGCGCGAGCGTCGCCATGATCCCCAGGATCGCGACGACGGTCATCAACTCGACGAGGGTAAAGCCCCTCTGGCCAGCCAGGGCGCTGCGATCTGGATGCGCTAGCGTGCGCGTGATCGAGCGTTGTGGGGTTGTGGGCCGCATCGGTGTGCCACGGGAGTAAGCACTACTCGTGCCGGAGATGAAAGTTGGATTACGGTGATGATCCATAGTGATCACGATGAGTTAGCGAGTGGGGCAGATGATCCCATCCATGTTTCTGCCGCAGAATGTCGATCATGTGCAGACGAACTTTGGCGTGAGCCGCAAAGCGTCACCCCAAAAGCATAACAAACCTGGCACCGCTGTCCGAACAAAGCACTTTGGCTTGTCCCAGAGATCACTCCCCCGACCTTCGGGACATCGGCCGGTGTGCGACGAACGCTCACCCATCCGCTGACCGACCCACCTCGATACCAAGCTTTTGGAGGCGATAGCGGAGCGACCGAAAGCTGATGCGTAGCAGCTTGGCAGCCCGCTTGCGGACGCCGCCAGAGCGGCTGAGCGCGGCCAAAATCAACTCGCGCTCGAGGTCTGCGAGCCTGGCGTCGAGGTCGAGCCCGTCTTCTGGGAACGCGCTCGGGTTCCGACCGCCATCGTCGGCGCGGGCGCGACGATCTGGGAAGTGATTGGCGGTGAGGGTGGGCGTGCTCTCGAGCGCGACGGCTCGCTCGATCAGGTTCTCGAGCTCGCGGACGTTGCCGGGGTAGTCGTAGGCCAGCAACCAGTCGAGGGCGTCACGCGACACTCCAACTAGCTCGCGCTTCATCTCGCGATTGAAGCGATCGAAGAAGCGCTCGACGAGCAGCGAGATGTCTTCGGGCCGGTGGCGCAGCGGCGGCAGCACGATGCGAACCACGTCGAGCCGAAAGTAGAGGTCTTGCCGAAATTCACCGCTCTCGACCGCCGCCTCGAGATCGCGGTTGGTCGCGGCCACGACCCGGCAGTCGACCGGCACCTCTTCGTTGCCGCCGACGGGGCGAATCGTTCGCTCTTGTAAGACCCGCAGCAGCTTGACCTGCGTCGCGGGATCGATCTCGCCGATCTCGTCGAGGAACAAGGTGCCGCCGCCCGCGACCTCGAACATGCCCTGGCGGTCACCGGCGGCCCCGGTGAACGAGCCCTTGACGTGACCGAACAGCTCGGACTCCATGAGCTGCTCTGGGATCGCGCCGCAGTTGACCGGGACGAACGGACCATCGGCGCGCTCCGAGAGGTTGTGCAGCGCCCGGGCGACGAGCTCCTTGCCCGTGCCCGATTCGCCCCGGATCAGCACGTTGGTGCGGGTGGTCGCCATCCGGCGGACCAGATCGAAGACCTTTTGCATGGACTCCGAGCGACCGACCATGCGGTCGAGCGCGTCCACGCCCTTTAGCTGCTCGCGCAGGCGTCGGTTCTCGGTGCTGAGGCACCGACGCTCGAGCGCACGCTGGACCAGCAGCTGGATCTCGTCGATCTTGAACGGCTTGATCAGGTAGTCGTAGGCCCCGATCTTCATGGCTTCGATCGCCGTGTCCGTGGTCGCGTAGGCCGTGGCCATGATGACCTCGGGCGGCGGATGGGGCAGGGCGCGGGCGTGCCGCAAGACCTCCATGCCCGGCACGCCAGGCATGGTGAGATCGGAGATGACCACATCGAAGCCGATGTTGTCGTCGGTGAGCATGCGCAGGGCGTCGGCGCCGGACTTGGCCGTGGTCACATGATGGCCAGCGCGGCCCAGACACACGCTCAGGAATTCGCGCATCGCCAACTCGTCATCGACGACCAGAACTCGCCCGGGTAGCGGATCGACCTCGCTCACGGTGTGGAGCTTACATCTATAGACGTGGGCTCGTGGGAGGCGATCAGGCGCGTTGCCGCGCGCGGACCCGACCGCTCGCTTCTACACACCTGGGTCACCGCGGTTGACTCGACGGAGCACGACCAGGATCTGGGCCCCGAACCGCTGAAACAGGGCGAGGTCACGCAGGCGCCACTCGAGCCGCGAGAGCACCCCGCCGACCAGCGGGATGTGGAGCGTCGCGTTGTGGGGGATCAGCACGCCAAGTCCGTGCACGCGGACGAACTCGAGCTCGGGGGGGACAAAGCGCAAGAACCTGGGGATCGTGTCCCAGCGGGTCAGGCCGTAGCGATCGCCGAGGATCATGCGTCGCCGCGAGACCACGGTGATCGGGTTGCGGATGCCCTCTACGATGCCCCGCAAGCTGCGTGGGTTGGCGATCTGAACAAACACCTCGCCGCCGTCGACGGTCACCCGCGCGGCCTCGCGCAGCAGCTGACGCCCGAGCCGCTCGGAGCTGGTCGTGTCGTAGCCCAGGTGGGGGAAGGTTCGCAGGCAGTACACGACATCGAAGTTGGCGTCGGGGTACTCGGCCAAGTTGACGCTTGGCTCGTCCTCATCTCCCTCGGGGATCATGAGGTTGCCGTCCGCGTCCAGAAATTGACTGGCGGGCAAGAACCCCGAGGTCTCGGCGACCCGGCCGGCGGCCTGATCGAGCGCGCCCTTTTCCACAATCGAGAGGTGATCGCCGATGCGCGCCTTCACCCACCCGCTGATCTCCGGGCTCCCGTAGCCGAGATCCAGCACCCTTCGGCCCGGCACGTGGGTGAGGATCACGTCGCCGGCGAGGCTGTCGACCAAGCGCGACCACGCCGAGCCGAGGCTGAAGGGCCCCGTGACGCTCGCCGAGGCCACCCGCGCGCTGGTGCTCGATCCGCTCGAATGGACGCCTGAGCGACCTGCTACGCGCGACCGCAGGTCGATCGGCCCGTTCAGCCCGCTCAGGCCGTCGAGCAGGACGCTCGGCCGCTCAGGCTCGCTTGGTTTTTGAGGCGACTGTTCGGGCCGCTTCGTTGACCCACTCACGGCGCCCATGGTACGCCTTTGCCCGTCACACCGAACTCTCGGGGGACTCGATACATGCCCACCAAGATCCTCGCGATCGACGATTCCAAGACAATGCGCTTGGCCATCAAGATCACCTTCGCGGCCGAGGACGCGAAGGTGACCGCGGTGAGCAAGGGTTCTGAGGCCGTAGCTCGCGCCAAGCAGATGCAGGCCGACGTCGTCCTCATCGATCATAGCCTCGCGCCTGGCGAGCCCAGCGGCTTCGAAGTCGTTCAGGCGCTCAAGTCCAATCCAGCTACGGCCAACATCCCGGTCATCATGCTGATCCCCGCCAAGGGGAGCATCGGTGAGGCCGAGGTCTCTGCTGCGGGTGCGGACAACTACATCGGCAAGCCGTTTGACAGCCAAGAGCTGATCGACAAGGTCGCTTCGGCGCTCGGGCGAGGGGCCAGCAAGCCTGCTGCCGCTCGACCGGCGGCGCGTCCGCCCGCCGCCGCCCCGGCAGCACGGC
>NZ_JMCC02000220.1 GCF_000737335.2 Enhygromyxa salina | reverse complement strand
TCCCGTGCCTTCACGACGAGGTCTGCGCTGGCGCGGACATCGGCGAATACACCCGGCCCTCGGCCACCTTGCATATCTTCGAGGGCTCGAGCTTGGTGCTCAATCGGGCGTATACCTTCGCGCCAGCCGTCTACCCGGACACGCCGCTGAACGCCTCAATGGGGACGGGGTCCGTGTCCAAGTCGTTGACCGCGACGGCGGTCGTTCGTGAGATGGACGTTCAGGGGGTATCGCTCAATACGTCATTTGCGGGCATGATCGGCGTGGCCCCGACTTATTTACTCAACGCCCCGCTGGCGCCCGCGAACTCGCTGACGGTCCGAGTGCGGGACGTGCTCGACAATCAAGGTGGCTTCGCCGGACCGACCGAGACACCCACGTCCTACGCGAACCACACGCTGATCGTCGCCGGGGGGGCCACGGCCCCGGTGGATGGTGAGGAGTTGTTCGAGTATGTGTTTGTGCCTCCGCCTGACGGCCACGTGAACCTGGGAGCCTTGCAGGATGATACCTACTGGCAACCCGAGTGGTTCACGGCCGACCGAACGATGGGCACAATGCGGTACTCGAACGCGGGCTACTCGCTCGTGGGCGAACTCGTCCGCGTACAGTCTGGGGTCGCGTATGAGGAGTACGTGACGAGCAAATTGCTCGCCCCCCTCGGTCTGGAGGATCGAGTCTACGCTTATCCTGGTCCCCGGGTTCGCTCGCGTGGGCCGACTCGCGCGTTGATCGGAAAATATCTCATCGACGCCCGGCATCCGTACAATGTCGCCTGGCCGAATCCACCGCAACCCGTGCAGCCCGCGGTGGGCCTCGCAGCAAATCCCGTTGAGCCCTGGCGCCCCTACATGGGGCCCGACGAGCCACGCGCGCCGACGCGCGCCACGACCCGGTATGGCGGGAATTCTCACCTTGGCGGCGCGCCGCTCGCTGCTGGTGGCTGGTGGGCGGATGGTGAGGCGCTTGGACGCCTCATCCGCAGCATCAGCCGTACAGACACTTTGTTGCCCCAGAGCGCCGCCGCCTGGATGTGGCATCCCGCCTTGTGGAATTTCAGTCACAAGCAAGCCCCCGGCTGGGCCTACGTTCACGGGTGGTACGTGCGGGGCAATTGGGTTGGCTGGATGGGAGGCGACGACGGAACGGTCGCGCTCGTGGTCCACAACCGGATGTACGACATCACCGTCGTGTTCCTGGCCAACGGCCTCGATAGCTCGACCAACTTCATCAATCCACTCATGGCGTCCCCCAACCTCGTGCAGGGGTTTAGCCAGATCGGGCAAGTCTGGCCGTGCCTGCCCGATCCTTCCTTTGGCCCGAACTTCACGGGGTGCAAGCTGCCCGTGCCTGCAGTCTACTGAGGTCGCATGAAACGCTCCACGCTCGTTCAAGTCTTCGTCTTGTCGCTCGCGGCCTGCGGGCCCAGCAAACCGGGTGATGGTGCTGGCGACGAGCCACCGTCGGACATCGCCGAGGAAACGCCCGACCTACCGTGTGGCGGCGCGGATCTCCAAACCGACAGGTACAACTGCGGCACGTGTGGAACGATATGCTACGGCAGGGGCGAGGGTGACTATGAGTCCGGTGCCTGTGTCGATGGTGTTTGTGGTCCAAGCTGGTTCGGTGTGGAGTGGCTCGAGCCGACCCCTCTGACGTGTGATGACGTCTGCGCGAACACGGGTCAGGCGTGTCGAGCCAACGCTTGCTCTGAACTCACGGGGTTCGTGTGCGAGTCGGTCTTCGGCCAACCCTGCGGGACACTGGTGAGCGGTCACCATCCACTGCTCGACTTTGCGGGACCCTGTAGCGACCCCCTCCCGTGGCCGCCCGAGGTCTACTACGGGGGCATTCGACACGCCTTCTGTTGTTGCGGGTGACAGCGTTGTCCGAGGTCGCATGAAACGCTCCCCGCTCGTTCAAGTCTTCGTCTTGTCGCTCGCGGCCTGCGGGCCCAGCAAACCGGGTGATGGTGCTGGCGACGAGCCACCGTCGGACATCGCCGAGGAAACGCCCGACCTACCGTGTGGTGGCGCGGATCTCCGGACCGACAGGTATGAGTCCGGTGCCTGTGTCGATGGTGTTTGTGGTCCAAGTTGGTTCGGGGTGGAGTGGGTCGAGCCGACCCCGCTGACGTGTGATGACGTCTGCGCGAACACGGGTCAGGCGTGTCGAGCCAACGCTTGCTCTGAGCTCACGGGGTTCGTGTGCGAGTCGATCTTCGGCCAACCCTGCGGAACGCTGACAGACGGTGATGTTCCGCTGCTCGACTTTGCGGGACCCTGTAGCGACCCCCTCCCGTGGCCGCCCGAGATCTACTACGACGGCATTCGACACGCCTTCTGTTGTTGCGGGTGACAGCGTTGTCCGAGGTGCATGAAACGCCCCACGCTCGTTCAAGTCTTCGTCTTGTTGCTCGCGGCCTGCGGGCCAAGCAAACCGGGTGATGGTGCTGGCGACGAGCCACCGCCGGACATCGCCGAGGAGACGCCCGACCTACCGTGTGGTGGCGCGGATCTCCAAACCGACAGGTACAACTGCGGCACGTGTGGAACGATTTGCTACGGGAGGGGAAAGGGCGACTATGAATCAGGCACCTGTGTCGATGGTGTTTGTGGCCCAAGTTGGTTCGGAGTGGAGTGGCTCGAGCCGACCCCGCTGACGTGTGATGACGTCTGCGCGAACACGGGTCAGGCGTGTCGAGCCAACGCTTGCTCTGAACTCACGGGGTTCGTGTGCGAGTCGGTCTTCGGCCAACCCTGCGGGACACTGGTGAGCGGTCACCATCCACTGCTCGACTATGCAGGGCCCTGTGGCGACCCCATCCCCTGGCCACCCGAGGTGTACTACGGGGGCATTCGAGTCGCCTTTTGTTGTTGCGGGTGACAACGTCGTCCGAGGTGCATGAAACGCCCCACGCTCGTTCAAGTCTTCGTCTTGTTGCTCGCGGCCTGTGGGCCAACCGACCCCGTTGACGTGCGATGAAGTTTGCGCGGATACGGGACAGTCGTGTCGAGCCAACGCTTGCTCTGAACTCACGGGGTTCGTATGCGAGTCGATCGTCGGCCAACCCTGCACGACACTGACAAATGGTGATTTTCCGCTTGGGCGAGTCCCGCATCTCCTTGGCCATGTCGATGAGCTCGAGGATGACCTGCGCTGCCTCGATCGTGCGGTTTTGGTAGCGCAAGAGCGTGCGCTCGAGCATCTCGGAGAAGCGGCGGGCCTGCACGACGTTGCGATCGCCCTGCGACTTGTGGGCCGTGGCGTCGAGCGCCGATGGACGCCCGAGACCCCCAGGCCGACCGCATCGACGCCGGGGGGACGGGGCTGTTCGCCCGGCAGTACAGCGGCGGGGTGCCGGACCTGGAGATCCCCCATCGGGGGTTGGGAGCCGTCCGCATGCGGGTCAGAAGTCTGGCCCCGACTTCGTCGGCGAGGTGTTCGTGCGTGAAAACTTCGGAGAATTGGCGTGGCATCGGCCGTTTCCATCGCTCGTCACCGAGAAATTGGCGTCGGCCGAACCCAGCAGCCCGTGATCGAACCGCCGACTCGGGGCACGAAAGCCAGACATGAACCGAGCAATCGTACTGTCCCTGACCCTCTCGATCTCTGCCTGCGGTACCGGAAGCGTAGACAGCCAAGGCGGCGAGGAGACGACCGGCGAGGAGACGACCGGCGAGGAGACGACCGGCGAGGAGACGACCGGCGAGGAGACCACCGGCGAGGGCGATTGCTTTGACGTGCAGGACGATACGTTGGGCCCCGAGCCTTACGTGTGCGGTCTCGATACCCCCTGCGACGTCGTCGTGCAGGAAGGTTTTGACCCTGTGGCGGCCGAGTGCACGCTCGATGGCATCGCAGCTGGCACGATCGGCGACTACAGCCTCGTGAAGCCCGCGATGCTGGGCTCGGAGACCTGGCGCGTCCAAGTATTCGGTGATGGCAACGCGCTGGTGACCTTTCGGTCCGAGCATGATGACAGCTTCATGACACACGTCTCGGCCCGGGCGATCCCCCCTCAGGCCTTCTTCGATGCTTGCGACGCAAGCAGCTTCACCGGCATGACTCAGTGCATCAACCTGTTGTTCGAAGAAGCATGCGTGCTCGAACCGACCTGCTAGAGCGCCGATCAGTTTGGAGTCGCGTCGTCAGGTGCGTCTGGGGCCGTTCCTGCCTAGGAGGGAGGCCGAAGCTGTACCGGATGGGATGAGAAGGCCGCCCCCCATGGCCGCCGGGATGTCACTC
>NZ_JMCC02000022.1 GCF_000737335.2 Enhygromyxa salina | reverse complement strand
AATGATATTATTTGGTATGATCCACACAACGGTGAGATATCGTCGTGGCGGTGGATGGGCCAGAACTTCAGCTACGATGCAAACGGCCCCTCCAACGCCGGAACGATGGGCCTCGACAAGGGCGTCGAGTACATACCGATCGTTGGCGACTTCAATGGGGATGCCATGACCGACATCTTCT
Organism: Enhygromyxa salina; assembly: GCF_000737335.2. Classification (GTDB taxonomy): domain Bacteria; phylum Myxococcota_A; class Polyangia; order Nannocystales; family Nannocystaceae; genus Plesiocystis; species Plesiocystis salina_C. The sequence goes on along the minus strand of NZ_JMCC02000022.1, from coordinate 93,572 downwards.
GGTACTCGGCTGGTGATGGGGCTGACCTCATGTGGTGGTCTCAGGCCGACGCAGACGGAATATTCTTCGCGGCTGCAAGCGCCCAAGTCACACATGACTATCGGCCATTTGTTGGCGACTTTGACGCCAACGGGATCGATGACATCCTCTGGTTCGCTGCCTACGCGGAAACGGTCCACGTGACGTCGAAAATCTGGTATTTCACCGAAGACGAGACCTACACGTCTCGCGTCTTGTCGACGCACCAGGACTACAGCCCCTATGTAGCCGACTTCGATAACGACGGCTGCTCCGACATTCTGTGGTACAAACCCGACGACCCAAACCTGGAGAGCCCGCTGTGGAGGTGCCTGCCCAACGATCGCGATTTCGCGTGCGAGCCACCAGTCACCACGCCAGCTGGCACCTATCCCGTTGGTTTCGGGGGAGCGTACTGATGCGACGTCATGTTCTGTTCCTCCTGACGATTCTGGCGGCGTGCAGCGCCCGCCCGATCGACTCCGACTGCGACGGCATGTGCCAACCCGCCGGCCACAACTTCCCAGGCGTCGGTGAGTGCAAGGCCGGCGCCTGCACCCCAACCTATGCCGAATGCTCCGTGATGAGTGACATCTCGACCTGCGCCGAGGCTTGCGAGGCGCAAGGGAGCTCGTGTGTCGCCAACGGGTGTGGGGGGTATACGTACCGGCTCTACTATAATATCACCTTGTGTGAGGACCCCGATCGGACTGGAATCCTGTTCGAGCACGAATGCGACGATCCGATCGAGTGGCAACTCAACGAAGCAGTCAAGTGCTGTTGCGAGCAGGAGTAGGGGGGATGGTGAGCAGGCAGACCATTGCAGTGTTGACCCTCCTGGTGGCGGCGTGCAGCGCCCGTCCGATCGACTCCGACTGCGACGGCATGTGCCAACCCGCCGGCCCCAACTTCCCGGGCGTCGGCGAGTGCAAGGCCGGCGCCTGCACCCCAACCTATGCCGAATGTTCCGTGATGAATGACATCTCGACCTGCGCCGAGGCTTGCGAGGCCCAAGGGAGCTCGTGTGTCGCCAACGGGTGTGGGGGGTATACCTACCGGCTCTACTACGACATCACGTTGTGTGAGGATCCCGATCGGACCGGACTTCTGTTCGAGCACGAGTGCGACGAGCCCATCGAGTGGCAGTTCAACAACTCGGTCAAGTGCTGCTGCGAGCAGGAGTAGGGGGCGGATGGTGAGCAGGCAGACGATTGCGGTGTTGAGCCTCCTGGTGGCGGCGTGCAGCGCCCGCCCGATCGACTCCGACTGCGACGGCATGTGCCAACCCGCCGGCCCCAACTTCCCGGGCGTCGGCGAGTGCAAGGCCGGCGCCTGCACCCCAACCTATGCCGAATGTTCCGTGATGAATGACATCTCGACCTGCGCCGAGGCTTGCGAGGCCCAAGGGAGCTCGTGTGTCGCCAACGGGTGTGGGGGGTATACCTACCGGCTCTACTACGACATCACGTTGTGTGAGGATCCCGATCGGACCGGACTTCTGTTCGAGCACGAGTGCGACGAGCCCATCGAGTGGCAGTTCAACAACTCGGTCAAGTGCTGCTGCGAGCAGGAGTAGGGGGCCACGCAACCTTTCCACGTCAGCAGACCCCGCGCGCGAGATTTAGTCTATCCTCACCCCCCGCCCACGATGCACGTCCGCGAACACCTGATCCAAGCCCTGCGGGCCGAGCTCGTCGGCCCCTATGACGCGACCGGCGAGGAGCTGCTCCGGCTCGCGCCGTCCCGCCGCTACCTGACCGGCTTCTTGTCCCCGCCGATGGTCGAGGGCGAGGGCGAGCCGGCCCGAGCCGACGGCCGTGACGACGACGACGACGACGGTGAGCTCGTGGACCCGCAGCGAGCCGACGCGCTCGACGGCGACGATGGCTACGAGCTGGGCAGCGACAAAGAGACAGACGACAGCGCGACGCCGGACCCCGAGCCAGCCACGCGCAAGGTGTTTCCGGCCTCGGTCGGGATCTCGGTGCTGCTGCCGCGCGAGGCCAAGCAGGTGAGGGCCAGGCTTCGCTGGGGCGAGTACCGCCTCGATACCATCCAGAGCGAGTCTGGCGAGCTGTCGCGGCTGACAGATGAAGGGGGCGCGCAGACCAAGCCAACCGGCACCCGCGTGTGGCGGCGTGTGCAGGTCGAGTGCCCCGAGGTCGTGGTCGAGCTCGACGCGGCGTTGGTGACCCGCGGCATCCCGGTTGCCAGCGGCGTGGTCCTGCAGGGCCGGGTCGCCGACGCGGGCCGGGGCGACGGGACCCAGGCGCTGGCGCTGTTTGTGGTCAACCGGCGCTCGCCCGAGGCCGCGGCCCACCGCGACGAGACCTTGTTGTTTCAGCTCGAGTATCAGCTTCACTGCGAGCTCGGGTTCTTGGCCCGGCCAGATCTCACCGGCGAAGGCGGCAGCGACCTCGACGATCAAATCAACGATCTGCAGTACCGCGACGAGTTCGAGTACGCCGTTGGCCACGGGGTCGCGGCGCGGGCCGTCGCGGGGTCGATGCGGGCCGAGCTTGGCGAGCCAGGCGTGCCGCGGGTCGCCGCGGTCGAGATTGCGTGGATCCCCCAAGCGGAGTTCAAGCCCGTCGCCGCCCGGTCCGACGCCCCGGTGACCGTGTCCATGAAAGAGCTTGGCCTGCTCGGCGACGCGGCCGCGGTCGAGGCCGCGCTCGGTGGGCTGCCGGCTGCCTACGAGGCGTGGATCGAGACCGCCCTGGTCGGCGCCGCGCAGGGGCTGTCGCGCGATCGGGCCGAGACGCTGGCAAGCCTGGTAACGCGGGCCCGCATGGCGGCCCAGCGGATCCGCGGCGGCATCGAATTGTTGAAGCGTGATCGCCAAGTCTTGCAGGCGTTCGCCTACGCCAATCGGGCGATGTTCTTTCAGGCCAAGAAGCGCGGCGAACGAGCCAACGAGCCGTGGGCCAAGAACCCAAAGTGGCGCTTGTTTCAGCTCGCGTTCGTGTTGCTGTGCCTCGACGACATCGCCAACCCCAGCGCGGAGTCGGGGCACCGCGACGAGGTGGAGCTCATCTTCTTCCCGACCGGCGGCGGCAAGACCGAGGCGTACCTGGGGCTGATCGCGTTCACGCTGCTGCTTCGGCGCATGCGGGGGCTCGGTACGGCGCACGGCGGCGAGGGCGTGGCGGTGCTGCTGCGCTACACGCTGCGGCTGCTGACCCTCGATCAGCTCGAGCGCGCGTCTACGCTGATCTGCGCGCTCGAGACCATGCGCTGTCAGGATCGCTATCGGGTCTTGCTTGGCGAGCGGCGCTTCGAGATCGGGCTGTGGGTCGGTGGCAAGGCATCGGCGAACACCCTCGCGCAGTTCAAGGAGCAGCTCACCGCGTTTCGGGCCGGCATTGGCGGCCACCCGTGCCCGCTGCAGTCGTGCCCCTGGTGTGGCAAGCCGCTCACGGTCAAGTCGTTGACGGTCGAGTCGACGACGACCGCGACCGAGCGCGTGGTCGTGCGCTGCCACGAAGAGGGGTGTGAGTTCGCCAAGGCGCCTCACAGCCGGGCCGGGCTGCCGCTGCAATTCGTGGACGAGCAGGTCTATCGGGAGCTGCCCTGCTTCGTGGTCGCAACCGTCGACAAGTTTGCGATGCTGCCCTGGCGCGGGGACACGGGCCTGCTGTTTGGCCGCGCGACGCACCGCGACGACGTCTGCTACTACGGGCCGGCGAACCCGTCCGCGAGCATTCCCAAGGCCGCCAAGCCAATCGCGGGGCTGCTGCCGCCAGAGCTGATCGTGCAGGACGAGCTGCACCTGATCTCGGGCCCGCTCGGGACCATGGTCGGGCTGTTCGAGACCGCGATCGAGGAGCTGTGCACCCGCGAAGTCGAGGGCAAGCGGGTTCGGCCCAAGATCATCGCGGCCACGGCCACGGTCCGTCGGGCGCAGCGGCAAGTCCAGGCGCTCTACGGCCGGCGCGAGACCAACCTGTTCCCGCCGCAGGGGCTCGATCCCTTCGAGACTTGGTTCTCGCTGGTCGAGCACGACAAGCCCGGGCGTGTGTATGTGGGCGTGGCCGCGGCGGGTCGCTCGATGAAGCGGGTGCTGCTGCGCACCTATCTGTGTGTGCTGGGGGCCGCGGCCTGGGCCGAGAAGGTCGGCGGCGCCAGCCCCGAGGACAGCGACGGCTACTTCACGCTGGCCGGCTACTTCAACTCGCTGCGCGAGCTCGGGGGCATGCGGCGGCTGGTCGAGGACGACATCGCCACCCGGGCCCGGCAGCAAGAAGACGGGCTGCCGCTCGACGCCGTGGCCCCGCACAAGTGGGTGGCCAGGCGCACGATCGGCCTGCCCGACGAGCTCACCAGCCGCGAGAGCACGGCGGGTATTGCAACGATCAAGGGCCGGGCAGCCACGCCCCACACCGAAGGCAAGGGCCTCGACGTGCTGCTCGCGTCCAACATGATCTCGGTTGGCGTCGACATCTCGCGGCTCGGGGTCATGGTCGTCGCCGGCCAGCCCAAGACCACCGCAGAGTACATTCAGGCCAGCAGCCGCGTCGGTCGCTCGTCGAAGTGGCCGGGCCTGGTCGTGATGGCCTACAACATCTACCGGCCGCGGGATCGCTCGCACTACGAGCACTTTGTCGCCTACCACGAGAGCTTCTACCGCCACGTAGAAGCGACCAGCGTGACGCCGTTCTCGGCCCCGGCGATCGACCGGGGGCTCGCGGCCTTGATCGTCGCGCTCGCCCGGCTGCTGGACGTGGACATGACCGGTTCGGGCGAGGCCATGAACGCGGCGGGGTTGCAGGCGGCGTCGGGGCGGATCTTGGGCGCGATCCAGCGCAAGGCCGCCAATCAGCCGGCGATCGGCGCGGCCGGAGAGGCGGTCGGCGACGTGTTTGCCCGGACCGTGCGCGACCGCGCGGACAGCTTGCTCAACTGTTGGCTCAGCATCATCGACGATCGCAAGTCCAAGCTCGCGCACCTGCATTATTCGCCCTACGACAGCTTCCGTGACAAGGGCCGACCGCTGCTGCGCAACGCCCTCGAGGCCCAGAGCCCCGACCCCGAAGTGCAAGAGATGCTCACCGCCGACGAGCGCCGCTTCGTGGCGCCAACGTCCATGCGCGACGTCGAGCCCAGCGTGCACGTGTGGCGGCGGTTCAAGCTTGGCGCCAAGGAGTCCTGATATGGCCCGCAGCAAGAAGAACAAGAAGAGCTATCGGCCCGAGGGCGAGATTCGTCGCAGCCAGCTGCTGATGGGCTATGGGCCCGGCGCAATGATCGACTTGCTCAACGACGCCGTGCTGATCGGTGGACTCGACTACTGGCGCTACGAGGCGCCGCCCAAGCACGGGGTCGAGGAGATCAAAGAGCCGCGCTTGACCGCCAAGCTGGTCGAGGTCATGCGCGGGCTGGGCATGAACCCGGCCGTGAACCTGGAGCTGCGGCCGCCGCCCGAGTGCAACTACGACGAAGCGACGCCACGCCAGGGGATTCAGGCGCTCGAGTTTCCGCGGTTTTTCAAGTGTCAGCGCTGCAACAGCATCGCCCACGCAACCGAGTTTGAAGAAGGCAGCCGCGGTCGGACCCACCAGTGCGGGCCGGGCTATCCCAAGAAGCCGGCGCCGGCCGTGCCCGTGCGGTTTGTGGCGGTCTGCGAGGACGGCCACATCAATGACTGGCCGTGGGATGTGTGGTGTCACCGGGCGGGCGGCAAGCCGCGCTGCGACGCCCCCGACATCAAGCTGCGCGAGGGCGCTTCGGGTGACATCAGCGAGATCCGGGTTGTGTGTGAGAACTGCGGGGCCAACCCGAAGCTCGCGCAGGCCCTGATCGAGGTGTTGCGCCCGAAGTGCAGCGGCGCGCGGCCGTGGCTGGGAGATCACGACGTCGCCGCCCAGCCGTGTGAAAACAAGGCCCGATTGCTGGTGCGCACGGCGACCAACGGCTACTTCGCCCAGAGCCTGAGCGCGCTGTGGCTGCCGCTGCACGACGACGCGATCGCGGAGGCCGTCGCCGCCAACTGGGCCACGCTCGGGACCGTGACCACGGTCGCGGTGCTGCAGGTGCTGCGCGAGCACACCCCCCAGCTGCGCGCGACCTTGCTCGAAGCCTGGGGCGACGAGGCTGTGCTCGCGGCGATCGAGCGGCGTCGCGAGGGAGCTGACAAGGCGCTCCCGCCCCTCGACGAGGCCGAGTACGACGCGTTTGTGACCGCGCCGGTCGAGCAGCCGGCGGTCCAGCCACCGCTGGGGTGTCGGTTTTTTGCCCGGACCATGCGCCCGTCAGCCGAGGGCCTGCCCCATGGGATCGGCCGGGTCGTGCTGGTGCCCAAGCTGCGCGAGGTCCGGGCTCAGTTTGGGTTCTCGCGGCTCGAGGCCGCGATCCCCCGGGCCGACGGCAGCTTTGGCGATGACGCCAAGATCGCCCCTTTGGCGCTCGAACCCAAGTGGCTGCCGGCGATCGAGATCAACGGGGAGGGGTTGTTCTTGCAGTTTGACGAGGATAGCCTGACCGCCTGGGAGGCGCGCGAGAGCGTCCGGGCCCGCAACGATCACCTGCTCACCGGGTTTCGCCGGTGGGCGGCGCAGCGGCACGGGGCCGTGGAGTTTCGTGGGGCGCGCTATTACATGCTGCATACGCTCTCGCACTTGTTGATGACCGCGATCGCGCTCGAGTGTGGCTATGCAGCCAGCTCGATCCGCGAGCGCATCTATTGCAAGGAGCCAAGCCGGGGCAACCCGGGTAAAGCGGGGATCTTGCTCAGCACGGGTACGCCCGGGTCCGAGGGCACGCTTGGTGGCCTGGTCGAGCAGGGCCGTTACTTGCGACACCACCTGCGCCGGGCGTTTGATCTGGGCACGCTGTGCTCGGGCGACCCGGTCTGCGCGCTGCATCAGCCCGAGCTCGAGTTCGACGATCGCAGCACGGAGGGCGCCGCCTGTCACAGCTGCGTGTACATCCCCGAGACCTCGTGTGAGTCGTTCAATCGCTTCTTGGATCGGGGGTTGGTGTTTCCAACGATCGGGCAGGCGGAGCAGCTCGCGTTTTTTGGTGAGCCACCGTGAGCGAGAACTTGAACGGCGTGTCGCGGGCCAGCCTTGGGCACCTGCGGAACTGGGTGGTGCAGGGCAAGCTCACGATCCCGCTCGCCCGCCGGGAGCTGCAAGCGCGCGGCTTGGAGGCGGACACGGCGGGGTTGTTGGCGCGGGTGCTTGGCGAGCTGTCGCACGCGCCGCTGGTGGCCGTGCTCGACACGCTGCTGGGCGAGCGAGACCGGGCCGAGCGCGAGCGCCCGCGGTTGCTGTGGACGGGGCCCGAGGCGCCGGGGAGCGGGGCCTTGGATACCCGGGTGAAGCTGCTCGAGCTGATCTCGGGCGCGCGGGACAGCGTGTTTTGGGCTGGCTACCGGTTTGACGACAAGAGCCTGCTCGCGCCGCTGTACGAGCGCATGTGCACACGCAGGCTCAACGTGACGATGGTGCTCGAGGTCACCTCTGACTCGAAAGATCGTCGCAGCCGCGAGCAGAAGATCGACGCCACCGTGCGAGCATTTTTCACGAACGTCTGGACGTGGAAGGACCTCGCGCCCACGCTCTACATCGACCCGCGCACGGTCGGCTGGAACGCGGATCCCGAGCACCGCAACGGTGGCTTCTTCGCCCAGATGCACGCAAAAACGGTGGTCGTTGACGCCGAGCATTGCATCGTGGGCAGCGCCAACTTCACCAACGCCGGGACCACCCGCAACATCGAAGCCGGCGTGGTCCTGAGCAGCCCCGAGTTCGCGCGGACGCTGCTGGGCCAGTGGCAGGGGCTGATCGCCAACGGTCTGCTGCGCCGCGTTGGCGAGTGAGGAGCTAGCCCGCCAGCCGCTTGACGACGGTGAGCGCCTCGGCGACGTGGCGCTTGGCCTTCAGCATCGAGTTGAACACGTGCTGAACCTTGCCCTGCTTGTCGATCACATAGGTCACGCGCCCAGGCAGCATGCCCAGCATCGCCTTGGGCACGTCGTAGCTGCGGCGCAGGTCACCGCTCTCGTCGCTGATCAGCTTGAACGGGAGCCGGTGGTTCGCGGCAAATTTTTCATGGCTGTCCGGGCTGTCGGAGCTGACGCCGATCACCACCGCGCCCGCGTCGGTGAAGTCTTCGTAGGCGTCCCGAAAGCTGCACGCCTCGGCCGTGCAACCGGGGGTCTCGTCCTTCGGATAAAAATACAGGACCACAGCCTTGTCACCGCGCAGGGCAGAAAGGCTGATCGACTCGCCCGCGTGGGTGGTCGCGTCGAAGTCGGGTGCTTGCTGGCCAATTTGTAGAGTCATGAGCGCTCGAAGGTGCTTACGATCAACGCTGGCGAATGTCACTCACTCAATCATCGGCGAGCGGCAGCCACACGCGCATGCAGGTGCGTCCGGGCGCGCTCTCGAGCTCGATCGTCCCGCCGTGGGTCTCGACGATCCGGCGGACCAAGGCAAGGCCGAGGCCGGTGCCGCCGTGCTCGCGGTTGGTCGTGAAGAAGCGATCGAAGATCTGGGCCTGGTTGGCGACCGAGATGCCCGGCCCGTCGTCGATGATCTCGAAACCGGTCCGGCCGTCGCGGGCGGCCAGGGCGTTGGCCTGCACCCGGACCTCGTCGCCGACGTGGGCGTAGGCGTTGTCGATCAGGTTGTCGAGCACGCTGGCGAGCTGGGCGGCGCTGCCCTCGACCGAGCCGGCTTGCTCGGCCCCGGTCACGCTGACCTCGGGCCAGCGCCCCGGCACGCTCGCTAGCAGCTCGGACAGCGAACAGCGGGCGCCGCCGTGGGGCTGCTCGGCCCGGGCGAGGGCGAGCAGGCCGTCGACCAGGCGCTCGAGTCGCTCGAGCTCCTCGAGCGCGTTGTCCAAGAACCGCCTGCGCTGCTCGGTCGCCATGTCCTCGTCGTCGCGGATCAGCTCCGCGGTGCCGCGCAAGGTTGCGATCGGCGTGCGGAACTCGTGCGCGACGTTGCCCGCGAATTCATTGATGTACTCGACCCGCGACTGCAGCTGCTCGGCCATCGCGGCGGTCGCCGTGGCCAGGGCGCGGACCTCGTCGACGTGCGAGCCGGCGCTGCGCATCAGCTTGGCGCCTTCGCTGCCGCTGCCGTGGGTGATCCGCCGGGCCGCGTCGGCCAGCGACTCGAGCGAGCGCGTGGCGAGCCGCCCGGCGAACACCGCGAGCACGATCGTGAGCAGCAGCGCGGCGAGCAGGCCCAAGACCAGGCGCGGGGACATGTGATACAGCGCCTGCAGCTCCTCGCGGGGGGTGCGGGACAGCAATACGGCGCCGATGATCTCGTGCTCGCGGCCGGGCTGCGCGGAGTAGATCGGCTTGGCGATGAACAGCCGGACCCGCGCGCGGCGGCTTGGGCTGGACAGTGGCTCGCCGTGGCGCGGGCGATCACGATCGCGGGTTGCGATGCCGGTCTGGCCAGACAGCGCCGTGTTCACCACGGCGTCGTGTGACATGTCGTGCTCGTCGAGCTGATCCCCCGAGCTCGACGCGAGCACCTGGGCGTTGGCGTCGACGATCCGCACGCTGGCCAGGGTGCGGTCGCGGATCGCGATCAACAGCGGATCAAAGCGCGGCTGCAAGGGCCGCTGCTCGCCGCCGGGGTTGGCCAGCATCTGTGCAACCAACACCGTGAGCACGTCGGCCTGGTGCTCGAGGTCGATGCGAGTCTGCCGACGCAGGTCCATGGCCAGCGCCCCAGTCCCGATCAACGCGAGCAAGGGCAACAGCAAGACCAGCAGGTGCGACCCCAGCAGCCACGTCCGCAGCGACAGCTCGGGCAGCAGGTTGCGCTCGCGCGGCTCTGGCCCTGACCCTGACCCTGGCGTGGATGGGCTCATGACTGGCGCAGGCGATAGCCGACGCCGTGCACGGTCTCGACCGGATCGAAGTTTGCCACCACGCCGGACCCCCCGGAACCCGAGCCCGAGCCCGACCGCAGCGCGGCCCTGAATTTGGCCCGGATCCGTCGCACGTGAGAGTCCAGCGTGCGGCCCGAGACGTGGCGGGTGTCGGGGTAGGCCAGCTCGCCCAGCTCGTCGCGCGAGTACACGCGACCCGGCCGACCCATCAACACCTCGAGCAAGCGAAACTCCGTGGCCGTGAGCACGACCTCTTGCTCGCCCCACCAGCTGCGGTGGGTCTCGGGGCTCAGCCGCAGCTGGCCCACGATCAGCTGCGACTCGTCGGCCCGGGCTTCGTCGAGTGTTCCGCCGCTGTGGCTGCCGCTGCCGTTGGCGCTGGCTTGGGCGTCGGCCCGCTCCCGGGTGACGCGGCGCAGGATGACCTTGACCCGGGTGACCAGCTCGCGGGTGGAGAAGGGCTTGGTCACGTAGTCGTCGCCGCCAAGCTCGAGGCCCAAGATCCGATCGATCTCGTCGCTGCGGGCCGACAAGAACAGCACTGGCGTCACGAGGTCGCGGGTTCGCAGGCGGCGGACGAACTCGAAGCCGTCGACCTCGGGCATTGAGACGTCGACGACCATCAGATCAAAACTGCGCTGTTCGAGCAGGGACAGCGCGTCGCCGCCGTGGCGGGCCTCGCAGACCTCGTAGCCCTCGCGGCGCAGCGCGTAGCCAACGACCTCGCGCAGCTTGGGATCATCGTCGACGACCAAGATCGCGAGGGAGCTCGCCAAGGCGGAGTTTGGGGGGCGGGCAGGCGCGACCATGGGCTTCGCTCCGAGGTGCAGCAGGGCGCTCATGATGCCACCTGCGCGAGCTCGACGGAGGATAGCTCCGCGAGCGCAGCCACGCGAGCCTCGAGCTCGAGCAGGCGCGCGCGGACCGGCTCGGACTCACCCGCGAGCGCGAACAAGCCAAGCTGGACCCGCAGCGAGAGCAGGCCAGACAGCACGGCCTCGAGCTCGTCGTGGGCGTGATCCCGAGCGCCGCGCAAGGTTGCGAGGGCGGCCTGCAGCTGGGGGTCGAGCTCGACGTGGGCCGACCCCTGGGCCGCGGTCTCGTGCAGCAGGCGATCGACCCGGGCGATCCGATGATCCGCGCGGTGCAGCGAGTGGGCGAGCTTGGCCAGCTGCGCGGCGTCGATCAGCCGGGTCCCCGCGGCGCCGTCGAAGTCCTCTTGCAGACCCTCTTGCAGCGTGGCCATGCAGCCCTCAATGCGGCTGTGGTTGGGGCCGATCTGGATCGGGCGCGCGTGGCCAAGGTCGAGCTCGGTGGTCTGCGGCGGCGGGCGACCGACGAGGCCCAGCAGCAGCGGCCAACAGGCGAGGGCGCTGGTGGCCGTGCCAAGCCCGTGACCGCGGCGGCCGAGGTGCCAGGCCATCGCCGCCCCGATCCCGAGGTAGCCGAGCGAGAGCGTGGCCCACAGCGAGGGCACGCGGCCGCTAGCGAGCTCGCCGAGCAGGCGGGGCTCACCGAGCAGATCCAGGGACAGCGCCAAGGCGATCATCGTGGCGACTCCTCGCGGCCGAGCAACCCAGCACCCCGCGCGTCCCAGCCTCGATAGTGGCCGCGCGCCGAGCTGCCCGAGCTGGCCAGGCTCGAGAACACGTTGGCTTCGACGTCGCGCAAGAACGAGATCTCGGCGCGCGGGCGGACCACGAAGGGCCGCAGCAGCCACCCCGACTGCGCGAGCAAGACCCCCAGCACGGCGACCGAGGCGAAGCTCGCCAGCGGTCGATGACGGCCGCCGCCAGGCAGGCTGGCGAGCAGGGTCATCAACCCCGGCAGCCCGACCAGACACAGGCATCCAGCCATGGCCAGGACCGCGCGGTGATAGTCGGGGTGCATGGACAGGTACAGCCACAGGATCGGACCGCAGGCGGCCGCGAGCGCGGCGGTGCGGGCGATCGCCACCATGCTCGCCAGCGCCAGGCGTGACCACGAGATCGAGACCTCGCAGGCGTCGTGAAACGCTCGGATCGCCGGCAGCCCGATCAAGATCGGGATCAGCAGCAGCAAGGGCGTCTTGATCGCGGCGTAGGCATACTGCAAGTCACCGCGATACGAGCCGATCACCAGGCCAAAGATCGCAGCGCCCGCGACGGTGATCCCGAGCAGGCGCGGCGCCAACACGGCGAGGCGGTCGCTGACGTTGGCCTCGTCGTGGGCGTCTGCAGACGCGGTGCCCAGCAGCAGCGCCGGATCGCGCAGCAGCACGCCGACCAGGGCCAAGCTCGAGGTTGGGGATCCGGCGCTCATGACCACACGCCCCCTTCGAACCCAATCACCCACGCGCCAACGTCGACGCCAACCCGCAGCGCGATGATCCAGCTGAGCGCGACCCACCCCAGCAACAACAGCGGGAAGTAGCCAACGACCGGGCCGCCCTTGCGCTCGGCGCGGCTCAGCTCGACGCAGGCGGTCGCGGTCGTGAACACCCCCACGCCGACCAGCGAGGCCAACAACATGGGGATCGCCAAGTCGGTCGTCGCCGAGAAGAACAGCACGATCACGCTCAGCCCCGCGGCCACGCGCCCGCCGTGGACGAGCGCCCGGCCCAGCCCGGCGGCCAGATCTTCGGGCTTGGCGGACAGCCGCAAGAATTGGTGAACCGCGATCAGGGCCGGCGCGGTCAGGGCCAAGGCCGCCAGATCGACCAACAGCACGCTCGGGGCCAGGCGCACTGCAGCCGGCCCGGCCGGGGATCCAAGCGCCGCCGCGCCCCCGAGCGCGAGCAGGCCCAGCAGGGCCAGCGAGAGGTCACGCCCCCGCACCGCGGTTGTTGGAGGGAGCGCGTCGGGGGGCGCGTGCAGGGGGAACGGGGAGGTCGTTGCGTGCATCGTCGAGTCAGCACTAGCAAGCCGGCGTGCAATGGCTTCGACGGGGATTCGGCCTTGGCCCGCCGATTTTGTGCAGATTTGGCGCAAGTGGACGCTGACGAGCGAACTTGGCAAGGTCGTGTGCAGCCATGGCCAACCCGATCTCCGAAAGCACCCAGCGCTTGCTCGACGACATGGACCCCGAAGCTCGCGCCCACGCCGAGCGCGAGGTCGCTGTCAACTCGGTGCGCGCGGCTGGGTTCAAGCTCTCGCTCGCCGAAGAGATCAACCTGGCCAAGGCGATCAAGGTCATCGCTGGCGTCGACGGGCTCAGCCGCGAGGAGCTGACCGGGCTCAAATTCCTGATGATCATGTCGGCGCTGCCCTACGACATTCAGCGACACGTGGTCGCGTTCTCGACCGAGGGCGTGACCGTGGAGCACGCCAGCGAGCTGTTCGCCGCTGGCAGCCAGAAGGGTTGCTATCTGCTGTCGGGGGCCACGACCGTGGCCGCGGCCGACGGGCTGTCGGCCGAAGAGGAGGCTTCGGCCCGCGAGCTGGGTCAGCGCCTGAAGCTGGCCGACAAGCTGGTCAACGTGCTGATCGCCGAAGCCCGCGCGACCGGGCTGGCGATGCGCAAGGGCGACCCGGAGCTGGTCGATGAATTGAAGCGCCTGCGGGTCGCCCTGTTTGGATACCTGTAGGGGTCACATCATCAGCCGGGCATGGGGGTGCCGTCGTAGACCCACGTGTCGGCCTCTGCGGTGCCCCACTCGACCTTGTTGCGGTCCAACATCTCGTATTGTGGGGTGTTGGTGGTGAACTCGATCAGCAAGAAATTGTCGGTGTCGTAGCGCGTTGCGCCAACGACGACGTGGGGCGCGGCGAAGGTCGCCGGCATGTCCAGCCAGGTGTGCTCGTGCCCCGCGAACACCAGCTCGACGGGTTCACCCTGGATCGCCAGCACCGTCTCGAGGTCGGTGAACTGCCCGTTGTTGGGGGCCTCGTCGACCGCGACCTGGTACAGCGGGAAGTGGCTGAACAGCACGGTGGGCTTGCCCGCGCTGAGCTGATCTGCGATCCAGTTGAGCTGGGTGCCGCCATAAGATCCGCGCTCGGGATCGTAGATCAGCGTGCCTTCGTCGTAGGTCTGGCCGTACTCGCTGTTGGTGAACACGAAGCGCCAGCCCAAGTGGTCGACCGCGTAGTAGGGGTCCTTGGCGTAGAACTGGCCAAACAGCAGGTGCGAGAAGGTCTTGGCGTGGTCGGGGACGGCGTAGTCGCTGTCGCCAAACAAGGGGTACACGGGCACGCTAAAGCCGTCGAGGATGTCGGCGACGTCGGCGAACGCGTTGGGGTTGGCCTGATACCAGACCGCTTCGGTCGACTTGTACGCGTCGTCGACGAGGTCGCCCAGCACGACGACGAAGCTTGGCGGCGGGACGATCGCTTCGATCTTGTCGCGGGTCTCGAGCAGGCTGGCGCGGGCCTCCGAGAGCGACTTGTCGCCGCCCGGGTAGTCGGGGGCCGGGATGTGTGGATCGGCGATCACGACCACCCGAAACCGATCTGGGTCGCCGTCGCCAGTGTTGGTGTCGCCGTCGCCGTCGCCGGTGTTGGTGTTGGTGTCGCCGTCGCCGTCGCCGGGATCGCCGTCGCCGTCACCGGGATCGCCATCGCCGTCGCCATCGCCGGGATCGCCGTCCCCGGTCTCACCCTCGAGGTTCGATTCAATGACGACCGCGACGCAGCCTGGCTGCGAGAGCGCGGTGGCGAGGACCACAACGGGGAAGGGAAGGCGGCGCACGGCGAGACGCGATGGTGCCACAACTGGCGGAGCCGATCGCCCCCGCGTTTACTCCGGCTTGTGGGTGCTCGCGCGCATGTTCGCAAACACCTGCTTGACCTGCGCGCGAGGCTGGGCCGTGATCGAGGCGAACTCCTGGCCAACGTTGAGCCACTCGCCGCCGTCAATCGTCACACACTCGCCGGTCACGAAGGGCGCGGCGGTCAGGTACACCGCGAGATCCGCGAGCTCGGGCGGCTCGCCGTAGCGCCCCAGCGGCACCCGGTGTTTGCCGAGCGCCTCTGCGCCCGGCATCAGCAGCCGCGAGAACGCGCCGTCAGTTGGGAACGGGCCTGGGGCGATCGCGTTGAGGCGGATCCCATAGGTTGCCCACTCCGTCGCCAGCGAGCGGGTCAGCGCCAGCACGCCCGCCTTCGCGCAGGCCGAGGGCAGCACGAACGCCGAGCCCATCCACGCGTAGGTGGTGACGATCGACAGCACGCTGTAGCCGCGCGCGTGGTCCCGCTTGCCACGCTCGATCCAGCGCTTGCCCAGGGACTGGGTGACGTTGAAGGTGCCATAGAGCACGATCTTGACCACAGCATCAAAGCCGCCCGGCGACAGATCCTCGCTTGGGCACAAGAAGTTGCCGGCCGCGTTGTTGACCACGTCGGTCAGCGGACCTAGCTCGGTCTCGAGCTGATCGAGCGCCGCGTCGACGCTGTCCCGCTCGCGCACGTCCGCGCTGGCCCACGCCGCCTTGCCGCCCGCTTGGGTGATCGCCGCGACGACCTCTTCGAGCGGTTGGGTCCGCCGCCCGAGGACCCCAACGCTGGCACCGAGCTCGGCGTAGCGAAGGGCCATGGCCCGGCCGAGACCGGTGCCGCCGCCTGTGACGAGGATGTTGTGATCGCTGAGAAGCCCGCGCTCGAACATGCGCGCGATACTAGATGGTTTCCGGCGCGCCATGGAGCCACGACCGCGCCAAGGTGACTGGCCAAGGTGCGCGTCCAGTCAACGAGACACGAGCCCGCTTCTAGTACCCTGCCGCAGTGAATCTGATGGTTTGAGGCGCCGGGCCTGGCGTCCCTGGCGCGAAGCGAGGAAGGAGCGGCTGCGCTTCGAGGTGCTCGCGCGCGCGACCGGCCTGCACGAGGACGCGCTCGACGAGCTCGTCGAAGCCGCGGTCGCCCGCGATCTGCTCGCCGAGGAGGATCCCGAGTCGGGGGTGGATCTGCGGTTTCGCAGCTCGACGGTTCACGCGGTGCTCTATGAGCGGCTCGCAAACCGGCGCCGGGTCCGGCTGCACAATGGCCCACGCGGAGGCGGCCAGGACCCTGCTCGAGGCCCGCCGCGACGGCGTTGCGAGCGTGATGCGGGACGCCGTCGACCTCGGGCTGCGCGAGGTCGAGGCGTTCGCCAACCAAGAGTGAACCTCCAACGGCGATTGCGCGCGGGTCGTAGGCCGCCCGCGATCGCTCACCGACCGCGGCGAAACGGGCCGGGATCGGCGGCGCGCTGGTGTGGAACCAACGGCTCGATCGCAAGCGCAACCAGCCGCCGCTTGCCGCGTCGTCGACTGCGGCGCTGCTCGAGCGCTGTGACCCCAGCGACAAAGGTGTGGAACCCAAAGAAGAAGCTCAGATCCGCGACGAGGAACGCGGCCTGGGAGAGCCAGTCATGGTGGGTGGTCCAAGCTCGGACGTGGGCGCCGCCACGCTCGAGCGGCCGCGCCTCGACCTCGAGGCCAACTGTCGGGGTCAGCAAGGGTGTGTCGGGCCCCGGCTCCAACTCGAAGTAGTAGTCAAAGGCCCGCTTGCGACGAATGCTCAGCGCCAGAAGCCCCTCGCGCTCGATCGCCCAGCCGCGGCCCGCAGCGAAGCTGGCGGCGACCAGCTCGATCGCCGCGTCGGGCTCGAGCTCGACGTCGATGCTTGCCTGCGGACCCATTCGTTGGCCACCAGCATAGGCGCTCGTCCGGCAGGGCGCTCAGCGCTTGCGGCCCGCGCTGCGCCGACCCAGCACGACGCTCAAGCCCAAGTCGGCCTCGAGGTGCACCGCCCCTTTGGTTCCAAGCCCTTCGTGGAACATGCCCGTGACCCCGAGCCGCAGGGCGACGCGCTTGGTCGCATAAAATTTCACGCCGCCGCCCGCGTGGGCGCCGAAGTCGGTGTCCTTGCCGACCGCGGCCGGGCCCGAGCTGACGCCCAGCATCTCGCCGCCAATGACGATGAAGGGCGTCACGCGATAGGGCAGCTGGCCGAGGACCTGCGCGCGCACGGAGTAGGCGGTCGCGCGCGCGTCGTTGGCGACCCGGGTCGGGATCACGCGGCCGTCGAGCTCGACGCCCACCCAGCGAATCGGATAGTAGCCGGCCCGCAGCACGAACTCGCCCGCGGGCCGATGGAAGGGTTGGTGGGCGGTGTCGATCGAGTGGTAGAGCCCGTGGGTCTGCGACAGCAGCACGAGGCCACCCGCGACGCCAAACTCGAACATGTGTCGCTCGGGCTTGGCGGGCTCGGTCGGGCCCTCGGGCGGCTCGACGATCGTGATCGACACAGTTGAAAACTGGGTGTTGGCCTGGCTGGTACCCGGGGCCAGGAAGCTCAGCCCGAGCTCGGCCTCGGGCGCGGCGGTCGGGCCCGCGAGCAGCACGATCGACCAGGTCCCTGGCTGGGTCCCCGGCGTGACCGACTCGACCGTGACGCCCTCTGGCGCGCTCAAATACAGCTGCTCGGGGAGCGCGAGCGCGGTGTCCAGCACCAGCTCGTGCGTTGTTCGCTGGCCCCGAACCACCTCGACCGCCTTGGCCTGATCGGGGCCCGAAGCCTCGCCGTCGCGCAGACCCGGGGCGAGGTCCGGAACGCGGACCGGGAAGCTGACCACCGCATCACCCGCGTCGTTCTGGCAGACCAGCTCGTGCACGCCCTGCTCGATGAACAGCGGCCGGGCCTCGAGCAGCTCGGCCGTGGCTCCGCAGCGGATCCCCGCCGGGAGCGAGAGCGCGGTCCCAGGCAAGACCACCGGCACCGGCGCGAGCCCAGCGTCGGCGCCCTCGGGCCAGATCGGGCCCACGTCGCCGGGCCCGACCAACTCGACATCGAGCAGCTCGACGCTGCGCACGTCCGAAGGGATGCTCTCGAATTGATCATTGTCCACGGCGGCGACGCGCACGTGATAGCTGCCGGGTGGGAGCCCGTGGACCTCGAAATTCTCGACGGACTTGGGCACCTCGATCGCGCTGAGGACATCGAGGCCCTCGGGGTCGGCGGCGACCTCGACGTAGTAGCTGTTGGCCTTGTCGATCGTGCCCCAGCCGCCCCGCAGCGCGCTGATCCGACCCGAGACGCCCAAGAACTGCTCTGGCCCCGCGACCCAGCTTGGGGTGGGCGGCAGCGGGATCGGCTTGGCGGCGCGCTTGGTCTTCTCGACCTTGACGCCCATGCCCTTGTTGACCTTGGTCTTGCCGCCGGCCTTGGCCGCGACGGTGGCGTTGCCGTTGCCGTGGTTGTGGATCCGGCTGGTGCCGGCGTCGTCGACCTTGAGCAGGCTGTTGCCGCCCTCGAGCTCCGTGGTCGCGCCTGGGGTTGCGACCGCGGCCCGGCCGTTGTCGTCGGTCATCGCCTCGAGCTCACCAAGCCGCGCTCGCAGGGCGCCGCGCTCGAGCCCGGCCCCGGTCGCGACCAGCTTCTTGTTGCGCAGCGCGTGGTGGCCGTAGATGATCAACAAGGTGTCGGCGCGCATCGCCACGCTGCTGTCATCACGAAACACCACGGCCGCGGTCGAGTCCGCGAGGGTGTTGACGCGACCCAGCTTGTAGACCAGGTCGCCGACCTCGGCGTCGCGCCACTCTTGCTCGGGATCGGGCTGGGTGCGGACCTCTTTGCGCTTGTGCGTGATCTTGCCGTCTGGCCCGTCGTGAGCGGCGGCCGGGCGCGATCCGGCGAGCATGAGCAGGGCGCTGAAAAGGCACAGGGGGGCGGCGCTGGAGACGTGTTTCATGGGGAGTCGCGCAGGGCTTGGAAGGTGGCGTCAGCGGGGGCGGTTGCGGCGATCATGGCGTCGCTTGGCGCGTCGCAGCGACCGCACCAAGTTGTCGATCGCCAGGGGCAAGGTCGTGACCTCGGCGGCGCCGACCCGGGCCAGCTCGCCCATGGCTTGGCGGTCGTCGCTGCGAATCGCCGCGATCACGGGGAGCCCGGTCTCCACCAGCTGCGCGACGCGAGCGACGATGTCACCCTCCACGCTGGCCACGAGGATCACGTCGGCATCTGCGACCGCGCCGGTCCACACCCCGAGGGCCATGTCGTTGCTGAGCAAGCCCAGATCGATCTCTTCGGCGACCTCGCCAAGGCTGCCGACCAGCGCCACGCGTAGATCCGTCGAGGCCGAGCTAGCTGCGGCAGCGGTGGTGGTTGCCAGCGGGGCGGTGGGGGAGAACGAGATCATCCGCTCGGCCCGGTTCTCGAGCACCTTGGCGTCGCGTCGGTGCTTGCGGCGGCCCGACAAGGTCATCGCCAGCAGCTCGAGCTGATCGCGGACCTCCAAGATCCGCGGGCGCTGCTCGGGGTGCTTGCCGAGCATCGCCATGGTCAGCTCCTCGAGCTCGCGCGGCAGCCCGGCCCGGCGGGCGCCGATCGCCGTGGGGATCACGTACAGGTGCTGGGTCATGACGTTGAGCGAGCTGCCCGAGAACGGCGGCGCACCGCACAGCAGCTCGTAGAGCACGCAGCCCAGCGAGTACACGTCGGACGCCGGGCCCACCTCGCCGCCGCGGGCCTGCTCGGGGGACAGGTAGTCGGGCGTGCCCATCACGACCCCGTGCCGGGTCATGCGACCGAGCTTTTCGTCGTGCTCGATGAACGCGAGACCAAAGTCGAGCACGACCACGCGCATGCTCTCGCCGCTGAGCTGCGGGCCGGTGAGCTGCAAGAAGATGTTCTCGGGCTTGAGATCGCGGTGCACGGCGCCCACGGCGTGAGCGGCGACGAGCGCCTCGGCGATCGCCTGGGCCACGTCGATCACGAAGCTCATCTCGAGCATGTCCGCGGCCGCGACCGGCAGGCCCGCGTCACGCGGGTCGACCAGCCGGTCGCGCAGGCTCTCGCCGTGCAGCAGCTCCATCGCCAGGTAGGTCAGGCCCTCGAACTCGCCGACGTCGTAGACCTCGATCACGTTGGGGTGCTTGATCGCCGAGGCGACCCGCGCCTCGCGGCCGAACCGGCGCAGCGCTTCTTCGCGGCTCTCGAAGTCGGCGGGCACCAACAGCTTGAGGGCAACGTCGCGGCCAAGGTTGAGCTGCCTGGCCCGCCACACCGCGCCCATGCCCCCTTCGCCGATCAGCTCCAGCAGCTCGTAGCGATCGCCGATCCGGGTGCCCGCGCTGACCTGCGCGGAGGGATCGGTGCTCACAGCCGCACCTCGTAGAGCTTGACTGGCTGATCACCGCCGCCGATCTGTTGCCGCCCGACCGAAGCAAAGTCGAACGCGCTGGCGGCCAGCTCGCGGGTGCGCTCGGTGACCAAGATCTGTTGCGGCCGGGCGATCGCCTCGAGCCGGGCCGCGACGTTGACCACCTCACCGATCGCCGTGTACTCCATGCGCCGGTCCGAGCCGATGTTGCCGACCACGCACGGCCCCGAGTTGATGCCGATCGCCAGGCGCACCGTGCAATTGTAGCGATCCCGAAAGTGCTGATTGGAGACCTCGAGCCACGAGAGGATCTCTTCGGCGGCCGCGACCGCTCGCTCGGCGTGGTCTTCACAGTCTGCGGGCGCGCCCCAGAACGCCATCATGCTGTCGCCAATGAATTTGTCGACGGTGCCCTGGTGGCGAAACACGATCTCGGTCGACATCGTGAACAGGTGGTTGAGCAGCTCGACGATCGCCTCGGCTTGCAGCTTCTCGGTGAGCGGGGTGAACGCGACGACGTCCATGAACATCACGCTGATGTCGCGGCGCTCGCCGCCAAGGCCCATGTCCTGCTCGCGGTTGACGACGCGCTCGACGATCTCCGCGGGCATGTAGCGACCCAGGTCATGGCGGATCTCGATCTCGCGGGCCAGCTTGGCCTCGCTCGCCTGCAGCTCGGCCGCGGCGCTGGACATCGCGCTGGCGAGCACCCCAAGCTCGTCGCGCGAGCGCGGCTGAACGCGGCGATCGAAGCGTCGCTTGGCCAAGTCGCCAGCGAACTCGGTCAGGGCCCGCAGCGGGGCGGTCAGGCGTTGGGCAGCGAGCACCCCGAAGCCGCCAGCGAGCAGCATGACAGCCGCGACCGTGCCGATCACGATCTTGCGCATCTCTTCCAAGGTTGCGTAGGCGCGCGCGCGCGGGACCTGGGCGACCGCGGCCCACGGCCGATCCGGCAGCCCGATCACGGTCCCGACCATGGCCATCTGTGCGCCCTCGAACTCACCCGAGCGGGCCAGCATTGGCTGCAGCGCCTGTGGGTCGATGCCTGCTAGCGCACCCGCATCTTTCGCCGAGCTGCGGGTGACCGCGCGCTCGCGATCGACATGCGCGATCACCCGCAGATCGCGGTCGACCACGAACAGCGCTTCTGGACCGGCGCCAAGGTGGGCCTGGGCGAGGTGCATGACCCGGTCTTGAATGCCGACCGCAGACACGAGACTGACGACAAAGCCGCTGATCGGACCATCAGGACCTTCGGGGCGAATTGCGACCGCGATCGTGACGCGGGGTGCCGGCTCGGCCTTGTAGACCTCGCCCGTGACCGCGCGGACCGGGGCGGCGGCGGCCATCAGCTCCGCCGAGAGCTGCTCGGGCAGCAACGCGGTGTCGACCACATCTCGCTCGCTGATCACATCGATGAGCTCGCCCTCGCGGGTGTAGATCGCCGCGTGATCCAGGCTGATCCGGGCCTCCACGGTGGCTTTGGCCAGGGCGATGCGAGCGTCTGGGTCGATCGCCGTGTCCGACAACACCCGGCCGATCGTGTCGAGGCCGGCCTCTGCGTCGGCGAATTCGTCGTCGATCGTGCGTGACAGATCCCCGAGCACGACCACCTGAAGCTCGCGCTGCGTGGTCTCGAGGGTGTCCGAGTTGACCTGAATCGCCAGCCAGCCGATCAGCGCCAGCGGGATCGTTGCAACGACGGCAACGAGCGCGCCGAGCTTGAGCCGGAGCGAGATGCCCGGCTTGCCCTTGGGGGGAGTCGACATGAGAGGGCGCCTCGCGCGAGCGGAACGCAGCGAGGGTGATCTTGGCATACTCCCAAAACGGGGTTGTGTCATCCGGTGCGGTCGAAGCGTCCGGCCGGGTGGCTACGGTCCTGTTACGCAATTCGACGGATCAGGGCTGGTATGTTGACGACTCACCGTCAATGTCGGTCACGATCACCTGGGTCGGGATGAAGCTTGGTGCCTGCACCGCCAGTGTCAGGGTGAACCTGCCGTCGTCGGCATCCGTGACCGCGACCGTGAGCCCCGATTGACTTGGATCGTCACGATCGGGGTTGCCCATCGCCAGCACCCCCGCGTAATCGAGGGTTCGTGACTCGCCCGCGCCCGCGACCGTGATCGTCTGGATGGTCATGATCTGGATCGGCACGCGCAGCTCGACGGCGGTGTCGCTGAAGGTGACCTCGAGCGGGGGCATCTGTCCGTGGGGGAGCAGCTCGAGCACGTTGCGGGCCACGGCCTCGTCGGCGCCGTTGCTCTGCACGCCGACCATGTAGTTGAGGTGCAGGTGCTCGGAGTTGGCGCCAACGCTGCCGCTGCGGCCCAGGACCGCCCCAGCTTCCACGAATTCGCCGGCCTTGACCGACGTCTTGCTCATGTGCAGATACGCGGATTTCTCTCCGCCGCCGTGATCGATCAACACCCAATTGCCAGGGCCCGTCTTGCCATCCCAGTCGACGACCTTCTCGATCTCGCCAGCCTTGATCGCGTGGATCTTGGTGCCCTCGGGGACCGGAAAGTCGGTGCCAGCGTGAAAGTCGTACTTGCCAGATTGATCGCGTGGGCCAAACGGGGCGGCGATCGTGTCGGCGTCGGGCTTGGCCGAGCCCGAGA
Organism: Enhygromyxa salina; assembly: GCF_000737335.2. Lineage (GTDB taxonomy): Bacteria > Myxococcota_A > Polyangia > Nannocystales > Nannocystaceae > Plesiocystis > Plesiocystis salina_C. Next base: position 71,016 of record NZ_JMCC02000022.1, on the reverse strand, counting down.
TCGGCCAGACGATGTCTCCGTCGGGGCCGCCGCAGGTGGTCGAGCCGAGCGCGAGCGCGAGCGCGAGCGCGAGCGTTGCAGATCGGGCGAGGCGCATGCCGCCAGGGTAGGGGATCGGTGTTCGAGCTGGAAGGCCCGCCAGCGGTGGGGCACAATGCGGGAAGTGGCGCAGCGCATGAACGGGGGGTGTTCGTTCGCGCTCGTGTTCGCGTTGAGCGGATGCGCGCCCGGGAACGTCGCCGAGCCGATCGGTGACCGGCCTGCGCTCGCTGACGCCGAGATCGTCTCGCCCGGGGCCGCCGCCAACGAACAGGCGAGCGCGGCGTCCGAGCTCGAGCGCGGGCCCGCGTCGCCCCAGCCCGAGGCCCAGCCCGAGGCCCAGCCCCAGCCACCTCCACCGGTCGTCGCGGACTCCACCATTCAAGCTGGCTTCACGGTCGACCCAACCGCGCAGCCGGGCCTGGTCGAGTTCGCCGCCGCGCTCGAGCAGGTCGGCACCCTCTGGATCGGCAAGCTCGAGGGCAACGGCGGGCGGGACGTGCTGATCTTCATCCCGCCCGGGGCCGACGATGCCAAGCCCTTCGAGCTGGTGTTTCATTTTCACGGCACCTACAGCGAGCACGTCGAGCAGCAGCGCGAGGGCCTGAAGAAGAACCAGTGGGTCGGCTGGGAGCGGCTTGGCCAGACCCTGGCCGCGATCACGCAGCTGCAGCAGGATCGGCCGCACCACAACGTCGCGCTGATCTATCCGTTCAGCGCGGGCAAGCGGCTCGAGCCGGGCCACCGCGGGTGGAGCAACGTCGCCTACGATCGCATGTGGATGGATCCCGCCGCGCCGCCCGACTACCGCGACGACTTTGCCAAGCTCCACGAACAGGTGACGGCGCTGCTCGTGGACGAATTGGGGGTTCACGCGAGCAAGCTGCCCGACGCCGTGATCGCCGAGGGCCACAGCGCTGGCGGGATCGCCCTGCTCAACATTGCCCGGCGCGGCTCGGCGAAGGTGCGCGAGTACATCTTCTTGGACGCCAGCTTTCAGAGCTGGGCCGACGGCTGCTACGCGGCGGTCAAGGACACTGGCGCGAGCGCCAAGCTCACGCTGGTCGTGACCGACAAGGGCATCGCGGATCCCTTCGCGGGCCGGGATCCCTGGTGCGTGAACATGAAGGCCGAAGCCGCGCTGTGGGCCGACAAGAAGTCGTGGTGCGCCTCGCGGCCGAGCGAGCAGGTGGCCGGCAGCAGCTGGACCTGCGCGGAGCTCGAGGCCCGCGCCGAGGAGTGGCGGGACGACTACAAAGCGTGGTGCGCCGCCTACGAAGACGGGATGCAGAGCCTGCCCGAGGTCACGCTGATCCCGACCAAGGTCTATCACAAGGATCAGCCCCGGCGCTTCTCGGGCGGGCTCGGGCTGCCCGAGGATCGCTGGCGACCATGAACCCAGCGCTCCGGTGATTCCAAGTGTCCGCCTGAATCACGCACCCTCGCGTCGCTGCCGCGCTATCATGCCGGCATGCGCGGACCCCAAGCCGTCTTTGCTCGGTCGAAGCACACCCCACGTTGGCGCGCGAGCGTTCTGTTGCTGGTGGTGTTCGCACTCGTGTTCGTCGGGTGCACCAAGAAGCAGCCCGAGCCCGAGCCCGAGCCCGAGCCGGTCGTGGAGCTGGACCTCTGGGCTGGCGTCGCGCCCCTCGATCCAAGCGCGGCCGATCTCCACGGTGAGCTGGTCCCCAAGCCCGGCCCGCAAAAGCCCGCGCAGGTCGGCGAAGAGATCGAGCTGCCGTTCCCGCCGCCGGCTCCGCCAAGCGACGCGGTCGGCATCTCCGAGCCACCAACCGGCCCGCTCGAGGTCCTGCGCAAGGGCCCGGATGGCGATCAGGGTCTGGTTGATGCGATCCGGGTGTCGTTCAACCACCCCATGGTCCCGCTCGCGTCGATCGAAGATCTGCGCGCGCTCACGGCCCCGATGCAGATCGAGCCTGCGATCGACGGTGAGTTTCGCTGGATGGGCACGCGCACGCTGGCCTTCTACCCGAGCGGCCGGCTGCCGTTCTCGACCGACTACAAGATCACGATCCCCGCGGGGACCCAGTCAACCCACGGGACCGAGCTTGCGAAGCCGGTCGAGTGGTCAATCTCCACGCCAAAGCTGGCGCTCGATCGCAGCGTGCCGCATCAACACGGGGCCACCCACGTCGCGCTGGATCAGCCGATCTTGCTGCGCTTCAACCAGGGCGTCGACGCGGCCGCGGTCGCCTCGGCGCTGAGCTTGAAGGCCGGCTCGAAGCGGGTGGCGTTCGAGCTGATACCGGAGTCGCGCTGGAACGACGAGGACCTGGCCAAGTTCGTCGATCCCTGGGTTGGCCAGGCGGTGATCGGCGGCGAGCAGGCGTGGGAGCGCGCGCGGGTGGTCGTGCTGCGCCCCACCGCCAAGCTGGCGCCCAACACCAAGTACACCGTCGAGCTGCCCCCGGGCGTCTACGGCGAGGGACCGCTGCGCAGCGACAAGCTGTCGTTCTCGTTTCATACCTATCCGCCGCTGAAGCTGTCATCGCATCGCTGCGATTCGTCGCCGTGCTCGGCCAGCTATGGGATCATCATTGACGCCAGCAACCAGATCCGTGACGCGCGGGTGATCGACAAGGTCCACGTCAGCCCCGCGGTGGACAACCTGAAGATCGACGCGGGCTGGAACGGCATCCAGCTGAGCGGTGACTTCATGGGTGACACCACCTACGAGGTCAGCGTGGACGCGGGGATCGAGGACGTCTACGCACAAGCGCTCGCCAAGCCCTACAAGGCCAAGGTCAAGCTTGGCCCGCTCGAGCCCAACTTGCGCGTGTGGCCGATGGCCAAGCACTCCGGGATCATCGAGGCCAAGGCTGGTCATACGCTCCAGATCAAGGTCGCGGGTCTGCGCGAGATCGAGGTCATGGCCTCGTCCTTCAACAGCACCGAGCTTGGCAGCTATCACCGCCACGACGGCATGGCCGCCTACGACTACAAGTGGCCCGAGGAGCTTCGCAGCCCCCAGCACACCCACAAGATCAACGTCTCGAAGTCGCGCAAGGAAGAGCAGACGATCACCCTCGACCTCGACGACTACATTGATGGCACCGATACCTTCGTCTACCTCATGCTGCGCTCGGAAGAGTACAAGCGCTGGGGCTGGACCGAGCGCAGCACGCTGGGGCAGGTCGTTCAGCTGACCAACATTGGCGTGAGCGCGGCTGTGGATCGCCACGACGCGGTCGCGCTGGTGACCGCGCTCGACACCGGCGAGCCGATCGCGGGGGCCGAGGTCCGGCTGCTCACGGATCAAGGCGCGCGGGAGGTCTGGAAGGGCAAGTCCGACGCCAAGGGCGTCGCGCGGCCCAAGCTTGGCAGCGAACGCATGTACACCTTGATGCTCGCGGTCAAGCAGGGCAACGACGAGGCGTTCTTGCCCCTGGATCGGAGCGATCTCGAGGGCCGCTGGGTCTCGCGCTTGTACGGTGACAAGGCCGAGGATCAGGTCCGGGCCTTCATCTTCACCGAGCGTCAGCCCTACAAGCCCGGGGAGCTCGTTCACCTCGTGGGGGTTGTGCGCAAAGAGACCCGCGGGCCCGCTGGCGCCGTGATCCCGTGGGGGAATGGGATCACCGCCAAGTACCAGGTCAGCACCGAGCGCGGGGTCGAGGTCCAAAAGGGCGAGCTTAAGATCAGCGCATTTGGGACCTTCGCGGTCGACATTCAGACCGACGAGAACGGCGACACCGGCACGTACACGTTTCAGCTCGAGCACGACGGGCTGTTTGGCTCGAGCGAGACTTTCTATCACCACTTCGCGGTCGAGGCGTTTCGCACGCCCGAGTTCGAGGTCGAGGTCGCGCGGGCAGAGTCGTCGCCGCTGTACTTTGGCGACGAGCTCGAGGCCGAGATCCGCGGTCGCTATCTGTTTGGTGCGCCAATGATCGGCGCCGACGTTCACTACACGCTCTCGCGCCAAGCGACGGAGTTTCGCCCGCCGGCCGAGGGGCTCTCGGGGTTTCACTTCTCTGCGTCGCCGGGCCGGCGCGGATATGGGTTTGGCGGATATGGCGGCTACGGGCGCGGCGGCGAGTACTGGGGCGGTGGTTGGAACCCCACCCAGCAGCTCGAGTCGAAGTCCAAGCAGCTCGACGCCCAGGGCATCTTGAAGGTCACCCACGCGCTCGCGCAGGTCGAGCCGCCGCTGCCGGGCCAGACGCCGCCAGCCAAGCCGGATCCCGAGGACGCGCCCAAGGTCGATCCGCCGCCGGTCGCGGCGACCTTCTCGATCGCGGCGACGGTGACCGACGAGAACCGCCAAGCGATCGCGGGCAACGGCAGCTTCGTCGTGCATCCGGCCGCTTACTATGTGGGGCTTCGATCCGAGCGCAGCGTGCTGCGCGAGGGCGAGCAGACCCGGGTTGAAGCCGTGGTCGTCGACGTCGAGGGCAAGCGCGTGCACGACGTGCCCGTCGCGCTGAAGGTCATTCGCAAGGACACCACCCGCACAGCCGTGCAAAAGCAGGGGGTCTGGACCTACGCGTATTCAACCGAAGAGACCAAGACCAGCGCCTGCGCGCTCACGTCTGGGGCCACGCCGGTCGCGTGCGAAGTCAAAGTGGGCGAGCCCGGCACCCACGAGGTCGTCGCCGAGATCACCGACGCGAAGGGCCGCAGCAACCGCGCGGTGCTCGAGCTCTACGTGCATGGCGACGACGCCGTGGTCTGGGACGACGAAGACAAGCGCGTCGATCTGGTCGCGGACAAAGCCAGCTATGAGCCCGGTGACACGGCCAAGCTGCTGGTCCGCTCGCCCTTCGACGAGGCCAGCGGGTTCTTGGTGATCGAGCGCGAGGGCCTGGCCCAGACCCATCAGCTGCACGTGCGCGGCGGCGTCGCGGTGGTCGAAGTGGCGATCACGCCCGAGATGGTCGCGGGCGTGACGGCGTCTGCGGTGCTCAGCAAGCCGCGCACCCGCGTGGCGGGGGCCCCCGAAGATCAGGATCTGGGCGCCCCCGCGGCGGCCAGCGGCCAGGTCCAGCTGATGGTGTCGAAGGACAGCAAGACCGTGGTCGTCGAGGTCGAGCCCGAGTTCGATCGCGTCGAGCCTGGGACCAAGCTGCGGGTCGACCTGCACACCCACGCGGTCGACGGCGAGTCGATCCCCGCTGCGGTCGCGCTGTTCGTGGTCGACGAGGGCGTGCTCAGCCTGATGGGCTACCAGACCCCGGATCCGCTCTCGTTCTTTCACTACCAGCGGCCCGGCGAGGTTGGGCTGTTCGCGGATCACAGCCTGGTGTTGCCGCGCGACGCCCAGCAGCAACCCAAGCCCTCGGTCGGGCCCACCCCGGACGTGCCCTCGGCGGACACGGGCGGCCTCATGGGTGGGGAGGTCGGCGAGGCCTACGGCGTGGGCGGCCTGGGCTTGGTCGGGACCGGGCGCGGCGGCGGCGGGACGGGTGAGGGGACGATCGGTCTTGGCACCACGGGGCTGATCGGCAAGGGCGGCGGCGGCGGCGGGTCTGGGTCGGGCTACGGCAGGGGCTCTGGGGCAGGGTTTGGCGGCCGCGGCAACATGCCCGCTGAAGCCGAAAAGGAGTCAAAGCGCAAGTCCGCGCCGGGGGCCATGCCACCGCCCGCGCCCTCTCCCGCGCGTGCGAGCACTGCCACGACCACGCTCGACGCCAACGTGGCGATGGCCCAAGAGGTGTCGCTGCGCACCTTGTTTGCGACCACGGCCTACTTCGAGTCGGAGCTGAAGACCGACGCGCAGGGGCGGGCCAGCGCGACGATCGAGATGCCCGAGAACCTGACCAGCTTTCGGATCATGGCCGTGGCCATTGATCCCGACCGGCCCGATCGCTTTGGCAGCGGCGAGGCCTCGGTCCGGGTCCGCAAGACGATCATGCTGCGGCCCTCGCTACCCCGGTTCTTGAACATGGGCGATCAGTTCGAGGCCTCGGTCATGGTCGACAACCAGAGCGAGACGACCCAGGCGATCATGGTTGGGACCCGTGGGGTCAACGTGACCATGCTCGGCAGCGTGCAGGACACCCTCGAGATCCCGCCAGGCGAGTCCCGGGAGGTCCGGTTTCCGATGGCCGTTGACGGCGTGGGGATCATGCGATTGCAGTTCGCCGCGCTGTCAAACGAGGGCCGCGACGCGACCCAGCTCGACATTCCGGTGTTGGTGCCCGCGACCAAGCAGGCGTTCGCCGACTACGGCATGACCTCGGCGTCCGTGCAGCGCCAAGTGCAGCTGCCCAAGGACGCGCTGCCTGGGTTTGGCGGGCTCGATGTCTCGATGTCTTCGACCGCGCTCAACGGGCTCGAGGACGCTGTCGACTTCTTGGTCAGCTACCCCTACGAGTGCTCGGAGCAGACCGCGAGCCGGCTGCTGCCGATCTTCGCGCTTGGCGACGTGCTGAACGACTTCCCGATCGCCGATGTCCATGATCGGGCCCGGCGTGACGCGCTGGCGCGCGACGGGATCGAGCGCCTGTTTCAGCGGCAAAACTGGGACGGCGGCTTCACCTATTGGGGCGACGACAAGCGCCGCGAGAGCTGGCCCTATGTCTCGACCTGGGTCACGCTCGCGCTGCTCGAGGGCAAGCAGGCCGGCTACGAGGTCGACGAGGCCAAGCTCGGTCGCGCGATGGCGTATCTAGACAGCTACGTGCGCAATGGCGTGACCACGCGGTGGGGCACCTACTACGATTGGACCACGCGGGCGTTTGCGCTGTGGCTGCTGTCACGCGAAGACCGGGGCGCGGATCTGTTCGACAAGGTCTGGGCCAAGCGGTCCCAGATCCCGCTGTATGGGCGGATCCTGCTGATGAGCGCCGCGCATCGCTACAAGCGAAAGGCTCCGGTCGAGGCCGTGCTCGCCGAGCTCGAGGATCTCGTCATCGAGAACGCGCGGGTGATCCACTTCGCCGAGTCGAAGACCGAAGCGGCTGGCGACGGTCTGGCCGCGCTCATGCACTCGAACACGCAGACCGACGCGATCGCCTTGATGGCGCTGATCGAGCTGGGCCAGGAGACCGGCGACGAAGGCATGGCGCCAAAGATCATGGCCGGCTTGATGTCGGACCGCGACCCTCGCAGCGGCGGGCGCTGGACCACCACGCACGCCAACGCGTGGGCGTTGATGGCCGCGTCGCGCTACTACGCCGCGATCGAGAGCGAGACCCCGGACTACGTGGCCCGGATCTGGCTCGACGTCATGTTCGCGGGCGAGGCCAAATTCGAGGGGCGCGACATGGCGAAGGTCAACCAACAGCTGCCGATGCGGGCGCTGCTTGGCCAGTCGGTCCAGAGCGTCACGCTGGCCAAAGAGGGGCCGGGCAAGCTGTATTACCGGCTGGGGCTGCGCTACGCGCCTGCGGACTTTCACATGGATCCGGTCGATCGCGGGTTCACGGTCTCACGCCGGTACGAAGCGCTGCCCGAGGGCGGCGCCGACAAGCCGGATCCCAACGCGGTCCGGCAGCTCGACGATGGCTCGTGGAGCGTGAAGGCGGGGACCAACGTCAAGGTCACGCTGACCTTGACCGTGCAGGATCGGGCCAACTTCGTGGTCGTTGATGATCCGCTGCCCGGTGGGTTCGAGGGCCAAAACCCGCGCTTCTCGACTAGCGTTGGGGTGTCTGGGGGCGGCGCCAACTACGACGGTGGCTACGACTACGACTATGGATACCGGGGGTACCCATACGCGGAGGTGAGCCGGGGTTGGTGGTACCCGTGGTTTAGCTTCGATCACACGCAAATGCGGGATGACCGAATGTTGTTGTTTGCCGATCACCTGGGCGCGGGGGTCTACACATATAGCTACACCGCGCGGGCGACCAACCTGGGGACATTCGTGCTGCCGCCGGTTCACGCCGAGGCCATGTACGAGCCCGAGCGGTTTGGGCATGGGTCGTCGTCAATGGTGAAGATCGTGCAGTGACCAGGGTGGTCCAAGCGCGATCAGGCTTGGCGTGACTTGCCGCTGTAGGCCACGCCAAGCCGGAACACCGCCCACACCACGCCGGTCACGGCGGTCGCGCTCAGGACCAGCGCGAAGTCAGGCTGGAATCGGCGCAGCGTTCCCAGCGGGACGCCAAACAGCTTGGGCACCAGCACGAAGATGAACCCAGCCGCGCCGAGCGTCGTGAGCAGCGGGAACCACAGGCTGAAGACGCCAAACGGGCCCGACTTGGCTCGGATCGCAGCTCGCTCGCGCCATGCCCAGAGGATGCTGAACAAGTACGCGAAGGGTAAGACGAGCATTGCAACGAAGGTTGCCTTTTGCGCCCAGCGGCTGCCCTCCCCGTCGTAGTCTGCGCCGATCGCACGGGCGGTGATGCCGTTGCGCAGCTGCGCCGACTCGCCAAAGCCCAGTCCGCCCCCCGAGTTGACCAGCACGACGACGCCCGTCTGCTCGTTGGGCACCATGGTGGCGAGGGTCTCGGTCCCAGGACTTGCGCCGGAGTGCCAGACGCTCCCGCTTTGTGCATCCAAGAACCATCCAAACCCGTACGACGGTGATGCATCGCTCGCCGGCCGCATCATCGCAGCCTTGCCGCTGGCGCTCAGAACATCATCCTTGCCGTTCAACATGACCTGCATGTAGCGGGCAAGATCGCTCGCGCTAGCGACGACCCCCCCTTGAGGAGCGGTGCTGCGGCGGGTCCGATTTTCGGCCAGCGGGCGCTTGGTGCCGAACCACGGCAGGTGACCCGTGGCCATCTCTTCGTGAACCTCGCCGTTGGCGACAAAGCTGTTCTTCATGCCCACCGGGACCAAGATGTTGGACACCACATAGGTTTGAAAGTCCTGGTTGCTCACGACCTCGATCACGCGACCGAGAATCTGATAGTTGAGGTTCGAGTATTCCCAGGTGGTGCCGGGTGGATAGGCGGGAGCCAGGGTGGCGAGCTGGTCGACGACGCGTGCAAGCTCATCTTTCTGTTCTGGGCGCTCCGCGGGGGGGGCGTTCCCTTGCAGCGTGGAGAACCCGCTGGTGTGGCTGAGCAATTGCCGGATGGTGATCGACCCAGAAGGTCCGCCCGAGAATCTGTCGAGATACCGGGACAGCTCCGCGTCCAGGTTGATCTTGCCCGCTTCGACGAGCTGCATCACCGCCAGGGCGGTGAAGCTCTTGGAGATCGAGCCCGTGAGGAAGGGCGTGTCGGGGGTCACTTCCTGATTCTCGCCGAGCTCTAGGACACCGCGCGCACCAACCTCCACGATCTCGCCATTGACCACGACGGCGTATGCCAGCCCAGGCGCCCCCGAGGCCGGCATTTCGCTGTCGATGAAGTCATCGATTGACCCACTGGGCGCGGCCGCCTGCAAGGTGGCGCTGAGCCCGATCGCCCAAATCCCAAACACGAGGAGTCCGATCAATGTAGTGGCTAGCGGCTTGTGCACTCTCGGTTCCCGTCGACTGCCCGGGAACCTAGCATGGCACGGCGACAGCGAACACCCGCTGCACCAGCACGCCCACGGATTTCCGCGCGCGTGTCGTGGAGGAAGCTCAGGCGGTCGCCCGGCCGCAGCGGCCTGGTATCGTCCCACCAACGAGATGGGCTAGTACGAGCCGACAGGCGAGCGTTTGGGGTGAGCGAAGGGGGCTCCGCCGCCGAAGCGAGGGGCTTTCGAAAGCCCCCTTGAAGACATAGTAGGCCCGAGTCGAGCGCGCAGCGCTTGATTCGGGGCTAGCAGCCCGTGGTGCAATGCCTCGCACCGCCTCGCTTGGTCTTTCCGCCGAGCTCTTCGTCGCCGAAACTTGCAGTACGCCCGGTACAGCTGCGTTTCGGCTCCTCAATCTCGACGAAAATCCCGGCGCGAGGCGACGCGAGGCATTGCACCACGGGCTGCTAGAGCGCCAATCAGTTTGAATTCACGACGCCAGGCACATCTGGGACCGCCCCTGCCGTTGTCGGTCGGCGCTCGCAGTATGCCGGATACAGCTTCGGCCTCCCTCCTAGGCAGGAACGGCCCCAGACGCACCTGACGCCGCGACTCCAAACTGATCGGCGCTCTAGTTCCGCGACGGGAAGATGCCCTCGAGCGCGATGATGAAATTGATGGCCAAGAACGGCGGCATCACATCCACCGGTTGCCCGCCGCCCCTGTTTCCGATCGTGTCCGCGTCCATGACCTGGTTGGGCGGGCCAGCCTCGTAGATCGACGTGTCGCCGGTATGCCCAAATGCGTTGCCCACCGGGTCGCCCGTGGTTGCGAGGGTCTTGTCAGCGAGCACCGGGTGGTTGTGCGCGGGCATCTGATTGACGGTGAGCGTGACCGTCTCGTGGCCGCCCGTCTCGCCGAGCTTTCGTAGGGTCAAGCCGGGCCCCGCGCCCTCGTGAATGGCGACCCGGCCGCGCAGGTCGGGCAGCGCGAAGCTGGTGCGGCCGTCGCCACCGTACGTGGTACCGAGGATCGAAAACAGCGCAGTGTGTTGGGCGATTGAGAGAATTTGCCCATTGCAGAGCGCCCAACCACGGGGTGCGAAGTTGCCGCCAAATTGCACGATCATGCCGATGAATGGTTCCATGGTGTATCTCCTGAGAGTCCCGGGTGAGGACGCATCGTCATGAGACGTCGAGCGGGATCCCCGGCAGCGTATCACCGCACATCGAGCACTTGTAGTGAAAGCGTCGCGAAGCCAAGAGACCGTACACAGGGCGCGCGGAGTTTTCATGCACGCTGCATGATCGGGCGCGCGTTCAGGCGTCGCGTCGACGCCGTCGCAGCAAGCCGTATCCAACCAAGAACAGCAGAGGAGGCGGTCCAGCGGCTTGGACGGCGCAGTTGCAGCCTTCGCTGCCGGCCGCGACGCCCGGATCCCCGCCCGACGTACCGGTCTCGGTGTCGGTGTCAGCGGTGTTTCCATCGCCGTCCCCGTCGCCTGGATCGCCGTCCCCGTCGCCTGGATCGCCGTCGCCATCGCCCGGATCGCCGTCGCCATCGCCCGTGGAAACACCGTGAAGGTCGAGCAGGTGCAGGGCGCTCCACTCGTTTCCGTCGAGCGTGCGGGCTTGCAGCTGCGCTGGCGAGACCAGGTCGACGTCGACCGTGACGCCGCCGTCGATCCCCTGCGGCGCGCCACCGGGCGCGCGTGGATCCGTGCCATCAACGGTGTAATAGATTGTTCCGCCGCCACCATCGAGCTCGAGGCGGGTCGCGAATGGTGTCCCCATTTCGAGCTCGAGCTGGGTGGTCTCGATCAGCGCCGCGCCATCGAAGAACAGCGGCGGATCGACCAAGGGGTAGTACTGCTCATTGCGCAGCGCCGTGATCATGGTAGCGGCGGCGCCGTCCATGTACGCGTCTTGGAGATCGACCTCGTCTTGCCAATCTTCATCGCGGGTGCGCGTGGGCCCGCCGATCACCGCGTCACCCCAGCGCGCCGACTCGGCGACCACCGGGGTCCGCAGGTGGTCGGCGAGCGCCTGCCAGCGCGCGCGGGCGTGCTCGTCCCGCAGGGCGCCGTCGTTGTAGAGCGCGCGATAGGCCCGGTCCGCGAACGCGATCATGAACTCCGGGCTGTGCTTGGCCGAGTTGAAGATCCGCGCCGTGCTTGGGCCCGCGCCCTTGCCAACCCCGGCCAGAAAATCCGGGTGAACCTGCGGCTGCGTGGGCGAGCCCATGCCCACGCCAAATGACCACTCGCCGTCCCAGGTGAAGAACATGAACGGCGCGGGCGGAACGTTCTGGTTGCCGCCCCACCAGTTGTTGCCGGGCCAATCGCGGACCCCGGCGTACCAATGCAAGAGCAGGTAGTCCGCGAACATGTCGACATCCAAGTATTCGCGCAGCTCCTCATAGTTCTCGAGCTGGGCCATGTCGGTGTCTTTGAGCGGCCCCGACAGATAGTCCCAGCGGGTTGGATCGCCGCCCTTGGGGCCCGCGTGGCTGATCGCAAACCAATCGGTCTCGGGCCCGCCCATGTACGCGCTGGTGAACCACTCATCGAGGCGCTCGACGGGGTTGTACAGGCCAAAATAGACCCCGTTGAGGTACAGGTGGACGAAGGTGCCGTGCGAGCCGACGCCGGACAGCTCGATCGAGGTGTCGCGCATCCACTGATCGGTGGTGTAGGTGGTGCGATCGGGGTTCCAGTTGCGCGCCCAGCTGCGGTTGTTGCCGCCGCGCAGCACCAGCCGGTCGAAATTGGCGACGGCGCTGGCACCGTTGAGCGGCCCGCGCTGCAGCAGATCCGTGCTCCACTTGGGATCCTCGTATTGCGACTTGAACGACAGCCGCATCGAGTTCTTCACGCGGTCATGACTGTGGCGCTCGAGCCCGCCGGTGGTGTCTTCGCTGTCGCCCTCGGGATAGATCACCTCGATCGAGACCATGATCTCGGCGTCGCCGCGATAGGCTGACCACAGGGCGCCTTGCTCGGCTGACAGGCTCATGGTGGGGATCGCCGTCAACGCGGGGATCATCTCTTGCGAATAGACAACGTCATTCACGATCGCGGGGTCCATCTCGAGGTCGTGATGAGCAGGGCCGCCGCCGCCGTTGTAGTCGTAGGATTGCCAGCCCGGCAGCTCGGCTGGCTGCGTGAGCACGTCGGGCAAGAAGATGTAGGTGTGCGCTGCGATCTTGCTGGGCGGGTCTGGATCGAGGGACGCGTAGGCGCGCAGCACCACGCCTGGGGCCGCCGAGGCGTTGGGATCGATCATGACCTGGGTGCCCGAGGGGCCGCTCTGCGCGGTCACGGACGTGCGTGGATCGCTGCCGTCGAGCGTGTAGGTGATCGTCGCGCCCGGGGTCGCGCAGCTCAGCTCGACTGGGAACGCGACCGCCTCCATGAACAGGCCTCGCTCGACGCTCACGCCGACCGGCTCGACCGCGAGGGCCGTGAGGGGCAGCAGCGCGAGCACGAATGTCAGGGCAGCAAAGCGCATATCAGCAAGGTACCAGAGCTGATACCTCGCCTGGGCTCTGGTGGCCGGGTCAATGCGCGGAGCGGATCAGACCCACGGAAACCCGCGATCGAAGTCGATCGCGCCAAATGCTTCGTTGTGGCTCAGCTGCTCGATCTGGTGGCGCCACGCGTCGGGCAGGGTGTCGACGTCGAGGTGCACGCGGGCGCGGGTGCGGAGCCGCAGCTCACGAGCGATCGCGCGGCGCAGGGGCGGCTGCGCGGACGCGAGGGTCGCCAACACCTGCTTGCCCGATCGCACCGCGCCGCCGAGCAGTCGCGCGCTGGGTTGGGCGGCGAGCCAGGTCTTGGCCTCCGGGGCATCCGCGAAGCTGCGCCCAGCGGCGGCCTGCAGGGACGCGCGCGCGGCTGCGGCCATGTCTGCATCCTCGTCGTCGAAATGACCCACGCAGACGTCCAGGACCACGTGGCGGCCCGAGAGCCCAAGCCCCCGCAGCAGCGCGGGGGTGGGGCTGGCCACGAGCGCCGCGCACAGCTTCTCGATCTCTGCTTGGGTGCCGAGCAGCCCGGCGAGCTCGGCCGCGCCGGGGAAGCTGGGGTTGCGGGCGAGCTGGTGGCAGACCAACCACGCGCTGTTGTTTGCGAACAGCAGCGAGGTCTCGATCGCCTGGGCGCGCACCCGAGGATCCGGGGCGAACACGTGGTTGGCCAGCTTGGGCTCGAGGCTGGACGCGGTCGCGCAGTGGGGGAGGGCGCGCAGGCCCGCGCTGACGACCTGCGGATTCGCGTGGGTGAGCGCGGCGTCGATCGCCTCGGCGCCGGGGTCCCACCCGTGATCCGCGAAGCACTCGAGCCAGGTCGCGCGCAGCTCATCGGTGTCGGCCAGCGCGAGCGCGGCGACGGCGATCGCAAGCGCGCGGGGGTCATTCCAGGACCGCAGGACCACCAGCGCGCCAGTTCGAGCGTCGGGCTCGAGCTCGGCCAGCAGCTGCGGAAACGCGCGCCTGGCCGGCCACGACTTGCTGTGCAGCAGGGCCAGCAGCGCCGCCGCAGCGCGGTGGCTGGGTAGCGCGCTCAGGTGCGGACGCAGGTGGGCCGCGAGCTGCTCGCCCGGGACCGAGGCCAGCACCTCTACGTGGCCGCGCCAGGCTTGCAGGGACGCGCTGGTGGTCGCGGTCTGCAGCTGCTCGAAGGCGGCGGCGGCCAGGGCAAAGTGCTCGTTCAGATCGATCGAGGGCGCCGACGGGCGAGCGCTGATCGGCGCTGCGGGGGCCGACGGGATGACGGACTTCTGCGGTGGGTCCGGGACCGGGCCTGGGCGCTCGATCATCTGCGGACTCGGGGGCGCGACGGGAGGCGCGAGCGCGGGTGGTGCCGGGACGAAGCTGGTCGGGTCTGGCGCGGGCGCGCGCGCGGGTGGTGCCGGGACGAAGCTGGTCGGGTCTGGCGCGGGCGCCCGCGCGTGCGGTGGCGTGATGAAGGCGGTCCGGTCTGGAGCGGGCTCGGGCGGCGCGACGAATGCCGTCTTGTCGTCGGGAGGCGGCGGCGCGACGAATGCCGTCTTGTCGTCGGGAGGCGGCGGCGCGACGAATGCCGTCTTGTCGTCGGGAGGTGGCGGCGCGACGAAGCCCGTGGTGTCCGGCGCGGGCGCACGGGCGTGCGGCGGCGTGATGAATTCGGTCTTGTCGGGCGCGGGCTCGCGAGCGTGCGGCGGCGTGATGAATTCGGTCTTGTCGTCGGGAGGTGGCGGCGCGACGAAGGCGGTCTTCTCCGAGTCGGGCGCTGGTTGGGCCGCCAGTCGTTGGCGCTCGCGCAGCTCGGCGCTGGCCACCATCGCTGTATGTGCAAAGGGATCGGGATCGGGATCAGGTCGACCACCGAGGGGCGCCGCGATGAACTCGGTCTTGTCTCGCGGCGCAAACTCGGTGTCCGCGTGCTGATCTGAGAACGCCTCGACGCTCTCGGCGCCGACCCCCGCGGCGAGCGGAGAGTCGAGCTCGCGCTGACCCGGGATCGCGATGAACTCCGTGGGATCGTAGGGCTCGGGCGGCGGCGAAATCACGGGGGCAGGAGCCGCCTGCGGCTGGGATCTCGACACGGCACCCGCGGAGCCGGCCTGCGGCGCCTGACGCCTCTGCGCCCGCAACAGCCACAGCGCGAGCCCGGCAAAGCCCAGCATGCCGGCGAAGCCCATCAACATCATGACCAGCTGCGGAGTCTCGAGATCCTTGAACACGGGGCCGCGATCATAGCCGATCCGTGTTGCGCTTGGGCTATCCTGGGCGCGCGTGTGGGACGTCGATCAGCTGGCCGAGATCCCCGTGATCGCCGATCGACTCCAGGCCCAGGGGGACCCGCTCGGCGAGTGGCTGGCGGTTCGCGTGCGTGTGGACGCGGGCGGCCTGGCCCGGCCCGAGCGGCAGATCCTCCGAAGCCGGGCGCGGGCGCTGCGCGGGCGGCTGGGATCTCGCTTGGTGCTCGCGGACGATCCCGCGCTCGGGCGCCCGCACGTGGTGCGTGAGCGCGGGCTGATCGCCGACATCCAGCTCGCCCGGGCCACACCCGATCGCCTGGCCGCGCTGCTGGGTCGGCCGGACGCCCCCTTCGTGCTGCGCCTGCAGCTGCGCGGCGACGCGAACCGGCTGCGGGCCTGCGTGGCGTTGTTGCTTGGCGACGACGCGAGCCGCTTGGGCCGCACGCCGATCAGCCTGCGCCAGCTCGAGCTCGAGCCCGAGCCCGAGGGCACGGGCGAGCAGCTGTTCACCGAGCTGAGCGAGCGCCGCGACGCGCTCGGGACCCGGCTGATCAGCTTGTTCACGCTTGGGGTCGACGCGCGCGTGATCCCGCTGCCGTTCGCTAGCGCCGCGCTCGATCGGGGGGAGCAGCCGTGGACGCCGACGCGTCGGGCCGATCTGGGGCGGGCGCTGGCCAGCGCCGAGCCCAATGATCGCCGCCGCGCGCTCGAGCGCCTGCACGAGCACGGCCGCGACGCTGGCCAGCTCGGGGCCGCTTTGTTGCGGATCATCGAGCACGAGGGCGAGCCCAGCGTGCGCGCGGCCGCGTTCGAGGTGGTGGCGGGCCTTGGCAGCTTGGCTCACCCGATCATCGCGGTGGCGGCCGACTTCGCGCGAGGCCGCGAGGATCCGCAGCTGCAGGCGTGGCTGCAGGCGGTCCGTAGCCAGTTCGATGCCAACAGTGAACCGGCCTACGAACGCGGCCCACAGCCGGGCGAGAAGCCTCGCGCGAGCTGAATCCCGAGCTGAAATTCGAGCGCAAGATAGATGAGCCAAACCACGAATCCCCCAAACCAACGACTCGCGGTGTTGACCAGCGGCGGCGATGCGCCGGGCATGAACGCGGCCGTGCGCGCGGCGACCCTGGTTGCGACCGCGGCTGGCTGGGAGGTGTACGGCGTGCGGCATGGCTACCAAGGCTTGATCGCAGACGAGCTCGAGCCGCTCGGCCCCCGCGACGTCCAGCGGATCGTCCGCGAGGGCGGCACGATGCTGGGCTCCGCTCGCTGCAAGGCATTTCACGAGCAGGCCACCCGCGACCGCGCGCGGGCGGTCCTGGCTGCGCGTGGGATCTCGGGGCTCGTGGTGATCGGCGGCAATGGATCGCTGGCCGGGGCCCTGGCGCTCTCGGATCCCGACGAGGCCGGCGAGCACGCCCCGCGGGTCGTCGGCATCCCGGCCTCGATCGACAATGATCTCGCGCTGACCAGCCTCTCGATCGGCGCGGACACGGCGATGAACACGATCGTCGAGGCTTGCGACAAGATCGCCGATACGGCCTCGGCCCACGATCGCACCTTCTTGGTCGAGGTCATGGGCCGCGAATGTGGCTACCTGGCGATGACCTCGGCGGTCGCGGCCGGGGCGGATCTGGTGCTGTTCCCCGAGGCCGAGCGCAGCGACGAGGAGCTGGTCGCCGACGTGGTCCGGGCGGTCGCGGCGGTGCGCAAGCGGGCGGTTCGGGACCGGCGGGTGATTGCGATTACAGCCGAGGGCGTGCGGCTGCCAACGACCGAGCTCAAGCGCAGGGTCGACGAGGAGCTCGCGCGCCGCGGCGACCCCGAGCACCCGGTCGAGACCCGCGTGACCGTGCTGGGCCACGTCGTTCGGGGTGGTCGGCCGTCGGCCTTCGATCGTCTGCTTGGCTCGCGGCTGGCCAACGTCGCTGTGCGGGCGTTGATCGCAGGGCGCACGCGGGTGATGGTCGCGTGGCTGCCTCCGAGCGAGCTGCCGGCCGAGATTGCGACGCGCTCGGCTGACGACCCGTATTGCTTCGTGGTTGATCTACCGGCGGTGCTGCGCGCGACCGAGCAGCTGCTGGATGGGGAAGGGGAGCTCGCGCAGTGGCGCAAGGCGGTCTTCAACCAACTCGAGACGGTGCTGACGCTGTAGCGCTTCCGGGGGCGCCGTGGAGGTGGGCGGAGACGATTGATCATTGGGGACGCCATCGTCGTCGGCGTCATCGCGTTGTTGTTTCGCAGCCTGTGGCCCGCGCTGCTACGCCGAGGCGTCGTACGCCCGCTGCAAGAAGTCCGTCAGCATCTCGACATCCTGCCGCGTATTCTGGATCTGATTCCAGCTCCGCACGTCGTCGTCGTCGAAGCGCCAGTCCCCATCTGTCCATGCGCACTCGGGTGCAACCAGCGAGAGGTGCTTCCGAAAGTACTGTTGCGAGGGAATCGTCGAGCGGCGGGTTCGCTGCGAGGCGATGTGATCCATCAAGTTGCCGATGCTCACGATCCCCGCACCGTGCATCAACCTCGACTCACGCGGCTTCTTTCCCCACGCGTCAGGAAAAGTCTCGCTCACTGCGCCCCAGAACCGTTGAAGCAGCGCAAGCATCTCGGCCACGGACTCGTCGGTCAGCTCATTGCGATCCCGAAACTCGTAGAGCACCCCGTCGCTCAGGCTGTTGCCCAGCATCTTGAGCATCGAATTATCCTTGATCACCCCGTCCGGCGCCGTCGGGGTGCGGATCATCTTGTGGAGCGGCGACCCTTGTTCATGGTTGAGCCGCTCGAGCAAAAATGCAGCGAGTCGGCGTCGGTGCAGCGCGGTCGGCAACCTTGCATCGGTGTGCGGGATCAACTCGTAGATCAACCCCTTGGGCAGCGGTTTGGTCGAGTTGACGAGGATGAACTGCTCCGTTTGTTGGCGCAGATCATCAGTAATGAACGCGGACACCAGCACCATGAACTTTTTGATCTTCGCCCCCCGAATGGCAGCCAGCCGTTGTTGCCCATCAACAATGAACCCCACGCGTCCGCGCTTGGGATCCTCTCCAACGGGAATCTCGAGCACACCCATCGCAGTATCGGTGCCCATGTCGAGTTCTGTGGTCTTGACGCGCTTGAACTTCACCCGCGAATCGAAGGCGACCACCACGCCGTTGGGAAGCATCGGGGAGTCACTCTCGATATACTCTTTGATCTCCTGGATGTGCGCGATGACTTCAGGCCGTTGGTAGCCTTCGAGTTCGGTCTTCTCGTTGCGCCGGATGCGGGAGACGTCCGCAAAGTCGTAGACGTGCTTGCCGTCGATCGCGAAGGTGTAGAGTTTGCGTCCCGGCGATTGATGGATCTCCATCGCCGGGACCTTGATCACTGAACGGGACTTGGGCATGGACCTAGACACTCAGGAGTTGTTGCTCGGGCTCGCGCGCGGGGTTACGACGCTTGGGTCGCGCAAGTTCCTGCAGTAGCTGCTGATAGAACACCGCCACGTTGTGGAAACCACGTCGGCGGTTGCGCTCGGCGCCTCGAAACATGATCACGTGATGTCCGAGCCGCATGCACACCTCACACTTACAGGCCTTCCAGGGCTGATCGGTGAGCACCTCGCGGTACGGCTCCGAGCGGTCGCCGCCCGGATCGTGAATGCGCTCGTACTCCGTCAGAGCCTTGACCACAGACGCTGCGCTTCGTTTGCCAGCATCGAGTTCCGCGAGGTACTTGAGGCACTTGGCCTCGGCCTTGAGCGCGTGCTCTTGCTTGACCTCGCCCGCTCGAATGCGCTTTTGCAGACGCACGTTGCCGTCGACCTGGGGCACCCGAACCGCCGTGTAGGAGCGATCAGGCGTGAAATAATTGACCTTGTTGTCCAGCCACGCGCGACGCAGCGGCGACGTGCTGTCGAAGCTGGCGACTCCGTACGAGCGGAAGTCTGCGATCTTCTCGAGGCGCGTCACGCCCAAGAGGTGGAGCTTCACGCCGCGGTTGCGTATCGCGTTGATCTGATCGAGCACGTGGATCAGCTTGTGAGTCTTGAGCGGTACCACGCCGCCGATCGCAATGTACTTGTAGCCCATCTTCTGCAGCTGCTTGACCGCGTGCGCGTACGAGGATGGGCTCCAACCCTGGGCGACACCCAAAGGTGTGAAACCACCAGCTTTCTTAGCCTTCTTGATGAACTCCCGCGCGAGTTCGAACGTGATCCGCTGCCGCTCGAGCACCTCCGGTGGCACCGAAGCATTGCCGAACGCGTCCCAGTCTGGGTCGTAGCTGAGGATGATGTGGTCGACCGAAACCCCGAGATCGAACTTGCCCCGGACGTAGAAATCGATGACCTCGTCGACCGTGTAGGGCGGGACCTCGTCCTTCACATAGGTAAACGCGCCGCAGTCACCCATGAAGCGCAGCTTGCCCCAACCGTGGCCTTGCGCCCGGAAGAAGCGCTTGACGCCATCACGATCGAAGCGGCGCCGCTGCGGACCCGTGTAGCGGCCAGTGCCGCCATTCGAGTCCACGATGCCCTTGGACACGAGGATGCCGTCGAACGCCCGGGAGCCAAACACCTCGTGGGCATAGCGATCGTCGCGGTGGCGTACACGGTCGGGACTGCGGATCTCTTTTTCGAAGTCGAAGCTCGGGTCGACCAGGTCTTGGCTGTCTGGCAGGAAGTAGTGCACGGTCAGGACCTCCGCGCCTTGACTTCGCCGTGGAGACGACGGAAGCGTGATTGCTCGCAAGCCTGGCCTTGGGCTCGCCAGGTGCGTAGCAGGTTAGTCCAGCCAGCGCGCGGGTTCTCGTCCAGCGCCTTGGCAATGAACGCTGAGACGTCGTCATCCTCGTGGCGCTCACGATCTAACGCCTCGGGTGGGGCGACGCCAGCGACGAGGCGTTCGTACGCCTCACTGAGCACGGCGGCCGTTGGTGGCCAGGTCTTGGTCTGGCACAACAACTCTTTCGCGGTTCGGGCTGCGAGACCTTGCTTGGTACCGCGCAGACGGTCCGCACCCACGTCTTTGAGGGCGACTTGGACGCGCGCATCAACCCGGATGAGTGACTTCTCCAGTTCGTCCACCTTGGATCCGGCGAAGACCACCAGGTTGCCAGGGTCCGGCAGTGTGGCGCGTGCGAGCAGGAGATCCGGCAGCATGGCCCGAAGGTACTTGGCAGATGCGATCACGACGAGACCTTCGGCCCCGCTCATCAGAGTTTGCAGAGAATTTGGAGATTCTCCACCGGCGCAAAGCCCGTCCCACCACGTGGAAGACCGATCGTCCTGGTTCTGAGCCACCGAGTCGGGTTGGCGTCCAGCGAACGTGGCGGAGTAGGGCTTGAGGTGCGCGTCGGCCGACACCAAGCCATAGCCGGCCGAGGCGACGGAGAGTTCGATATTTCCCCGAGTCTCGCGCAACTCGCTCTCGAGTTCGAGGATGAGCTTCCAGTGCTCGCCGCCGTAGAGTTCGCGCGCTGGCAGAGCGGGTGTCGCCGAGTTGCTCAACGTCGTCAGCCACCCGCGCACGCGTTCGTTCACTGAGCCGCCAGCGAGTTCGCGGAGCCGCAGCTCAGGTGGCACCTTCGAACGCTTTCGGTCCGTGCAGCTGGCGACGAGATGGACAGTCATTGATTCTCGGTGCGAGACCACGTGACCTGAGCGAAGGCCGAGTGGTTGTGGATGCTCTCGTGGTTTTCGGCGTGGACCTCGAACCAGTAAACTCGTGGGTCGTCCTGCAGTCGCCGAGCGACGTTGCGAACCATGTCCTCGACGAAGACTGGATTGTCGTACGCTTGCACGGTCACGTGGGCCTCGTCCGGACGCTTGAGCAACGGATATACGGGAGCCGACGCAGACTGCTCGGCGACCTGAATCAGCTCCTCGATCCACACGAGCTGCGGATCTCCCGAACTGTCGGTGTTCGTCCGAACGGACATCGTGATGTAGCCCCGTTGATTGTGAGCACCTCGCTCCGAGATAGCCTTGCTGCAAGGGCATAGGCTGGTCACTGGCACCCGCACGCGGAGGACGAAATCATCGTGGTCCTCGCGAAGCTCACCGATGAACGCGCACGAGTAGTCCATGAGCGCCGTCGCCCCGCTCACCGGCGCCGCGCGCTCGAGGAAGTAGGGGAACGTGACTTCAATCTGTGCGGAGGATGCGCCAAGCCGATCCTGGAGATCTCGCAAGATCTTTGGAACCGTGCGCATCGTCACTTCTCCGTGGTGGTCGTTGAGGACCTCCACGAACCGGCTCATGTGCGTGCCCTTCTGCTCCCGGGGCAGCGAAACGGACATCGTGAACGCTCCCACGGTCCGCTGCTTCTCCGAGCGGCGGTCGAGGACGACGATCGGGTGGTTGAGACCCGCGACGCCGACGCGGTCGATCGGGATTTCTCGGTCGTCTGGTAGGCCCTGGACGTCCTGCATAGCCGGGTTTCGTACCATAGATCAAGTGGTTGAGAAACTGGGCTGTATCCGGACGCGTCGAGCCCTGACGAGTGGGCCGTTTGGTCCAGCGTCATGGCAAACGTGCGTCAATCTGTTGCTAACGGTTGTGAACCCAGGAGACACACTCAGAAAGAACTCGTATTATTGGCGAAACTTCGCGCAGAGGCGTGAACTGCCACGATGAAAATGGAAATCCGCGCGAGCGACATCAAGGATTGGTTTCAGTATCGTTGTGAGCGCAGGTTGATCTACGCGACCCTTCCGCGTGAGGTCAGGGACGCCGTCCCCGTGCACGAGGTCGACGACCGCAGCATCCGTAGGGAGGAGGGCGTCCGTTTCGAGGAAGACGTACTCCGACGACTGCGCGAGCGGGGCGAGTCCATCCTGCGCCCGAACGGTGGGAGTCTTCACGTGCCCCCGGGGCTGACCGCCGCATTCTTGCGCGGAGAACATCCAGCGAGGCTCATCTACCAGGCCAAGCTCGATGAGACTCCATCCTTGCGACGCGATCTTCAACTCCCTGAGCACGTCTCCATACGCTCTGGCCTACCGGATTTCATGGAGTGGGTGGGCGAGGGGAAGCAGCGGTGCCTCAGAATTATCGACGTTAAACACACCCGGCGCCCGACCCAGTATCATCGCGCACAGGTCGCTTTCTACGCACTGATGTTGCGCGGAGTATTCGCTTCACTGGGAATCAATGAGCCGCCGATCCATCGTCAGGCCAACATCTGGTCTATCGGCGCGGACGGAGGCCCGCTATGGGAGGCGGAGAGAGGTCTGTTTGATCTCCGCAGCCACGAGGAGCTATTGCGCGACTTCTTTCGCCGCCAACTCGGTTCCATCAGCCAGACAAAGATCGGCAGCGGGTCAGACCAGACTTTCTTTCATCTCTACTTCAAATGCGAGCAGTGTAAGTGGTTGCAGCATTGCGACAAGGCCATCGCTGACGATCGGCCTCGGGAAGACTGGGACATATCCGCAATACCGGGACTCTCCCACCAGTCCAAGGCCGCGCTTCATCGTAATGGTCTGCGAACACTCGGCGCTGTCGCCCGCGCGTCTCACCTGGGCGATGACACCTGGACGCTGCGCACCCGAGGCAAGCTGCTCAAGAACAGGGCTGAGGCGTTGCTCTCGAGGCAGTGGTGCCGCCTACCCGAACACCACACCTGGTTGATGCCGCCACAAATCGACGTGCCTATCTTCCTCGTCGTGGATCGGGACCCGGTCGCCGCTCACCTTGTGACCATCGGTTGTCTTGTAGGCGGCAAGCGGGCCAGGCCACCGGTGGTCGAGGTAGTGACTCGGCCTACAGATGAATTGCCGGCGCTCACCCGCGTGCTGCGTGGCCTCATCGATGTCCTGCAAGAGCTCCACGAGCACAACCAGCGTCTCCCTACTACGGAGGGCCTGCGCATGCACATCTTCGTCTACGAACCGTCGGAGGCAAACGACCTCCGCGACACTCTCGCCACTCACCTCGACGACAGCGATATTCGTTCGGGCCTCATTCATCTCGTGCGCCTGTTTCCACCAGAGGAAGTCCGCGCACCCGAGCCTGAGTATCGCGGGGCCCATCACTTGCCGGCTAGTGCCTTGCGCAGCGTGATAGAGCAGCTGTACGTGCTTCCGGCCAAGGTCTCCTACGACCTCGCGCGGGTAAGCCGAGCCCTGGCCGAGGCGACACCTCCATTGAAGAGCCCGTATCTTCCAGGGCCGCCCTTCACACGGCCCTTCTCCGCACGCCTGTCCATCGACGTGATGCGACAACTCGGCGACAAGCCTCAGTGGGTCGAAGCCACGCAACAGGATGCGATCGCTCGACTCCGCGCGATGCAGAGCCTCTGTCAGTGGATACTCGACGACAACGCGCAGTCGGGCCACGATTTCTTGCGCCTGCGCAAGCCGCCGTTTCGCTTTCAAGAGCAGTTTCACCCGCTCGAAGCCATCGACCTCGACGTGCTGCTCGCCCAGGAGTTACTTCAAAGTCGAGCGGAGCGTCTCGGCGCGCTGATCGATCTGGCCCGCCCGTCCGAGGAACGCCGAGAGCGATTGCGCTGCTACGCCAATCTCGAGCTTCGTGAAGCGAAAAATCGGAGTGGGGGCGCAATCCTGGACTTTTTGGTGCCGCCTGAGAGCCGCCAGGCCGAGATCTCACCGGGTAGCCTGGGCCTAATCCTCACCGACGACGACCCGGACCTGCGCATGGACCCTTCGCGCTGGCCCGAATGCACGGTCGAGTTGCTGTCCGGCGCCGATCCCAGTCGGTTGCGCGTGAAGATCTGGAAGAAAGCCTGGACGAGCCAGACCATGCGCCGACTGATGCGGGACACACCGACCGCTGGCTGGTTCCTGGACAAGGGTCATGTCGACGTCAACACAGCTCGCATGGAAACCCTCCTGCGCTACCTGAGTGAGGGGGCCGGATGACGGTTCGAGACGACTTGCGCACCTTCCTGCGTCGGCCACTGGAGTTTGCCCACGACGTATCAGAGGAATCGCAGCGAGACTGGCTAGCCGGGCTGGCCTTCGCCCGCGAAGCCATCATCGGCAACCAGTCCGAGTTCTCTCTGCGTGAAGCTCAGCAGCGCGGTTGGGAGGGCATCGCCAAACACCGCACTTCGCTGATCCTCGGGCCCCCAGGTACCGGCAAGACATTCGCCCTATCGTGGATGGCGCTGGGCTATCTCGAAGGTCGTCGAGCGGCCGGGCGGCCATGTCGAGTCTACGTCACCGGCTTCACGCGCAACTCGATCGCCAACTTGCTCGAGGCGGTGAGGAAGCGAGCGATCCATGCCAGGGGCCCAATTCGCATGATCTGGCTTGGCCACGAGCCCGACCAGTCTCTTCCCGACGGTGTGGAGGTCATTAAGCCGGAAGACCTCCGAGAGGCCCTCAATTCCGAGTATGTGGTGATCGGCGCAACCGGCTGGGGACTATTTCGGGCGATCGAGCGAGGTAGGCTCGCCGAGGCCCAGGGCCCGACGGCCCCGCTCTTCGATCTCGTGTGCATCGACGAGGCCTCGCAGATGGTCATCAGTCAGGGGCTGCTCAGCATCGCTGGGCTGGCGCCGCAGGGACGGGTGCTCGTCGCCGGTGATGACAAGCAACTCGCTCCAGTCCGCGAGACCCACGAACGTGAAATCGATGGCCTACGCCTGGGCTCGAGCCTCTACGGCTTTCTCAAGCACGCCGGCATCGAGGTATTTCCGCTAACGGAGACATTCCGGCTCAACCAGCTGCTGTCCGAATACCCCGCGCAGGTGTTCTACGAAGGCCGTTACGAGTCCGTCGCCGAGGTCAAGAGCAAGCGCCTCGCGCTTCATGAGAGCTGGGAACTGGGTCTGCAAGATTGGGAGCGGCACGCTCTCGACCCGGACAACCCGGTCTGCATACTACTGTACAGCGGCCCACTCTGCGGAACCTCCAACGAGTTTGAGGCGCGTATCGCGGCGGGGCTCGTGGCTCGGCTGCGGGCGCGCATGGTCCCCCCGGACCGCGAGGACGAACTCTCGTCGCAAACCTTCTGGAATCAACGGCTCGCAGTGGTCTCGCCGCACCGGGCCCAAAACGCCCTGCTTCGTACGCTGATCCGCGCCACGGGGTTTGGCGAGGACTGCGTCGTCGAGACCGTCGATCGTATTCAGGGGCGAGAGCGAGACGCGATTGTTGCTTGCTACACCGTCTCCGATCCCGAGTTTGCCAAGATGGAGGCGAGCTTCATCTTCAGTCCGGAGCGCTTCAACGTCACGATCACACGCGCACGCACCAAGCTCATCCTGGTAGTGGCGCGACAGTTGCTCAGCGTGGTGCCTGAAGACGACGAGCTGTTCGAGCAGGCCCAGGTGCTGCGAAACTTCGTGTACGAGACTCAAGAGGTGGCGACCTGGTCGGTGATGGGGCCCGCGGGTGCCTCGGTTCCGCTGACCGTGCGAGTCCGACGATTTGACGACGCAGCCAATCTCGAGGTCGACGCGACACAAGTCCCGTCCGAGCCCCCACCCGACGAAGGCGCGCTCGACCCAGTACTCACGGAATTGCTCGATGCGATCCGTCGGCTAGCGAAGACCAGCAAGCATAAATCAGCGGCGAGCTTTGCCCTGACGAAGGCGCTGTCGAGGACTCAGCAGGAGATCCACGAAGGGCTGCTGAAATTGTTCGAGCTGGGTATGGTCGTGATTCGACTCAAGGATGGCCCCTACGGCCCGTTTTGGACGGCCAAGCCCCGAGATCCCGCTCAGCGGCCGCTCCCCTGTGATCTCGAGTCGGTCCGCAACCACATCCAAGGCCTGCTCGGTGCGCTGCGTCATGGCAGGTACGCCCCCTTTTACTTCATCGTTCGCGATCACTTTTGTTGGCTCGACCTGGATGGTGAGGACCGGCTCGAGCCCCTCGTCGATGCGCTGGTTGTCGAAGGTGTGCTGGAATGGGGAGCCAACGACAAAGGACGGCGCACCCTCGACCTGACGGTGGCCCGGCAACAGGAGGCGAAGCCTGTCGAGCGCCTGCCTCTGCCCGAGGTCCCCTCCGAATCTGACTTCGAGGTGCTCAACAGTCTCGAGAATCTCGAGCAGGGGCGCATCAACTTTGGGGTCTACGAGGCCTGGGTTCACCCTGCCGAGCTCGCCAGCATCACCCACCGATCGGCCACCGAGCTCGCCCCCGTACTCCGGCGCCTGCGTCAAGACGGATGGCTGATGAGCCTCGACGATGGCCGCATGCGCAGCCGCGCGGCCGAGCTTGCCCGCGAGCTTCGCTACATCAAGCAGCGCTTCCGAGAAGACGACGCCGGAAACCGACCCTTCTTGGTGCGCGCGACCAAGGTGCGCTTCGTTGATCGCTCCAAGCCCACCCGCAACCAGCCACTGAGCCGAACGCTGACGACGCTCGAGGAACTCCTCGGAAGCGATCCAACCACGGTCCGGGTCCTGCGTGGCGCCGGTCAGATGCTCAGCGAGCGTTGGATGGTCGACGACCCGCTGCTGACCGGCTTTCAGTCTCGCGCTCTGTTGGAGGTGCTTCCAGCCTGGTTCGGACGTAGCGAGACTCGCTCGTTCGTGATTACCGCTGACACCGGATCGGGCAAGACCGAGGCCGCCGCTCTGCCTCTCATCATTGCCTCAGCCATCGATGCGCTCGAGGGCGTGACCGGGACTCGTTGCGTGCTGGTCTATCCGCGTATCCGCCTCGCCAACAACCAGGCACAACGGCTCGCCGGCTATCTCGCTGCCCTGGCCCGACAAGACGGGATGCCCACACTGACCCTGGGAGTGCAAAACAGCGAGGTCCCCAGTAACTTCGATGGGGAACTCGGCGCCCACTGGAAGCGCGTAGGATCGCGCTATGCCTTTCCGCTGTTCCCTTGCCCCGAAGGCGAGTGTGGGGGGGACTTGCTGCTGACACCCACGCCGGACACTCACCAGCCGGATCACCTGCATTGTCGGCGTTGCGGCTGGTCTTTTGCGGGCTGGGTCGGATCCAAGCGGAGCCTGGGCAAAGTCGACACCAGCATCTTCATCACGACCACCGAATCTCTGCACAGCTGGCTTCACAGCCAATGGCGTGGTCGCCTGTTCGGAGACGCCAGGGGTGTTCTCCCTCCACGCGCCGTGCTCGCTGACGAGATCCATATCTACTCGCACATTCAAGGCGCCCAGGTCGGCTATGCGCTACGTCGGCTGCTGGCTCGGTTGCGCATCAACAGCCGCGACCCGCAAGACCGCCCCCTCGCTGTCGGGATGAGCGCCACCCTCGGGGAGCCCGGCCGTGTCTGGGAAGAGTTGTGCGGCTGCGGGCCAGTGACGCAAATCTCTCCCACACCCGAGGAGCGAGAGCCCAATCCACGCTCGCGCGAGTACTTTTACTTCGTCCAGCCCGAGATTGAGTCGCGCGGCAAGGATGTGGCCGGCGCCTCGACCACGATCCAGTCGTTGATGTGTCTGGCCCATGGGATGCGACGCCGTCGGGGCAATCGTGGGGGCTATCGAGCGCTCGCGTTCCTCGACTCCATCGACAAAGTCAAACGCTTGCACGGTGACTACATCGACGCGGAGCGGAACAATCGCCTCGCTCGGCTGCGTACGAGTCGGTACGGCACTGTTCCCCCGGAGTCCACGCCCCGCCGCGAGTGCTGCGGCCACCCCGAGACCTGCAGCCGATTCGTCGATGGGGAGTGCTGGTTCTTCGCGGCCCGGGACCCCCACCAGGAGACCGCCAATGGTGCATATGAAGCCGGCCAGAGTCTCTCCGTGTGTCAAAGCCCGGTGTTCTCCGGGACCAAGGAACGCGTGGATGACATGATCGGAAGCAGCGACGTGGTATTCGCCACGTCCTCGCTCGAGGTCGGTTTCGACGACCCCGAGATGAGCCTCGTGTTTCAGCACTATGCGCCCCTGAACGCGGCGAGCTTCGTGCAGCGAAAGGGGCGCGGTGGTCGCGGCGCGGACGATCGTCCCGTGACCGGCGTTACCCTCTCGGTCTACAGCCCGCGGGACACGTGGTTCTTTCGACGACCCGAACGCATGCTCGAGGCGGCGAGCTTTCGCGTGCCCCTGAACATGCGCAACTTCTTCGTTCGCCGCGGTCAACTCATCGCCACGCTCCTGGACGCCGCGGCGCGGAATCACCACTATCGACAAGACCCGTCGCCGAATTTGCCCGCACACGTATTCGCAGAAGCCATGATCATGATCCGCGATATTTTCGGCGAGCGAGTCTTCGTCGATATGGGCATCACGGATCTGCAGGCGCTCTGGGCACAGGTCAGGCCGAAGATCAGCAATCCTGCGACAACCGGTCTGGCCTGCTGGGTCGCTCAGATCCCCGAAGTGCCCACCCAGCTATTCGAAACCATTAACCTGCCGGCGGTCCGGGTGAGCTTCATCGACGACAACAATGATCCGGTTGGTAAGGAAGAGGATATCGGCGTTGCCCTGGCCACCTGTGCTCCGGGCACGGCCACGCGTCGCTACGGATTCGGCGTCACCCACTGGGTCACCCCACACAGCGGTCGCACCCCCTGGGCTGCGGTTGATCACCGCTCGCAACACGAAACCTTCGAACCGATACCCGGTGGCCTGACGGCACTTCGGCTCGCGCTTCCTCGCTACCTCCACCAGGAGATCGGAGACAACGTCGTGCTCGCGGCAATTCGTCCGAGCGAACTCCGGCTCGAGAAGCTCGGCAGGTTCGACGGTGCGGGGTGGACTCCCTTCGTCGGCTACGACAGGTCCACGACGCGGCTCGTCGACCTCACCTCGTCAGCCGAGGAGCATCCTGGGATCAACCCCAAGAGTCAGGGCAGCCTCAGCGGCTTCATCATCTGCAATGCCCGCCGGGACCAGGGCCAGCCCCGCGCCGTGGGCGCCCTCGAGCCGCTCACGACGGGACTCTACGCCTACCAGGGTAGCGGAGCCGCCGAACAAGGCACCGGTTTGACTGTGTCCCGGATCTACTGGGGCGCCGAGTCTCGCATCATCGTCGATGTCAATTCGTTCAAACGCGAGGAGTTCATCCACACGCAGACCTTCGTCGAAGCCCAGCAACACGCGGCCCACCACAAGCGTGGCGCACCCGCGCCGGCCGTTCAACTCTACGGCTATCAGGTCAGCACCGAGGGCGTCCGGCTGCGCCTCGATCAAGACACATTGGATCGTTTCGTGGAACATGAGTTCGACAGGATCGAGGGCACCCGCGATGGGCGCTGGTTGCGAGGACAGTACTTTCGCTTCCTCGTTCTCAGTGGCGCACCGCAGGCCGGTATGAACCGCTTCCAGGCCCGCGAACTCGCTGATCTGCTGGTTACCGCCCGCGCGTTCGAGAACACCAACGAAAAGCTCCAGCGGCTGCTTCGGCGTTGGGACGTGGGCCACTTTCGCCAGTTGCTGCTCGAGACCTACACTCAATACCTGTCTTTGCACCCATTGCTCACCGAGCAGCGGATCGTTCGAATTGCTGAAGAGTTGGCCAAACCACACCTGGCCGGCATGCAGGGTTTCCTCGTTCAGGCAATCGCGGGTTGCAAGGACGACCAGGGGTTTCGCCAGTACCTGCGATCCCTCGCTCTGCACGGTCTAGCGATGCGTCTGCAGCAGCTATTCGCGATCCACGGTGCCGGCGATCCGCGACGGGTACTGTTTCACACCAAGCTGCCTATTCAGTTCGGTGAAGATGCCGATGACGTCATCGTGGTCTGCGAAGACGGCGAGCACGGAGACGGAACCACGCGAACCTTCCTCGAGACCCTGGACATCGCGTTCGGCGAACTGCGTGCCGGTGCGCTGTTCGAGTGTCCGAATGCGCGCGAGGACGAGGTCCTCGAGCGATTACTCGAGGATGCAGATCTCGCAAACACGTGGTCGTTGAGGGATCCGATATCTGCCGACCGAATCGGAGAGCTAGCCGGCGTGCTGGGTCTCGACCCCGAGGACGACGCCAACATCATGCAATCGGTCGTCCGGGTGCTGTATGACAGCGAGGACATCGGCGGCGAGCGCTTTTCCTACCGGAGTCTCCAGCAAGAAGTCCGGACCGTGCGCGAACAGTTGAGCGCCGAGATGGACCGCGACCCCACGGCTTGGGAACTGGTAGGACGGGTCGTCGCGCTCGCCCGCGGCGGAGATCCCAGCGTCCAGCGCTGGGCTCAGCTTCGCCGCTGCTACCTCGAACTCGAGGATGCGGCGCAGGAAGGATCGCTGGAGGCGGATGCTCGACTCGGTGATCAGGTTTACCGGCTCAGCGCGCGACTCTGCGTCGACGGCTGTCAGGCCTGTCTTCACACGGGGTCACCGCTGTTCCCCCAGCAGATGCTGGACGCGACGGTCAGCCGGACGGTGCTGACTCGGCTGGCGGAATTTTTGGGATGGAGCTGAGCCGCCCCTCACAGGCGGACCGCGAACGCTTGCATGGCCCCCTGCTTGCGCAGCCAATCCAGCGTCTCCTGATCCAAATCGGCCAGCGTCGCCTGACCTTCGGCGACCTTGAGCAGAAACGAGCTGATCCCCGATCCGGACTTCGATAACCTGTCGCGCACCTCGTTCCGGGCCTGAGTGTGCTTGGCCAGTGCCTCCAGTGCCGTCTCGCTCGGGGGAAACTGGCTTCCAAGTGCTAACGCGTCATGGGCAATGACTCGCATGCGTTCACCCAATTCGGTCTCGGCCTTCATCATCTTCAAAGCACCACCGAGTTGCGCGAGGGTTGCGAACTCGGCCTGGATCAGGCTGTTCCAGGCTCGCTGCAGTTGCATGCTGATGTCTTTAGTCAGGCCGTCGATCTCTTCCAGCTGCCGCCAAGAATTGTCGAGGATCTCCGTGGTGATCTCGCCGACGAGGGTGTGGCTCTTCTGCGCGAGCGTGTCGAGCTTGCTACGCAGCACGATCTGACTGTTTTCATCGATGTGCGTAACGACCGTGGCCGCGACGCGAACCAGCTCCTCGATCCGATCAACAGACCCCCCGAAACTCGCCAAGGCACGCGACGCCTTGTCGAGAGCGGCGCCGTGTTCTCGGCGGCGAACCGCGGCCGCAAGTCGGCCGTCCTGCACGGCCGCCTGCAAGGAGCGCAAGGGTGAGAGGGTCTCAGGCTCGGCCATCACGACTTCCCTTCGCTGGTCAGCACCCGGGTTAGTTGCTCGGCGGCGCAGCCCAGGCGTGTACCTGCGGCGTCGAGGGCTCCGGGGGCGTCACTGTCGTCGCCGGGAGACTCCTGCAGCAGGGTCGACACGTAGGACCAGAGCTGAACGAGGATCGCTTGCACGATCTCCACCTGCGAGGCCATCAGGACGAGGTTGTCGTAGGGACTCTTGAGGATCCAGGCCAACTGGTCGATGGGGTCGGCCTTCTCCAACGCCTCCCGAGCATCGGGATCGGTGTCGCCGAGAAAATCATCCAGCTTTCGCAGTCCACTGCCCTCGCTGGGCTCGAGCATGTTCTTGTCTGTCAGCAAGCGCCGAACGCGATGCCACTCCTCGATCCGAGCCTGGGGTGCTCGATTGTCCATCGCCCGGAGTTGCTCGATCGTCTGGCCGACCTCGACGAAGTACTGCGGGAGACTTCGGCGATCGCATGCGAACTCGAGAAGTTCGATGTCCTTCTTGACGCGATTGAACTCGTGATGAGCAAGCAGCGGCATGATCTTGCGGACGGTTCGCCCCACGTCCGCGATTGAGACCCACTCGGTCAGCTGCTTGGGAAGGACGGGCTCGAGTGGCGGTAGATCTGGAGCGAGCCGCTGGCCAAAGGCCACCAGCGCGGGAGCGATGGCGCCAGCATCGACGATTCCGTCGTCTCCCTTCTCGGGGGTGAGGCTCAGCTGGACCCAGTCCCGTACGAACTGCCGAAAGACACCCAGGTAGTGTCCGACCTTGCGAATCACTTCCTGCCACCCAGGGGTATGGTTGGCGGCGCTGAGCGCCGCCCCCTGATCCTCAACCAGGATCATCTCCCAGCGCTTGGCCAAAGACGCATCCTCTGGCAGTCGGCCCTGCAGCCAGGCCCGGGCCAACAGGGCTTGCGCGGCAGTCCCGGCTGGGTTCCACACGCCGCCCTCGGACGCCGCCAAACTCTTGCTCTCGACATGGGCGAGCACGAGTCCATTCAACCTGCGAAGAAACCGAGCCACGCGCTTGCGGTGGTACTCGACCTCGCCCCCACTTTGGGTTCGCAGGGCCAGCCAGCCATCCAGCCCCTCTCGAACCCAGTCTACTCGGGGGATCACGAAGTGCCGCACACTAGCCTTGCGCGAGCCCTCGAGCATGACCGTCGAGTCCGTGAACAACCTGTGCTGAAGCCAGTGGGGCACGTCGAGGCTGCGCCACGGAAGCGTGTTGAGAACCTCCATCAGCAGCAACGACCACTTCTTGTCGTCGCTCACCCTGCCTCCCTCGAACCAACCTTTGAGCTCCGTGCGGAGCTTGTCCATCTGCGTGCGGCTGACCTTGTGCGGTGCGCTCGTGCCCTTGTCATCCTTGGCCCGCGGGGACTTTGGAAGTGCTGGTGGAGAGGGAACCGGAGCGGCGTCTGCTTCGGGAACCTCATCTGCGCGCGCAGATTCGTTCGACTCGAACGCGATCAAAGCCGGGGTGTCAGGTTCCTCTCCTTCGGTCTCGACGGGCTCACCCGGCCAGCACAGATCGAAGGCCTCGTAGGCTTCCTTGGCGATCTCCGCAAACAGCAGTCGCCCCTGGGCATCGCGCCTGGTCTGTGCCCCAGGATCCCTGGACGACCACCACGCGATGAAGCGACGCATGCGTTCGCTATCGGCGGGGTCGTCCAACATCGCCGGGATCCGCTCGACTTGTCCGAGCAGATAGCCCTCATCTTTGGGCAAGTAGGTGCCCTCGAGGTTCGCCGGGGGATACTCGCCCCTCTCCAGCCGCTCGGGGTGCAGCAGCAGCGGGGACAATACATTTTGGACCATGCCCCGGGGCGTTCGCAGGCTCATGGTGCCCGCGGGGTCGCGCAGTGACTCGAAGATGCGATCGATGGCGCGAGGCGAGAGCGGGTAAAAGCCCACTCCGTCCTCGCTGCCGAATGCACGATGGCAGGGACCGCGGTGTGGACAGGCCACGCAGGCGTTGGTCGGCTTTCCGTGACCGCTCTGCTCCCAGCGCTCGATCGTGTCGATTCCCGCCCGCACGGCTCGCAGGTAGTGGATAGCGAAGCGCTGGCGACCACTAGAGTCCGTGAGCGAGAGGCTCTGCGCTGCCTGGCCGGCCGTTGCGTCGCCCAGATACACATGCAGCGAGACGCGCTCTCGCAGGTTGCCGTAGCTTCGCATCGATTGATCGAAGAAGTCCGTCGTGATGCCCACCACGCTGAGCAGATCACACAGCTCCCCGCCGTGTTCCTCGGTCTCGCTCTTGGCGACGAGCACATCGAGCAACTGCTTGTCCACGCCCTGAAAGCTGGTGATGTCTTCAAGCAGCAAGACGAGTCGCTGACCACTCTTGGCGAGATGCTTGCGCAACTGGCGAAAGGCTCGCACCAAACCATCGCGGCCAACCCCGACCAGATCCTGGACGACGGCATTAAAGCGTGCATCCAGGGCTTCCCGCAGGCGAACGAGCATGGGCGCAACCGCGAGGGCCGCTGCCGCGTCGACGGATCCGTCCAGATTCTGGTCCAAGAGCGGGCCAAGTTGTGCAGACTCCAGCTCGAATTTTCGGCGCGCCTGCAGGGCTTTGGGGCCGATCGTCCGATCCCGCACAGAGCGAAGCAGCAGCGCGAGTTCGTGGACGTCTCGCAGCGTGAACGACTCGACCCGGGAGTTGCGCTCCGAGCCACCAGAGAGGGTCTCGAGTATCCGCCGGGGAGCCGACCACTGCTCGATCACTTGGTGGTGGCCGATGAGGCGACTCAGCTGATTTTTCTCTGCCCACTCGGCATGTTCAGGTGCCTCCCCGGAGAAGTAGTTGGGGCTGAGGCTGTTGGCCAACTTGCTGTGGAAGTCGCGCGCGCGGCCCTGCAAGGTGGTGTTCTGCACCTGACCGAGACCCGCAAACAGATGTTGGTAGCGGTCCGGGAGCCGCTCTTTCATGTGCCGAAGGGCGCCCTCGAGACTCCCGTTGCTGCGGGGGACCATCAAGACCAGGTCTTGCTTGCGCTGTTTCTCCCAGCAAAAGCGCAGCCAACGGATGAGATGTGACTTGCCCGAGCCAGGCTCACCCTGGACCACACAAAACAGGTGACGGTGGTCCGGGCGCGTGAGCGCATCCAACAGCCCCGTCTCGCTGCGTTCATCGAGGAGTCCCGCCAGCACGCCCTCGACCTGAAAATCGCGGATAGGCGAGTGGACGGCCATGAACACCGCCCGAGAGCTCTCGAGAGCCTCGGTGCGGAGCATTGCTGTCGCGTCATCGACTTTCCAGCACGCGTAGTTGCGAAAGCTCATTGGTCTGCCTCATCTCGAACGATGACACCGACGAAGGAACGCAGCGAACTGCCGATCTCGCGATGCAGGCTCAGGGCGTCCGCCGCATCGGCTCGTGCGACCAACTCGATGGTGCCTTCGTCATGAAGATCTCGCAGCGCCTCGCTGACGACGGTCGTTACCCAGCCCGCCCGCAAACGCCAACTGTGCACCTCGGCGAACTGCGCGGCGACGCGCGCGTAAACCTGACCACCGTCGAGATAAGGCATGCGCCGGCCCATCTCGGCCATGAACGTCGCAGCTGGGATCTCTACCCCGCGCCCGTGCGCGTCGGCGATGGCAGGCAACTCCCGGATGAGGCGCTGTGCTGGCTGTGGAAACAGATACGGTAGCGTGTTGCCGCCCTCGATGGCGAGGCCGAGCGCGACCATCCACGCACGCCATGCCGGGGCCTTGGTATTGTTGAAGACACGCTGGGCACCGCTCTCGCCGTGCGCGAGGATCCTGTTGATGGAGGTGGCGATCGCGGCGCTCGACTGGGCCAACCAGTCGGTGTTGCCCGTCCGTTCCGTCTCGAGTACCACGCAGGCGTAGGCCCTGAACAAGACGTCGTCCGCCTCGTTTTGCGGATCGCACAGTCGCGCGTGGACGAGGTCCAAAAACGCCTCCATGCCGTTCGGCGCTGGGTCCACGCTGAGCACGAGAGCATCCCCATCGTCTTCGACCAGGCCGAGACTGCGCGCACAGCCGACCGTCTGGCTCACCTGCGAGAGGCTGCGCTCCCCGTGCTTTCGGAATGATGCAGGCATCATCCAGGTGTCGACCTCGTCACGCGTCGCTCGCCCTCCCAGAGCGTCGAGCAACCGCAACAGCGACCTCACGGGTTCGGGGCGACCTTGGGTGTCCGACAGGAGGCTCATGAATGGGCTCCCGAATGATAGACGAGATCTTCGATGTCCATAGGTCCGTGGGCGGAAGCGATCGCGCTCAACCGCTTGCCCTGAAGCTGTAAATCGTGCGGGGCAACGAACAGCAACCCAACGCGTGGGGTCGCCAGGACGTGATCGCGGGTCCGCGTGTAGAGGATCGTGCGCGCGCGTTCTCCAAGCGTGGGATCGAAGAACAGCACGGTTGCGATCGGCATCGCCCGCCACGCGTCCGTCAATATCTGCTGAGCCTCCAGAACCAGGCCTGGATGTCCCGCGTACTCAGCCAGCACGCGCGCGGTGTCCATGGCTCGTCCGTCCGGCACGATGAATTGCTGAAAGCCGACCCGCACCAAATCCCGAATCACATTGTTCAGATCGCGATACTCCGGGTCTCGAGCAAACGCCACGCGTGCTCCGGCCCAGGGGTCATCACCGACCGTCGGCGTGGTCCAGACCGCCGTGCCCCCCTGGTGGCGCACACGGCCAGGCGGCTGTTGCTTCCATTTCCGACAACACATGCATCGCCCGCAAGGCTCTTGAATCTCGAGCGAATCCTCGACCTGCTCGAACAGCGCAAGCATGAGGCAGCTATAGTCCAAGAGCGGATCCTCGGCGACCTCCACTTCGTCCTCGGCAGCATCCGTGTTGTCGCCGACGAGTTGGGTCGCCCGCACGAGCTGCAGGAGCGCGTCGACCCGCCGATGCGCGGCACGGGTTTCTTTGCTCCGAGCGGCGAGATATTGCTCGACGAGTTGCGCCGCGGTGTCGCTATCGAGCAGGCCGGGCTCGAGCATGCGCAGCGTCCAGCGGTCGCGGGTGTCGTCGACGGCGAGCACTTTCAAGGCCCCGTAGCGCTGCAGCTGGACGAGCAGCGCCCTGTTCCAGTTCATATGGTGCTGACCGGTGCGCGGAGGCAGACGCTCGAGCTCCGCGTCGAGGCTGACCTCGAACGTCTCCGCCGAGATCGGCCCGTCGCGTCGGGCCTGCTCCAGAAGCGACATCCAGCGCTCCTTGGCTTTGACGACCGACAGCACCTGCCCTGTTCCCATGCGCACGGCGAGCACCTCGTCTTGTTGGCTCGAGAGCACCACCGCGAGGGCCTGGTGTCCATCGCGGCCGGCACGTCCGATCTCCTGGTACAGCCGAGCCGCGTCCTCGGGCAGGCACGCATGGACGACGGCGCGCACATCGGACTTGTCGATGCCCATGCCGAAAGCCGAGGTTGCAACGACGAGGTCGATGCTCCTCGCTTGCCAACCGTCGATGATGGCTTGGCGCTCGCGCGGACCCGTGTTTCCGGTGAAGCAGGCGAGACGTTGATAGCCCCGGGCCGATAGTGCAGCGTGAATCCGCTCGGCATCGTCCACTTCGGTCGTGTAGAGCAGCATCGGCCGCGGGAACAGGTCAACGAGGTCGATGACCGCACCATCGCGCTCCCCGGCGTCGTCGAAGTGGTGGATGCACAAATCCAGCTCGGTTCGCGGCGCTTGGGCAGCGACCTCGAGCATCTCCAGATCCTTCGCATACTGTCGACGGAGCAGTTGCTTGGCCTCTCGACCGACGGTCGCCGAGAGCAGCACCGTACGCAGCGAGGGATTGCTCGCCCGCAAGCGCTCAACCAGACCGGGGAGGCGCTGAAAGTCTGGTCGAAAGCTCCGCCCCCAGCTGTGGATGATGTGTGCCTCGTCCACGAACACTGCGGCCAGACGCCCGCGCTCTGCCAGTGGGCGGTCGCTCAGGCTCGCGGCAACGCGTTGCAGATCCGACCGGGCCGAGCCCAGCGCGGACTCGGGCGCTGCAAGAAGAATCGGGACTTCTCCACGGCGAAAACGTAGGAACAGCTCGTCGCGCTCCTGACCCGATAGGGCACCGGTCAGCGCCTGACTACCTTCGAGCCCTTCGATGCGTCGCAACGTGTGTTCGTGCGCAAGCGCGAGCGCGACCGTGGGTACGATGACGAGCACGCAGGCGCGCTCTCGACCGCTGGCGAGCTCGTTCCACCACCGAACACCCAGCTGAAACAACAGACTCTTGCCGCTGCCCGTGGGCATCGTGATCAGAAGGCTCTTCCCGGCCGGCATCGTGCACAACGCACGCACTGCGGATTTCTGTGTCGTGGTTCGGTACTGCTCGTGCGACGAGCAGCGCAGCAATACCCCGTCCGGCGGCTCCTCGAGGGACACACGTCGAGGGTGCGGATCCACCGGCAGGCTCACGGCGAGTTGGTCGCGCAGCCGAGCCGGCAGCGCGGCCTCGGCCGCATCCATGATCCGCCACACGAGGTGCTCTTGCACTACACTCGAGCGCAGCCCGAAGCGTGCGAGCAACTTGGCGTCAACGGGATCAATCAAGCCCACTGCAAGCTCGAGAGTGCCCCCATGCAGACGAGCCAGCTCCCGGAGCCAGACAAGACGATCGACCCCGTCACTGGCTGCGAAAGCGAACCAGGCACGCTCGACCGCGGCATCCAGCCACTGGGTGGACGGATCCTCGGGAGGTCCACGATGCCAGCCACGATGCAGAGCGTCGAGCAGGTCGGACAACGAGTCGAAGACGTACCAGTCGCGGCGCATGTTATCGGCCCAATACCAGCGCGATGCTCTCGAGTTCGATCCGTGCCCGGCGGACGCTCTGCAGCAAGCGCTCACGCTGCTGCAGTCCGTGGTGGGCGTCACGGGCGTCGAGCAGCCCCAAGCGGATCTGGTTGCGGAGATAGCCCATCTCCATGCTCATCATCTCGGCCAACTCTTGGGCTGCCTCATCCCGGAGACTCTCGAGATTTCGATTGAGCTCGTCCAGTCCGGTGGACACCGCCCCTCGCACGGCCGTCCACAATGGACCCGGCGACGAGACGGCCTCGAGCAGTTCATCGACCGTGAACTCGCGATCGCCGGTATCCCTCTCGTAGATTCGAATCAGCCGTTGGCGAAGCTCGTGATCCCTCACCATCTCGGGCTCCTCGTCCACGTCGACGCTGATTCGCACACAGGTGATCTCGGAAGAGGGCCACAAAAAGCGATGTGCCTTGGTCTGGAGTCCGGTGGGGATGCCCTCGCCCTCCCAGTCGCTCTCGTCCAAGCGGCTGGTCCCCAAGAGCACGATGAACATCTGGTTTTGGTGTAGCGAGCCCAACTCACGGCGAAGCATCGTCGCTCGGCCATGGCGGCTGGAGGACAGAGCAGCTAGCGCGGCATCGACGAGCTTGTGTCCCGGAGCGAAGTAGTGCAGTGACTCGTCCGCGAGCGCGGCCGAGCGATCGAAAGTGCCAAAAGGTGTGCTTCCATCGCCGGCGTCGAAGCCCAAGAGTGGCTCGCTCAGCGTCTCTGCCGTCCACTTGAACCTGATTTTGCGCCGGTCACGCCCAGGATCGACTCCGAGCGTTCCGAGCCAGTGCCTCACTTTGCGCTCCTCGCCGTCGTCGGCGGACTCCTCAAAGATCTCGGCGAGTTCCCGGGCCTGCTCGAGCTGCTTCCTCGACGAATCCAAGGACAACTCAAAGTCTTCGTCGACTTCGGCCAGGGTCGAGTCGACTTCGGACTTCATCTGCCGAGTAATCTCGGCGAGGTCCTCGCCCTTGCCGATCGCCGCGTACATCATGTTTTGGAGCCGGGGCAGGACGAACTCCAGGCCGCCCACCGAGTCGGTGAAGACGCGAAATGCCGACTCGTGCATGTCTTGTAGTGCCCGCTCCACACGGCTGGGCCCGCGAACGACGATGGACGTCACTGGGCAATCCGGCTCGCGACCCATCCTGTCGAGTCGGCCGATCCGCTGCTCAACACGGCCGACCGACAACGGTGTATCCAGGTGAACCACACACGCTGCCATCTGGAAATTCCGTCCCTCGCCACCGAGTTCGTCACTGACCAGGATCCTGTGCCGCGAAAGTCGCTGAAAACGATGCGCCGCTTCCTCGAGTTCTCGATCATCCAATGCGTGATGGAATGCCTCCGCGCCCCATTGCGGGTGATGGGCTCGCAGCACTTCGACAAATTCGCACACGGTAGAACGGTCCTGAGCAAACACGAGGACCTTTGCGTTCGGTGAGGTCGTCAAAAGTTCGCCGAGCCACTTCATCACGTCGCGATGCCGCGCACAGGCATCCGATCCAGCCGCCAACCACTCCCGCGCGAGCCCGCGAGCCGCTTCCAGCCACGCGCGCTCTTCGGGTAGCGCGGGAGTGTGCATGACAAGCAAATGCTCGAGTTGTTCTTGTTCTCCTGGCCCGGGGTCGGATGTCAGCGCGTGGGCGCACGCATCGGTGTCGTGATGCTCGTCCTGTTCAAGTGCACTAACGCGCCCTTCGATCAACTCGATGAAGGTCTTGGCCGTGGCACACAGCCCTCGCCAGAACAAGATACGAAGCAGAGTCTGAGCTGCGGTCTGGGCCTCCGGTGTGGCCAGCTTGTCCATGTGCTGGGCCAGCAGGATCTCGGGCGCAGAGGGCTCGTACTCGAGGTACTTCAACTGCCGACGAGCGAAGCGCGTGCCCAGGACGCCGAGCGTTCGGCGACGCGTGCGCACGATACGATGATCGATCCGATAGTGCTCCTGGACATAGGCGACGAGTTCGTCCAGCGCCTCGACCTCGCCGTCTCGGGCCCGACTCAACATCCGCGCGACCTCTGGCTCTTCCGGCAGCACGCCGTTCCAGTCATCGACGAGGAACTCGATGGTCTCTTGGTCGGGCGCTCCATCCTCGGAGTTTCGGGCCGCGCCCAGAATGTCTTCGGTGGACGTCAGCGCCCGCCAGATGTCACGTCGATCCTTCAACTTCGCCGCGAGCGCGTCCCCGTCGTCCAGCGCATATGCGTCGGGTGCCACGAGGGCCAGCAAGCCCGTGAGGCCGCAAGCCTCTCGTTTGGACGGTGTTGCTGAGAGCGCCAGGAAACCAGTGCTACGGGCTGAGAGTTCCCGCAGCGTCGGATACAGGGAGTGCTGCGGTGAAATCTGGTGAGCCTCGTCGATGACCACGAGGTCCCAGGGCAGATCCACCAGCGCGTTTCGGAACGGCTCGTCGACAAGTAGCGCCGTCGTCGAGACGATGAGCCGCGGGGCAGCTAGCCGTCGCCGGCGTTCCGCCACAGGTGGGCCCCCGACAACGTCACCGGGAACATGTACAAATGCACGCCCACCAAAGCGCAAGTAGAGTTCACACAACCACTGCCGACTCATACTGCCAGGAGCGACGACCAGCACACGCAAGTCTGGGTCGGCAGCGAGCAGCGCCTGAATGACCAACCCGGTCTCGATGGTCTTGCCTAGCCCGACCTCGTCAGCCAGGACGAAGCGAGGAGAATGGGCCTCGAGCACGCGGCGCGCGGCGTAGAGTTGATGGGCAAGGGGACGGACCCGAGCGCCCCGAAGGGTTGGGAGGCCCTCGGACACCGAATACCACTGTGTGCGCGTCAACGAGAGATTCAGCCGGGCAAAAAAGTGATGGGGCTGGTCCCACTGCAGACTTTCGAAGAAGCTGGCCGGATCGTCGATGGAAGGGGGCACTGGCAGGAGGATCGACTCAGGCAAAGTCTGGTCAGTATCGCCATCGGAAATGACGCAGCGGCGCAACTCGTCGTCGGCATTCAACTCCTGGATCTCGCGAACGACGAATCGACCCTCCATCGACGTGATGCTGACTCGCTGGCCTATATATAGGGGGAATCTTTCGAGGAGCTGCCCCTGCACCTGGCGCTCGCCAACGCGATGGAGGAACTCCACCCACACCGTACCGTGTGGGTTCGCCTCGAGCAGCCGTGCGGGCCCTAGCCCCTGGTTGTGGCGAAGTCGAACGAGTGTCCCAGTCTGCATTTGCGCTGTCCCGAGCGCAAATGGTCGCCCAACAGGGACCGAGATTCAAGCATCACTTTCTACACAGCTGGTGGACAGAGTTCATCGAGGTCACGGGCTGCGAAGCTCTGTGCGTCCCTGACCCGGCGCGCTTCCGAACGTGTTAGCCTCGAGATCCGCGCCCAGCAAGACACATGCTCTGCTGCGACTTAGTCCGTGTTTGCTGACGATTGCGCTCGGCTGCACGCCGGAGCGGAGCTGTGCGTCGGCGGGCGCGGCATGCCAGCCGTTCGAGCACTCCTCGCCGCGGTCCCCGAGCACGTGAACGCCAGCGACTGGGTCGCCGTGTTTCGCGGCGCGGTCTCGGCCCACGATCTCAGCGGCGGGTTCGACGACGCCAACGCCCTGGCATCGCTCGCTCATGCGGCGAAGAGTCGACACTCCCACAACCAGGACCTGTGTCAGTTCGCGCTGTCATGCAGTCCTCGGAGAGGCGCCGCCATCGTGTGCCATTCCTCGAACGCGCGGCAACTCGAAGGTCGCGCTTGGCCCCGCGCTAACGAGCCCGCAGCGCGCAGGACACCAGCATCTGCGTCTCGGTCTCGAGCACGCCCAGGCTCACCTCTACGGCGAAGGTCGTCCCATCCTTGCGCTGCCCTTGCAGCTTTAGACCCGAGCCCATCGGCCTTGGCGTTGGGTCACTGACAAACCCACGCACATGCCCCACATGACGGCCGCGCAGGTGCTCGGGCACCAGGATCTCGATCGGCTGGTCGAGCAGCTCTTCTTGCGAATAGCCAAACATGCGCTCGAGCTGGTGGTTGATCAGCACGATCGTTCCGCTGCGATCGATCACGCAGGTGGCGTCGGGCGCTGACTCGAGCAGGCCCATGAATTTTTGCTCGCTGCGACGGCGGTCTGTGACGTCGCGGCCAACCAGGTACACGCCGG
This sequence comes from Enhygromyxa salina, assembly GCF_000737335.2. Lineage (GTDB taxonomy): Bacteria > Myxococcota_A > Polyangia > Nannocystales > Nannocystaceae > Plesiocystis > Plesiocystis salina_C. The sequence continues at coordinate 28,904 of NZ_JMCC02000022.1, read as the reverse complement.
CTTCGTCGGGGATCGAGCGCGCGCGGATGTCGATCCAGCGCGAGGATCCGTCGGCGCAGCGCATGCGCAGCTCGAGCTCGACGTCCGACTCGCCGGCCCAGATCTTGGCGAGCCCGGCGGTGAGCGAGGCACGCTGGTCTTCGCACGCAAACTCGGTCAGGACGGCGCCATCGAGCGACTCACTGGGCCACCCGAGCAGCGTGGTCCAGGCCATGTTGAACTGGGCGATGTGGCCGCCGGAGTCCACGATCGCAAGCAGGTCCACAGACAGGTCGAAGAAGCGCTCGCGCTCTTGGTCGGTGCGCTTGCGCTCGGCCAGGGTGGTCAGCCAGCGCTCGACCGCGTCGCCGAGCTCCCCGACGGTGTGCCAGCGCGCCTCTGGAGCCTTGGCGAGACCGCACAGACAGATGCGCTCGAGCTCGACTGGGACGCCGGGCACGAGCGCGCGCGGAGGTGTTGGTGGTTGGCGAATGACCGCGTCCATGATTGCAGCGACGTCATCGCCGTCAAACGGGGGGCGGCCCGTCAAGATGTCGTAGAGGATCGCGCACAGGCTGTAGATGTCGGTGCGTCGATCGATGCGCTCGACCTCGCCCTTGGCCTGCTCGAGGGACATGAACGCGGGCGTGCCAAGCAGGTCGCCCTGCAGCGTGGCCGTGGGCATGAGCCCGGCGAGCGAGTCGCCGGGGTCTGGCGCTGAGCTGGCATCAGCGCTGACGTTGCCAGAGCCCACGTGCTTGGCGAGGCCCCAGTCGAGCACGATGACCTCGCCGAAGTCGCCGATGATCACGTTGGCGCCCTTGAGGTCGCGGTGGACGATACCCCGCGAGTGGGCGAAGGCCATGGTGTTGCAGACGCTGATGAAATATTGCAGCAGCTGCAGCAGCGGGCGCGACACCATGTCTTCGTCGGCGCTGCGGTTGTCGTGGAAGTCGGCGATGACCTCGGACAGGGTGCGGCCCTGCAAGAAGCGCATGGTGTAGAAGCAGTGCGCGCCGTCGTCTTGCGCGTGGCTGTAGTCGTAGACCGGCACCACGCCAGGGTGATCGAGCTGGCCAGTGATCCGCGCCTCACGGAAGAACCGGGCCCGGCTGTCGACGTGCGCGGCCTGGCTGTGCTTGAGTCGCTTGAGCGCGATCTCGCGGCCGAGCACTTCGTCGTAGGCGCGCCACACCTCGCCGATGCCACCGGACGAGTGGATGCCGCGGAGCGTGATGCGTTGGCGGACCGTGAGCGGCAGGTTGGCGAAGTCGGCGGGCTCGAGATCGAGGACGGAGTCGCGGGGCCCATTGGCGTGCAGCGTGAGCATCAGCCGGTCGTCGACGCGGTTGCCAGCGCGAACAACGGTGTGAGTCTCGGCGCCGGCGTGGTGCTCGAGGTCCGAGCGCTGCTGCTCGGTCACCCAACCGCGCGCGCACATGAGCTCGGCGAGAGACCTCTGCCCGTCCCGTACCCACGCGGTGCAGGCGTCGGCAAACTGGTGATCATCGATGTAGCCGAGTTGCAACGCGCGAACCCCGAAGCGCAAGTTGACATCGTGGTCCTGCACCAACGCGAGTATGACAAAGTTCTTCGCGGCGTGAACCCTGCTAGGAGCCCGTGGTGGAACCCATCGTGTCGCCTCGCGCCGGAATTTTCGGCGAGGGCGAGGAGCCGAAACGCAGCTGTACCGGGCGTACTGCAAGTTTCGGCGACACTGCCCTCGGCGAAAAGGCCAAGCGAGGCGGCGCGAGGGGTTCCACCACGGGCTCCTAGGGGCCGGGGGCTCAGGGCTGATACGAGGCGGCGACCGTGGTCGTACAGTTGTTGCCGGCGATGATGTTGCACGTGCTGTCGCCCGTGTCGCGCACGAACGTCAGGTTGAAGTAGTAGGTCGTGTTCGGCTCGAGCGCGCACGTCCCGTCCTCGGGGTCTTGCGCTGTCGTCCACTCAATGGTGCCGCCGATGCCCCAGGTGTGCGTGCAGTTGGCCGCGTCGAGCTGGGGATCGTGGACCTGGCCGGGGCAGCGGCTGATCGAGCCCCAGCGCGCCCCCCCGGTGTTGGTGTTCCCGACGGAGTAGACCGCGCCCTGGTTGACGAAGTTGGCGGTGTTGAACTCGATCGCGAGGTAGCCGGGGTCGGGGATGACCGTGTTCTTGGCATGGTTGTAGATCGGGCCCGGAAACGCGATGCCGTGGACGGACTCCCAGCTGACGATCTGAACGTCGAGGTCAGGCTCCGGGCACGGCTCGGGATCGCCGTCGCCATCCCCATCCCCGTCGCCGTCGCCGTCGCCATCCCCGTCGCCGTCGCCGTCCCCATCCCCGTCGCCGTCTCCGTCTCCGTCGCCGTCTCCGTCGCCGCTGTCTTCGGTCGTCCCCGAGTCGTCGTCGGTGACCGCGAACGTATCGGTGGCACGCCCGCCCTCGTCGTTGCAGCCCAGCGCTGACAGACTCATGAGGACAAGCACTCGCGTATTCATCTCGGGAGAGTCCTGAGCGACGCGACGGCTGTCAAGTACGGCGCATGTCGTGCGAGCTTCATCGACCATGCAGTCTGACGTAAACCAAGCCCGAATGGGCAAGTCCAAGCTCCCCAAGCGCGAGCCGGTCGACAGCCCAGCCGCGGCCGTCGACGCGGACGGTTCTCTGCCCGCGGTCGGCGAGCGCACCTACTCGAACAGGGCCGCTGCTATGTGCGCCCCGACCAGGCCGGGAACCCGTCGCGGACTTCCGTCTCGCTGTCTGCCAATGTGGCGATCGCCAGCGGCAGGGTACTAGCTGAACAGCTGGGAGGTGATGTCCTGCATCCGCCCACCTTCCAACGGGATCTGAACCCGACCGTTGTCGTGTCGCCACCCACTCGTTGAGCAGACTTTGGCGATGATGCTCACGAGAACGACGAGGTTCACGCCAGGGTCAAGCTCACAACTAATTCACGGGTGACGAGGATGGAGAACGCTGTATCGTGCAGCCCATGAAGGTCCGCCACGCGACTCGACTAGTCTTGCTGAGCCTCCCCTGCCTCGTCTGCGCCCCCGCTTGTGGGGACAGCTCCGCCGATGCCGGCGACACCAAGAGCACGAACACCGAAACGGGTGACGGCGACGGCGATGGCGACGGCGATGAGAGCAACACGAACACCATGGGCGACGGCGACGGCGACGGTGACGGCGACGGCGATCCCGGTACTGGCGACGGTGACGGCGACGGCGACGGCGACGGCGACGGCGACGGCGATCCCGGTACCGGCGACGGTGACGGTGACGACGCCTGCCAGGAGCTCGACAGCGACATCGCTCCGGTGCCGCCCAGCGTCGCGTTCTTGCTCGATCGGTCGGGCAGCATGAACGACACCGGCTTCGACCTGATGGACCCCAACAAGTCGCGCTGGCAGAGCCTCTACGAGGCCGTCGAAGGCGTGGTGGGTGACGGCAACGACATGAACATCGCGTTTGGTGCCAAGACCTTCTCGACCGCAGGCTTCGGCGGGTGTGGGGTCAGCGACGGCATGGACGTGCCGCTCGACCTCAACAACGCCGTCACCTTGCTCGCCAACATTCCGGGTCCGCAAGAGATGGTCAACGGCGGCACCCCCACGCCCTTGGCGCTCGAGAAGATGATGAACTACATGATCCCGTTCGAGGCCGACGGGACCAAGGTCGTCATCTTGATCACCGACGGTCGCTTCAGCTGCGACGTCGACACGCCCGAAGACGAGGCCGCGGCGCTCGACAACGCCGTCGCAACCATCGGTGCTGGACTCGACGCCGGCGTCATCACCTACGTGGTCGGGATCGCCCCGTCGGTCTTCGGGCCGATCATCATGCAGCTCGACGCGATGGCCGACGCAGGCGGGGCCCCCAACCCCATGCCGCCGCACTCGTACTACCAAGCCGACGACGCCGAAGCGCTGAGCGTCGCGCTGCAGCAGCTCGTCGACGAGTCCTACGAGCTCAGCTGCCTGCTCAACTTCGCCGAGGCGCCGTTTTTCCCGCTCTACACCAAGGTCGAGATCGGCGGGAACGAGTACGAGCTAGTTGACGACTGCGAGAACGAGGATGGGTTCGTGTACACGGACGACACGTTCCTGCAGGTCGAGATGTGCGGGGCTGGGTGTGTGGATCTTGCCGAGTTCAAGACGGCAAACGTCCAGTTCTACTGCAACCCGAATTGATCTTGGGGCCCCCGCGGGCGCACTGCACTCTGCCGGCGTTGACGACCGTCAGCAGCTGCGGGGATAGCGATGCTGCGCTTTGGGGTCCTCGGAACGAGCTGTGGGCCGATCGTGCGGGTCGCGTAGGACACGCACGACGGCATGGTTGCCGCTGGCTATACTCCGCGCCGTGGCGGCACGAAGGACCTTCGGTGAGCTGACCGAGCTGATCGAGCTGACCGAGCTGACCGAGGCGCGGAGCGAGGCGAGCTGATGGCCGCGTCCGCCCAAGCACCGATTGCGATCGTCGGGATCGGCTGTCGCTTCCCCGGCGGCGTCGACTCGCCGATCTCGATGTGGGAGTTGCTCGCCACCGGCAGGGACGCGATGCGCGAGGTCCCCGGTGATCGCTGGTGTGTCGACGCCCTGTTCGACCCCGACGCGGCCCGGCGCGGCAAGATCTCAACCCGCGAGGCCGGCTTCATCGACGAGATGGATCGCTTCGACGCCGAGCTGTTCGGGATCTCGGCCCGCGAGGCCGCGCACATGGATCCTCAACATCGACTGCTGCTCGAGGTCGCCTGGGCGGCGGTCGAGGACAGCGGACGGGATCCGCGAGCGCTCGCAGGCAGTGACGCGGCGGTGTTCGTCGGGCTGATGCTCCAGGACTATTTGGCGATCCGAACCTCGGTCCACGAGCGCGAGCTGATCGACGCGCAGACCGTGGTTGGGATGGGCGGCTGCATGGCCGCCAACCGGATCTCGCATGCCCTTGATCTGCGCGGTCCAAGCGTGGTCCTGGACACCGCCTGCTCCTCGTCGCTCGTCGCCGTTCACCTCGCCTGTCAGAGCATCCGCTCCGGCGACGCGTCGCTGGCGTTGGTCGGCGGCGTCAACCTCATGCTTCGGCCCGAGCCGACGATCGCCGCGAGCCAGGCCCGGATGTTGGCGCCCGATGGTCGGTGCAAGGGCTTTGACGCCCGCGCCGACGGCTACGCCCGCAGCGAGGGCGCGGGGGTCGTGGTGTTGCGCCCGCTCGAGCAGGCGTTGGCCGCGGGTGAGCGGGTCTATGCGGTGATCCTCGGCTCGGCGGTCAATCAAGATGGCAGGACCCGGCGCGTGACCCTGCCGAGCGCGCGGGCCCAGCAGGAGGTGGTTCGCGTCGCCGCGCGCCGGGCTGGGATCTCGCCCGCCGACCTTCAGTACGTCGAGGCCCACGGGACCGGAACGCCCGTCGGCGATCCGATCGAAGCCCAGGCCCTTGGACAGGTGCTGGGGGGTGGACGCGAGGGGCCCGCGTGCGCGCTTGGATCGGTCAAGAGCAACATCGGGCACGCCGAGGCGGCGGCCGGCGTCGCGGCCTTGATCAAGACCGCGCTCGCGCTCGAGCACGGGCAGATCCCGCCGCACCTGCACTTTCGCTCGGCGCCCGAGAGCATCGACCTCGCGGGGCTCGGGCTGCGGATTCCGACCTCGCTGGAGCCCTGGCCCGCCGCCAACGGGCGTCGCCTCGCGGGGATCAACACCTTTGGTCTGGGAGGCACGAACGCCCACCTGATCCTCGAGGGCGCGCCGCCGCCCCAGCCCGACGCCAAGGCAAGCCCGGCCTCCGAAGCCGCGCAGTTGTTCGTGGTCTCGGGTCGGACCCGGGCCCAGCTCGATCGAGCCTGCGCGCGCTTGGCCGCGTTCTTGCGCGGCAATCGAGGCGCGCAGGCGAGCTTGGCTGATCTGAGCCTGTCAACGATCGCGCGGGCCCAGCTCGAGCATCGCGTCGCGTGTGTGGCTCGGTCGCGGGACGAGCTGGCGAGCCTGCTCGACACCCACCTGGCCGGGGAGTCGCACGCGGAGCTGTTTTACGGTGTCGTGCCCGAAGCATCGGACCCGGGCGCCGAGGCTGAGCCCGCGCTGCCCATCGAGTCCGGCGAACACCCGGCCGCGCGTGGGGTCGACGACGCGGAGCTCGCAGCGGCGGACCAGGCTCCAGCGCAACGCGAAGGGTTGCTGCGCGGGCTCGCTCGACTCTACGTGCGCGGTGTTCCGGCTCGGCTCGTGGCCAGTTGCACGGCGGGCGCCAAGCTGACCTCGCTGCCGAGCTACCCCTTCGCCGGTCAGCGCTACTGGATCGAGTCGCCGCGTGGGCGTGAGCTGCGGCTGGGTCTCGCGCAGCCCGACGCCGCCCCGCTCGAGACACCAGTCGAGCGCGCCCACGCCCAGGTTCGGCGGGACGCTCCGGTGTCCTCCGGGAACCCCGAGGCGCGCGTGGAGGCACGCGTGGAGGCGCGCATGCGCGAGCAGGTCGCTCAGGTGCTCGAGATGGCGCCGACGGAGCTCGACGTCGACCGGCCGCTGGCGAGCCTCGGCCTCGACTCGGGCATGGCCCTGGATCTCGCCGAGGCGATCGAGCAGTGCTTCAGCGTGCGTCTGCCGATCGGGCGGATCCTCGACGGTCCGAGCATCACGGAGCTGGCCGCGTGGGTGGAGCGCGACAGCGCACAGGCGACTGGAAGCGGCGCGCTGCAGTCGCTGTCTCGGCCTGCGACGGCGCGCATGCGCTTGCTTTGCATCCCCTACGCCGGGGGGCTGGCGTCGGTGTTTCGACCGTGGGCGAAGCTGCTGCCCGAGGTCGAGCTGTGGGCCGTTCGCCTGCCCGGCAGCCTCGACCGCGAGCGCGAGCCGCCCTTCGAGCAGATGCGGACGCTCGTCAGCGCGCTGCTCGACGAGCTCGACAAGAACGACCGAATCCTCGAGCCGCCCTTCGCCCTGTATGGCCACAGCCTTGGCGCCCTCGTTGCGCTGGCATTAGCTCGTGAGCTCCAGGCTCGGGGGCGACCGGGGCCTTCGTCCGTGTGCGTCGCGGCCCACCCCAGCCCCGGGGCCGAGGCTGGTCTTGGCGATCTCGCCGGCCTCGACGCCGACGAGTTCGACGCGCGCCTGTCCGACCCTGCGTTCTTGCGCGGCATCGGGTACCTCGACGATCTCGCGCGCTTCGCCAGTGACGAGGCGTTGACGCGAGCGCTGCGCCCGGCCCTGCGCGCGGCGTTCCGACTTCAGCAGGACTATCGCCCGCCGTCCGAGCCGCGCTTGACCTGTCCATTGTTCGCGTACGTTGGCGCCGAAGATCGGGCCGCCGACGAAGCCTCCATGCGGGGCTGGGCGGCCTACGGGGGCGCCGGCTTTCGGATGCGTCGCTTTGCGGGCGGCCACTTGTTTCTGCGCGGGGCGGCGGCCGAGCTGGCCTGCGCGCTGCGTGAGGACCTGGGTCTCGACGTGGGTCTCACGGGGGAGCCCGGCGCATGAGCACGCCGCTGCGGGGTTGCTGGGACGCCGTGTCGCTGGTGGTGTCCGTCGACGGCGAGACCACGCACCCGCTCGGGCTGCATCCGCGCGGTCAGCTGATCTACGTGCCGCGCGAGTCGGGTGGCTTGGAGGAGCCGCCCAAGATCGCCGGGCGCATGAGCATGCAGATCATGGCCGCGCAGCGCTCCAACTTCAGCAGCGGCGACATGCGGGTGGCGAGCGCGGCGGAGCTCCAGGCGGCGTTCGAGACCTGCCTCAGTTACTTTGGCAGCTACGAGATCGATCTCGATCGGCAGGTCGTGCATCACCGGATCGAGGCGAGCTCCTTTCCCAACTGGACCGGCAAGATCGAGACGCGGGCCTATCGCTTTGTCGACGGTCTGCTCGAGCTGCGGGCGCCACCCGAGCGCTTCGCTGGCCGCGAGGTCGTCGCGGTCGCGACCTGGCGCGCGCACACCCAAGCGGGGGAGTGACGCGCTCGCCGGCGATCGAGTGGGCGTGGTTGCTCTCGCGCGTGTTCGCGGTCGACATCATGACCAGCCGAGGTGCGATGTGCTCGGTCGAGATAGCCAAGATGGCGATGACTGGGTCGAGGAGACTGCACGTGACTCCGCTTTCACTGCTCCGTGGGAGTACCGCTACGACACGGTGACGCGTATTGGTACCATGACTAGCCCCGAAGGGCGCGTCATGACGTATGAGCTGGACTCCGCCGGCCGAACGATCAGCTATGCGCCCCCGGGCGTGAGCGCGATCTCGATCGACTATGACATGCAGGGCCGAGTTATCGAGGTCGAACAGGGCGCGGGAGCCGATCTGCGCCGTACGACGCTCGACCGGGACACGGATGGCTTCGTCGACGAGCTCGTCGCCTATCTCGGGATGGTCGCGCGGACCTACGAGTTCAGTCACGACGGCGTGGGTCGAATCGTGTCGGCGCTGCTGCCGGATGCCTCGACCCTCGGTCTGGGCTGGGACGAGGAGGGACGCTTGGTGTCGGTGACGCCGCCCGGCCAGTCGGCGCACACGATGAGCTACGATCCGGTTGGGCGGCTCGACGAGTACGATCCCCCGGATGCATTCATGGGCACCGACGAGACCACCTACGAGTACGATGACGACCATCGGCTGGTGCAGGTGACCCGGCCTGACACCGAGACGATCGACATCGAGTACAGCGTGAGCACCGGCCGCGTGGACGAGGTGAGCACCAGCGAGGGGGCGGTGATCACGCCCACCTACGATGCGTCCGGCCGGATCGAGAATCTCGCCGGCCCGTACGCAGCGGCAGGCACCGAGCTCGATTTCACGTACAATGGCTCTGTGCTCACCTCCGAAGAATGGAGCGGCGACACGGCGGGTGTCGTCGCTTGGGGGTTGGACAGCGCCGGGCGGATCAGCAGCCAGAGCATCAACGCTGGCTCGACGGTGAGCGTCAGCTATGACGACGATGATCTCGTGACGGCCGTCGGCGCCGCGACCCTGGCTCGCTCGGCCACGACGGGACAGATCGAGACGGTATCCGTCGGCGACATCGAACAGACGCTGACCTACGACGGCTTTGGCGATGTCGACGGCAGCGAGTACATCTACGACGGCATCGACAGCTTGTTCACCTACGAACTCGAGCGCGATCACTTGGGACGGATCACCGAGCAGACCGAGACCGTGGACGGCGGGACGCCGGTGGCATGGACGTACCAGTACGATGACCGCGGTCGGCTCTCGTACGTAACGCGAGATGCTGCGTACGCATCCTATACGTACGACGACAACGGGAACCGGTTGTCGGTCACGACCGCGGGCGGCACGACCTACGCGACCTACGACGAGCAGGATAGGATCGAGGAGTACGGGAACTGGGACTTCGTCCACGGCCCCGCTGGCGAGATCATCGAGAAGGCATACAACGTGTCCGACGTGCGGCAGTACGAGTACGACGCGCTCGGGAACCTGCTTGCGGTGACGCTCCCAGACTCGACGAAGATCTCGTACGACTATGATGCGCGCGGTCGCGTGGTCGCGCGCTACATCGACAATGTGTTCGACAAGGGCTGGCTCTGGCAGGACCAACTCAACCCCGTCGCCGAGGTCGACGACACGGGGGTGATCACGGCGCGGTATGTGTACGCTAGCCGTGGGCACGTGCCGGACTATGTGATCACGGGGGGCGAGACGTATCGGTTGATCACCGACTACCGCGGCAGTGTGCGGGCGGTGGTCGACGATGAAGGGAACCTGGTCCAGACGATCGAGTACGGGCCCTGGGGCGAGGTGATCACGGAGTGGAACTCTGGGTACGAGTCGTCATTTGGGTTCGCGGGCGGGCTGTGGGATCCGGATGTCAAGCTCGTGCGCTTTGGGGCGCGGCTGTATGATCCGCTGATCGGGCGGTGGATGATGAAGGATCCGATCCTGTTTGATGGGGGACAGGCGAACTTGTACTTCTACGTCGACGGTGATCCGGTCAATCGGATCGATCCCGAAGGCCTTTCCTGGTACGGTGATGCATGGACGTGGTTTGACCAGTCTGGAGTCCCCGACTTCATTGTCGGTTGGGGTGATACAGTTTCATTCGGGCTAGGTGCTGCTATCCGTAAAAACTTTACGAATTTGGATGATGTAGTGAATTACGACGCGAACTACGCCTACGGTTTGTTGGCTGGCCTTGCGACCCAAGCGTGCATTGCAGGTCCGAGCGTGGCTGCAGGAGAGGAACTTGTAATTGGCGTTCGCTTGCGTATCGCTCCCTGGGGTAACCGAAGTAGTAATTGGGCGCCGCACCCGACGGGGCGATATCCTCACTATCACTGGCGGTCCAAGCGGTTGCCCAACGGTCAGGGAAAGCCAGGTGGAGGCCTCGGGCGACATCGGCCTTGGGACCTACATCCGGACGATGTGTCGTTCTGGGATCGGTTTTTCTGATGAGGGAACCGTTAGTGTTTCTTGGGCCGGGGGGGGCGTGGGATCTAAACATCTTTGAGACCACTGGGGACGCGCTTAGCTGCGCCGAACCGCCGGACGTTCTCGCTGGGGAATATGGTGATCACGGTTGGGATGCGGACGGGAAACCCGTGGTCCTAGTGGTGAAGTCATCGCCCAAGCGACCTGGTCTCATCGGCAAGCTGCTTGGCCTCCTGCAACCGGCGCTCGAGGTTGAGGTGCAAGAACTCGATTTGCCATTGGAACCGGGAAGGGTTCGCAAGGCGCTCATTGGCCGTCTCGCGGGGTTGGAACCAGATCTCGTAGCGGTGGCCGAGAGTATGGGCTTGGATGACTTGATCGCCTTGGTTTGTCGGGCGATTCAGGATCGCATTGACTGTATTCGGAACGGCGAATATCCGGGGCGGGCGTGAAAAAACGTGTAGTGAAACCTGTGTCCAATGGTTCGGGATCCTCGATTTGTTTAGAAAGAGCTGGGCTGATTGGGAGGTCCGGGCGGAGTGGATCTGTGCCGCAGGAATTAACGATGAGTGTTCTAGGAGCACTGCTAGTTCGGGCTTGTGTTGAAGACCGAGTGGTGTTCTACTGCCGAAGCATGTGGGCAACGAACCCAAGAAGGCCGCTCGTAATTCTCGGAACGTTGCTGATTTTCGCAGCCTGTAAAGCTGACGCGACGACAGACTACGGACTCGACACGAGCACGATGTCGGAGACTGGGTCGGCCACTGAGACGGGAAGCTCGAGCGACCCCACGACCGGGGGGACCGACGCCACGACCGACGACCCCCCCAACCCCGCGTGCGGCGACGCCACCGTCGACGCCGATGAAGAGTGCGACGACGGCAACTTCGTCAACGACGACGCCTGCACCAACGCCTGCACGCTCCCAACCTGCGGCGACGGCATCGTCCAGGCCAACGAACCCTGCGACGCCGGCCCCAACAACGGCCCGGGTCAGCTCTGCAACGCCATGTGCCAGCTCAACGTCTGCGGCGACGGCGACCCCGGCCCGAGCGAGAGCTGCGACGACGGCAACGCGATCGACGACGACGCCTGCCCCAACAGCTGCGTGCTGGCCAGCTGCGGCAACGGGGTGCTGGACCCGGGCGAGCAGTGCGAGGACGGGGACGACGACCCCACCGACGGCTGCACGAACGCGTGCCTGTTCCCGATCTGCGGCGACGGAATCGTATGGGCGGGCCACGAATCATGCGACGACGGCAACCCCAACGACGACGACGACTGCACGACGTCGTGCGAGTTCGCTGCGTGCGGCGACGGGGTCCTGCAAGGCGAGGAGCAGTGCGAGGACGGCAACGAGCAGCCCAACGACGGGTGCTTTGGTTGTCTCGAGCAGCGCGTGCTCACCATCTCGGCGATGGCACAAGCGAACTGTGTGCTGCTCGACACCGCCGCGGTCCGGTGTTGGGGCGAGGGGTGGGGCGGAAAGCTGGGATATGGAAACATCTCGGACATCGGCGACAACGAGTATCCATTTGCCGCGGGCGATGTCGCTCTTGGTGGAGATGTCGTCCAGCTCGACGGGGGGGACGATCATTCGTGCGTTCTGCTCGATACTGGCGGCGTGCGCTGTTGGGGGAACAACCTCGACGGCCTGCTCGGATATGGCCACGTCGAGCCGATCGGCGACGATGAACCGGGCGGCACGGGGGGCGACGTCGAGGTTGGGGGCGCTGTCATTCAGCTAGCCGCCGGCGGGCTCCACACCTGCGCGTTGCTCGATACAGGAGCTGTGCGGTGTTGGGGCGGGGGGTTCTACGGCTCGCCTGGCTATGGGAACAAAGAGACGATCGGCGACGACGAGCTGCCGTCGAGCGTTGGCGATGTTGATGTGGGCGGGGTCGTGACGCAGCTGCGGGCTGGGTATGCCCACACCTGCGCGTTGCTCGACTCTGGGGCGGTGCGGTGCTGGGGAGTGGGGTGGGATGGCGTGTTGGGCTACGGCAATGAAGCGTGGATCGGCGATGACGAGGTGCCCGCGAGCGCGGGCGACGTCGACATCGGCGGTGTCGTCGTCGACCTGACGCTCGGCTTGTCGCACACCTGCGCGCTCCTGGACACGGGCGCCGTACGCTGCTGGGGCCGCAACGAGTTTGGTCAGCTTGGCTATGGACACACCATGGACATCGGCGACGACGAGGCGCCCGCTTCTGCCGGCGACATCGAGCTCGGGGCGGCCGCGACCCAAGTCTCGGTCGGACGCGAGCACACCTGCGCGCTGCTCGAGGGCGGGACGGTGCGCTGCTGGGGTCGCAACAACTACGGGCAGCTCGGCTACGCGAACACTGTCAACATCGGAGACAACGAGCCCCCAGCGTCGGTCGGCACAGTCGAGCTTGGCGGTCTCGCGGAGTCGCTGAGCGTCAAATACAGGCACACGTGCGTGCTTCTCACCACCGGGCTGGTGCGCTGTTGGGGCTTCAACATCTACGGTGCGCTGGGACTCGGTCACTCCAACCCGATCGGCGACAATGAGACGCCGGCCTCGGAACCGAACGTGAAGATATTCTGATGATGCGGCGCTCACGTATCCATGGATCGCTGACGGTGGCGCTCGCTAGTGTCGTCGCTGCCGGTTGCTCGGGCGACGCCACGACCCTCGACGACGCCACCCAGACCGACAGTACTGAGGCGACGACGACGCCAACGGACACGGGCGAGTCGACGGACACGACCGAGTCGACGGACACGACGACCGACGATGGCACCGACACCGAGACAGGCGACGAGGGCGTCTGCGGAAACGGCGTGCTCGAGGCTGACGAAGCCTGCGACGACGGCAACGACGAGACCGACGACGGCTGCACCAACGCCTGCACGCTGCCTGTGTGCGGCGACGGGATCGTGCAAGCCGGCGAGGCCTGCGACGACGGCAACGAGGACGACGACGACGCGTGCTCCAACGCGTGTGTGCTAGCGACCTGCGGCAACGGGATCCTCGACCCGGGGGAGGCGTGCGAGGACGGCAATATGGACCCCACCGACGGCTGCACCAACGCGTGTCTGTTCGCGGCCTGCGGTGATGGTCATGTGTGGCTTGGCTACGAGGAGTGCGACGACGGCAACGAGAACGAACACGACGCGTGCACGACCGCCTGCACGCTCGCGGCTTGCGGAGACGGCTTTGTCCAAGCTGGCGAGGCGTGCGAGGACGGCAACGACGAGGCCAACGACGGCTGCTTCGACTGCCTCGAGCAGCGCGTGCTGCAGGTGAGCCATGGATTCAGCCACGCGTGCGCGCTGCTGGACACGGGCGCGGTGCGGTGCTGGGGCTGGGGCGCTCACGGTCGACTGGGCTACGGGAACACAGACACGATCGGTGACAACGAGCACCCGTTCAGCGCGGGCGACGTGAACGTTGGCGGCGCGGTGGTTCAGATCAGCGCGGGAGCGCATCACACTTGCGCGCTGCTGGACACGGGCGCGGTCCGATGTTGGGGTGGCGGCACTAACGGCAGGCTGGGCTACGGCAATCAACTCGACATCGGGGACGACGAAGAACCAGCCGAGGTCGGTGACGTGAACCTGGGAGCCCCCGTGGTCGAGTTGGATGCTGGTGGCGGATCGACGTGCGCGCTGCTGGAAGGCGGCGCGGTGCGCTGCTGGGGTGCGGGTAGCTTCGGCAAGCTCGGCTACGGAAACACGAATAACATCGGTGACAATGAAGACCCTGTGTTTGCTGGAGACGTGAATATTGGGGGCGTCGCCGTCCACGTGAGCGTGGGGGATTCCCACGTCTGTGCGCTGCTCGATACCGGCGGTATCACGTGTTGGGGCAATGGACTGGTTGGCCGCCTCGGATACAGCTCGAGCGGCAACGTCGGCGATAACGAGGCCCCCGCCGACTGGGGGGAGATCCAACTCGGTGGCACGGCGGTTGGAGTCGGGACTGGGCTGGACCACACTTGCGCGCTGCTCGACACCGGCGACGTGAAGTGTTGGGGCGCAGCTTGGGGCGGCGCGCTCGGGTATGGCAATTCGAGCCATATTGGCGACAACGAGCATCCGGCTGCCGTTGGAGTGGTGAACATCGGCGGCGTGGTGACGCAGCTCGCCGTTGGCACTCGCACCAACTGTGCACAGCTCGAGGGCGGCGCGGTGCGCTGCTGGGGGTGGGCCAATGAAGGCGGGCTCGGCTACGGCAACTTGGCGGATATTGGCGACAACGAGGCGCCAGCCGTCGCTGGCAACGTGGACATCGGCGGGTTCAGCCCAGTCGACACGCTCGCCGCAGGGTACTATCGAACCTGCGTGATCCTCGAGAGCGGCGCGCTTCGCTGCTGGGGCGATGGCGCCTACGGGGCGCTTGGATACGCGAACACCAACGACATCGGCGACGCCGAGCTCCCTTCCAGCGTGGGCAACGTCCAGGTGTTCACACCCTAGCCACGGGCGCTCGATTGATCTGGCGGGGCGCCGCGCGCGACCCAGTTCGCGCCGTGGCGCAAGCTCGTGCGCAGCCAACTCGGGCCGGTGCGCGCGCGTCAGCAATGCTACGGTGGAGGCCGTGTCGGGCACGGGAACTGCGGCGTGGACGTCGGAGCCGCCGAAGCAGCTGGTCGCGCGGGCAACCACAGCGCGTCCCACCCGACCGTTTCGGTTTGGCAGCGAGGAGCGTGCCGACCCCGATCCCGCGCTGCAGCCCGGCGAGATCGTTGGCGAGCGCTACCAGATCGTGCGGCTGCTCGGCGAGGGCGGCATGGGCCGGGTCTACGAGGCCGAGCACACCGTGTTGCGGCGTCGGGTCGCCCTCAAGCTGCTGCGCCGTGACGCCCGCGAGTCGCCCGAGAACCTCGCGCGCTTTCAACAAGAGGCGCTCGCCGCCAGCCGGATCCGGACCCCGGAGATCGTCGAGATCGTCGACTTTGCGAACCACGTCGGGGTGGCGGGTCCGCAGACCTACATGATCATGGAGCTGCTCGCGGGCCAGAGCTTCGAGGCTTGGCTCGAGCAAGAAGGTCGCTTGGATCACGCGCTCGAGCTGCTCGCGCAGCTGTGCGAGGGGCTCGCGGCCGCTCACCGGGCGGGGGTGATCCATCGCGACATCAAGCCGGCCAACGTGTTTTGCTGCGCGCCGGGTCCCCAGCTCAAGATCCTCGACTTTGGGATCGCGAAGATCACCGAGGGCGGCCAGGGCGTGCAGACCCAGCAGGGCTCGCTGCTTGGCACGCCCTACTACTTGGCACCCGAGCGGGTCACGGGCGCCCAGCTGACGGCAGCGGCCGACATCTACAGCGTGGGCGTGATCCTGTACGAGCTGCTGACCGGCAACGTCCCGTTCACCGCGCCGAGCTTCGTTGGGATCTTGGCGCTGCATGTTCACACCGAGCCCCTGGACCCGCGCCAAGCTGCGCCGGATCGGCCGATCCCGGATGCGCTGGCGGCCCTGTGCATGCGCTTGTTGAGCAAGGATCCCGCGCGCCGTCCCACCGCCGAGGCGCTCGCGCTCGAGCTGCGGGCGATGCTGGACGCCCAGCGGCGGGCGCTGGCGGTCGTGCGCACCGGTCCGCGCGACAACGTGGCTGGGGTTGGGGCGGACACCCACGTGTTGCCCGAGGTCGAGGCGGGGCAGTCGATCTCGGACCGGCCAACCGCGGCGCCTTCGATCGACGCCCCCGTGCGCGCGCTCGCGGTTGCGACGACGGCGGGCTCCAACAAGCGCGCGGGCACATCGATCGGACACGTGGCAGCCTCGACCTCGACCTCGCGCGTGGTGGTGGCGGGGGACGAGCCGCGGTGGGAGGCGCAGCGCTCGACAACCACCGCGCCACCCACGACGAGCCAGGGGGGCACGGCGCGTCGGCGGGCGGTGCTCGCGATGGGGGCGGTGGTCATCGTTGCGAGCTTGGGTGTCGCTTGGATCGTCGTCGGGGGCGGCGAACAACCCTCGCGCGAGCCAGCGGCGGAGGCCGCGAAGGCGCCGCCCATCGAGGTGTCCGGGGCCAGCGAACAATCAAACCCAGCGCCGCCGAACGTGGACGTGGATCAGCCGACCGCAGAGCTGCCGCGTGATGTCCGCGAAGCGGAGCCCGCGGTCGCCACGGTCGAGCCCAAGTCGCCCGATCCAGCGGCGATCTCTCCCGAACCGGATCCCAAGCCAGCTCCCAAGCCCGAGCCCAAGCCGGCTCCAAAGCCCGAGCCCAAGCAGACGGATCCCAAGCCAGCTCCCAAGCCCGATCCCGTCGCGCCCGAGCCCCCGCCACCCGATCCTGCGCCGCCCAAGCCCGATCCCAAGCCGTCCGACGCAAAACCAGATCCAGACCTGCCCACGATCAAAGACGACGTGTATGACTGAGCCCGTGCGCAACCACTTGCTCACGCACCCCCCGCTCGCGCGGCTGTGTGCAGGCGTGCTGGCCTCGGCGCTGGCGACGACGATCCCAGTCTCGGTCCACGCGGCGCCGCAGCCCTCGGAGTCAGCTGGCGCGGTGTCCACCCCCGAGACCTCGCAGGTCCGCGCGGCCCTGGACGACGGCGATCTCACAACCGCCCGCGAGCTCGCGCAGGCCCGGACCGAAGCGGCGCCAACGGTGGCCAACCACCAGCTCGAGGCCGAGGTCCACCTCGCGCTTGGCGACTACCAGCAGGCCAAGCGTTCGCTCGCAGCGGCCCTCGAGCTGCTCCCGGAGGACGCTGGCGAGCGCGCGCAGATCAACGCGCAGCTGGCCGAGATCGAGGCCGCCTCGCGCGGGACCAAGCCCGAAGAGCCCGCGTCCACGCACCGTGACGCGATCGATCAAGCGCGCGCGGATCGGCTCGCCGCGCTGGCCCCCAAGCCACCGCCGCCGCCCCAGGTCGTCGACGCGCCCAAGCCCGTGTCGATCGCGAAGAAGTGGTACTTCTGGGTCACGCTGGGCGCGATCGTGGCCTCGGCGGGGGCGATCGCTGGAATCGCGATTTCGTCAGCCGTGGATGACGGCGACAACACCAACGCCGGCACCGCGAGCGCCGGCGCAGCGCGGCAGCCGATCCCCGCTGGCGGGGTGATGTTTCGGTTCTGAGGTGCCCGCTTGTCGCATCGCCTGACCTGCACGCGCGTCGCCGCGCTCGCTCCCCTGGTCACATGCGTGGTCACATGCGGGGTCGCGTGTGTGGGCCGCGACGCGACGCCGCCAGATCGCATCGCCCAGGTCGCCGTGCCGTTCGCCGAGTCGGACGACCCCGCGTTCGAGCAATTCATGGGCACGATCACGCTGCCGCTGTCCAGCATCGACGCCCGCAAGATCGGCCCCACGCCGCTGGTGCCGACGAGGATCGGCGCCGAAGGCCCCGCGGTGATCGTCGAGTTCGAGACCATGGGCCTGCGCAGCGCCTCCGCCAAGCTCGGCCTGCTCCCGCCGCGGGCCGCGGCCCAGCAAGAGGTCGCCTACGACATGCGCGGGCAGCCAGACGATCCACGCAGCGTGTGGGTGGACGTCACGATCGACTCCGACGGCGTCCAGCGCTTCGAGCTGCCGGCGCCCGGTCCCACCTGGCACGCCCAGTGGGCCGTGGTCGCGCTCGAGCTGCACCTTGGCAGCACGGCGATGCCCGTGCTCGCCGGGCCCCGCAGCGAGATGCTCTCGGATCAGACCCGGGCCGTGGGTGGGCGCGTGATCCTGGGGGTCGTACCCGTGGAACCGGGGCCCGCGCGGGTCCAGGCGATCCGCGTGGCTGACTCGATCAACCTAGACGGCGTGCTCGACGAGCCGGCCTGGCAGACGGCGCCCGCGGTGCTGCTGACCACCCGCGAGGGCGAGCCGGCCAACGAGCTCAACGCGCAGCTCGGCGGCCCGACCAAGGTGTGGTTCGCCTGGGATCAAGACCACCTGTACGTCGCGGGCTCGCTGCCCGATCCCGACCTCCACGCCCCGCACCGCGAGCGCGACGATCCGCTGTACCGCGACGAGGCCTTCGAGGTGTTCATCGCCGGTGACAACTCGGGCGCGCGCTACCTCGAGCATCAGGTCTCGGCCCGCAACGTCCAGTTCGACGCCCGGTTCCCCAAGTATCGCAAGGGCGAAGAGGGCTGGGACGGCAGCTGGCGCAGCGCGGTCGCCCTCGACGGTGAGCTCGAGCGCCGCGGCGGCGACCAAGGCTGGACCGTCGAGCTCGCGTTTGCGTGGGCAGACCTGTGCAAGCACACCAAGATCAGGTGCCCGCCCAAGCCTGGCCAGCAGCTGCGCGTCAACGTGTTTCGGCTCGACAAGCCCGATCGCAAGCGCCAGGTCGGCCTGGCCCTGAGCCCAACCCTGGACCCAGATTTTCACGCGTGGCGCAACGCCGCCGAATTGCTGCTGGTAGACTCGAGCGCCGCGGCAGGAGACAACTGATGACCTCGTTTGACCTGCGACTGCAAGGCTCGTGTCTGGCTTTCTGCCTGGCTCTGTTCGGCTGTGACGGGGGCGGGCACGCTGGCCCCACGCCGCCGCGTCCGAGCGAGGGCAGCGGCCGCCACATCAACGAGATCCAGGCCGTCGCCCACGCCAGCGGGACCGCAGCGGCCACCTACGGGATCGATCGTCCGCATCCGCTGAGCGAGGTCGAGCAGGCGATCCTCAGCGCGATCGAGGCCGGCCACCGCGGCCAGCGGGGCAGCGATCTGACCCACGATCCGGCGCTCTCGGCCATGGTTCACGATCTCGCGATCGCCAGCCCCAGCCGCTTCGACATGCCGCCGACCCTGCTCGACGCGCTGCTGGCTTGGCACGGGGTCCCGGATCCCCAGCCGGCGGTCGTCGTCGTCGAGCTGCAAGGCAGCGATCACGGCTGCGATCACGCCGCCAAGCCCGACTGCCGCGAGGCCCTCGACGCGCTCGTGGACGAGGTGCTCAACACCGTGAGCGCGTCCCCAACCCCGGGCCGCTGGCGCGTGGGCGTGGGCGTGTCGGCGGTCAACGGCGGGGCCAAGACCCGCATGATGGTGGCGATCGTCGAGCGGGCGATCGAGCTGCAGCCGATTCCGATCACGGTCCAGAGCGGCGGGCGGATCGAGCTGCGCGGCAAGCTGCTGGGCAAGCGCGTCAAGCCACGAATTGAGCGGGTCGATCCCAAGGGCCACTGGGCGCGGGTCGCCGGGGTCGTCGGCAGCGACGGCTCGATCCAGGCCGTGGTCAGCTGCGACGCGGGCGACGGCGCCTACCAGATCGAAGTGCTGGCCGACGGCGCGCTCGGGCCCGAGGTCGTCGCCAACTTCCGGGTGTTCTGCGGGGTCCAACCGCCCGGCGAGATCAGCTACGGCTACGAGCGGATCGGCCCCAAGGTGACCGACGCCGACGTGGTCCGCGGCAATTTCGATCTGCTCAACGCCGAGCGCGAGGCGAGGGGCCTGTCGATCCTCGCGTGGGACGACCGCGCGGCCACGGTCGCCAAGGGCCACAGCGACGACATGGCCGCCAACGGCTTCGTGGGCCACACCTCGCCGACCACGGGCGACGCGCCCTCGCGCTTCAAGCGAGCGGGGATCGTGGGGTCGGTCGTGCGTGAGAACGTCGCGCGCGGCTACGGGCCCAAGGGCATCCACGAGAGCCTGATGAACAGCCCGGGCCACCGCGCCAATTTGCTCGCCGATGACATCACCCACGTCGGGATCGGCGTGGTTTTTGGTGAGCCCGAGTCGAGCGCCGCCGATGCCCCGCGGCCGGTGTTCTTGACCCAAAATTTCTACGCCAAGCTCGGCGCCGACACCCCCGCGCGGCCGAGCACGGCGCTGCGTGATCGGGTCGACGAGCGGCGCAAGGGTGAGGGCAAGCCGGGCGTGACCTGGGTCGGCGCGATGAACAAGATCGCCCAGCGCCGCGCCGACGGGGCCGCCGGGATCGGGCCGGGGATCACCGATGACGATCTGCAAGCGCAGGTGTTCGAGCTGGGCCTGAAGTCGCTCCAACAGCACCAGGTCACGGCGGGGAGCTTCGCGGATCTGCTCTCGCTGGATCTGTGGCTGCAGCTTGGGGCCGCGGCAAAAGTTGGCGTGGGCGTGGCCCAAGCGGGGACAGGGCAGGGGCTCGTGATGGTGCTGCTCGTTGGCAGCTGACAGCGCCTTGAACCTCCCGGCTACTGGCCGCGATAGTCGACGAGCGCTTCTACCGGGCTCCGCGTGCGACACGCTGCCGACCCGGCTGACCAACCTGCGTAGGCGGTCCCCAATTACCGGCTCGCGGCCACACGAATCAGCAACTCGAGCCCAAGGTGGTCCGAGGAGAGCCCGACCTTGCCCCCGCCTCGGGCATAGTCGGGCGGCCGGACGCGACGCGGTCGTGAGAAGTCGATCGTGATCGCCACTTCGTTCGTGGGTTCGAGCACCCAAGCGTAGTCAATGCGCCTGGAGTTGCGGGGCCCAAGTCCATGCTCGCGACACAAGGTGGGATCGGCTGGATCGAGCGGGCAGATCGAATTGGTGAGCGCCAGGTCTCGCTCTCCGAGGTCGGTGTCGCCCCGCGTGTTGCTCCGAGTCTCCCAGAGGTCTCGAAAGCCGATACTCTCGAGCGCGCTCTTGGCTTGTGGAAACTCTGGATTGCCAGGCCGGATGTTGAAGTCGCCGACGAGGATCGCTGCGTTCTCTGGGCGGTGAAAATAGGGAAATATCTTGTTGACGAATTCGCGAACCTGGGCCAATGCGACGTCCCGATGGCCGCCGGACTGCAGGTGGGTCGAGAAGATCTCGATGCGACCGTCGCCCATGTGAGTCGTTCCGGGGCCCGCGAAGATCTCGATGAAACGGACCCCCTTGTCAGCCAACGCGTCTTCGCCAGCCTCATTCTCGAACTCGGCCTCAGCCGAGCGAGTCACCTGGAGGTTGGGATTGTTGACGACCGTCAACAGCCCGGAGCTCTCCATTGCTCCTGGGCCCATCCCGAACGCGCGTGGCCGCTGGCCTCGTGGCCACGCCGAGAGCAGGCCGTTGCGCTCAGAGTCTGTGAAGAGTTCCGCGAGCGCGGCGACATCGTAGCGGTCGCGGATCAGCGTGCCAATGGCTTTGGCTCGCGGCCCAAGATCAGGCTTGTCGCCTATCCCGAATCCGCTCGACAGCAGAAAGGTGTTTTGCCACAACAAGCGAATGTCGACCCGTTTTGGATGATCGTGACGTCGGAGCATTCGCGCGATGCCCGGCTCATCAGCTCGGGAGTGCCATCGGTGCATGTCGACCAGCGCCGACAGCGACGTGGGTGGATCGAGGGGATCCATGAAGCGAGCAAGATCTTGCAGTGAGGTCATCAGAGGTTTCCCGCTCAGGACTCGAGTGTCTCGATTCGTTTGTAGAGGGCGGCGATGTGCGCATGCAACGTGCGCACGTACTCGACGAGGTCGAGGGTGTGGTTCGTGACCAGGCCGGTGTCACGCGCCCACTTCTGCCCGGTCGTCGTCTGTCCAGACCCTCGGATCGAGATTGGTTGCCTGAGTCCCGCGATGTCCCGAATCGAGCCGGGGCGGCGCAAGCTCGGCTTTGGGCTCGGGCTGGGACTGCTGGGTGTTTCGGCGGTGACCGCTGGGAGCGCCGGCAACCCTGCGAGTTCCTCGCCAACGATGAACAGCTCATCCGTTGAGAGTTTTGTTGACTCGAGGCCGACGATCTGTGCGCCAGCGCGGGCATGCAGAGGCCCAGTGATCGTCACCGCGTTATCGTCGACCTCGATGTTGAGCGAGTTGGGGTTGCCGTTGGTCAACGCGCGACTCTGAATGCGAACCGGGCCTTCGAGGACGAGCTTGTCGTCTACAATACGTACATCTGCGGTCATGGAACCCTATCCTTCGGTCGGGGAACTGATGCTGGACAATCGAATGACACGTGAAGCACGGCGCCGCTCCCACACACGCCGCGAAGAAGAGACTAACACCGAGGGCCATCAAGCGCGTGCCAAACCTGGGTCGAATGTCGCCAATTCGATAGTGAGAAGTCCGAACGGTCCAATCTCAGATGCTATCACCGCGGTTGGCCTACGCCGGGAATGGGGCCGAAGGCTGTAAGTCGATCGCCGGATTTGCCGCCGCGGCGACCCACGGGGCACAGCGGGTCGGGCATTCCGGACATGCCTACAGCGGGTTGAACCTGGTCGTGAACCCGCGCGGCTGAGCTTGCACGCGGCCGCGCCTGCGGGCACGGTTTTGCGATGAAGACTGGCTTGGCGACACTCACGGCTCTCACGCTCGCGCTCGCGGCCACAGGCTGCACGGATGACGCAACCAGCGACACGACGACGATCGATGGTGAGACGGGCGACGGGGATGGAGATGGGGATGGAGATGGGGACGGGGATGGTGATGGTGATGGGGATGGTGATGGTGATGGCGACGGCGACGCGGAGTGCCCGACGCCGTTGCCCGACGAGCCTTTCTTGGATCTACGGTTCTGGAACCCGAACCTCGAGCTGGTGCCCGGCGGGGCCCATCAGTTCACGATCTACGAGGCCGTGAGTCTGCAGGAGCTCGACACCTGCTCGGTCTACACGGTCGATCCCGTTGACGCGGGCGCGACGATCGATCCCGACACGGGCCTGTTCACGCTCGCCAACGATGTCCCGGATGGCGCGCTGTTCAACGTCAGCGCAGACATTCAAGACGGGCTCGCCACCGTCAACGGCACGGTGCTCGCGTACCTCCCGGAGCTGCACCCGCTCAAAGGCGACTGGACCGAGGTCGCGCGGATCCCCTGCGGCGGGGGGCCGGAGTTCGTGCCAAGCGATCCGATCGGCGAGCTGGTGTTCACCGCTGGCGGCGAGGCGCGCGTGACCTGGGAGCCGTTCGAGGTCTACGTCGACTACTGGGCCACGTATGCGCACGACCTCGACACCAGCGCGCTGTCGCTGACGCCGACTGGCGGAAACTACCTGCCCGACGACGTCCAGGGCGAGGGCAGCTTCAGCTTCGAGGGCGAGCAGCTGGTGCTCCACGACATCTGGTTGGGCAGCTCGCAAGCGCCGGTCGAGCCGACCGCGTGCGGGCACCGCTTCGAGTAGTTGCGGGGCTGCACCTGGGTACGTGGCCGTGTTGACCGCGCCGCACGCTGTAGCGATCGCGCGACCTCGCGGATCGACGAAGCACGACAGCAGACGCGATCTAGCCCCCATGAGGGGCGATCGGCGCGCCGCGGCACCGCGCGTGTTTGCACGAGGCCCCTGCTTGGTTAGGATGCCGCCGCGTGAGCACCTTCAAGCCGCACCCCGCGTCCTCCGAAGCTCGCCGCGAGCTGGTCCTTGGCGTCGTGGGAGGCTCGGGTCTCTACGCCATGGACGGGCTCGAGCAGGTCGAGCGGGTCTCGCTCGAGACCCCGTTCGGTGAGCCCTCCGCGGCGTTCGTCGTCGGCAAGCTGCCGCGCCGCAACGGCCCGCCGCTGCGCGCGGTGTTCCTGCCGCGGCACGGGCCGGGCCACATCCTGCTGCCGGGTGAGATCGACTACCGGGCCAACATTCACGGGTTCAAGCAGCTGGGCGTCACGCACTTGCTCAGCGCCTCCGCGGTTGGCTCGTTGCAGGCCGACATCGCCCCCGGTCACATCGTGATCCCGGATCAGCTGATCGATCGCACCAAGGGTCGCGCGTCCAGCTTCTTCGGCAACGGCTGCGTGGCCCACATCCAGTTTGGCGATCCCTTTGATCGGGGCTTTCGCAAGCTGGTCACCGAAGCCGCTGCGCCAGTCATCGCCGCGAGTGATCAGAAGCTGCATCGGCAAGGCACGATGATCGTGATGGAGGGCCCCGCGTTCTCGACCCGGGCGGAGTCCGAGCTGTACCGGCGCTGGGGCGGCGACATCATTGGGATGACCGCGCTGCCCGAGGCCAAGCTCGCCCGCGAGGCCGAGATCGCCTACGCCGTGCTCGCAACCTCGACCGACTACGACTGCTGGCACCAGAGCGAGCAAGAGGTCAGCGTCGACGCGGTCGTTGCGATCATGCAGGCCAACGTCGCGCGGGTCCGCAAGATCGTGCTCGAGCTCGTCAACTTGCTGCCCACCAGCTGCGAGCAGCTGCCGTGGCCACGGTCGCTGGCAGGCGCGTTGATCACCGATCCCGCCAAGATCCCGGCCGTGACCCGCGAGCGCCTCGATCTGATCGTGGGGCACTACCTCCGCGATCGCTGAGCCGGTTCGCGCTGTTCTCTCTTTGCTGCTTCTTGCTGCTTCATAGGCTAGACATGCCAAATACCTCAGATCAGTCCAATCACAACCTCGTGGTCGTCGGCAGCGTCGCCGTTGACTGGGTGATCACGCCAAGCGCCGAGCGCAAGGACAGCGTTGGCGGTGCCGCGGTGTTCTTTGCCATGGCCGCCGCGCCGCTGGCCAAGGTTCAGCTCGTTGGCGTTGTCGGCCACGACTTCCCGCAGGGGTCGATCAGCGATCTCGAGCACGCGGGGGTCGACCTCGCCGGGCTCGAGCGCAGCGACGGCCTCACGTTCCGCTGGAAGGGTCGCTACCACGAGAACATGAACCAGCGCGACACGCTCGAGACCCACCTCAACGTGTTCGAAGACTTCGCGCCAAAGCTGCCGCAGCGCTACCGCGAGAGCGACTTCTTGTTCTTGGCCAACATCCAGCCAAGCTTGCAGCTCGCGGTGCTCGAGCAGATGGACAAGCGCCCGCGCCTCGTTGGGCTCGACACCATGAACCTGTGGATCGACATCGCCCGCGACGAGCTGCTCAGGGTGCTCGCGCGCGTTGACGTGCTGGCGATCAACCAAGAAGAAGCGCTGCAGCTGACCGAGGAGTACAACCTGGTCCGCGCGGCCGCGAAGATCCGCGAGCTCGGCCCGAAGACGCTGGTGATCAAGCGCGGCGAGTATGGAGCGCTGTGTTTTGGTCCCGACGGCTCGATGTTCTGTGCGCCCGCGCTGCCGCTCGACGACGTCGTCGATCCAACCGGGGCAGGGGACAGCTTCGCGGGCGGGTTCATGGGCCACCTCGCGAGCACCGGCGATCTCAGCGGCGACAACGTTCGCAGGGCCGTGATCTGGGGCTCGACGATGGCGAGCTGCTGCGTGCAGGACTTCTCGTACGATCGCCTGCGCGGGCTCACCCGCGATCAGGTCGACGCTCGCTACCGTCGCTTCGTGGATCTGACCCGCTTCTGATCCGCTTTGGGATCCGGCACCGCGCGCCAATCGAGATCGAGTCGCTCGTTTGGCCAGCGGACTGATCGCCGGATCGCTGCGTGTTGACCGCGATTTGGGTCCCTGACCACCGCTCGTTGGGTCCTGGCGCCGCGAGGAGCCGCGGCCGCTACGAGCTCGCGCGATTCCGCGCAAACTTGGTACACAGTCTGCGGCCGCCTGTGCCCGATCCGACGCGACCCCACGAAAACCGAGCCGAAACGAGTCTTCGCGTGGACACGATCCGGTGTCGCTTGATACGTAGTCACTCGTGGCCGAACCCGAGCCACCAGAGGTTTCCGTGAGCGACACCGAGTCCCCTTCTCGTTGGGTCCCCGACATCCCCGCCAGCCTTGGACGCGTCGCGCGTGCAAAGCCAAAGATCCTCGTGGTCGAGGACATGGACGTCGTGTTGGAGATGTATCTACGGACGCTCAAGGGCGCCGGCTATGACGTCGTCGGATGTCCGACCTCCGCGGAGGGCATAGAGGCGATCGCCCAGCACCGAGACTTCGACGCAGCGCTGCTCGACTTCTCGCTGCCGGACGGCACCGCGCTCGACATCATCCCGGTGCTGCTCGACAACCGGCCGCTGACCAAGGCGCTCGTCGTCACCGGACAGGATGACGAAGAAGTGCCCGCGCAGTTGATGAGCGCCGGCGCTCACGGCTACATCCAAAAGCCGGTCGAAGACGCGTCGCTGCTCGCCGGCATCGGCGCGACCGTGCGCGCGACCCAGGCGTGGCGCGTCGCGCTTGGGCAAAAGGGCGGCGACGATCTGCCGACCTCCGAAGATGAAGAGATGCTCATCTTCCAGACGCAGTCGATCAGCTTCGACATCCGCCATGGGCTCGCGCGTCTGCAGTTCATCGCGGGGCTCAGCCCGGTCCAGACGATCACCGCGTGGCGACTGCTCTGGGGCGACCCGGATCAGCGCATCGCCGAGCTGCTCGGCTGCACCAAGCGCACGGTCAAGTATCACGTGTCGCAAGTGCTGGCGCGGACCGGCGCTCGCTCGCGCTCGGATCTGCTGCGGGTGCTGCTCGAGGACGCCGGCGTCGAAGACCCCTGGGCTAAGTCCTGACCCCCCCGGAGGGTTTGGCACTTCGCAGGTCACTCGCTGCGCTCGCTCCCAACGGGCTGGCTGTTCGCTGTCGCATGTGTGGCCCCCTGGAGGGGGGCTCTTGTCTGAGCACCCACGGCCACCGTGCGGCGCTCCATCGGTTTTAGAGACCCGCAGGCGGCTTCGCACTACGGGAGACTGGCTGGGCTCTCGTCAGAGCACCCACGGTCACCGTGCGGCGCTCCATCGTTTTTTGAGAACCCCATAGGCGGCTTCGCACTACGGGGACTGGCTTCGCGCGCCCCAACCATGGAGCGCCGGCCGGTGGCCGTGGGTGCTCAGACAAGAGCCCCCTTCGAGGGGGCCACACATGCCCCCGCGAACAGCCAGCCCGTTGGGAGCGAGCGGAGCGAGTGACCTGCGGAGTGCGAAGCCCTCCGGGGGGGTCTAAAAAGGAAGCGAAGCGAGTGACCTGCGGAGTGCGAAAACGGCTGTGGGGGTCTAAAAAGGAAGCGAAGCGAGTGACCTGCGAAGTGCGAAGCCCTCCGGGGGGGTCCAATTACGTACTTTTGACGCGGCGGACCAGGTACTCGTAGACGCGCGGGAAGAACGGGGCGAGGCGGGCGGCCCAGACTTCGGGGCCGCCGATCATCTTGTCGCTGACGCGGCGGGCGATCGCGTCGGCGCAACGGGTAGCGAACTGCTCGGCGCTCATGGCTTTGCTCTGGGCGTCGCCGACTTGATCGTAGACCGAGCCGTCGGCTGTGAGCGCGTTCTTGGTGATCTCGGTGTGCACGTAGCCGGGGCTGATCACGCTCACGTGTACGCCTCGATCGTGAACTTCGGCGCGCAGGCAGTCGAAGAAGCCTTGCAGCGCGTGCTTGGACGCGGCGTAGGCCGAGCGCAGGGGCGTGCCGATCTTTCCCATCAGCGAGCTGATCACCACGATCTGCCCACGCCCGCGCGCGAGCATGGACGGCAGCACGGCCTTGGTCAGCGCCACCGTGCCGATGTAGTTGACCTCCATGATCCGCCGGTCGACCTCGATCTGGGTCTCGACCACCGTCCCGCGCTGGCTGATCCCGCTGTTGTTGATCAGGATGTCGACGTTCCCGTAGCGCTCGAGCACGCGCGCGTTGGCTTGCTCGATCGTCGCCGCGTCGCTGAGATCGAGGGGCACGACCATGTGCTCGTCTGCCCGTTCACATCGCTCGCGGACCTGCTCGAGCAGCGCTTCGCGTCGAGCCGACAGCACCAGTTTTGCACCCCGCCGCGCCAGCTCTTGGGCAAGCGCCTCACCAATCCCAGCCGAAGCCCCAGTGATCCAAACGACTTTGTCGCGAAAGTGCTCCATGCGTCGCGGATGGTGGCTTGTCGGGCCAGATCGCGCAATAGTGCGGCGTGGACGTCGACCGTACTCGAGCGCCCCACAACCTCGTCACTGTGCGCGACGCCAAGCCACACGCCGAGGGCGTGATCACGCACGCCTACGCCCAAGGTCTGATCGACGACGACGAGCTCGAGCGTCGGCTCGAGGCGCTGCAGGACGCCGAGACCGCTGACGCCGTAGAGCGCTTGATCGCTGATCTCGTCGACCACGTCGACACGACCGCGCTCGCCGTCCCGACCACCATCGCGCTCGCCAACGCGCAAGACGTCGCCCCAACCCGCAGCATCGTCGCGATGTTCGCCAGCATCGAGCAGCAGGGCGCCTGGGTACCCGCCCAGACCAACCGCCTCCTCGGCGTGTTCGCCGAGGCCGAGCTCGACTTTCGCAACGCCCACCTCGCCCCCGGCGAGACCCGAATCGAGCTGCGCTGCATCTTCGCCGAGGCCCGCATCATCGTGCCCCCCAACCTCGCCGTCCGCGTCGACGCCAGCGTCATCATGGGCGCCGTCGAGCGCGACGACACCGTCCCCGCCTCCCCATCCGGACCCAACGCTCCGATCCTCGTCATCACCGGCCTGGTCCTGTTCGCCTCCGTCGAGATCCGCGAGCGCCTCCCCGGCGAAGGCAAACGAGACGCCCGCCGCCGCCGCCGAGCCACCCGCCGAGCCGCCCGCCGGGCCCGCCGAGCCGCCAAGCGCCAGCGCAAACAAGCCCGCAAGCTCCGCCGCGCCCACCCCAACCAACGCCAGCTCGAATAGCCCCAGCCAACCCCGCTACGCGACCAGCCGCGCCAACGGCCGCAGTCGGTACAAGACGCGAGCCCCCTCCCGGGGCCACACATCCCCCCGCGACCAGCCAGCCCCGAGCGAAGCCCCCGCACCCGTCCGCCGAAGCCCCCCGTACCCGTCCGCCGAAGCCCCCGTACCCGTCCGCCGAAGCCCCCGTACCCGTCCGCCGAAGCCCCCCGTACCCGTCCGCCGAAGCCCAGATCGGAAGAG
>NZ_JMCC02000219.1 GCF_000737335.2 Enhygromyxa salina | reverse complement strand
CAGGTGGGGAGCGTCGCCCGCGAGCGCGCGCTCGAGCGCGTCGAGGCCCGCCCGCGTGGGCACGGGGCGCATGCCGAGCACGCGCTCCATGTAGGCCTCGGCCCGGCTGTCGATCCGCATCCCGCCCTCGGCCCACACCGGCCACGCCGCGGCCAGGTTCCGGCCCCGACGAGCGCCAGCCCTGCGCAACAGCTCGCGCTGGACCGCGAACGCGTCCATGAACGCGTTGGCGAAGGCGTAGTCGCTCTGACCGACGTTGCCGAACGCCGCGGCCGCCGACGAGAACATTGCGAAGTAATCGAGGGCGTCGTCGCGCGTGGCCTCGTCGAGGTGGACGGTGCCCTGGACCTTGGCTGCGAGCACCGCCTCGACGTCGGCCGCGGACTTGCGGACCAAGAGGCCGTCGCGCAGCTCGCCCGCGGCATGCAGCACCCCGCAGATCTGTCCGTGGCGGCGGCGCGCGTCGGCGACGAGGGCGTGAACGGCCGCGGCGTCGCTGACGTCGGCTTGGACGATCTCGGCCCCGATCGCTGCGGCTCGCGCCCGAGCTCGCGCCGAGGGCTGGCGACGAGCGATCAGCACGATCCCCCCCTCGCCTCCCCTCTCGCCCCCCCGTTCGCTCCCCCCCTGCGCACGTCGGACCCCGGCGATGTGTTCGGCGAGCAGCAGGCCCAGGGCTCCGGTCCCGCCGCTGATCAAGTGGGCCCCCGCGCGGGCGAAGATCGACGCCTCGACCTGCGGCAGCTCGACCTGCGCCCAGCTGCGCCGCGTACGACCGCCCCGCCCCACACGCAGCTCGACCTCGGGCGGCGCCTTCAGCTGCGCGACCACAGCCTCGACGAAGCCGGCCTCCGCCACCGCCACGACACCAAAGTCGATCTCGGGGTGCTCGAGGTGGACGCAGCGCCCGAACGCCGCCATCGCCGGTGACGCCGGCGAGGCCGCGAGCTCGCGGTAGGCGTAGAGGTAGCGCAGTGGACCCCGCCGCTCCCGCTGCCAGGCCTGAACCAGCGCCATCGCAGCGTGCAGGCCCTGGTCGACGGCCGCCCGCGTGTCGGGGTGGTCGCCGGCGAGATGCACGATGTGCACGGGGCCCGCGGGCAAGCTCGCCAACAGCGGCTCGAGCTCGAGCTTCGGCCCGAGCGCGACCCGGCGAGCGTCGAGCCCGAGCTCGCGCAGCGCAGCGACGAGCGCGTCGCCCTCGGAGCCCGCGTCGAGGACCAGCGCGGCCCCCTCGAGAAGAGCGGCCCGCGGGTCCGCGGGCGCGGGCGCCCAGCCGCGCTCGAACGCGTGGACGCCACTTGGGATCGCGCGAAGCGTGAAGCGCTCAATGCTCGCGCACACGCCCCCCTCGCTGTCGAGCAGCGCGACGTCGAAGGCGAGCACGCCCTTGCTCGCGCCCGTGGACGCGACGCGAACGTGGGCGTGGACTTGGTCCGGTAGCGGCGCGTAGCGACGTACGGCCCCGAGCGAGAAGGGCATGAAGACCAGCTCGCCCGAGCCCGTGCTCGCCCCGGGCGCGAGCCGACCCGCTGCCTGCAAGGCCGCGTCGAACAGCGCCGGATGGAAGGTGTAGTCGCCGACCTCGGCCGCGGACGATCGCGGCAGCCGGAGCGAGGCCAAGGCCTCGCCCTGGCCCTCGGTGTAGCGCTCGAGCGCCCGCAGGCTCGGGCCGTACGCAAAGCCGAGGCGGGTGAATGCCTCGTAGCAGCTGGCCCCGTCGTAGACCTTGGGGCAGCGCGCGCGCACGGCCTCGAGATCAACGGGCGCGGGCCGGGGCGTGGTCGCGGCGAAGCGCAGCTCGCCGTTGGCGTGGACGCCGACCTCGCTGCGGACCTCGAAGCGGGCCCCGTCCGCGGTCTTTGTCAGGCCGACGGTCAGCTCGAGTTCGGCCGCCTCGTCGTCGTCGAGGCTCACCGGCGTGGCCCACACGAGATCCTCGACCACGCGGACCTCGCTCGCGGCCGCGAGCTCGCCCGCGAGCCGGGCCATCTCGAGGTAGACGACCCCGGGGAGCACGAGCCGACCCGCGACGAGGTGATCACGCAGGTAGAACTCGCGGCGCGTGAGCGTCTTGCGAAACGCGTGCTCGCGGAAGCTCGAGACGTTGGCGTCGAGCAAGGTTGGGTGGAGCCGCGGCCCGCTCGCCCGCGCGGGCGCGAGCGACTCCCCACGGACCCAGTGGCGAGTCCGGGCGAAGGGGTAGCTCGGCAAGTGCACGCGGCGGCGCGCGGCCCCGTTGTGGATCGTCCGCCAGTCGACGGACCCCCCGCGGACCCAGGCATCGGCGAGGTCCTCGTCCCCAGCCTGGGGCCCCTCGCGTTGACCCTCGACCTCGCCGACTCGCACACGGCTCGGCCGGCCGTCGAGGTGGGCGCGCAGCTCGGCGCCCAAGCCCGCGAGATCGTCGACGACCAGCGCGAGCCGATGGCGCATCGCGTCGCGTCCGGACTGGAGCGTGTGGGCGAGATCCGCCAGGCTCGGCGCCGCCTCGTCCGCGCAGGCGTCGAGGTGCGCGAGCAAGCGCGCGGCGGTCTCGCGCAGGGCCTCGGGCGTCCGCGCCGACAGCACGACGAGCTCCGCTCGGCCGCTGCGCTGCGGCGTGGGCCGATGTGGCGCTTGTTCCAGGACCACGTGGGCGTTGGCCCCGCCGAAGCCGAACGAGCTCACGCCCGCGCGGCGGGCCAGCTCGCGGCCCTCGCGATCCCGCGGCGCCGGCCACTCCCGAGTCGAATCGGCGAGCTCGAAGCCCGCGTCGAGCTCGAGCATGGGGTTGGGGGTCTCGATGTGCAGGCTCGCGGGGATCGTCGCGTGGCGCATGGCGAGCACGGCCTTGAACAGCCCCGCGATCCCAGCGGCCGCCTCGAGGTGGCCGATGTTGCTCTTGACCGAGCCGATCACGCAGGCGCCCGCGCCCTCGCTGCGCTCGACCTCGAGCCGACGGAAGGCCTCGCTCAACCCCATGGTCTCGATCGGGTCGCCGAGCGCCGTGCCCGTGCCGTGGGCCTCGATGTAGCCCACGGTCTCGACCGGCACGCCGGCCTCGCGGTAGGCATGGACGAGGAGGTCGGTCTGGGCGTCGGGGTTGGGTGCGGTCAACGATGAGGTCCGCCCGCCGTGGCTGATCGCCACCGCCTTGATCAGCGCGTGCACGGGGCTGCCCACGCGCGCCGCTCGCTCGGCGCGCTCGAGCACGACGACGCCAGCACCCTCGCCGCGGACGTAGCCGTTGGCCCGGCTGTCGAAGGCCCGACACCGACCGTCGGGGCTGAGCATCTCGCCGCGGCTGAGGGCCTCGTAGATCGTCGGCGAGAGGATCAAGCTGACGCCGCCGGCGAGCGCGATGTCGCAGCTGCCCTCGCGCAGCGCCGCGCTGGCCTGATGCACGGCGGTCAGCGAGCCCGAGCAGGCCGTGTCCACCGCGACGCTCGGCCCGCGCAGGTCGAGCACGTAGCTCACCCGGTTGGGGATGATCGACAGCGCGGCGCCCGTCAGCGTGTGGCCCTCGGGCCCGCGACCGTGGCGGCGCTGGACCTCGAGATAGTCGGAGTTGGTCACCGCGAAGAACACCCCCACCCGCTGTCCAGCCAGCGCGCGCGGGTCGTAGCCCGCGTCCTCCAGCGCCGCCCAGGTCAGCTCGAGCATGAAGCGTTGCTGCGGGTCCATGAGCTCGGCCTCGCGCGGCGAGATGCCAAAGAAGGCCGCGTCGAAGCGCGCGACGTCGGGCACGAAGCCGCCCCAGCGCGAGCGCGAGCCGGCGACCTCGCGCCAGTCCCAGCGCTCGGCTGGAATCTCGGTGACGAGGTCCGCTCCCGCGACGAGCTGACGCCAAAAGTCGTCGAGATCCTCGGACCCCGGCAGCCGCCCAGCCATGCCGACGATCGCGATGTCGTCGTCGCCCGCCGCACGGGCGCCCTCGCCCGCCTCGCCCGCGCTGGCTCCGGCCTCCACGGGCGCGCCGACAGCCGCGACGGGAACACGATCGCGCGCACCGAAGTGGGCCTCGAGCGCGGCGCGATGCTCGGCCCACAGGTGGTCCGTCAGGGCCGCCAGGGTCGTGTGGCGGTAGAAGACCGTGGGATAGATCTCGACGGCGTAGCGGGCCCGCAGGGCCGCGCTGAGGGCCGTGAAGCCGACCGAGCTCATACCGAGCTCGCCGAGGGGCGTGCGGGCGCCAACTTCCTCGGCCGCGACGCCGAGCTCGTCCGCGACCATGGCCGCGAGCTGGGCCACGAGCGCCCCGTCGCGCAGCTCGG
>NZ_JMCC02000218.1 GCF_000737335.2 Enhygromyxa salina | reverse complement strand
GGGCGCCGGGGCGACGGCGTCTGCCGCGGCGCCGTCTGCCGCGGCGCCGTCGATCATCTCGGATGGCGCCTCGGTCTGGGCGGGGACCAGCGCGGCTGCCTTGGCCTGCATCGCCTTGCCCTCTTCGGGAGTGGGCAGCGGTTGCGCGCGCGGGCCAAGCCGCTCGTAGTCGATCTCTTCGTCGGCCTCGAGCAGATCCGCGCTGCCGTCGTCTTGCTCCGAGAGGAACTCCGAGCCCGCGTGGGCGCTGGCGTAGGCCAGGTACATCGCGCAGATCATGAACGTGGCCGCGAACCCCTGGGTCAACTTCGACATGAAGTCGGCCCCGCCGCCGCCACCGAACACGCCTTGGCTCGCGCCGCCGCCAAGCGCCGAGCCGAGCCCGCCGCCCTTGCCGGCCTGCAGCAAGATCGACAAGATCATGATCAGAGCG
Organism: Enhygromyxa salina; assembly: GCF_000737335.2. Lineage (GTDB taxonomy): Bacteria > Myxococcota_A > Polyangia > Nannocystales > Nannocystaceae > Plesiocystis > Plesiocystis salina_C. The sequence continues at coordinate 3,892 of NZ_JMCC02000218.1, read as the reverse complement.
ACGATGATGTAGATGATTGTGATGAAGGTAGTCATCGTGCTTGGCTCGAGCGCGCGTGGTTCGAGGCGCTGGTGACGATATCGAGGAACGAGCGCGCGTCAAGCGAGGCGCCCCCGATCAGGAAACCGTCGATCTCGCCCGCGGCGAGCAACTCGGTGGCGTTGTCGGGTTTGACGCTACCACCGTAGAGCAGCGATCTGTCAGCACCTTGCAGCCCTGCCTTGTCGAGCCAGGCGCGGATCGAGGCGTGCATCTCGCTGGCCTGGGCTGGCGTCGCGGTGCGACCGGTGCCGATCGCCCACACCGGCTCGTAGGCGATGGTGACGCGGGCGGGATCCAGATCGGGGGCCAAGCCCGACAGCGCCGCCGTGAGCTGTGAGATCACGACCTGCTCGTGGTCGCCGGCGTCGCGCTGCTCGAGCCGCTCGCCCACGCACAAGACCACGTCGAGCCCGCCCGCGAGCGCGGCCCCGAGCTTGGCCGCCACCAGCTCGTCGTGATCACCAAACTGGGCGCGGCGCTCCGAGTGGCCGATGATCGCGGCCTGAACCCGCGCCTCACGCAACATCGCCGGTCCGACCTCACCGGTGAACGCGCCGCTCTCTTGGGCGCCGACGTCCTGGGCGAGCAGGCGAGGGGCGCCGCGGCCATCACCCGTGTGCGGCGCGACGCTGTCGAGCGCGAGGTAGGTCGGCGCGATCCCAACGGCCACACCCGAGGCCCCCGCGAGGGCAGCCTCGAGCCCGTCGGCCACGGCCTTCGCCAAGCTCGCCGACGGCTCGCGCAGCAAGTTCTGCTTCCAATTTCCCAGCACCCAGATCGTTCGTGACATGTCGCTTCGTAGCCCTTGCGGTTGGTTTAGTGGGCAGCGGCCAGCGCGGTGACGCCGGGCAGCTCGCGGCCCTCGATGAACTCGAGCGAGGCGCCGCCGCCGGTCGAGACGTGATCGATGTCGCCGGCGCGCCCAGACGCGTTGAGCGCAGCGACCGAGTCGCCGCCGCCGACCAGCGTGTAGCCCGGACACTCGGCCACGGCGTTGGCCATGGCCAGCGTCCCCTGGGCGAACGCGGGGTTCTCGAACACGCCCATCGGGCCGTTCCAGAACACGGTCTTGGCTGTGGCGATCACCCCAGCGAACGATGCCTCGCTGCGCGGTCCGATGTCGAGGGCCAAGCTGTCGCCCGCGACCCCGTCGCCGACCGCGACGATCGTCGCCTCACGCGCGTCGAGGCCCGAACCGCAGCGCAGATCCACAGGCAAGATCACCCGCACATCGCGGGCGCTGGCCTTGTCGAACACGCGCTTGCACGCACCGAGCAGGTCGCGCTCGACCAGCGAGCCGCCAAGCTCGCGCCCGCGCGCGAGCAAGAAGGTGTTGGCCATCGCCCCGCCAATCACGATCGCGTCGCCAGCCGAGAGCCGCTCGGTCAGCGCGACCAACACCCCGAGCTTGTCCGAGACCTTGGCCCCGCCGACGACCGCCACGAAGGGGTGCTCGATCCCCTCAACCAAGCGCCCGAGCGCTTGCAGCTCGGCGCTCATCAACAAGCCCGGCGCGTGATCGCGGACCAGCTGCGGGACCCCAACGACCGAAGCGTGGGCCCGATGCGAGGCCCCGAACGCGTCGTTGACGTAGGCGTCGCACAGCTTGGCGAGAGCCCGCGCGAAGTCGAGATCGTTGGCCTCTTCGCCCGGCTCGAAGCGCAGGTTCTCGAGCAGCACGACCTCGCCAGCGCGCGTGTCGTTGACGAGCTTGGTGACGCCGTCACCCACAACTTCGTCCGGCAGGCGAACGGGTCGCTCGAGCAGCTCGGCGAGGCGGCCCGCGACCGGCCCCATCGAGAGGTCTTCGGCGTAACGACCCTTGGGCCGTCCGAGGTGCGAGCACACGATCAGCCGCGCGTCTCGATCGAGCAGCGCCCGCAAGGTGGGCAGCGCCGCGCGGATCCGAGTGTCGTCGGCCACCTCGCGGGCGTCGCCGTGGCCACGCAGCGGCACGTTGAAGTCGACACGCACGAGCACGCGACGGTTGTCGACGTCGAGCTGATCAAACGCAGGCATCGGTGGCATCGGACAGGCCATAACGCATTTCGCCCGTCTTGGTCACCCCAGGCGAGCAGGGCGACGAAGACGGGCGAGGAGGGGGAAGAGGGGAGAATTCTGCTCTACTCGGCGGGGAGCAGCTCTTCTTTGGCTTTGAGATCCGTGGACAGAAGCCCGAGCAGCTCGGCGGAGACGCCGATGATCTGCTCGCGGGTGTACCCCTGGTCTTGCAGATGCCGGAACAAAGTGCGGGTGAACACGGGCACGCGGCGGGCATCTTGGGACGAGTTTGTGCGGTCGAGCATGGTGTTTCGCCTTCCTGGTGCCGCAAGGCTGCAACTTGGAGACCCGAATCGGCACGATTGAGCGATTTTTCCAGAAGTTAGTGAAATCGAGGGCTTAGCGAATGGCCCTTCAGCTTCGGCCGGCGTCGAATACGCGAAACCGTCGCGAGGGTGAACAGGCATGCACGGTTTTGGCGATCCTCATGTGTAGCGCAGTGCGCGTACGCCCGACGCCCACACATCTCCAGAACTGCCCTCTAACAGCGTTATTTGACAACTACAGCCGCTGCGAATCGGCGAGCGTGCCCGCTAGAAACTGCAGGAGGACGTCGAGGCGGGCCCATGAACGGTTGTCCATGTCCCGATCGAAGGCGGCGCCAAGCTGCACGTGTCCCTCGACCGGCGTCGACCAGACGATGCGACCGGGCATCACGATCTCGGCGGTCTCGCGGTCGGCGAGGACGGCCCACACGCGAAACTCGACGAGGGTGCGGGGCTCGACGGCCTCGTGGGTGTCGACGCAGATGCCCGAGATCGACAGGTCGATCGCTTGGCCGTCGATCTCTCGCCCGTCCGGCAGCAGCAAGCGCGCCCGCAGGTCACACACGAATCGCTGGTGAGCGCGACGCTCGTCCATCCACGCACGCTATCACTGGGTGGGCGTGGGCCCAAAATCTAGCCCGGTCAGACCCGCGAGCAGGCCCTCGACCTCGCGCAGGCGCACGCTCGCGGCGATCGCTGCCTGGAGGTCGGAAGGCGGAGCGATCTCGCGCTCGACGAGCAGTCGCTGACGCTCGTAGTACAGCTGCGTGACCTGCACGAGCACCCGCTCCCGAAAGTCCGCGAGGTCCAGCGCGGCCCGGGCCGCCCGGAGCTCGTCGGGCGAGAAGATCAGGCGGTCGAGCTCCCAGGTCGCCTTGGCCCGGATCACCGATTGATTGCCAGCGTCGTTGCGCAGGGCGTCGGCCTCACCGACCTCCCTGTCGAGCGCCCAGCCTTGGTCGAGGCGATGGTCGTACTGCACCGAGATCGTGGGCAAGGCGGCCGCGACCCTGGCCTGGCGCAGCCACCGAGCACCCGCGTGAGGACCAACGCCCGCGCGCTGCAACGCCGCGTCTTGGACGGCCCGCAAGCTGGGTTGTGGCGGCAGTCGGGCGAACGCAGCGTCGATTTGGGCCATGTCGAGCTGCGGCGCAGGTGGTTCGATCTGGGGCTCGGGCGGGGGCTCGAGCTGGGGGTCGGGCTCGAGGATCGAAGCTGCCGGCGGCGGGGCGAGGACGCCCAGCATCAACCCGAACGCGAGGCTGCCCAGCGTCGTCATTGCCCAGCCCCCCCACACACCACGACTCGAAGCGCGCGCGCCTCTGCCTGGGCGATCGGAGCGAGCGCGGCCGCGAGGCGTGGATCTGAAGCCGCGCCTGGCGTGGGCAGCCAGCGCATCCGGTCGCGTCGCCGGATCAGCGCCAGGGCCCGCTGCGACCCCCGAGCGCGACCAAGATCAAACCCCAGCTCGACGACCAGCGCGGCCTCCAGGTTGGCGCGCGAGCGCACCCCCGCGACCAACA
>NZ_JMCC02000217.1 GCF_000737335.2 Enhygromyxa salina | reverse complement strand
CACGCTGACTGCTCGCCGAGAACGTCTCGGAGTCGAGCAGCGAGGTCGCGGCGGTTGCCATCGCGGCAATTGTACTCTCGCCGAGCAGCGCACTCCAGTCGGGTTGGGTCGTCTTGCTTGTGACGAGCTGTCGCTGCTCCTCGAGCGGGTTGCCCTTGAAGTCGAATTCCACCGTGGTCGCCACGCCAGCCCCGTCGTAGACCCGATACACACGACCGACGTGGTTGGTGTCCTCCGGCGTACTGAGTAAGTCACCATACACGATGCGCCCCAGCAGCTTCTCCGAGCCGCCAGACACGCTGACCGTCCGGTCAACCGGCCGGCGCAGGGTGTCGTACGAGAACGAGAACCGCTGACTGCGGCTATCCCAACTTCGCATGGGCTGCCCCAGCGCGTTGAGCAGCGTGTGCCGGTCGCCCGCGTCGACGCTGCTGACCACCAACGACTGCCCGAGCATCCCGTAAGTCCGAGACTCGGCCGTGTTGACCCGCGCGTCGATCACCTCGAGCACGTGCCCTTGAATATCGAGCACCGACTCGGTCACGTAGAACTCGTCGTCCCCGACCAGGTCCTTGTTGTGGGCGATCGACAAGAACGGCCGCCCGAGCACATCGAGGTGCACCACGCTCGGCGTCTCTTCGTGGTCCTCGACCAGCTGCGCCGCCCGCTTCTCCGCGAGCAACCCGACATCACCGCCACCGTAGCCGATCCGCGCATCGTACCAAGCACTGTCGGTCGCAGTGTCGTTCGGGTCAAAACTGGTCTGCGCCCACGGCGTGAACTCGACCTTGGAGTAGGTCCCGTTCGGCAGGTCCGTGCGGATCAACCGCCCCAGCGGGTCATGATGATTGAGCGCGGTCACCCCTTGCTCGACCAGTTCGGCTTCGTCCTCGTAATCCGGCGTGCTCGAGTAGTAGGGCTCGTACGCCTTGAGTACATTACCCTTGTTATCCTTCACCACGCGACCGTTGCCCACCCAACGCACGCTCGGGCTGGTGTCCTCGTATTGCAGGACATCATCCACGAACACGAGCTCCCCGCTCTCATCCCGCTCGGGCGCGAGCCCAGGGCGGGCTTGAACTTTGGCCATGATCACGCCGCCGGCCCCAGAGAAGTAGCTGCGCTGCTCGAACCACCGCGTCCCGCCGTATTGATGGGTCTCGCGCATACGCGACTTCGCCCAATTGGGTTTGCCGTTCGTCGACCACTCGAACAGGTCATACTCGAAGGTCGTGGTGGGGTCCGACAGGGTGTCGCCGTCGCTGTCGCCCACCTTGCCCAGCACAGCCGACTTCACGACAAAACCAAGCACGTCAAACGCGACCTGCGTGCGGTTGCCGTTCGGATCCGTGATCTGCCACGGCCCCAGCAAGCGATAGTCGTGCGCCGCCGTCACCGTCTCGCTCAACGGGTTGCTGCTGCTGACGACCAGCAAGCTGTGGCTGTCGTAGGTCGTCGAATAGGTGTTCCCGAATGGGTCCACGACCGAGGTCACCGCATAGAACTCATCGGCGTCAAACGTCGGATGCCCGGTCCGCACCCACCACGCACTGCTAGCCAGCACGTACTTGCCCTCGTCTTGCAGCGCGGTGTTGTCCGGCGCGCCCGTCAGCAGGCCGAACACTGCGGTCCGCTGCGCGTCCGTCATCGCCATGGTGTCGCTATCGTAGGGTAGCGCCCGGCTCTCGACGGTCCCGTGACTCAGCGGGCCGGACAGGTCGTTGGCCATGTAGCGGATCTTCGTGTGACTCAGCAGCCGCTTGTTGATCCCCGCTGGGATCGGGGACGTTTCGTAGGCGATCTGCGTGGCCTCGTCTGCCGCATCCAGGACCTCGTCGAACGAGAACGCGACCTTGGTCGCCCGTGTAAGCCCGTGAAGTTCGTAGCCGCGCGACTCGGTCGGCACGCCCAGGCGCAGGAGATCGTTGGTCGCATCCAGATGCACGACCTCGGATTCGCTGAGGGTGACCAACACCGCCGACGTGCTACCAGCTAGCACGTAGTCGCCCTGCTCGGGATACTCCGGCACGCGGCGCGGGTACACGACCGACGCCGAGCGCAACACCGTCCCGAAGTCGTCGACCTCGAGCGTGAACGCATGCGTGATCCGGGGATCCCCAGGGAAGCGTGCTGGCAGAGATCACCGCGACCTGGCGCAGCGAATGCCCCCAAGCGCCTCCCCGCTCGGGACGGGGAAGCGAGAGCTTGTCTGTGTAAAAACGATGAGCTCCGCGCCTGACCTGTAGCTCCCACCGCGGAGCACCCCGATCTCGTTGCCGTCCTCGCCTACTCCACTGGTCCATTCATCCGCGTTGCCAGCCATGTCCTTCAACCCGTCTCGACTGTCGCCTGCCGGCCTGCTCCCAACTGGCCACGGCTCGTCTGTGCCGCATCCAAACTCGACGATCGCATGGGCGCAAGACGGATCTTCGGAGCCCCACGGAAATTTGCGCGCCTCCTCTCGCCCGCGCGCTGCCCACTCCCACTCCCACTCAGTCGGAACACGTGCGCCTCGCCACTCACAGTAGGCCTCGACGCGGTCCCAGACGACCTCGACAGGGACATCCCCACGGAGAGCCTCATCGCTGACTCCACAGCCCGTCCAACTCGATGCACGCTCCCACTCTCGAAACGCCGCGACCGTGACCTCTGTCTCGTCGAGGTAAAAAGGGGCGATGTCGCGACCATCGAAGCTGCCGCCTGCGATGTAGATCATCTTTGGCTGACTCCGCGCTGGAGAGGACCTGGTACACCCGACGGCCGCCGCAGCGATAGCGAGCATGATGGCCGCGGTTGGTGTCTTGCTATGGTCAGCACCTGTCACGATCATGTTGGTCCTCTCAGGTCGAGAAGCTTACCAGGCCTCCCAAAGCTTGAACATCGCTCCGTAGTCCGTGCCGATTCCAGTCTTCGGGATGTAGGCATTGTAGACGTCTTCCGTGAACAAGGTGTCGAAGTCGGTGGCGACCTCCGCGTGCACATCATCGAGGGTATCGGCCGACCTTTTCGAGCCTTCGCCCGATATGGCATGATACAATGCTCCTCCGGCGTTGGCCGTACCAGCCAAAGGTCCGCCTGCACCCTCCGCGGCGTCCTCGAGAGCGCGGAGCATCATGTAGCTCAAGATAAATTGCCTCCGGGGTGCAGCCTCCCTTCCATACTTTGATTCACTGGTATCCCTCCACAGCGTCTCGATTTGTGATTCCCTGAAATCGAATCCCCCCGCCCTGTGATAGAACCATAGCTCGATCGCGTATGCGTTGTACTCTTTCTCCGCCTCCGAAGATCCGCCCCTCTGCCAGATATGCGTGAATTCATGGAGAATCACGCCTGCGATGAGCAGGGAATTCTGGTCCTTGCCCTCAGATTTCAGGCGCTCGTTAACGCGAAACACTTCTGAGTAAATGTCGGAGTACCATGCGGCGCCCATCACAGTGTCGGTGTACCCATATCCACTTTCGATCTTAGACTCGAAGCTCAGTCCACCGATCGCGTTGTAGCGAGCCAGGATCTCAGTGGCCATCTCCGCGCCGAGTACGTCCCTGAGGGTCTGGACCCCCTCCATGACCTGCGCCCACTCCTCGTCCTTACCCTTCCACCCGTTCCAACTCGTATGGCTCTTACGCTCGAAATTGCTCAATTCCCACTGGAAGATTTCCTCGGGCGTTGGGTCGGGGTGGTCGGAGTCGGGCGCGTTCGTATCCTCCATATAGCTGAGGTTCATTTCACTCCCGTCTGGGCCACTGACGTCATTATCACCTGGGCCTGCTTGATGACCATTCTTGTCCGAGGTCGAGATTGGTTTTGCTCCCGTGTAGGAGTATCGGTTCACTCCATCGCCGAGGCCAGAGGGATCCGCAGCCATCCAGCTCCCCAACCACGGTGCATAGTACCGGGCCGAGTGATACTCGAGCCCCGTCTCCTCGTCACGCTCCATCCCCGTGTAGCGGTAACGCTTGGCCGAGACGTCGATGCTGGCGTTGACTGCCCTGTACGCGCTGGTGCCGTAGGGGTGGTACTCCTCGTAGGAGATGATCGCTCCGCTGCCGTCGACCTCGGTGGCGGCAGAGCCGAGGTGGTTGCTCAGCTGATAGCGCCAGATGCCGGTCGGGCTCCCGACGGCGGAGCCGGAGTCGACGGTCTTGGTCTCGATGATGCAGATGCGGCCGGTGTCGTCGCTGATGTGTATCGACTCGCGCTCGAGGTCGAGCGTGCCGCTGATGCGCTTGCGATAGATCTCGAATGATCCGAGGTAGATGCGCTCTTCGGTGGTCGCGCCGGACTTCTCCACGTACTTGCGGCTGCGCATGCCGCCCGCGTACTGGAAGTAGACCGTCTCCGTGCCCACGGTGACCTCGCGCAGCTCGTCGTCGTGGTTCCACACCATGCTCGACAGGTGCGGCATCGCGGTCATGTTGC
>NZ_JMCC02000216.1 GCF_000737335.2 Enhygromyxa salina | reverse complement strand
CTTTCGGCTCGGCCGGGAGGCTCTTCGCACCAAGTCGGCGCCTGCTGCGGCGAGGCTTACATGCTCGACGGTCTGAGGCGGAGCCTCGCTAAGCTAGCAGGGTCGGTCAGCCGCGGGCGCCGCGGGCGGAAAAGGCCGACCCGCGCGCGCAGATCGGCCTCCCAGCTCGCAGACATCCTTAGCAGAGCGCTTCAGTAGAGCGCTTCGAAGATCCCCGCGGCGCCCATGCCACCGCCGATGCACATCGTCACCATGCCGTAGCGCCCCTTGCGGCGGCGCAACTCCGACAGCAACGTCGCCGTCAGCTTGGCCCCCGTGCACCCAAGCGGATGCCCCAGCGCGATCGCGCCGCCGTTGACGTTGACCTTGGCCGGGTCGAGCCCAAGTTCGCGCACGACCGCGAGCGACTGCGCGGCGAAGGCCTCGTTGAGCTCGAACAGATCGATGTCGCTCTGCTCGAGCCCGCACTGCCGCAACACGCGAGGGATGGCCTCGACCGGTCCAATGCCCATCAGCTCCGGCGCGACGCCAGCGACCGCGAACCCGACGAAGCGCGCCAGCGGAGTCGCCCCGATCGCCTTGGCCTTCTCCGTCGACATCACGATCGTCATCGCCACGCCGTCGCTGGTCTGCGAGGAGTTGCCCGCGGTGACCGAGCCCTTCACTTGGAACACCGGCCGCAGCGAGGCGAGCGCCTCCAGGCTCGAACGAGCTGTTCTTCAACAGTGGGCAATGCGATGATCTGACCCAGCCACTGATCGAGGACTCGGTCGAGTCTGCGATGTCGGCCGGACTCACCTATTCGTTGGACTGCATGGAGCGAACGATTGACCATGCGCCGCAGTGCCCCATGGTCTCCAGCTCTGGGAGTCTGCTCCCGTGTGAGATGGACTGTCAGATCTTTCATGGGGCTCAGGAAGAAGGCGACCCCTGTGATGCCGTAGGGTACCGCATGTCCGACTGCCGCCAGGGGCTGGTCTGCGGCGCCGATCGAGCTTGTCACCAACCCGTACCGCTGGAGCAGCCGATAGAACTGGTCCCACGTCATCCCTCGTTGCGAGCGACGGCATAACCACCGTTGCCACGCACGCTGGACCTCGCGACGCAGCCGCCGGAGCGCTTCCCAATTTCCGGTTATCCCGTAATATAGGCGTCATGCCCCCGCAGCTTCGCCGCGAGCATTTGATGCTGCACGGCTATGGGCAAGTGCCGGTGAAACCGGCACCACTGCCCAAGCCCACGCGCTGCTCGGCGTAAGCGCACCCGCGGTCTTTCGTCGGACCACCCACCTGCCCCGCCGACTCCTCGCCCAATAGTGCGTGAAGCCAAGCAGATCGAATGTTCCTTGCCTCGGCCCTCGTCGCAGCTGCGACCTCCAAGGAACTCCATGCGGACGATCTGTTGCTGCTCAGCTTCGTGACGCGCGCGGTGTCGGGCCGTCACGGGAAGCAGCAACCCAAACCAAGCTTTGAGCGTCCATGCCAGTGAGGCGATGACCATGTACGCCCAGTTGGCGTTGAACGTGTTGAGCGGCGCACGGAATGAGCGCACGCCATTCTTGAGCTGCTCGATCAAATTCTCCTGGTCGCATCGGTCGTTGGCCTCGAAGACGACCTGCTCGGCAGACATATCTGGGTCGTTGGTGATGTAGAGAAAGTAGCGGACGTCCACACCCAGGCATTGCTGCCCACGCTCTTCGCGTAGGGTCTTCTCGAGCACGATGACCCGGTAGGTCTTCTCGCACTTCATCGGGCTGTACTCGAACTCGCCGACGCGCTCCGACTCGAGCACGACGTTTTTGTACTCGCGCTCGTGGACAATCTGTTCTTTGACTCGCGGTTGCTTGGCCCGCTCCTGGCCGCTGAGGCCTCGCTTGGCCCGGCGCAGGAGAACCTCGTACTCCTCGTCCTCGACCGCCTCTGCGCGCGCTTTCATGCCCCTATTGACCCCGAACCCGAGCACGAAGTGGACACCCTCTTCGGTCCAGCGATCGAAGTTTGCGGTCAGGCAGAAGGCCGTGTCACCGCGCAGAAGGACCTTCTCGAAGCCCGCCCGGTAGCACAAGTCGATCGCCGCGTCGTAGTAGTCGGCCGCACCCGAGGCCGAGTTGGCGTTCCCGCCACGGTTGACGAGGAACAAGGGCTCCTTGGTATTGGCCAGCGAGACCAGCAAGGGCTGGAAGCCCCAGATGCCCTTGTAGGACAGGTCCATGCCTTCTTTGCACCCACCGCTGGTCTCGATGATGTGCCCGTCGGCGTCGATGCGAGCGGTCTGACCGAGTAGCGCCGAGCCGTGCTCACGCCAGACAGCGACGCGGACCTCGTTGATGATGTCCATCAATAGGTGGATATCCTCAGCGGCGAAGCGGCGGCAGAAGTCTCCCGCCGTTGTCGGATCAGGGATCGCCCGCGCACCGAGGGCCTCGAGGTAGTTGATGTCATTGCGAAGCAGCTCGAGGTCATCGAGCGTGCGCCCGCCCGCGAGAATATTGTAGACGATGTTGAGGATGTGATCCGACTCCTTGTAGGGCCGGTGCTGCTTCAACAGCTCGAGTTCCTCGTCGAGCGCCCGTGGCAGGCCGAGGCGTTGGACGAGGTTGTGCATGACGCAAGCCCGAGTCGAGTCGCCAGGTGGCCAAGCGCTGGAAGCAGCGCTTTGTAGCGATCGAGAACACAATCAGCGAAGCGTCTGGCTTCGAGATGAGCGAGAGCATCGCGGCGCGACGCAAAGTCGTGAACACGACCTTCAATGCTCTGATTCGCGCTGCGGCTGACGACGACGCTCCTCAGCTCGAGAAAAAGAAGAGGGGGGCGCCGCCGGTGACGCGCCCAGGTCGTAGGCCCCCCCTGCCACCGCGACCGCCCAGGATCAGCCCCGACAATACTGGACGTCGGTGACCGTCACCCGCACCTGATCCACCGAGCAAGAGGGCTTCGGCGAGATCTTGTAAGTGTCACCGAAGCAGCCGGAGACACCCACGAAGTTATTGGCGACGCCCGTGCTGACCGAGACATCATTCGGGCAGCTGGCCCGATAAGATACGTTGATACAGCTGTCGACGCCTCCCGGGCGCTTGCCTGTGACCAGGTATTGGTCCTCGCCGTCCGGACACCTGATTGCCCCGAGCGTGATGGTGTTGCGCATGGTCTGCAGATAGTCGGCTAGCTCCTGGGCCCGGCGCGCCGCCTCACGCTTGCGCGCTTCCTCGGCCTGGCGCGCTTCCTCGGCCCGTCGCGCCACCTCGGCCTGTCGCGCCGCTTCGCGCTCGCGGGCCGCTTGTGCTTCGCGGGCCGCTTGTGCCGCGCGCTCGCGCTCCTCTCGAGCCTGCTGCACGTTCGCCTCCGCGGTCTGCTGCCGCTGGGTTTGGGCCTGCTCCTGTTCCTGCTGCTCGAGATCTTTGTATTGCTGATGCAGCGCCAACATCTCTTCTTGGAACGAATTGTCCAGAGCAGGATTGGTGTTCGGCTGGTCCGAAGTGCCACCGGCCAAGCCGCTCATGACGCGTTCGTGGTGTTCGCGGTTGCTTTGCCTGTACGCTTCCTCTTCCGCGCGGTCCTGGCGATCTTGTTCCTCGGCCAGCTGGCGGTAGTATTCGTCCCGCTGTCGCCGCTGTTCGGCAACGACGCCGCGCTGCTCCTCGACTTCCTGGAACATGGCGTACGCCTCATCCCAGCTGTGGCCCTGGGTGGAGCTCGCGTCCGTGTCTGCGCCGGCAGCGATGAGCGCGTCAGCGGCCGCGGGGCCGCGGCCTCCTCGATCGGCGAGAGCGAAGAACAATGCAGGCCACTCGTCCTCGATACCGTCGAGGTAGGACTTGGTTGAGGCGCGCGAGTTCGGGTCAGCGCCGTAGCGCACCAGCTGTCGGATCATCGGCGCATTGGCCATGACCGCCGCCACCACGATCAGGGGATATGCGCCCACGCGCTGGTCGATCACCGCGCTCGCGCCCGCGTCGCCCCTGGTCTCGCGCACCTGATCGAGGATGACGCTCGCCAATTCGACCCGAGAGTCGAGCATCCTGGCGACGTAGAACATCACGGGCACCCCGTTTGTGCCATGGGCGAGCGGATCCGCGCCGTTGGCGATCAATTCACGGACCATCGTCGCGTCTCCCTTAAAAGCCGCGGTCTCCAGTGGCGTCGCCTCAGGGCCGCACCGGACATCGACGCCTGCGCCAGCGTCGATCAGCGCGCGAAGGCTCTCGATCCGCTCATGCTCGACGGCCCGACAGACCGGGAGCTGGCCGCACTCGAGATCGGGCCGGGCTCCAGCCGCGAGCAGCCTCGGCACCAGATGAGGTTGGTGTTCGATCGCCGTGCACAGCGGCGTCGACTCTGGCGAGGGCCGCTCGTTGGGGTTGGCACCCTTGGCGAGTAGCTTCTCGATCGCCTGCTCATCGCCGGAGTACACGGCCCCGGTGAGCGTCTGGCAGCCTGTCGAAACCAGCGCCGCCAGGGCCAACAAGGCGGGCAGCGCGAGACTCGACCGTGGCGCAGGGGATACATGCTGTTGGGCGGGGGATGGCGGTTGCATCGGGGCAAAGTGGGGATTCTGCCTGAATCCGTTCGTTTTTGTTCTTGCCCTCGCCCATGGCAACCGCCACGGCCATGTATCACAGCGGCCGCAACCCGCTGCGCAAGCTGA
>NZ_JMCC02000215.1 GCF_000737335.2 Enhygromyxa salina | reverse complement strand
TGTGCTCTTCCGATCTGCCCGCGAGGCGGCCCTGCTCGAGCTCGCGCAGGGCCGCCTCGCGGGCGTCTTGCTGCGCGTCGCTGCGGGGGGTGCCGCGCTCGAGCAGCGCCAGCCGACGGGCGCCGCGGGCCACCAGCGCGCGGGCGATCGCCAGGCCGATCCCGCCGGTCCCGCCGCTGAGCATGTAGATCGACTCCGGGGCGAGCGTTGGCCCGGTCGACCCCAGCGCGACCTGCTCCGCAGCGGGGATCGGGGCCAAGGTCTGCTCCTCGAGCACCCCCGCGCGCAGGCGCAGGCGACCGGACCCCCGACCCAGCAGCTCCGCCAGCGCCTGCGTCGTGTGGGGATCCAAGGTGTCGTCATCGAGCTCGAGATCCAGGGTCGAGAGCCCGCTGTACTCGGCGTCGAGCACCGGCAGCAGCCCGGCGAGCAGCGCGGCGCGGCCGTCAAAGCCCTGGCCCGCGTGGGTGCGGTCAACGTGGACATGGACCAGGCGCAGCGCGCAGCGCCGTCCGTTGGCGATCCACCGCTGCAGCAGCCGCAGGCGTCCAAGCGGGAGCGCGCTGGGATCGGGATCGGGGGCGTCGAGATCGCGCAGATCCAGGATCCGCGTGACCCCCGGCCCAAGCGCCTCGAGCAGCGCCTCCGCCTGCGCTTCGTCGTCGAGATCCGCCGTGAATTGCCGGTCAGCGTCGCGCCGCCAGCTGGGCCCCCGGGTGACCACCACGGGATCGAGGAGGCCGAGCTGGGCGAGGATCCGCTCGCGGTGGGGGCCCAGCTGGGCGCCAAACAAGACCAGCGTGTCGCCTGCGTGCGCCGGCGACTCGGGCAGCGCGGCCAGGGCTCGCGGCGACCAGCTCGGCACGATCATGGTCGCGCCAAGCGGCACGGCTTCGTTGCCAAGCTCGTTGGGCGCGTCCGGCCGCTGGGTCCACGCGAACCGGTCGGGCGTCCACAGGCGCTCGCCCGCGAACGGATAGGTCGGCAGCGGGACCCGCCTTCGCTGCGCGGGCGGGTGGTAGATCGCCCACGGAATCGGCCGCCCCTCGACCCACGCGCGCCCGATCTGCGCGAGCGTCCCCGCCTCCAACCACGCCTGGGCCTCGGCCAACCCCGCGGGATCGCTGCGCGGGCGGCCGGTGACCTGACCGCGCCACAGCTTGGTCCCCCACGCCTCGGCGCGATCGCCCGCCAAGAATGCATCGAGGCCGGCGATGGCTTGTTCGCGATCTGCGGCCAGCCACGCCAGCCGCTCGCTCAGCGCCGCGCGGCCGGTCTGCAGGGTGAAGGCGACGCTGGCCAGACACACGGGCTCGCTCACCAGCTGCGCGCGCAGGCGCTCGGCAAGGGTCCGCAGCTGCGCGGCGGTCTGGGCCGACAACACCAGGCACTGCGGGCGCGCGGGGTTGCTGTGGTTGGCGCGAGCGTAGTCTTCTACGACCACGTGGGCGTTGACACCCCCGGCGCCAAACGAGCTCACGCCCGCGCGCAGCGGCTCGCCGGGCCGGGCCACCCACGCCTGGGCCCGCCGCTGAATGCGAAGCGCGCTGCGCTCGAGATCCAAGCTGGGGTTGAGCCTCTCGGCGTGCAGGGTCGGCACCAGCTGGCGGTGCCGCATCTGCAAGAGCACCTTGGTCAAGCCCGCGATCCCTGCCGCCGACTCGAGGTGACCGATGTTCGACTTGATCGCCCCAATCCCACACCAGGGGCTGTCTGCGCGTCCGTAAGCCTGGTTGAGCCCGGCGATCTCGATGGGATCCCCAAGCGCGGTGCCGGTCCCGTGGGCCTCGACATAGCTGACGCTTCGCGGATCGATCCCGCCGCGACGCAGCGCCTCGGTCACGACCTCGGCCTGCGCATGCGGGCTGGGCACGCTGTAGCCGTTGGTGGTCCCGTTGTGGTTGATCGCCCAGCCGCGGAGCACCGCGTGGATGAAGTCGCCGTCGCGCTCGGCGTGCGCGAGCGGCTTGAGGATCACCGCGCCCACGCCCTCGCCGGGCACGTATCCGTCGCCGCCGTGGCCAAACGCGCGGCACTTCCCGTCGCTCGACGCGAACCCCTGGCTGGCGATCGTCAGGTACTTCGAGGGGTGCAGATAGAGGTTCACCCCGCCCGCGACGGCCAGCTCGATCTCGCCGCGGTGGATCGCCTCGCAAGCCAGCGCGATCGCAACCAGCGACGCCGAGCAGGCCGTGTCGACCGGCATGCTTGGGCCGTGGAAATTGAAGAACCACGAGATGCGGTTGGCGATCGACCAAAACGACGAGTCCAGGGTCACTCGCTCGCCGCGACCCCAAGCCTCGGCTGCGTGGAGCTGATGGCCACCCCAGGTCACCCCCGCATACACCCCCACGCGATTGCGGCGCTCGCCGTCGCGGTCCATGAAGCTCTCGCGCGAGTAGCCAGCGTGCTCGAGGGCCGCCCACGCGGTCTGCAGCAGCAGCCGCTCTTGCGGATCCATCTGTCGCGCCTCTCGCGGTGCGATCTTGAACAGGCGGTGATCGAAGCGCTCGACGTTCGCGAGGAACCCACCCCAGCGCGTGTACGTGGTGCCCGGGGTCCGTCGATCTGGGTCGAAGAACGCGTCGATGTCCCAGCGCTCGCGCGGCACTTCGCCCACGCAGTCGCGGCCGCTGACGAGGTTGGCCCACAGCGCGTCCAGATCATCGGCCTCGGGGTAGCGCCCGGCGACGCCAACGATCGCGATGGGCGTGGCCGATCCCTGCGCCAAGCCGTGGCCAAGCTCGATGACCGGAGCCGCGCCCGGCGACGCATCTTGGCCAAGGCAGCGGTCGCCGTGCGTCTTCAGCAGCGCCGCGCAGACCTGCTCGAGCGTCGTGTGCTCGAAGAACAAGGTCTTCGAGCACGCGGCCCCGAGGTGGATCTCGAGGGCCGCGTTGATGTCGTGGATCATGATCGAGTCGAGGCCGTAGCTCTCGAACGGCTCCCCGGGATCGATCCGCTCGGGCGCGAGCGCGAGCGCCCGACCCATGCGCTCTCGCAGCCACGCGAGCAACGCGGGCGCGGGGGAGGGCGCGGCGTTGGACGCAGGCGCAGGCACCTGGCTCGCGGGCTGACTTGTCGGGCTTGGGCGGGTCGCCACGCGCTCGGGGGTGTGGCCAAGCAGCTCGAGGATCCGGGCCCGCTCGCCATAGAGCAGCGCGAACACACCCGAGTCACCACCGCGCTGATCCAACCACGCGAGGGCCCGGTCGTCGGGCACTGGCACCAAGCCGTGGGCAGCCATCGCCGCGAGGGTGAGCGGCGTCGCCGGCATCCCACCCCCGGCGAGGAACGGCCAGCACAGCGACACGCTCGCGCCGCGTCGCTCGCCGCGCTGCACCGCCTGCGCGCGCGCGACCACGAAGTCGTTGAGCAGCCCGTTGGCGCGGGCGTAGGCGGCCTGGCCACGGATCCCAAACAGCCCAACGATCGAGCTGCAGACCACGAAGCGATCGAGCTCGGCGTCTGCGGTCAGCGTGTCCAGGTTGCGCGCGCCGGTCAGCTTGGTCGCCAGCGCCTGCTCCCACGCGTCGTCGTCGAGATCCTGCAGCAGCGCGTCGTGCTGGGAGGCGGCGCAGTGGATCACCGCGCGCGGGCGCGGACAAAAACCCTCGACGATCGGCTTGATCGCTGCCATGGGCGCCGCCTCGGTGATGTCGACGGGCAGGTAGAGCACACGCGCCCCGAGCTGCTCGAGCGCCGCGATCTGTTCGCGGCCAGAGTCGTCCAGGCTCGACCGCCCAAACAACACCAGGCGCTCGACGCCGGCCCGAGCCAGGTGCGCCGCGACCCGCCGACCGAAGGCCCCAAGACCGCCGCTGATCAGCGCACCGGCCCCCGGTGGCCAGCTAGCGACGTCTGCGGCGAGCGTCGGCGCCGACGCGGGCTCGACGAGCGCCCACGCGCGGACGCTGCGACGGCCCGCGGCGTCGATCCGAACCACCGGCGCTGGATCGCGCAGCTCAGCCAGGAGCGCCGCGTCCACGACGGGGGAGGGGGCGAGATCGTCGACGATCACGACCTTGGCGACCACGCCCCGCCACTCTGCCGCGATCGTGGCCACGATCCCGTCGAAGCCGAGCGCGGCGGTCTCGTCGCCGATGAGCACCAGGCGCTGGGGTCGGACCCGCGGGTGCGCGAGCCAGCGCAGCACCCCCGCGAGCCCGAGCTCCCGCTCGCGCACCGTCATGGTGTTGCTGTGGACCCACACCACCACGTCGAGATCGCCGACGTCGGCGAACAGCCGGGCGAGCGCGTCGGCCTGGCGGGGATCGACGTTGAAGCGTCCGTCCGCGGCCTCGCCAAAGCCCGCTCGGGGGCGCGCGTGGACGACCGGGATCACGCGCCGCCAGCTGTCGGCGCGGGCGTTCTCGGGATCCCAGAGCAACACCCGCGACGGCGCGGCGAGGCTCGCCACTGCGGCATGGGGCTGATCACTCGGTCGGAAACACACCGGCTCTGCGGCCACCTCGAGCGGCAGCTCGCGCGGGCTTGCGGCGCTCGGCTCCACGCCGGCCGCCGAGCGGGTCGTTGCGGCGCTCGGCTCGACGCTGGCCGCGGAGCGGGTCGTTGCGACGCTCGGCTCGACGCTGGCCGTGGAGCGCGTCGTTGCGACGCTCGGCTCGACACTGGCCGCGGAGCGGGTCGTTGCGGCGCTCGGCTCGACGCCGGCCGCGGAGCGGGCCTAGAAGGGGGCCACCCCAACGAACA
>NZ_JMCC02000214.1 GCF_000737335.2 Enhygromyxa salina | reverse complement strand
GATGGCGAGAGAGCGCTCGATGAAGTCGATGGCCTTCGGGATGTCGCCGAGCGTCCGGTAGCAGAGGCCCAGGTTGCCGAGTGCGCTAGCGGCCAGCGTGGAGCCAGACGGCGCCGCGCGAAGGAGCCGGTCGCTGAGGGCGACGGCCTCGGGATACCTACCAACGACGGTGAGGTGGTTCTCTAGTGGCCGGTAGATGGAGTCCGCGAGTTCGATGTCCGTGCTGAGTAGTCGTTCGAACGCGCAGCTGGCCTCATCGACGCCGGCGGCAAACGCCAGGTGCGCGGTGGCGTCAGAGTTTTCGTTCAGGTGCGTCTCGACCCAGCCAGTGTGGGCGGACTCGAACTCCTCGCGGCCAGGCTGTGCGACCACGAACATGCGCACGACATCATGTAGGCCCCACGTAGCGTGTGCCTCCGCGCTGAACTCGGCGAGGCCTCGCGCGTGCAGGTCATCGAGCACCTCGCGGGGGTCGCCCACCCCGGCGACCGCCTCGACAACCTCAGGCCGCGTCTGCTTGGCGGACACCGCCAGAGCCTGCAGCACCCGGCGCCCATCGTCGGTGAGCGCGTCGTAGCTGAACTGAAACGTCGCCGCAATGCCCCGGTCGGCGTCGTACTTGTCCAAAACGCCCAGCGACTGCGCCTCGAGCAGATTCAGTGCAGCCGCCGGACTCAGACTCCGCCGCTGACTCAGCACCGAAACCAAGAGTCGAACACCCAGCGGCAACCGGCCGACAAATTCAGCCAGCGCGTCAATCTCGGCATCCGGGACCACACCGAGTCGTGGACACCGCTCACGCAAGTAGTCGCGGCACGCCTCTATCGTCCAGACGCCGAGCTCGAGCGCGGCCGCGTTGAGCTGGACGTTGACCGTTCGCGACCGCGAAGTGACGAGCGTCCGGCACTCGCCCCCCGGCGCCGGCACGTGACCAAGATCGCCATGCTCGGGGTCGGGGGCGAAGTTGTCGACCACGAGCAGGACGCGTTTGGTGTGGAGGGCCCGGCCGAGCAAGCCGATGGCCTCGGCGGGTGTCGGCTCGCGGTCGTCGACCCACCCGAACCTCCGGCTCACCCGCCCGAGCTCGGAGACGAGCTGACTACCATCGAGCCACGCCGCGCCATCGGGGAACAGTACGGGCGCCCGGGTGGCCACGAACTCCTCGACGAGAGTGGTTTTCCCGATGCCGCCGATACCGGTGGCGACGACGCAGACCGTGCGGTTGTCTCCGAGCAAGAGCTGCTCGAGTTCGGCGAGTTCGTCGTCCCGGCCCCTGAAGTGAGGCACCAAGCGCGCGGGGACCTGCTGCGGCCCCTCGAACAGCTGGGTGTTGACGTCTACCGAGCGAGAGGTTTGCCACTTATCGATGCCAGCGGTCTCGAGCACCGCCTCAATGGGAGTGATGTTGACGACGGCGCCGCGGGCGAGATCCTCCCCGGCGTTGGCGAATGAACTCACGATACCGATCACCCGGTGACCAACGACCACGGGCCCACCCGAAAAACCCTGTGGGCTTTGACCCGTCCAGCCGATCGCTTCCTTGATCCACGCTCGGTGGATCGAGACCCCTGGCACGAGTGGGTCTCGAAGGCCTGTAAGCTCCCCATGGAATTGCACGCCCACGTCGCCGTGGGTCGCAGGGAAGCCGTACGCCCAGCACTCGGCTCCTCTGTCGACGTCCTGCGCCTTGTCGCAGTCCCAGACCCGGACGCCCGCGGCATCGCTCACGCGCAGCACCACCCAGTCCTCGGCGATGCTGTAGGCGTCACGGCTGGGGTCGAACTCGATGACCTCGGTCCAGTGCTTGCGCCCCTCCGAGAAGTAGGTGCAGGAGATCGGCCCCATCGGCTGTGGCCGTCCGGCGTCGGTGACGACGAGGTGCTTCTGGTCAAGTTCGGAGACCACGTGCAGCGCCGTCACCATCAGGCCCGACGTGATCAGAAACCCAGTTCCCGCAGTTCCGCCCGCTTCGAGGAAGACAACATCCTTCCGGGCGACCATCCACCGCCAGTATTGCGTCGCTGGGCGGCCTCCACAAGCAACCAATGCCTGGCGTCTGGGAGGTCCTTGCCTTGAGCCGCAAGCCAGCTGCCAGGCGCCTGCGCCGCTACATGACGACCGAAGTCATGCCACGGGTCATGACCCGCGGCGGGTACGGTCCCGCGCTTGCGCGGCCTTTACACGGGCCTCGCGCCCTGTCACTGGGCGCATGAACAGTCGCTAAGTGAAACCCATGCCATGTAGATTTCACCACTGACCATCCCATAACCAGACTATTCGATGCGCGACGACCGTGCCATCACCTGCCCGCTACTCGAACTCGCGGAAGGTCAGGTTCACACGGGGCGTCTTTGACTCGCTTGCCCCGCGGGATCGCATGCTGCCACTTCGCCTGGGTCTGGTCGGAGAGCACCAGGCTCACGCTTGGGAGGTCGTGTCTTGCGTGGCCACCGCCATTCTACGACAGTGCTGGAGTGACGGATGGAGACAACGCTCCAAGGGCCGGGAGCATCACTCTCCGTCCAATGAAACAGAACGAATGGGCCTGTGCCATTCGCGAAGATGACATGGAAGCGCTTCTGGAGGCGGACGGCTTATCACCGATGCTCACGGGGGCGACGAACTCAATATCCAGCGGCGTCACCGTCTTGGTTAGTGCAGCTCTGGCTCCCGGTGCCCCGTCCTGGATGTGGGCCACAGGAGTTCTCCTGTGTGCGTTTGGAGTGGTCTTGGGAGTTTTTGGAAAACATGAGCTAACCAGGGTCAAACGGATACTGAAACGAATCCGAGATCGTCACCAAAGTGACGCCGAAATACACGCCCTTCCGCCGGGCCAGCCTCAACCAGTGCCCCAGTCCCAAAAAAATCCACAGAACAGTTCTGTTCGGGGCATTGACGAATGAGTTTCTTGCGAAACCTTGTGACGGCCGGACCAGGCATGGTCGTCGTAGTGGAGTCCTCCGACCGCTCTATTCGGACGTTTCTTTTAGATGACGTCAATAGCGAGAAATACGGACTTCGACAACCGTTCAACTACGCCGCCACGGGAACCCCTGCGAAGGGGGAGCACGACACAGTGCGAAGGGAACTGAGGCCCCCGTATCATGGTGACTGGTGGTTGATTGTTGACTCCCCAGATGCAAAGGACCCAAAGGCGTCCTTTTACGTCGAGCCAGAGCCTGCCCTGTTCGAAGGCCCGGGCCAGGCCCCGGCGCGCTCGGTCCCACACTTCAAGGGCCGCGACAACGAACTCGCCGAACTCGAGCAGCTCTTGCTCGGAGACAACCGCACGGTCTGTGTCGTCGCCACCGGCATCGGCGGCGTCGGGAAAACCACTCTCGTCGAGGAGTTCGTGGCCACCCGGGCGCCCGTACTGTTCCCCGATGGCGCGGCGTGGCTTGATGGTAGTCAGCTCGTCTCCGAACTCGGCCGGGTCAGCCGGCGCTTCGGCTGGACCGATAGCCGCGAACCAACCCCGGCCGAGGCCATCGACCTGCTCGGTACGGTGCTCCACACGAAGCCATTCCTGCTCGTCGTGGACAACTATGACCCCGATCATGGCTATCTCGGGCACGTACCGGTCCCTGGCGGCCAGTGCCGGTCACTCGTCACTTCGCGATCGCGGACGGTCAACGTCCGGCTCGACGCGGCCGCGCTCGTGCTCGGCGCCTGGACCATCGAGGCGTGCCGCGAGTACCTGCGTGAGCGCTGCCCCCGGCTCGGCGCGGTCGCGGACTCCGAGGTTGACGCCCTCGCTGAGTTCGTCGGCCGGTTGCCGCTGGGCGTGCGCCTCCTGGTCTCGATGCTGAGTCAGCGCCGGAGCCTGGATGCCGCCGCAGCGCTGAAGCTGCTTGAGGCGCAGTCGCTCCGGGTGCTCGACAAGTACGAGACGGACCGGGGCATCGCGGCGACGTTCCAGGTCAGTTACGACGCGCTGACGAACGATGGGCGTCGCGTGCTGCAGGCTCTGGCGGTGTGTGCCAAGCAGACGCGGCCTGCGGTTGTCGAGGCTGTCGCGGGGGTGGGCGACGTCGGTGAGTTGCTCGATGACCTGCACGCGCGTGGCCTCGCGGAGTTCAGCGCGGAGGCTGATGCCCCGTGGGGGCTAAGTGATGTCGTGCGTATGTTCGTGGTTGAGCAGCCCGGACACGAAGAGTTTGAGGCAGCCCACACGGGCTGGGCCCGGGCGCACCTGAAGGAACACTCCGAGGCGACTGCCTATCAGGAGTTTGGGGCTGGTGTCGACGAGGCCCGACGGGCATTCGAGCGCCTGCGATGGACAGACATCGAGCAGGCCGCCACCATCTACCGGCCACTCGAGGACCACCTCACCGTCGTAGGTAGGTACCCAGAGGCCATCGCGCTCAGTGAGTCGCTCATTGTGGCGGCGCCTGCCGGCTCCGAGCTTGCTGCGAACGCGATGAACGACCTCGGCATCTGCTATCAGATGCTCGGCGACATCCCGAAAGCCATCGACTTCCTCGAGCGCTCCCTCGCCGTCCACGAGAAGCTCGGCCACCTCCAGGGTCAGGCCAATCAACTCGGCAACCTGGGCATCTGCTACCGAACGCTCGGCGACATCCCGAAGGCCATCGACTTCCATGAGCGCTCCCTCGCCATCGAGGAGAAGATCGGCCGCCTTCAGGGCCAGGCCAGCGCCCTCACCAACCTGGGCAACTGCTACCGGACGCTCGGCGACATCCCGAAGGCCATCGACTTCCATGAGCGCTCCCTCGCCATCGAGGAGAAGATCGGCCGCCTTCAGGGCCAGGCCAGCGCCCTCACCAACCTGGGCAACTGCTACCGGACGCTCGGCGACATCCCGAAGGCCATCGACTTCCATGAGCGCTCCCTCGCCATCGAGGAGAAGATCGGCCGCCTTCAGGGCCAGGCCAGCGCCCTCACCAACCTGGGCAACTGCTACCGGACGCTCGGCGACATCCCGAAGGCCATCGACTTCC
>NZ_JMCC02000213.1 GCF_000737335.2 Enhygromyxa salina | reverse complement strand
GCGCTGGCGCTGAGCGGGTTTGGGCTGCTGATCACGTCGAAGCTCGGCCCGTAGGCGAAGCCAGCACTGACGTAGTCGGCGGCCACGGCCGCACCCGCGCGGGTCCAGGTCGCGCGGGCCTGGACCGCCGCGAGCTGGACCGCCGCGGGTCGCTCGACCTCGTGCTGGACCGCGACGGCCTGCCCGCGGGCGTGCGTGACTCGCCCGCCCTCCGCTTCGCTGTAGAGCTCGAAGGCGAGGCGATCGCCCGCGGGGACGATGCCCGCGTAGATCGTCCGCTCGGCCCCGAGGACCACGATCGGCCGGGCCCACACGACCTCGCGCAGGGCGTAGGCGCGCCCGGGGTCGGCGAGCTCGACGGCCGCGCGCGCGAGCTCGAGCGTGGCCGCCCCAGCCACGAGCGGCTGGCCTTCGATCACGTGGTCGCGGACCAGCGAGTCGTCGGGCCACAGCGTCTTGCGAAACCGCAGCTGCGCGACCGTCGACTCGTTCGCGTCGATCAGGGGGTGCAAGCTGGCCGGGCCCAGATCGGCGTCGAAGGGGATCCAGTAGCGCTCCTCGGCGAACGGATACAAGGGCGCCCGGACCCGGCGCAGACCGGCGCCAGCGTGGTGCGCCGCCCAGTCGACCTCAGCCTCGTCGAGCCACCGCCGACCCGCGTCGCCCAGCTCCCCGCCGCCAACGAGCTCGGGGAGCTCGCCGCCCGCGGCGTAGCGCCGCAAGACCGAGACGAGCTCGGAGCCCGCGCGCGTGAGAATCGCGAGGCGCCGCTCGAGCGGCTCGCGACCGATCTGCAGCGTGTAGCACAGGGCGTCGAGGGGCACGCGCGCGACCTCGACGAAGTCGGCCGCCGCGCGGGCGTAGGCGCGCAGGCGATCCTCGTCGCGGGCCGACAGCACGAACAGCACGGGCTCGTCGACGCGCTGCTCGGCCGCGGGTCGATCGGCATCGAGCTCGGGCTCGGGCGCCTCCTCGATCACGAGGTGAGCGTTGGAGCCGCCGGCGCCGAACGAGCTCAAGCCCGCCCGCCGCG
This sequence comes from Enhygromyxa salina, assembly GCF_000737335.2. Taxonomy (GTDB): domain Bacteria; phylum Myxococcota_A; class Polyangia; order Nannocystales; family Nannocystaceae; genus Plesiocystis; species Plesiocystis salina_C. Next base: position 3,961 of record NZ_JMCC02000213.1, on the reverse strand, counting down.
TCCGCGCGCCCCGGGCCCAGGCCCCGAGCTCGCGCTGCACCACGAAGGGCACGCGCTGAAAGTCGATGTTGGGGTTGAGCTCCGCGGCATGGAGCGAGGGCGCGAGGGCCTCATGACGCAGCTGAAGCAAGACCTTGGTCAAGCCAGCGATGCCCGCCGCGGACTCGAGGTGACCGACGTTGGACTTGACCGAGCCGATCGCCCACTGGCGAGGCTCGGGCTCCGCACCGTGGCCGTAGGCGCGGCTGAGCCCCGCGATCTCGATTGGATCCCCGAGCGAGGTCCCGGTCCCATGGGCCTCGACGTAGTCGATGTCGGCCGGCGCGAGGCCGGCCTCGTCCATCGCCGTCTCGATCACCCGGGTCTGGGCCCGCGGACTCGGCACGGTGTAGCCGTTGGTCCGACCGCCATGGTTGAGGGCGCTGCCGCGGATCAGCCCGAGGATCCGGTCGCCGTCTGCACGCGCCTGCGCGTAGGGCTTGAGCAGCACGGCGCCGACGCCCTCACCGGGCACGTAGCCATCGCCGCCCTCGCCGAAGCTCCGGCACCGACCATCCGAGGACAGGAACCGACCTTGACTGAGAAACGCGTACTTGTAGGGGTGGATCGACACGTTGACGCCACCGGCGATCGCGAGCGAGGTCTCCCCGCGGCGCAGGCTCTCGCAGGCCAGGTGAATGGCCGTGAGCGAGGACGAGCACATGGTGTCGAGGGCGAAGCTCGGCCCGGTCAGGTCGAGGGCATAGGACACCCGGTTGGCGATCGTCGCGAACGACGACGAGGTCAGCGGGCGCCCCCCGCGGAGCAGATCCAGGGCCCCGTGGAACTGGTACTCGCCGTACATCACGCCGACGTAGACGCCGACGGGCTGACCGGCGAGCGCGCTGCGGCGATAGCCGGCGTCCTCGATCGCGTGCCAGGCCGTCTGCAGGAACAGTCGCTCTTGCGGGTCCATGAGCTCGGCGTGACGCGGCGAGATCCCGAAGAACAACGGATCGAAGCGATCGACATGGCTGAGGAAGCCGCCCCAGCGCGTGTGCGCGCGACCGAGCGTCGCCGGGTCGGCGTCATACCAGCGCCCGTGATCCCAGCGCTGGGCGGGGATGTCCGTGATACAGTCACGACCGTCCCGGAGGTTGGCCCAAAACGCGTCGAGATCGTCGGCCTCTGGATAGCGACCGGCGACCCCGATGATCGCAACGGCCCCGCGCTCACCGAGCCCGCCCTCGGCCGCCGCGCTGGTTCGCCGACGCCGAGCCGGGCGCGCGGGCGCGGGCGCTTGGCGTCGCGCTGACGCGGCCACAGGTGCGACGGTGGCCGGCGACGCGCCGCGCTCGAGCTCGGCGCCGTGGTCCGTGGCGAAGTACTCGGCGAGCTCCGCGAGGTTGGCGTACTCGAAGAACAGGGTCTTCGACAGGCCCGTGAACCGGCGGTCGAGCTCGCGGTTGAGCTTGGTGATCATCAGCGAGTCGATCCCGAGCCGTTCGAAGCTCGCCTCGGCGTCGAGCTCCTCGGGAGCGAGGCCCGTCGCCTTGGCCAGGAGCTCGCGCAGCAGCTCGAGCGCGGCGGCCTCGAGCGAGCGCTTGGCGGCCCCCTCGACCCGGCCGCGCTCGCCGGCCTTTGGCTTGGCCCGGGCCGGGACCTGGTCGACGATCCGATCGAGATCGCCGTAGGCCGCGAGCACGGCTCCGTCCCCCCCGAGCGCGCCCTCGAGCAGCTCGAGGCCCACGCTCGTCGGGACCACGGCGAAGCCCGAGCGCGCGGCGATGTCTGCAGCCGCCTCGGCGGTCTGGCGCATCCCGCCCTCGGCCCACATCGGCCAGGCGATGGTTCGCAGCCCCGGGCTGCGCTCGGCCTCGGCCTCGAGCCAGGCGTTGGCGTAGGCGTAGTCGGTCTGGCCGGCGCTGCCGACGTGCGCCGCGATCGACGAGAAGCTCACCAAGAAGTCGAGCTCGTCGGCGGCGGTCGCCGTGCGCAGCGCGGCGAGACCCGCGATCTTCGGGGCCGCGACCGCGCGCAGATCGGCGAGCGCCTTGGTCAGGGCGAAGCCATCGCGCAAGACCCCGGCCGTATGGAAGACGCCACGGATCGGCCCGAGCTCGGCGCGGAGCTTTGCGACCACGGCCGCGACCGCGGCGGCGTCACCCACGTCGACACGGCGATGGCTCAGGCCGGGCTCAGCGTCGAGGTCCACGGCGCTCCGGCTGAGCAGCACCATGCGCGCGTCGACGCGGCCGAGCAGCCAGCGCTCGACGAGGCGCGCGAGGGCCCCGGCCCCGCTGATCAGGTACACGCCCCCCTCCCGCAGCGGCGCGGGTTGGGCGGCCGGGGCGGGCACGAGGCGCGGCGCGGTCCGACCCGCGTCGGCGTAGCGCAGCTCGATCTCTTCGTCACCGTGGCCGAGCTCGACCGCGAGGGCCTCACGCTCGTCGACCTCCGGCCCGAGACCCACGACCTGCATGTGGAGCTTGGGGTTCTCCTCACGGAGCGTGCGCGCGAAGGCTCCGAGCGCCGCGCGGTCCGAGCTCGGGCCCAGGGCGTCGTGACGATGAAGCACCACGATCCGCTTGGCCGCGCTGATGCCCAGCTCCACCAGGCGCTGGGCCAGGCGCAGGAGCGTCTCGACATCGGGCTCGTCGACGAGGACCAGCGGCGGCGCGCTGGCGAGCTCGCTCGGGTCGACGACCTGCGACACCACGCTGACGCCCTGGTCGCGCAGCACGGCCGCCAGCGCCTCGCGCCGGGCCGGGCTCGACGCGAGCACGACGCCCGCGAGGGGCACACGGGCCGGCCCGTCCGCGGGCGCGCATGGCTGCCAGCGACGGACGAACAGCCCGGCCCGCGCCGCGCGCTCGCCGACGCGCACGACCAACTCCGAGCCGCGCGCGCAGACCTGGCGATCGGGACCGATGAGCTCGAAGCTGGCGCGGGCCGTCCGCGCGCCGCGATCGACGACGCGCACGTGAACGCGGCACGACCCCACGACCGGCGCGAAGACCTCGAGCTTGCCCACGGTCAGGGGCAGGCAGCTGCGCGCCTCTCCGTAGACCCGCGCGAGCAACACGACCAGGGCATGCAGCGCCCCGTCGAGCAGCGCGGGCTCGAGCACGGTCTGGCCCCCGAGCGCGCCTCCGTCGGGGAGCTCGAGCCGCCCGACGGCCTCGCGCTCGCCGACCTTCAGCTCGGCGAGCGCCCGCATCCGCGGGCCATAGTCGAGGCCGCAAGCGGCGAGGGTCGCGTAGCACTCGGCGTGGGACAGCTCGGTCCAGCCCGCGCCCTCCCCTGCCAGCGGGGTCGCCAGTGGGGTCGGCTCGCGGGCGTCGGCGCCCGCCGGGTGGAGCTCACCGCTGGCGTAGGGCTGGCCCTCGACCTCGACCTCGAAGTCCGCGCCGCCGTCGACAGGGTCGAGCACGATCGTCATGGCCCGCTCGCCCCCGGCGAAGCCGAGCACCCGGGTGAACGACACGTCGCGCAGCTCCACTGGCTGACCGAGCGCGAGCTCCCCGGCCGCGCGCGCGAGCTCGAGGTAGGCGACCGCCGGCATCACTGGCTCGCCGTCGACGCGGTGATCGGCCAGGTAAAACTCGGCGCCGCTGCGCTCGCTGCGATAGGCCACGCGCGCGAGCGTCGAGACGTTCGCGTCGAGCATCGGGTGCAGAGCCCCACGCGCCCCGCCCTGGTCCGCGTCCTCGGGCGCCGCGAGCCAGCAGCGTCGGCCCTCGAAGGGATAGGTCGGCAGCGGCACCCGGCCCCGGCGCTCGTCGCCAAAGTAGGCAGCCCAGTCGACCTCGGCGCCCCCGGCCCAGGCCTGCGCGAGGCCGGCGAGCAGGCCCTCCTCGACCCGCAGCGCCGTCCCCTCGACGGCGTCGTCACGATCACGCACGACGACCCCGGGCCCCGCGATCGCGCCCGCGCTCCCCCCAGCGAGCCGCGCGACCGCCTCGGCGAGGGTCAGGGCGCC
>NZ_JMCC02000212.1 GCF_000737335.2 Enhygromyxa salina | reverse complement strand
GGCCTGAGCGACGCCGCGGGCCGTTGCTGGGCGTCCGCTCGCCAGGGCGCGGGCAAGGGCGAGGCGCCGGCGCGGATCCGCGTGACCAGCCGCGTGAGCACCTCTCCGGGGCCGAGCTCGACGAACTCGAAGGCCCCGAGGCTCATCAGCCGACGCACGATCTCCGTCCACCGCACCGGCGAGTGGATCTGAGCGATGAGCTTGTCTGCGACGGTCGCCTGCGTGTAGGGGGCCGCGTCGACGTTGGCGATCACAGGGATCTGCGGCGCCATGAACTCGAACTCGGCGACAAAGCCCGCGAATTGCTTGGACGCGCTCCGCATGTAGCGCGAGTGAAAGGGAGCGCTGACAGCGAGACGCACCGCGCGGATATCGGCGGCCTCGAAGCGCTCGCAGGCCTGGTCGATCGCCGCGCTGGGACCCGAGAGGACCAGCTGATCGGGAGCGTTGTAGTTGGCGAAGTCGAGCTGGCCGATACCGGCCTCGGCGAGCAGATCGGCGATCGTGGACTCATCGACGCCGAGGACCGCGGCCATCGCCCCGCTGCTCTCGGCCGCCATCAACTGAGCGCGACGCTGGACGAGGCGCAGGCCGGTCTCGAAGTCGAAGACCCCGGCGGCGAACAGGGCCATGTACTCGCCGAGGCTGTGACCGATGAGGTAGTCGGGTCGCGGCGCCCCGCTGGCGATCGCGTCGAGGTAGCTCAGCGCCCCGATCACGTAGAGCGCGGGCTGCTGAAACTCGGTGTTGCGCAGGCGTCGCTCGGGATCGTGCACGCACAAGCTCTCGATCGAGTAGCCGAGGATCGCGTCGGCCCGCTCGACCTCCGCGGGATAGCGGGCGAGCAATTCCTTGCCCATCCCCTTGCGCTGTGAACCTTGACCAGGGAAACCGTAGATGTTCATGGGATCGACTCGCTTGCGCATCGAAGCGCGGGAGCTTCGGCGGGGGCCGAGCTTGCGAACCTCGTCGAATGCGGCGGGTTCGTAGCCAAAAGGACTCAGCAGCGCGCGCGAGCACGAGCGGGAGCCCGACGGGAGGTTGTTGCGCACGAAATTGTGCAAGGTGCCCGAGGGGCCGAGGTCGAGGTAGATGAAGTCGCCGCGCGCCCGCATCTTGGCCATCGTCTGCTCGAACTCGATCGGCTCACGGGCGACTCGCCCGAAGTGCTCGGCGCTCGCGCGCGCGACGAGCTCGCCATCGACGCAAGACACCCACGGGATCTGCGGCGGCCGAAACGAGGTCGCGCGCAGCGGCGCCTGACAGCCAGCGAGGACCTCGTCCATCAGAGTCGAGTGGTAGGCGTACTCCACGGGCACGCGCTGATGGAGGATCTCGGCGTCGCGCAGCTCGAGCTCGGCGCGATCGAGGCTCGCGCACGGGCCCGCGACGATGAAGTGCCCCGGGTAGTTGCGCGCCGCGACCTCGCACCTACGCAGCGCGGGGATCTGATCCATGACCGCGATGTTGGCGAGCACCGTCAACATCCCGCCCGGGGGCCCGGCGTGGAGGCGCCGCGCCTGCCCGACGAGCAGGCGCAGACAGGCGACAGCGTCGATGCAGCCCGCGACGACAGCGGCGCTGTACTCACCGAGGCTCTGGCCGAGCAGGTAGTCTGGACGAACGCCGTCAGCGGCCAGCGACTCGGCCAGCGCGAGCTCGACCATGACGATCGCCGGGTGCGTGATGCTCGTGTCCGTGAGCCGATCGCTCCGGCGCATGGTCGGATCGAAGATCCGCTCGAGCACCGAGCCACCCGCGAGGTCGGCGATCGCTGCGTCGTAGCGCTCGAGCGCAGCGCGGAACACCGGGTCGCGTGCGTAGAGCTCCCGGCCCATGCCCGGGTACTGCGAGCCCTGGCCCGAGAACATGAACACCACCGGCAGCTCGGCCGCGAGCGCGTCGAGCCGAGCCCGCGGCCCCGTCACCGATCGGGCAGATGAAGCGCTTCGTCCGGTCATTGGTACGCATCCCAGAACATGGGGGGCGACGCAGGCCTCGCGCCGGTGATCCTGGCTGGGATGGGTGTCGACCGAGGGTCCGACGACTGGGCCAGGCCCTCACGCACGACAACCCGCGGCACCCGGGCAGGCAGCGCGAGCGGTCCACGGCTGGGGCTGTAGCCCGCGGGGCTCGGCCCAAGCACGACGTGGACGTTGGTCCCACCGTCGGCGAAGCAGTTGAGCCCCGCCGCCGGCGCGCGGCTCGACCACGGCTCGGCCGCGCGCGGGAAGTACAGCGGGGAGGCCTCGAGGTCGAAGTGCTCGAGCGGCTGTTCACCGGACAAGAACGGGGCCTGCTCGCGGTGATGGAGCATGAGCACGAGCTTGATGAAGGCCGCGATCCCCTCGGCCGCGAGCGGGTGGCCGATGTTGGGCTTGATCGAGCCGAGCGCGACCGGCTCGCGCGAGCGCTTGCGGTAGATCGACTCGATCGCCTTGAGCTCGAGCAGGTCGGTGACCATCGACCCGGAGCCGTTGGCCTCGATCCAGCCGACGTCGTCGGGGCCGAAGCCGCTGTGTGCGAGGGCCTCCTCCATGACGGCCTTTTGGGCCTGAAGGTTCGGCGTCGCCGGACCGGCCGTGCGCCCGTCGTTGTTGACGGCGATGCCCCCGACGACCGCGAGCACGCGGTCCCCGTCGGCCTGGGCCTTGGCCAGGGGCTTGAGCATGACCACACCCACGCCCTCGCCGAGGATGATCCCTTCCGCGCGACGATCGAACACGTGAAAACGCGAGCCCGAGTTGAGCAGCCCGCGCTGACCAAACACCTGATGGGCGCGGTCGTCGGCCAGCAGGCTGACGCCCCCGACCACCGCCGCTTCGATGTCGCCAGCGCGCAGGGCCTGGACCGCCATGCTCATGGCCACGAGCGGCGACGAGCAGGCCGTGTCGACCACGAGGCTCGGGCCGCGGAAGTCGAAGAACTGCGAGACGTTGGCCGCGAGGTAGTTTTGGCCGGTGACGACCACGGGGTTGCGGGCCGCGCCAAGGCGCTCAGGATCGGGCGTGTGGTTGGCCCGACCGCCGACATAGACCCCGACGCGCCGGCCCTTGAGCTCGCCCGGTGTGTAGCCAGCCTCGTGAACCGCGGCGACGACGGCGTCGAGCAACACGAGGGCCTGGGGATCCATGGCCGCGACGTCGGTGTCGGCCAGCAAGTAGTAGTTGGGATCGAAGGTCAGTTGCTCCTCGATCAAGCCCGCGTAGTAGCCGAGCGCGCGACCGAAGCGGGCCGTCGGGAGCGGACGCAAGGCCGAGCGGCCCGTGCGAAGCAGCTCCCAGTAGGCGCTCAGCGTGGGCGCGCTGGGGAACTTGGCCGACATGCCGACCACCGCGATCTCGCGGCCGCTCCCCTCGCGCGCCCCGTTGGCGACGGCGTCGGTGCCCCAGGTCCAGGTGCTCTTCAGCGTCGGCGTCGGCGTCGGCGTCGGCGTCGGCGCTGGCGTTGGGGGTGAGGCTGCCGGCGCCGAACGATCGGGCGACGCGCTGGCCGGGGGCTCGAGCTTTGCGTCCGCGTCCGCCGAGCCAAACGCGCGGACCAGCGCCTCGCTGTGCTCGTCGGCCAGGTAGTTGGCGAACTCCTCGGCCGTCGGATACTCGAGCAAGGCCGAGGGGTCGACGCTGACCTCGACGCGCTTGGCCACGGTCTGGATCAGCTGCGAGATCATGATCGAGTCGATGCCATAGTCTTGAACGGGCACGCTGACGCTCAGGCGATCCCGATCGAAGCGCAGCTCAGCCGCGAGCTGGTCGAGGAACCATGAGGCCAGGGCCTCGGCGGCCGCGGCGACCCGAGCGGAGCTCGGCGCACCCGCAGAACCCGGTTGGCTGCGGGAGGGTGCCGACGCTGGGCGGGGCGGCGGGGAGCTGGCCGCGCCAGCCTCGAAGCGACGCGCGGACAGGCGCGAGACCTCGAACGATGGATTGACCAAGGTCGGCAGCACGACCCGCGCGCCGCTGGTCAGGGCGCGCTCGAGCAGCGCGAGGCCCTCGGCATCGGGCAGGGCCTCGAGCCCCGAGGCCAGGTAGGCGGCGCTGCGCGCCTCGCCCATGCCGGTGTCCTTCCAGCTCGGCCACTGAACGCTGACCAGGGGCAGCCCATGGGGGCGCGCCTCGGCCACGACGTCCATGTAGGCGTTGGCCATGGCGTAGTCACTCTGGCCCACGGCCAGCGCCGGGACGACCGCCGCGACCGAGGAGTAGAGCACGAAGAAGGCCAGCGGCTCGGCGGCGAAGCTGCGCACGAGGGCGTCGAGGCCAGAGACCTTGGGGCTGAGCACACGGGCGAGATCGGCCTGGGGCTTGCGCACGAAGGCCGGGTTCTCGAAGTCCGTGACCCCGGCGCTGTGGACCACGGCCCCGATCGGCCCGAGCCGCTGCTTGACCGCGGCGATGTTGCGCGCGAGCGCGGCCTCATCATCGAGCGCGACGCTGAGGACCTCGAGCTCGACGCCACGGTCGACGAGCGCGGCGAGGGGCGCGAGGCGCTGGCCGAGCTCGTCGGCCGCCGCGATGTGCCGCGCCCACTGCTCGCGCGGCGGCAGCTCACGGCGCCCCGTCAGCACGAGCTTGCGGACGCCGTGACGGGCGACGAAGTGCTCGGCCGTGAGCAGGCCAATGCCACGCGTACCGCCGCTGACCCACAGCACGTGGTCTGCGGGGAACCGCAGCGGCCCAGCGTCGGCCTCGCGCAGCTCGGCGAGCTCGCCGCGGGCGCGCACGCCCCCGCGGTAGGCGACCTCCGCGGGCTCGTCCGCGGCGCGGAGCTCGTCGAGGATCCACCGGTATAGCTGCTCGTCCGAGGCCGCCTCGCCCGCGTTGACGTGGCGCGAACGCAGGTGGCGATACTCGCTCTGCAGCATCCGGTACAGGCCCACGCGCGCCGCCCCGCCGTGGACCTCCGACGCGGGCCCGCGCGAGATCAGCAGCGCGGACAGCTGCGCGCGCGCGTCGACCAGGCGCTGCATCCAACCCAGCCAGGTGCCGAGCTCCGC
>NZ_JMCC02000211.1 GCF_000737335.2 Enhygromyxa salina | reverse complement strand
ACCCGAGGCCGCGCCGCCGCTCCCCGAGGGCCAGCCCGGCGCGCCCGAGCAGGCGCCGCCCGATCCCGGAGTCGTGCCGACCCCCGCACCGGCTGGGGACTGAGCCACCATGGCCAAACCGCGGTCCCGTCGAGTGCCCGTCGCGGAGCCGGACGAGGGGATCCCGGCCGACTGGAAGCCGCGCGCGCGCAACCGTGAGCAGCTGCTCGAGCTCGTCGAGCTGCTGCCCAACGAGCCGGGCGTGTACGTGATGCGCGATCGCAAGGGTCGCATCGTCTACGTGGGCAAGGCTCGGCGCCTGCGGGCCCGCGTGCGCCAGTACTTCAACGGTCACGACAACCGCCTGTTCGTGCCCGCGCTGTCCAAGCTGCTTGGCGACATCGAGTCGGTCGTCACCTCCAACGACAAGGAGGCGATGCTGCTCGAGAACAACCTGATCAAGCGGCATCAACCCCGCTTCAACGTCAAGCTGCGCGACGACAAGCAGTACCTGGTGTTGCGCCTGGACACCCGCGCGGCCTGGCCCAAGCTCGAGGTCGTCCGCAACATCGCGCAGGACGGCGCGCAGTACCACGGGCCCTATCACTCGGCGAGCTCGGCCCGGCACACGCTGCGGGTCGTCAACCGCCACTTCAAGCTGCGGACCTGCTCGGACTTCGTGCTTCAGCACCGGAAGCGGGCCTGCTTGCAGTACCAGATTGATCGCTGCCCGGCGCCGTGTGTGTACGACGTTGACGCGCAGCTCTACGCCGATCAAGTCCGCGACGTTGGCTTGTTCTTGGCCGGGCGCCACAGCGAGCTGGTCAGCGGCCTCGAGCAGCGCATGCAGGCCGCCGCCGACGCCCTGGAATTCGAGAAGGCCGCCCGCGCCCGGGATCAGCTGCGCGCGATCGAGACCACGCTGCAGCGCCAAGACGTGGTGGGCACCGGCGAGCTCGATCAAGACGTTGTCGGTGTGTACCGCGAGGGCGGCAACGTCGAGTTCGTGGTCATGCACGTGCGCCAGGGCAAGCTCATGGGCACCCAGCGGTTCTCTGAGAAGGGCATGGAGCTGCCCGACGCCGAGGTGCTCTCCAGCTTTCTGAGCGCCTACTACGACGAGGCCCCGCTCGCGCCCGATGAATTGTTGCTGCCCTTCGCGCTGGCCGAGGACGACGCCGAGCCGCTCGCGGAGTGGCTCAGCGAGCGACGCGGCAAGAAGGTGCCCGTCAAGGTCCCCGTCCGGGGTGATCGCAAGAAGCTGGTGCTGCTGGCCGAGCGCAACGCCGCCAGCAACTTCGCCACGCGCCGGAGCAAGCGCGACGACGGCGAGGCGGCGCTGCTCGCCCTGCGCAAGCGCCTGCGCCTGAGCCGGCTGCCGCGGCGCATGGAGTGCTACGACGTCAGCCACATTCAGGGCAGCGATCCCGTCGCGTCCATGGTCGTGTTCGTTGACGGCGAGCCCGACAAGTCCAGCTATCGGCAGTTCAAGATCAAGGGCAGCGGCGGCGAGCTCAGCCAGGGGCACCGCCAAAACGACGACTTCGCGTCCATGCAAGAGGTGCTGGAACGCCGGCTCCGGCGCGCGCTCGAGCACGACGACTGGGCGCTGCCGGATCTCATGGTGATCGACGGCGGCAAGGGGCAGCTCAATCGCGTGATCGCGGCGATGCAGGATCTGGGGATCGCGCTGGGCGACGAAGGCGTGGACTTGGTGTCGCTGGCGAAAGAGCGGCGGTTTGCCGTGACCGCGAGCAAGCAGGGGCTCGAGCGCTTGCGCGAGCAGGGGGTCGCGGAGACCCCCGAGGCGACCCCCGGCCAGGCGCTCGCGGACTATGTGGTGCAGACCGCCGACGATGCAGACGACCCCGGCGAGGTCAGGCCCGAGCGCGTGTTCGTGCCCGGGGCCCGCGACGCGATCGCGCTGCCGCATGGCTCGTCAGAGCTGTACTTGATGACCCGGCTGCGCGACGAGGCCCACCGGTTTGCGATCACGCATCATCGGAAGCGGCGGGGCAAGAGCTCGCTGGTCTCGGTGTTGGATGGGATCCCCGGGATTGGGCCGGCGACCAAGCGGGCGTTGATCAAGCACTTTGGCAGCGTCAAGGCGATCAAGGCCGCGTCGGTCGAGCAGCTGTGCGAGGTCAAAGGGGTGGGGGGGAAGCTGGCGGAGGCGATTGTTGGGGCGTTGAGTGGGTAGGGGGGAGTGTGGTCACAGCTCCGTCAGCGAGTGACGGACCTCGTAGGTGGTGCCATCGCGCGTATAGCGAATGATCGAGGTCTCGGTGTCTCGGTCGATGATGAGTTGGGCGCCGACCAGATCCTCGAAGTCTGGATTGAGCTGCCCATATTGGTTTACGATCATGTACTCACCAGACTCGACTGGTTCGACCGGGCCACACGTGTACATGCCGCAGCTTGCGATTTGCGCAACGGTCACCGTCAGCGCGAGGGTGAGTGCGAGGCAATTTGTCAATCGTTCAATCATCGCTATTCCGCCCTCTCGAGTTCGAACCATTGCCCGTCGAAGTGAAGATCCTGCATGCCCTCGATGTATGGTGCGGCCAAGCTCGACCAGCGCTCTTGCTCTTGGGCGGCGGCACCGGGTCCATCGACCACCGTGACCACTGGATCGACGAACTCGAGTCGCTCACCAAACCGGCACGAGATCGCGCTTTGCGCGGGCGCGCTGTATAGCGCCATCGTGACAAATGCGGGGAACAGAAGCGCGCTTCGACGTAGTACCTGTCCTGGGGTTGCTGGGCTTGTTGTGGTTGTGAGCATGTTGAGGGTTCCTGTGCGGTTGGGCGTCTGAATCGTCATCGGGGAATTCGGTAGTGTTGATTGTTGCTCGATCGTCACACCCGCGTGTCGTGCGGTGGCACGCAGCCTCGGTTGGGGGGCCGAGGCTCGATTGCGCCGAACAAGCGGCGGCTAGAGGTCCGCCAACGAGCGGCGAACCTCGTAGGTTGTGCCATCGCGCGTGTAGCGAATTTTGGAGGTCTCGGCGCCTGGGTCGATGATGAGTTGGGCACCGACGAGATCCTCGTACTCCGGGCTGAACTCGCCGTAGAGTCCGCGAATCATCTCGTACTCTCCAGACTCCGAATCGTCACAGCGTTCGATGCAGCTGGCGATTTGGCTCATGCCCACAACCAGCGCGAGCACAATGACGAGACCACTTGTGAGTCGACTAATCATCACTACTCCACCCTCTCGAGTTCAAAGCCCTGCTTGCCGATGCTCATGGACTGCATGCCCTGAATGCTGGTGGGGATGAAGTTCTCCCAGCGTTCTTGCTCCTGGGCCGCGTCACCCGGGCCACTGACCACCGTGACCATCGGATCGACAAGGTGAACCAACTCACCGGACGGACACCAATTCGCGCCTTGCGCCGGAACGCTCCAGATGGTCATTGTGCCAAAGGCTGCGAGCAGTAGCCCGACGCGGTGTCGTGCGTTGCGTGAGATTGTTGTGTCAGAGAGGGTCATTGTGGACTCCGATCACTGAGCCATTCCGTTGAGTTGTTGTTTTTGTTGATGATGTACTCACCGGACTCGACCGGATCGAGATCGCCGCACCCGCCACACTCGAGGCTGCAGCTGGCGAGTTGGGTCACGCCCACCAACAAGAAGACCGCGGTCCTCAACCAAGAAAACGTGCGATCAGTCATCACTACTCTACCCTCTCGAGTTCGAACACCTGCTCATCGAAGTACAGCTCCAGCATCCCCTCCATGAAGCCAGATCCGACCTTCGACCAGCGAGCTTGTTCTTGGTCAAGGTAGCCAGGGCCATCGACCACGGTGATGATGGGATCAGTGAACTCGACCAGCTCACCGAACGGACACGATGCGATGCCTCGCGCGGGCGCGCCGAAGACCACGACCATGATGACGAACGTGGCAGCCAAGAGTGACATGCGCTGTCGCGCGCCGCGTGAAAATGTTGTGTCAGTGAGGGTCATTGTGAACTCCAATCGTTCCTGGGCGCTGAGGACGCCATCGGGACACCCGATCCCCTGACTTCCGATCGAACCTCTCGCATCGTGGTCACAGTTCAGTCAGCGAGTGACGGACCTCGTAGGTGGTGCCATCGCGCGTGTAGCGAATTATGGAGGTCTCGGTGTCTCGGTCGATGATGAGTTGGGCGCCGACCAGATCCTCGAAGTCTGGATTGAGCTGCCCATATTGGTTTACGATCATGTACTCACCAGACTCGACTGGTTCGACCGGGCCACACGTGTACATGCCGCAGCTTGCGATTTGCGCAACGGTCACCGTCAGCGCGAGGGTGAGTCCGAGGCAAGATGTCAAACGGTCAGTCATCGCTATTCCGCCCTCTCGAGTTCGAACCTTTGCCCCTCGAAGTGAAGATCCTGCATGCCCTCGATGTACGGAGCGGCCAGCATCGACCAGCGCTTTTGTTCTTCGGTCGCGTCGTCCTTGGGACCTTCTATGACCGTGACGACCGGATTTATGAGTTCGAGCGTTTCACCGAACGGGCATGATGTCGCGCTTCGCGCAGGGGCGCTGCATAGCCCCATCGTGAGAAATGCGGCGAACAGAAGCAGGCTTCGACGTAGTACGCGTCCTGGTGTTGTTGGGCTTGCTGTTGTAGTGAGCATGTTGAGGCTTCCTGTGCGGTTGGACGTCTGAAATCGTCACCGGGAAAGTCCGTATTGTTGATAGTTGGAGGCGTTCCAGCTTGCTCGAACGGGCTTCCTCGAGGCCAGCTCTCGGGCTGCGTCTTTGCCCCTTACCTTGGCGCCGTTGAGCCGCTTGTCTCCAATCGCGTTGATGTTGTGTGATACTTCGTGCAGGATGGTGCCGCCGCTCTCGTCGAAAAATCCCCTCGGAGTCCCGTTCGGCCGGAATAGACCCTTCTTGTTGTTTTTGCACACGCGAATCCAAGCATGCCAAGACAAACGCGTCCAAGCTCGCGCATCGGTGAAACCGCAGATTTCGCCGGTGCTTCGGCACTTGAATGTGATCACGTTCTTCGAGCAGCGCCGCACGATCTTGCGGAAGTTCCACTTGATCC
>NZ_JMCC02000210.1 GCF_000737335.2 Enhygromyxa salina | reverse complement strand
CAGGACCTCGGCGCTCTCGTCCGAGGTTACGGTTGCCACTGCGTGACTCTCTTCGGGCGGTGGCGCCATGGGTTGTTGGAGGTTGAGGAGGAGGGTGGCTGCGATTGTTGTTTGCATGGTTCCAGACTGGATCGCTTCATCGATCGAAGCAGGCTCTAGCATCGGCAAGCTTTGCCGCAGAATCCAGCGAACCACGCATTGGTCTCGGCGGCTGGTTGAATCCACTTGCCACCCATATGATACTATTGCAATTGCGGGTTGCGATGTCAATGCATGAATCGGGACTGTCCGCTTGATCTCGAGCCTACGCAACGAGGGCCACCAGCTCTGGCTCGACGCCGTCGCCCGGCACACAACCGCCCGCACACACACAACTCCTGCGTGAGGCTCACGCAGCTCTCCGCTCGCATCACCCGCACCTGCAAGCACGGGCAGATGAGGACTACCTCGCGGCACGCATGCCTTCTTCAACGCCGAGCTCCGTCTGTGGATCCCGGCCCGAGTGGCTCTCCCGGCGTTCGTGTGCGAGCCGAGGGCATGGCGTTCCGGCGCTTCGTCGCCGGCAATAGCCCGGAGTTCGTCCGCGAGTGTGCCGATCCCCAGGTCTTCGTCGCACGCCATTGCCCGAGGCTGAACGGCCTAGAGCGCCGATCAGTTTGGAGTCGCGTCGTCAGGTGCGTCTGGGGCCGTTCCTGCCTAGGAGGGAGGCCGAAGCTGTATCCGGCATACTGCGAGCGCCGACCGACAACGGCAGGAGCGGCCCCAGATGTGCCTGGCGTCGTGAATTCAAACTGATTGGCGCTCTAGGGAGGCGAGGTCGTGCAGGCAGGCCAAGCTCGAGCCGCCCGGCGAGGGCGGTGCGGCGGCTGCTGGGGGCCGAGCAGGCCGAGCAGCCACGGCAGAGGGCCGACTGCTGGGATAATCCCCACCCGGCGCGGGCTTGGTGGTAGCCTGGCGCTCGGTGAGTGACGACGATCAGCGCTTGATGGCAGCGTGGCGCGAAGGCGACAAGCGAGCCGGCGGGCAGCTGATCGATCGCCACTTCGCGTCGATCCTCCGGTTTTTTCGCAACAAGGTCGGCAGCGCCGCGGAGGCCGAGGAGCTGACCCAGCGCACCTTCAAGGGCGCCGTCGAGGGGGCGCAGCGGTTTCGGGATCAGTCGACCGTGCGGACCTGGCTGTTTGGGATCGCCCGCAATGTTCTGCGCCAATGGATTGAAGAGACCGTGCGCGTGCGGGGGCGCAGCGGCGATTCAGGCTCGATCTCGATCGCGGATCTGGGCATCGGACCGAGCACCGCGCTCGCCCAGCGCCGCGAGCAACGAGTGCTGCTCGAGGCCCTGCGCCGCCTGCCGATCGAGTCGCAGCTGGTGCTCGAGCTGAGCTTTTGGGAGCAGCTGTCGGCCAGGGAGATCGGCGAGGTGCTCGCGTGTCCCGAGGGCACCGCGCGAAGTCGGCTGCGCAAGGCCAAGTTCGAGCTGCGGGCCGTGCTCGACGAACTCGAGCGGGAAGCTGGGCAGCTCGAGTCGACGATGCAGGGGCTCGAGACCTGGGCCCGCGAGCTGCGGGCGGCGTGGGGGTGAGCGATGGGCATGAGAACCCGAGACCGGGGGCAGGTCGAAGGCGGGGGCGGGGCCGTGGTCAGCAAAGTTTGATCGATCCGCGTGATTGCCCGACGACCGCTGAGTCGAATGAATGAACAGACCCACACGCCGCGCTCGGGACCCGCGGCCTCGATCGCTGAAGACGCGCGCGCGCCGATCCAGGCGATCGACTCGTCCTTGGTTGTCGAGATGGCCCGCCGTCGTCTGCGGGCGAACCTGCTCGGCGAGCCCATGGACCCCTTGCGGGTCGGGCGCTTCGTGCTCGAGCGCGAGCTTGGGTCGGGCGGCATGGGCTCGGTCTGGCGCGCGTACGATGACCGGCTCGATCGGGCGGTCGCGCTCAAATTCCTGCGTGACGAAGGGGGCGACGAGTCGGCGCGGCAGCGCTTGCTGCGAGAGGCCCGGGGACTCGCGCAGCTGTCCCACCCCAACGTGGTCCCCGTGTTCGACGCGGGCGAGCACGAGCGGCGGGTCTGGATCGCCATGGAGCACGTCCCCGGTCGGACGTTGCGGGCGTGGATCCAAGAAGAGCGGCCGTCGGCGTCGGCGGTGCTCGCCGCCTGGATCGACGCAGGCCGGGGGCTCGCGGCCGTGCACGCGGCCGGCCTGATCCACCGCGACATCAAGCCCGACAACGTGATGCTGGCCGACGACGGCCGCGTTCGTGTCGTCGACTTTGGGTTGGTGCGGGCCGTGGATGGGCTCGACTCGAGCTGGGCGCGGACGCAGACCCACGCGCAGACCCGGACGGGCTCGACCGGATCACTCGGGTCGGGATCGCCAACCCCAACCGCCGGCTTCGTCGGGACCCCAGCCTACGCCGCGCCCGAGCAGCTCGAGGGGCCGTCCGTCGACGCGCGCGCCGATCAGTATTCGTTTTGCGTGTCGGTGTGGGAGGGGCTGTGCGGCGAGCGACCCAGCCGCGCGGACGATCAGCGGGCGCCCGGCGAGCTGGTGCCGCTGCCCGAGGGCGCACGGATGCCGCTGCGGGTCCGCCGGGCGCTGTCGCGTGGCCTGTGTCGCGCGCCAGATCATCGCTTCGCCGACATGGACGCCCTGCTGGCCGAGCTCGCGCCGTTGCGGCGGGCGTGGGTGGGGCCGATCTTGGCCGCACTCACGGCGGGGGCCCTGGGCGTCGTGGTCGCGCAGACGCAAGCCGAAGATCTGCCGGCGCCCCCGGATCCCTGCGTGAACGCGGGCGCAGCGATCGCGCAGACCTGGGGGCCGTCCCAGCGCGCAACCGTGGACCAGCAGTTTGGCGTCGAGGTGGGCGCGCGCGTTGGCGCCCAGCTCGACGCGTGGGCGCGGCAGTGGCAGGCGACGGCGGTCGGGACCTGCGAGGCCCACCTTGTCGATCGGCAGCTCACGACCACGGACTACGAGCAACGCATGGCCTGTCTGACCGCCGGCTCGTCTCGCGTCGACACGTTGGTGCGGAGCATCGAGCGGGGCGAGCTGAAAAGCGCGCCCGTGCTGGCCGCCTGGCTGGCCGACATCGAGGCACCCGAGACCTGCGCGACGGCGGCGAGCCTGGGTGAAGATCGCACGGCCCCGCCCGCGCTCGCGGACGAGATCCAGTCGCTGACCCAGGATGTCGACCACCTGCAGTTTGGCATCGGGGATCCTGCGCTCGAGGCTCGCCTCGCTCGCGCCGCGCAGCTGCACGCGCGCGCGCTCGGGCTCGGTTGGGCGCCCCTGATCGGCGAGACCGCGATGCTCCTCGGCAACTTGAACATCCTCGCGAGCCGGGCCGAGCCCGCGAGCCGGTGGTACGGCGAGGCCATGGATCGCGGACTCGCGCGGGGCGACCTCGAGCGCGTCCGCGAGGCCCAAGCCGGGCTCGCCAGGATCCAGCTGTCGCTGACCTTCAACGACGCCGCCGCCGCGTGGCGGATCGAGCGTCAGGCGGCGCTGGTCGAGGCCCTTGGTGATCGCCCCACGGACGTCGCCCGCCTCGCTCGTCAGCGCGCGCGGCTGCACCAGCTGCGCGGCGATCTCGACGCGGCCCAGCGCGACTACGAGCGGGCGGTCGCGCTGTGGGAGGCGGCGGGACCTCGCTACGGCTGGGAGCTCGCCACCAGCTTGCGCTTGCTCGCCTACTTGCATGACGATCGGGGCCACCGCGACGCGGTCTCACCCTTGCTCGAGCGGGCCCGCGCGCTCGAGCAGCTGGGTGGAAGCCCCAGGCACGCCGCCGATGAGACCGCGCTCGACGAGGGGATCGCGGCGTCCAACGCCGGCGACTACGCGCGCGCGCTGCCACTGCTCGACAAAGCCCTGCGTCTGGCCACAGCCAGCCAGGGTCCGCGCGGGCTGCTTGTGGCGCAGGCCCACGTCGCGCTGTCCGGTGCGTACGACGCCACGGGGGAGGTCGACCTCGCGCTGGACCATGCCAACGCCGCCGACGCGATCTTGCTGGCCACCGTTGGACCCGAGCACCCCGAGCGGGCGGCTGCGCTCAGCGCTGTGGGCACGGCCGAGTATCGAGCCCAGCGCTTCGCGGCCTCGGCCGAGACCTTTGCTCGCGCGCTGCGGATCGTCGAGCGCCACTTCCCGCCGCAGAGCCGCGACCGAGGACTCGCGATGCTCAACCTTGGCGACGCGCTGTACGAGCTTGGTGATCACGCCGGCGCGCAGGCGGTCTTGCAGCCCGCGCTCGAGCTGCTCGAGCCGGAGCTCGGGCCCGCGCATCCCTACATCGCGGTGCTGCTCAAGCCGCTCGGTGGGAGCGCGCTCGGGCGAGGCGACTACGCGCGGGCCGTGAGCTTGTTGGCGCGCGCGCTGGCGATCCTCGAGGCCAACCCCGGCAACCTGGTCGAGCATGCCGAGATCCTGTGGCTGCTCGCGCAGGCCGAGGTCGCGGCCGGCGAGCACGCGGCCGGTCGCAGCCGGGCGCAGGCAGCGGCCGAAGCCTTCACCTCGCTCGGATCGCAGTGGACCGCGCGCGTGACTCAAATTGACGCTTGGATTCAACAGCACCCAAACCCACTCACCTCAGGAGACACCCAAGATGCAGGCAATCCACATTGACACGACCTACACCGCCACCTTGCAGACCAACGGCAATGACTTCCACGGCTACGTCAGGCTAACAAACACGACCAATGAGACGCTCTACGTCACCGTCACGCCAACGTCCGATGCGGGGGAAGATCTATGCCCGACTCCGGCCAACGTCGAGATGGCTGGGGGGGGCGTCATGTACCTCCCGATGGCCGCCGTCGGCACGACCACGCTGGCGTTCGACGTCCGGACCAGCCCCACGGGAGCGGCCGTAGCGAGCAGCAGCAAGGTCCAGGGCTTCATCGCCTCACCGCTGATCAAGAGCGTCGACCCGTGGGAGACTTGGCACCACGCGACGGTCAACGGGTTCATGCGGGTGCGCAACGACTCGGGGATCCCCACGAACGTGACGATCGCCAGTCAGACCTACCCGGTGGGCGGCCATCAACACGACGCGGGACCGTGGGAGGTCCCATCCAACGAGACCACCGTGACGCTGACCGACACCAGCACCGGCACCTCGAAGACGGTGGCGCTGACCCACCAATCCAACGTCGTGTCGATCTCGAATGTCGCGGGCGCCGGGTCCGATCTAGGCGCGGACAGCCTCGTGTTTCTGGCCGGCGCGACGACCACCAGCGTGACCGTGATCAACAATTCCGCGGACACGCTGCGCATCACGCCCGTCGATTTTGATGGCACCCAGGGCACTGACTACACACTCGCAGCTTGGAAAAAAGACTCGCCGGCGCGGCGGATGGTCACGGTCGACATCACCCCGAACACCAACCACTTCCAGATTGAGAAGCAGGCGATTGGCGGGAGCTTCGTCAGCGTTGCCAGCAGCACGGACGAGCCGTTGAAACCGTTCACGGGCTTTGGCCCGGTGGTGTTCACCTTCGACGACCCCGTCGTCGTCGTCAAACACACGGGCTGCGATGGGGGCGAGGGCTGAGCTGCCGGGTCGTCTTGCGCGACGTGCTGGCGGCCGAGCACGCCGAGCAACTCGCTGGTGATGCGTCGGCACAGGGCCAATGGCCGGCCGAGCTCGGGCGCCGGCTGCTGGGATAGCGCCCCCGCGGGCTTGGTGCTCTAGGCCTTGAATAAGCGCTGTAAAACAGCAAAAAGATGAAATTCACCTGAGGAG
>NZ_JMCC02000021.1 GCF_000737335.2 Enhygromyxa salina | reverse complement strand
AGCTGCAACTCGGCCGGCCGACTGTCACGCAGGGTCATGCCGAGGCTGTGCAGCCCCGTGGTGATCGTGGGACAACATCTCGCAAATAACGCGGGACGGTACAAGAGTAACAACGAACATCTGGCCGGAGGCCGAGGGTCTCGCGCTCCGCTGCCACATGGCTCGCCAGCCAGGCCGGAGCGATTCACCGTACCAAGGGCGGGGTCCACCTCTCAATCCGGATCGCCAACGAGGTCTCGACCCCGATTACGCCAAGGATACTCCGAATCGTTGTTTCATCGCCCCGGAGGGTGAAAGACATGTCGGGCTCGAACCCGTCTCCAGGCGGGACAACACAATCGAGGGCAGCGTTTTCACACTCGTACAACCCACAACGTGGCCCACTCCGATGCAACGTTTCGAACTGGAAGCGCTCGAGCACTGGCTCGAGACTGCCCAGTACATCCCCACCTTCATCCCTGAACATTCCGCTGCATTGCTGGCTACCCGGGAAGCGTGACCGGATAAACACCCCCCATGCAATGTCCTCTCGGAGTGTCTCGGCCTCGTCTTGACGCACGCCACCATTCTTCTCATAGCTGCACACGAGGGCGTCGTCGCGTGTCCGCTTGGCGAGGTCGCAGAACATGTACATTGGCATGATGTCATCTGCTTCGCTGGCCACCAACAGCAAGCTCGCCCTTGGGGGTTTGAAGCCTGATCGATAAATGGAAAGCAACGTGCCCACGCTCATATCCACTCGCGGGTAGCCCAGCGGCCCCATGTTGCGCCCCATTTTCGTGAGGAACCACCGATAAAACGGCGGCAGCGGTTGGCCAACAAACGCCTCCAGCTCGTCGATTTCCGCCAGCGAAGCTCCGACACAATGCGCGCCACACCCGGGCACGAGCCGCTCGAGAAGAGCTTCAAATTCAGTTTCTACGTGCATCGGCAAACTCCTCCTGCGGGCGCCCGGTGTTGACATTCTTTCGGGCGCTCGTCGGGACACATTAGCATCGTGAGGATAACCTGACAGGTCCCACATGGAGGTACAGCATTCGTGCCCCCGAACGAGCCCATGCGTGGCGCAGCGGTCGGGCTGTCGCGGACGTAGACCTGCACTGTCGCGGTGGGATCGGCCGATCGGTGCGTCCGCTCCGTCAGGCCGACAGGTCGGCCGCCGTGTTCGAGCGCGAGCAAGAGCATCTGTTGGGCCGCACAACGACCTGGTGGGTAGTGTGGTTCCTCCAAGTGCCCCTTGCGGAACTTCCGGTTGGCTGTGTTGAGATCTTTCCACTTCGCCGCAAACACCTTCTTGTCTGTAACAAATTTCTGAAATTCCGCACATTGATCGGGGAAGTCCGGAGGCTCTGCTTCGTGCAGCGAGCACTGCGCCACCGGTGTGTGCCATCCGGCCGGCATCTCGTCGCCCAATTCCTGGAGCTGAAACGACGAAGTCCCCGCGTAGACTTTGCCATCCTTACACCGAACAACTCCGAGCATCGCGCTGATCTCCACACCACTGACAGACTGGGGATTGACAGTCTCGGGCCGCAGCGCCGCCAGCTTGGCAGTGAGCGTGGCAACGGCCGTCGCGTTCCCGGACGCGCCCGCGCCTGCGATGTTCGCCTGCAGCTTCGCTCGAGCGGCTTCGTACTTCGCGCGAGCACGCGCTTCCGCTTCGGCACGCGCAGCTGCAACCCGCGCTTCTCGTTGGATCTGCGCTTTGGCAACGGCCCGACCGGCCGCCGCCGCGAGTAGGTCCGCGTCGCCCTTGGTGGCCGTGCTCTCCTCCAGCTTGCCAGCGGCACCGTGCTCTTTCCCGCACAGCGGACACACTTCGTCCCCAAACAACGCCGCCAGGCCCCCAGGCTGGAGTACTCCAACCATCGTCGCCGAGTTCGGCGTCCGGCCACTGGGGTCGCAGTTGTTGAGCATCGGGTCGCCCAGAAGGTGCACGTTCTTGCCCTCGAACTTCACGTCGAGCGAACCAGGCCCCACGAAGGTCGCCGGCCCATGAGTGTTCGCGGACACGAGCCCACCTCCTGTCCCTTTGCTTGCTGCATCACCGACCGATCCAAACGAGGCGCCCTTGATCGCCACGGGGTGGCCCTCGACCTTGACGTTCTTGGAGTAGCCCTTGGGGGACTCCCCGCTCTTGCCGACGTTGGGGAGAGGCGTGGGCACGAAGGGCGCCGGTGGGCCGGGCATCTTGCACACGTTGGGTACCGTCGCCGCGGCCACGCCCTTGCTGGCTTTGGTGACGGGACTCTTGGGTGGATTGACCGTAACGCTCATCGCCGTAGCTCGTCTCCTCTGTTGTCTACCCCAGCCTTGGGTCTTGCAGGATCATTGCACCTCGCAGGCCGCTCAGGGACCCCCCCAGGACCATCGCCCGAGGGCCGCGCGCGTACCCACGTACAAAAGATCGGACCGCCAAGACCGCCGCGAGGGGCCCCCACGCGGCGCCCACATCACCCCAGCAATCGCTGGGCGCGTCGTACTCGAGCGAGCGCCATAACCCGTGGGTGCGCAGGGCGACGAAGCCCCATTCCTCGCTCCGGTAGCGTTCGCCGTTGAGGTCGATGTAGATCGTGTCGACTTCCGTCTCGGCGAGGCCCGCGGCAGCCGACAGCACCGCGTGGGTCATGCCCACGCCGAATGATCCCATGTCGCTGTCTCGCAGCTGAGCTTCGTGGCCCGTGCCGACGCCGCCCAACACAGCCAGACTCGGCCAACGCAGCTGCCTTCGCCGATCCCCGCTGGCCAACACCATGCACCCAGCCCCCTCCCCGGGCACAAAGCCGTTTCGAACCTGTGGTTGGGCGAGCAGGCCCTGGCGATCCAGCCAAGCGATAGTATGGATATCGAGATAGCACTCGACCCCCACGATGATGAATGGCCCGTCCGCGCCACGCTCGTGCTCCTGCAACGCCCGCTGAACCGCCACAATGCCCCCAGCGTGTCCACGCCCCGCGACCTCGACAAATGCGTCAATTCCTTTGCCCTGAAAGTGGGTAAACACTGCTCGAGCAACCTCCGTGGCGTCGTCGTCCGAGAACCCCGGTCGGCCCTCCGGCAGTGAGAGCAGCACGTGCAGGCGGTCGGGCAACCCCCCCGCTGGGGTGAGCCTGCGCTCGACCTCGGCGAACACGCTCGCTAGCAGACCAAAGAGCCGAGGCCGGCCATTCAGTGTTGTTGCGAACTGAGCGTCGAACGCAGCCGTCACCGGCTCGCCGTTGGCCAACGCATAGGGGTACTCCTGCAGTCGCACGAGTCCAGCTCGGACAGCGGCCGCGCTGGTCTCGGCGACCAATCCTACGGGAGTTCGCGCGCCGACGGCAACGACCTCGAGTCGCCCGCTCATGACCGCACCTCGCGGATCCGAGAGACCCGGAGATCATCGACTTCAGGCGCCCGCACCAACAACGCGCTCTGCCATGTCATGATCAGCCGCCGTTGCTCGGGCTCGATGACGACGCTAGCAAGCTCGAAACCATGCTCGACGCTTCGCCTCGATATTCGAGTTGTCGCCGCGAACACGACGCGCGGCAGTTCGAATTCCAACGCCCCCTCGGGGGTGAGGTTGACCAGCCCGATCCGCTCACCGCCACGCAGTCGCGGTTGTGCCCGTTGATCGACTGGAGAACACAGCAAGTGGGTTGGATCGTAGTCGTCCGGCAACAGCGGGCGCTTGTGCGCGGCCCAGCGCTGATCGTAAGTGCCGGCGACCTCGCGCCGTGGCGACCAGTAGCTGGCGATCGCACCAAAGCCCGCGGGCCCGATCTTCGCCGGATCGCCCCGCGGGTAGAACACGCTCGGCGCGACCCGTCCGTGCAGATGCGCGGCGTGCTGTGCGATGCCAACACCGACCGGGTTCCGAGCATCGATGCGGTGTCGCTTGGGCTCGTCGTCGAGCATGTCCGATCCACCGTAGGCGCTCTCGTAGCGGATTGGGTGGGTGACAAAGGGGGCGGGTTCTGTCACGCGCAAGCCAGTCATGCCGAACGAATAGCGGCTCTGGCCGCGGACCAGGAGCGTCTTTTGGAGTTCCCCGATCCGCAGACTGACCCCGACTTCACGGATCGGTCGACCGCCAGCCGCGTGTGCGTGGGCGTTGACGATCACGTCGGTGCCGGGTTTGGGTCCGATGAGGTCAGCCTCATAGCGCAGACTCGAGCGCCCGGGGTCACCGAAGTACTCCGGCACATGTAGGGGATCGAGCTGCTCGTCGGCCAGGCCGAGCGTGCCGTCGGGTTTGAATTCGAAGGTCGCCTTCACGACTACCACCCAGTGATGCATGCCATCCTGATCACGAACCCAAGTTCGCTCGACGGCGTATGCGGTCTCGTTTTGGACAGCCCACATGGCGACTACCGAAGCGTCATGCCTCGCTGAAAATCGATGGCCTCGAGCTCGGCTAGTTCAGCAAGCTGAGCCTGCTGCGGCCCGGACAGCGCACGGGTACCAACCATGACGGTTCCACCTGTTCGAAGGCCAAGTTCGAGAGCGAGATTGTGTCGTCGTCGCATGGGGGCTCGCCACAGCGCATCCACGAGCACCCGGCCCGTGAGAGCGCGCCCACCGATGTAACGAAGCGAGGGTTCAAACCCGGGCCTTCGCTCCTGCCACCAGCGTGCAGTTGGCTCGGGCTCGGGGATCTGCAATCCGGCTTCGGCGGTCGGGATCAGATCACGGTTGAGGTCATCGTCTTGCAACCTCGGCAGCGTCTGACCTTCACCGTCGGGTGGTGGTGGCGCTCTCCAGAACCGGTCGTCCTCCGTGGACAGGCCCGCGATCGCGCAAACCACTTCAGCTGCGAGAGGGGCGATCTCGTCGTCGCCGAGTAGCTCGATACAACGATCGACCGCCGACACGCGCCCGCTGAACCCGAGAGCCCACAGCGCGTCAGCGCGGTGTTCGGGGCTGTCCACGAGCCCAAGCAAATGCTGCTGAGCCGCCGCGTCGCCCAGAAGGGCCACCCAGACCATCGCATCGCGACGAAACGGCGACTCCACCGGGATGAAGGCCCAGTAGACGGCCGACTCCCAGGCTCCGGGGACCTGCCGGATCAACGCCGTCTCCACGGCCGCGAAACGGAGCCCGGCGTCATCTGACTGAGCGAGTGGTGCGAGGCCCTCGAGCACCTGACGATCGGAACAGTAACGAACGAGACGCGCCGCAGCCAGAGCCGCGCCCGGATCATCGCCACCGAGAAGATGGCCCACCCAGCTGCCAACGGGAGCGCGACGTCGCGCGAGCACCTCGAGGAGCGCGGCGCAACCCACTCCGCCGCGACTCGAGTCGAGCACCTGCACCACCCTCGCGTTCAAGCTCGCATCATCGCTCAACTCTAGTGCTTTGATGATGCCGCGACGCTGTTCTTCGTCAGCTGCGCCGACGAGCACTTTCAAGACACGCTCTGGGTGCTGGCACGCCAGGGCCGCTGCGACGACCTTTCCGTAGTACGACCCTGGGTTCTCAACGGTCGGGAACAGCAAGCGCTCGGCGACGGCCGGCCCACCAACTTGGAGTCCATCGATGTGCGCGAGCAAGCGTCGTTCGGGACCCGCGGCGACCTCCGCCAGCGTGTAATTGGGGGCATCCAGCGCGGCCTCCCACAGCTCGAATAGAAACTCTGCCTCGTCAAGGTGCTCGGTCACGTCGTCCCAGAGGATCTCGTGCTCCGCGAGTTGGTAAAAGTCTGTGGCCACGGTCATCGCGTCAAGTCCCGAACGCACCACCTCGAGTTCCCGTCTCCGGCGGTCGCCTGCGCACGGAGACCTTGTATCACAGAGCGAGTGTGTCCGGTTGACGAAAGATATGTCGCTGGTGCTCGGCTGTGCTGACAAGAAGATGATCCAGCCGGCCCAGTATTAATCGTGGATGATCGCAAGCTCACCTGGCGCTAGCTTGATCAGGTGCTCGTCGGAGGGGGATCTGCGAACCGAGACCTCGACGTCGACGTTCTGACCTCGGCATTGTGCTGAAACCGCGATGTACTTACCAGTACTGCACGCCGAAGCGCTCGTTGATCGTGCCCATCTCCCGGTCGCCCTCGGTCCACGTCGGCCACATTCGCTCGTGCTGGCGGAACAGCTTCGTATGACCAACCTTCAGAAAAAGGTGCAGATACTCATGCCAGAGCAGATATCGCAGCGTCTCCGCCGAGACATCCGCGCTGTTGAGCAGGCGATTGACGCGGATCCGACCCTCGCCGTGTGGCGTCTCTGTTTCGTAGTAGGCCATCGCATACCAACCCTTGATCAGACGATGGGTCCACTCGATCTGAATCCCCCCACCGAGCTCGACCTCGGCCCCGAGACCCAGTAACTCACGCCCGCGCTCGAGGGTTTCCTTCATCAGAACATCCAAGTCATGCTGCCCCGGCCGCATCTGAATGTCCGAGGGTGGCTCGAACAGCGGCACCCCACGTACCCGACGGGTCGAGTCCTGGGGGAAGCGGAGTTCGTGGAGCGCGTCCTCGATCGCCGACGAGTAGTCTCGCAGGGTCGGGTAGATGGTCTTGGCCAAAGACGTGTAGCTGTCGGTCACCAACGTCGTCCGCGCTCGCTCGCCAAGGTCCTGATCACGGATCCGCTGGGCGACAAGCAGGGGATCGCAAATGCTACGATCAGCCAAGGCGTTGTGTTTCGGCCGGTCGCCACCGTCGAGCCAGTGGCCGACCAGGGCCTCGAAGTGGCGTTCGGGCAGCGTGGGGTCGTCGCAGTCACCAAAGTACTCGATATACTGGGTCTCGAGGTTGATGCGACCGCGGATCGACCGCCGGTAGAGATCGTCGAGCAACGCTTCCACACAGGGGACCTGATGTTCATAGACCGGAATGCTGGTGCAGATCGGATCCTCGTCGGGTTCTTCGCGCTCGAGCAGGTACCAGCCGTGTGAGATGATGTCGAAGACGTCGGCGCGCTGGTCGATCGGCGTCGCGTACAGGCGAGCCGCGGCGGAGCGGATCACGTCCCATGGCAACCATTCAAGAGCGGCCTCGACCACCTTCGCGGCTGCGGCTGGCTTTGGCTCCGCGATCGCAACGAGCTCCGGCATCAATAGATCGAAGGGGCGCTCCCAATTCGAGTAGGTGGCCCAACAGTCTTCAAAGCTGACCAGGTACGCCTCCGTGGTCCCGCCCGCGTCCGGACCACGAAGGGCACGGCCAACCATCTGCCGAAAGAGGATCTCGCTGCCTGTTGGGCGGGTCAGGAAGATGGTCTTGGCGTTGGGCACGTCCACCCCCTCCGTGAGCAGCTGGACGTTGACGAGCACCTCGAGGTCGCCGGACCGCAGCGCCTCGATGCGCTCGCTTGGGTCGCCCTCGGTGTTGTCCGGCCGATAGCTTGCGACGTAGTCGGCCCGAACCCCGTGTTCCCGCAACTGTGCAGCGAGCAACGCCGCGTGAACGACGTTGACGGCGAACATGATGGTGCAGCCGTATCGCTCGCGGTGGTCGAGATAGTGGCGGACGATCACCTTGTTGCGATCGGCCATGTCGGCAATCCGCTGCAGCCAGCGCTCACTCAGATCCTGAAACCGATAGGCGTGCGCGCGGTCGTCCTCGGTGATCCCCGCTTCGACATCCGCGTTTGTCTCGACTCGGACGAGCGTCGGGCGGGCCAGGATGCCACCCTCGATCAGCTCGCGGAGCGTGACCTGGTGAATGATGTTGCCACCGAACAGCCCCGACAACGTCGACCGCTCGGACTCGACCGTACGTGTCGGTGTGGCGGTGAGCCCGAGCAGGCGCCACGCCTGTTGTTTGCGGAGAACCTGGATCACGTCGCGGTAGGACTTCGCCGGGGCGTGATGGGCCTCGTCGATGACCACGAACGTACGAGGATTGTTGAGCAGCTCGTCGCGAATATCTTGGCTGTAGCGGAGGCTCGAGATCGACGCGATCACCACATGGTCGGCAGGATCGATCTGCGACGCCGAACAGTGCTCACCCGAGACCACGCGCACGCGTAGCTTGCCGATCTTGGGATCGACCATGGCTGCGGAAGTTTGAAACTCTGACGCCGCATGACGAAGTAGCTCGCTGCGATGCGCCAACCACAACACCTGCATCCCACGAGACAGGACTTCCCGGGCCAGCCACTGGACGGCCGTGAAGGTCTTTCCAGCCCCGGTCGGCATGACCAACATCCCCTGAAACACCTTCGTCGACTCGGCCTTGGCGAGGTTCGCCGACATTCGCTCCCACGCCGCGACCTGATGGCGGAAGGGCTTGCGCTGGTCAGGGACCTGCTTGGCGATGTCGAGAACGGCGAAGCGTGGGACGAAGCTATCGTCCATCACGTCGTCCGCATCGATGCTGGCACGATCTCCGAACTGGATCATCGCGGCGCGCAGCGTGGCTCGAAAGGTCTTCGACCGCCGCGTCTTGCTGATGTATTCGAGGTAGCCCGACTTGCTACGAGGACTGCCCAGCGGGCCGACCCCGGCATCTAGCAGTCTGTCGACGATGTGCTTCAGACCGGCGTAGTCGGGCAGCCAATGCCGGACGAGGACGTCACGGTGCTCCGACACAAACGCGCCCGTTGGCCGCTTGACCTGGCCGGCCAGGTAGTCGCGCGCGCTGAGTTCGTGGTGGTGGTCGCGGTCGTAGCCCTCCGCTTTGGCGAGGGCGGTCACGGTTTGATCGTCGAAGTGATCCCAGGTGAATTTGTATGCGGGCATGATGGACCTAGTCCGAAGCCTTCTTACCACGCTCTCCCAGCACCCGCCGCACCCCTTCTGGGTCGAGCGACCCCACCAACAGCCGTGACGCCAACTCCTCGGGCAGACACGGCTGAAATTTGCTCACCTGATACCTCACCGCCCCATCCGCCAGAGCCAGCACCTCCGGCTCGGTTGGCCGTCCGGCCCGGCTCGCCTCGCTACGCCACAGCTGTAGCGCGGCGATGCTCGCCCCCGCGGCGTCCTTGCAGGTGATCGACTCATTGCGAACCACCACCTTGCCGCCCAAATCCTTCTCGATCATCTGCGCCAAGATCAGGTTCGCCCTTCCCCCGGCCCAGGTCCACCACGTGATCTCACCAGCAGAGACCACCATGGGTGATGCCGCCTCGCGCAAAAAAGCGTGCTCCGCCCGCATCATCGTGATGACGTCCTGCATGCGCTTGGACCAGACATCGTCGACATCGTCGACGATCAGAATCTGCCGCATCGCCTGGCAGATCTCGTAGCTCAAATACTGTGGAGCCCCGGACCAGCGGGTGTTCTTGGCATGCTGGGCAGGCTCGACGATACACACACCCTTCCGCCAGTCGACGTGCTGGATCTGCCAGGGCCGGCCACCCAAGGTGAACGACCCTGCGCCAGATTGCCCGTCGAGTCCTGATAGGAACTGAGCGTCGACCGTGCCGATCTCCGTAGCGTTCCACCGCACCGTGATCAGGCGCGGAACAGAGAACACCGCGTAGAGCTCGGCGAAGTTGCGCTTGCCGTAGAGTTTCTCGCCCTTGGGACCCAGCCACAGCTTGCCGCCTTGGTCTGCGAGGATCCCCTCCTCGAGCATGTAGGCAACGATCGCCTCTCGGTCTTCTGCGGTGACCCCCGAGAACGCCGATGCCCCGTCGAGCCAAGCCCACCACTCGTCGCGCGCAATGCCCGATCGCTGAATGCCCAGGGCCATGATCTGATGCGCCAGGATCTGAAACGCGGACCGCCGGGTCCGGACCGGCTCCACATACCCCTGACGGCTCAACCGGACAATCGCGGCGGCCTGCAGCGCGAGCATGTCCTTGGTTGTGAGGAAGGTGCAGTTGGGAACCGTCCCATCGCGTCGCCCGGTCCGGCCCATCCGCTGCAAAAAGCTGGCGACGCCCGGCGGGCTGTCGAGCTGCAGCACGTGGTCCAGGTCGCCCACGTCGATGCCGAGCTCGAGCGCGCTGGTGGCCGCAATCACGCAGTCGGAGCCCTCCTCAAACGCGCGCTCTGTGTCACGTCGCTGGGCCGCCGAGAGCGAGCCGTGCGTCACATAGGTGAGGACGTCGGACTGGATCAAGAGCTTGCCCAGCTCCTCGACACCCCGGCGACTGTCCACGAAGACCAGCCGCTTGCGCCCGGGATGTAGCCGCTTGATCACGAGGGCCGCGTTGGCCGGGTTGGCCACGAAGTCGATGCTGATCTGGGGCTCGATCTTCGGCTTGGGCGGCGAGATCACGGCACCCTGGCGCTTCGAACTGCCCTGCATCCACGTCAAGATCTCGGGGGGATTGCCGACCGTCGCCGACAGCCCGATCCGCTGAATGTCCTTCTTGCAAAACCGGGTCAAACGCTCCAGCACGGCAGATAGGTGCGCGCCGCGATCGTCGTCGGCGAACGCGTGGACCTCGTCGATGATCACGGCCTGAAGCCCCTCGAACAGCGCGCGCGCGGGGACCCGCGTACTCATCATCATCGCCTCGAGCGACTCGGGGGTGGTCAGCAGGATGTCGGTGGGATCGTTGATGAAGCGCTTGCGGTGGGTGGGCCCGATGTCGCCGTGCCAGGTGAAAGCGCGGCGTGACAACAAGCCGGCATAGCGGGTCACCCGCGTCTGCTGGTTGTTGAGCAGCGCCTTGATCGGCGACAGATACAGCACCGACACGGGCGACCAAGACTCGGCGTGGATCTGCGACAAGATCGGAAAGAAGGCAGCCTCGGTCTTTCCGCCGGCCGTCGGGGCCAGGACGACGCAGTTCTTGCCCGCGAGCACGGCGTCGATCGTCAGATCCTGAACCGGCCGCAGCGAGCTGAAGCCCAGGGTGTTGACGATCTGGTACTGGAGCGCGGGCGAGAGCCGGTCGAACGCTGTCATCTAGTCGGCTCCGAGATCGAGCTCGATGTCGTCGATCGAGCGCGCCATGCCGGTCGCGGCCCGCTCCTCGTCGCTCAGCTCGGCGGCCTGGACGGTGACCGAATAGTGCAGCTTGGGGTCGAACTCGGGGAACTGGTCGACGCGATCCAAGATCTCGGACACGAGCTTGCGCAAGAAGATCCGCGGCGGGATCCCAACCTTGCCACCAAGCTTGCCGGAGATGCCATCGGCGAGCAGCTCGAGTACGTCGTCGCCAACCCGCGCGGCGATCCGCTCGGCGTGCTCGGTCGGGTACACGCTACGAATTCGCCGCCCCACTTCCAGCAGCCGATCACGGTCGAAGGCCGTCAGCCGGATCTGCACGGCGCGCGGGTTGTCGAAGCGAGCGTCAACCGCACCAAAGTCGACGTGAAGCCGTTGGTCGAGGGCCGCGAGGCGCTTGACCCCTTGCGGGCCGTCGAAGAACTGCGGCGTTCCGGTCATCAGCACGTACAGCCCCGGGAAGCTCCCGGCGTCGATGTCATCGATGAGCTGCCGCAGCGCGTTGAGGCTCTTCTCGCGGCTGTCGGTCCGGACCCGCTGAATGGTCTCGACCTCGTCCAGCACCAGCACCAGGCCACGGCGACCGAGCTGGCGAAGCACCGCCAACAGCCCACGGAAGAACCCAGACGCGCCACGATGGTCGAGGTCACCCTTGAGGTTCGCGGCCCGCTTGATCGGTGACCCAACGTTGGGCTGGCCCATCAACCACGCCAGCAGCCCCTCTGAGATCGCGTGCTCGTCACGCAGGCGGGCAGTGTGTGCCGCTCGCAGGGCCGCGGCGAATTGCGGGTGGGTGGCGCTCACGGTTGCGAGCCGCTTTTCCAGCAGATCCCCGACCGCACTCGCTAGGCGTTCGGCGTCTTCGCTGTCGCCACCCAACAACGCGATGGCCTCTTCCTCGAGCTCGAAGAACCACTTGTCGATGAGCTGGCGGAACGCGCCTTGGCTCCACTCCCTGGTCTGCAGTGACTCCAGCGCGCGCCGGTAGATGGTCTCGAACCGGTACAGCGGCGTGTCGACCTCGGAGATCTGGACCAGCGCAGTCGCAAAGCCTCGCTCCCGAGCGCGGTGCTCGAGCCACCGCGAAAAGAAGGTCTTGCCGGTGCCGTACTCGCCGCGGACGGCCTTGAAGACCCCGTTGCCGCTCGCCGCAGACTCGAGCTCGGCGTCGATCGCCACCTCGAAGCGGTCGAGACCGACAGCGAAGACCTCGAGCCCGCGCTTGGGCACCGTTCCGCGGCGCAAGGCATCGATGATCTCCCTGCGCTTAATCAGGCTGATGTTGTCGACCTCGTTGGTCATTCGTCCTCGAGTCTATAGGTCGAAGCCCTGCGCGAGCAGCTCTGGGGTGAGCACCACGAGCTTGGCCTGGGGGTCGTAGGCGACGACCTCGTAGCCGTCGACGTTGAGCACTTCGGTGAGGCTCGAGACGAACCCACCCACGCGGAAGCCGGGCAGACCCACGTGCTTGCCAAACACGGCGGCTGGCACGCCCCCCTTGCGTTCGAGCAGGATCTCGAGCGCCCGGATGATGACATCCCGCTTCTTTGGGTCTGGTGCCCGCGCCTTGAACAGCGCGTTCTTGCCCAGCTTGGTCACCACTTTTTTGGTCGCTTCGGAGACATGCAGCGACGTGGCGATCGCCGGTTTGGGGGCCGCCTTTGCTGGTGTCACGGGTGCGGGGCTGGGCTCCTGCCACAGCTCGACCTGAACCTCGACCGGGCTCGACTTGGCCGCCGTCTCCTTGACGATCGTGGGCGCAGGCTCGACGTCGAGCAACCACCACGAAGGCGGCAGCGCGCGTCGGGCCTCCAGCGCCGCGTCTTCGAAGCCAGGCGTCTTGGGCTTGATCGCCTCGGCGCCGATCACGACGGTTGGCGCGACGACCTCGGCCAACGACGCACCGCCATGTTCACCGTAGTGATGCGCGCCGCCGTACTGCCGGGTGTCATCCGCGAGCAAGATGACGCCCTTGATCTTGGGACCTTTGGGCGCCCAAGCGTGGCCACCCGACTCGATGCAGACCTCGTACTCGCGCACGGCATCCCCCTCGATCCACGCCCGCCACCGGGTGCTGCCCTCGCCGGGGTCCGAGTCTCGGCCCGCGTTCTCGAGCCGCTGGCCCGAAACGTGACCGTGGTCGGCCGCGAGCAGCACCGCACGCCCTGCCTCGGCGGCGGCATCCAGCAGATCCCGCAGCGCGTGGATGCGGTCCACGGTCCAGTCCTGGTCGACCTGCGTGCTCGCCTTCAGATGATCGTCGATGGCGTTGAGGATCAGCGCAACCACGGGCTGGTTGGTGTCCTTGATCAACGTCAGCGCAGGTTGGCGGGCCGTGCCGTCGATGTCGAAGGCATCACTCTTGGCGAGCAGCTTGGGCATACCGCCATTTGTGTAGAAGCGTGCCAGCGCCTTGTGGTCCGCCCAGACCTTGGCGTCCTGAATGTTGGTCAGCTTGGCGTCGAACTTGGTCGGAACCCCAGCAAAGAACGCCGAGCGCGAGACCTTGGTGATGCTCGGGAGCTGGGCCAAGACCGGGGTGAAGAACCCGTTGTCCGTGCTGGATGCCTGGGTGTTCCACGCGATCGGGTACCAGGGCGAGCTTCCACGATCCAAGTCCTCGAGCAGCTCCACCGCTTGCGCCCAGGCCATGCCGTCCATCAACAACACCAACATTCGGCGATGCTCACCGCCCTCGAGGTACGGCGCCGCGAAGGTCGCCACGGCCTGGTCGATCGCCAGCAGCGGTTTCTTGGGCCGGTTGGCGCGAAGCCACTCGACATAGCCCTTGGCAAACCGGCGATCGAGGTCGACACGCGCGGCGTCGACAGCCGCGAGCACCCGAGCGATCCCCAACTCGAACTCGGACTCGCCACCGCCCCGAGCCCGGCGTCGGGCCAAGTCCACGTAGCCACCCTCCTGCGCGTACCAAACGGCCAAGGTCTGGGCGTCGGCGTAGACCTGATGGCCCGGTTGGTATTGGCGGTCAGGCCGGACCACCAACCAGCCCAGCAGCCGTGTCGCGAACTGGGCTCGCTTGAGCGTGCGGACGCTCGCCTCGTCCAGGTAGGCAACATGGCTCTCGAGGTTTCGCAGCGCCTCCCGGGCCGCTGCAAAGCTCGTGACACTGGGCGAATCGACCCCTTCCGCCAACGCGGCCCCGAGCCGGTCGAGCCGCACTCGCCACGCCGAGGGAAGCCGCGGACTCGCAACCAACGCGGCGTGCTCGCTGCTGCTGATCAGCTTCTCGGCATCGGCGAGCACGGCGCGAACAAACTGGAGTTCGCCAGCTGGCGAGACCGCCCGAAACGCCGCCTCCGCCCCGCGTCCAAGTGGTTGAATCAGCGCCTCGAGCTTGGCCTCGTTCAGCCCCAGCCCATGCCCCGCCGCTGTGCGGATCGCACCACTCGGCGCACCGGTTGGATCTTCGACCATCGTCTCGAACAGCGCCGCAAACTGCAGCAACAACCGCCCGCGACCCTCGAGCCAGGTCTCGAACACCAGCGGACCTGCGTCCCCTACCCGTCGGCGAAAAAACGCGTCCAGCTCCGCGCGAACCTGGGCCGCCGACTCGCTCGCCAGCTCGTCGCGCATTTCGTGTCCGCGCCCGTTGGTTGCCGCCCAGGCCAGCAGCGTGTCCAACCCCAGCGCCTCGCCAGCATCGAGCCCCCACTGGCGTTTCAGCCAGGTCGCGAACGCGCCGTCCAGGGTCACGCGCCCCGCAGGCGTGTCGAGCTCACCCGGCCGAAACCGCTCGACCAAGTACGCACCCAGCCTCGACTTGGCGAGGTCGTAGTCCACGTCGACATAGTTGCGACCGCCGCCAAACAGATTTCGGATCCGGTCGATCCGCTGGAACCGAAATACTCGCCCGTAGCCAAAAAACCGGCCCGCGACGTCAACGGGGAGCTCGGCGGCGGGCCACTCCAACATGTATGCAATGAACCCCGTCTCCTCATGGATGCCGGGCAGCAAGCGGCGAAGCTCGAGTTCGCTGCGAACACGGACCACGCGAACCACACCCACGGCGGTAGCGACCTGGTCGACCTCGCACCAACCCCGGAGCGCGACCAGGCGATGGTCGTGCTTCTTGCCCGTGCCAGGCAGGATCTCATCGAGTCGACGGATGAGCTCCGACTTGTCGAGGTCTCGGCTCACGAGCGATCCTTGCGCGTGATCGTGAGCTCGACGTTCAAGCGCAGATCGCCGTCCTCGCTCAGCTCAGTCCTGGCCTCGCCCAACACCGCCTCGAGCGCTGCCAGCACCGCCGCTCGGTCCCCGGACGCCACTTTCTGCTTGTGGACGACCACGGTCTGCGTGGGATCGGCTGGATCCGTCACCGGCCCAGGTCCAGGTCCAGGCTCGAGCATCGACTCGATCAGCTTCTGGCCCTCGCGCGCGAGGTTGGAGATCCGGTCGGCCAACGAGGTCACGACCTCGTCTTGACGCAAGCACTTGCGCGCCTCCTCGAGGATCTGCCGGACGGCGTCGCCATCCCCAAGACTGCCCAGCTGACGAAACACGCCCAGGGTCAGCGGCGATCCCAAGACCTGCGTGTTCCGGGTCGCCGACGCCACGCTGCGACCCACCGCACCCGGACTGGTCTTGGCCTCGAAGCGCGCCAGCGCCCGGACCTGCTCGACCGCCGGCTTGTGCTGGATCTGCGCGATCAACTGGTCAGCGCTGTCGGCCGTGATCACGCGCGGTAACTCCCCTGTCAAACCCATCACGGCCGACCAGGTACGAAGCTCGGCCGGCAGCGCGGTCACGGCCTTGGCGACCTCCGAGACCCGTGAGCCCAGCTCTCGCTCGAGCCGCCGCAAGTTGTCACCATGCAGCGCCTTACTGGGCAAAGTGATGCCCAGATACTCGGCGAGCTTGAGCGCATCGGCCCACTCGCTCGGCGCTGGCAGATCCGGCTTCTCCAAGATCACCGTGCCGGGGATCGCTTTGCCCGGCTGATAGACAAACTCCCCCCCACCCGCGACCAGCGTCCGCGACATGACCCGCGCGTAGGCGCGAACCACGATCGCCATCGCCTCGGGCAGCAGCCCGCACTTGCCATCGGGGTCGAACCACTCCGCGACCTGCTCGGCCGAGGGGTGGTCGATCGACTTTTGCATCCGCCGCTGCTCGATCATCTGCGCCGTCCCATCGTGGCGCAGCAGGACCGCGTTCTCGGTCACGCGCACGAACCCGAGCTCACCCAGGATCCCGCGCATCTCCTCGACCTGGTGCCTGTCCAGGACCAGGCGATGGTCCTCGCGGTCGACCAGCTCGTCGAGGTGACCCAGCACCTGACCGATCGCCTTGGGCCCCGGCCTCTTGGCGAAGTGGGGGTGCCGCGGGTAGCGGTGCTCGAGCAACGCCGGGATGTACTTGGCCAACGCCAGCGACAGATCCGGCGCCAGCGTTGGGTGAACCTTGAGCCCGGGCTGCAGCGTGTGCAGGTGGGTGTCCATCCGGCGCGAGGGATCCAGCTGCTCGTCGTTGGGCCCCGCGCTGGCCAAGCCATAAGCCTTGCGCATGGCCTCGAACACCTGCTGGCGCTTTTGGCTCTGCAGGCTCTGCATCGAGTTGACCGCCATGGTCTGCTGATCCGGGCTCAGGTGCTTGACGTAGCCCTGGCGGGTGGCGAGCCCGGTGTCGAGGATGTGGTTGAGCACCACCAGCTCGCCAAGCAGATCGTTGACCGACTTCGAGAAGAAGCTTGGCAGCCAAGCCAGCGTCCAGGTCCCGCCGTGCTCCTCGCGGAACGCGTCGAGCACCGCCTCGTCCTCGTGGGGACCGTGGCCTTCCTCGTCGAATGGAAAGTCCACGAGCAGCCGCCAGTCGTGGTCTTCCGGGCAGCGCATCACCTGCGTCGGCATCACCCGCACGTTGCCAAAGCGAACGTGGCCGGCCCGCTTGGACCCCCGCCACTCGATGCTCTGGTCGACCCCAACCTCCACGTCCTTGCCCACGCCCATCTCCTCGAACAGCATGCGGCGGATCTCGTTCTGGCGCCGGGCCGAAGAGTCGACGCTGCGCGCCTGGTCCATGATCGGCCCAAGATCCACCCCGTGCAGCTCGATCGACACGGTCGGGTCGTCCTGCCGCCCCAGCTGGATCTGGTGCATCTCGCTCGCCCACTTGCGGAGCTTGTGCGTGACGATCTGCCGCTCCTGGCCGGCGATCCGCGTACGGATGTGGCCGTGGTTGAGCTCGACGAGCCGGCCCACGGTCAGGTTCTTGAGCGCCTCGGACTCGGGCGCCAGCGCGCCAACCAACAGCGTCTTGACGATCCGGTTGTCGTTGCGACACGCGCGGACCGGACAGTTGGCGCAGCCAAGCCGCAGCTGGTGGTTGTCGCTGAGGCGCTGGCAGGTCTGGGGCGTGTTGGTGCCGTGGGCCTCCTGGATCATCGGCAGCAGCGCGTGCTTGTACAGGTGCTTGGCCGCCCGGAACCGCTCGCGCATGATCCCCTCGGCCGACTCGTCGCCGGTCGCCAGCAGATCGAACAGATCGCCCACCCCAACCAGCTCGCCCAGCTCGAGGTCGTTGATGTGCTCGACCAGCATCTCGGTCAGGAGCTTGATCGACGTCCGCTGGCGCTGCAGCGAGCTCGACAGCGCGACCAGGGTCTCGACCAGCGTCGGGCTGAACGGGTACAGGCGCCGGAATGCCTTGGCATCGTACTTCTGGGCCGTCAGCGTGATCCAGGCCTTGCCCGCCTTGTCCTGCAGCTGCTCGAAGGCCCGATCCACAGCCACCTTTGCGCCTTCGTCCCGGGCGACGAGCACCCGCTTCTCGACGATCGCCGGCAGCTCCTCGTTGGGCAGCTCGACCTGACCGAAGCGACCCCGGGCCAGGCTCAGCGCGTGCTGCAACCGGTGACTGTCGGGCCCGGCGAGCTGGTCGCCCACCATCTCCTGCAGCGCGCGCTGGCGGGCGATGAAGCTGACGATCGGCACCGCTCGATTGGCGTGGTTGCTCTCGACCAGCTTGATCATCGACATGACCATGTTGTTGAGCCAGGTCGGCTGGGCCGCGCCCATGCTCATGCGCAAGATCAGCTCGTCGAGGAACAGCACCACCACGTCGTAGCCAAGCGACCGTGCGTGGTGGCTGAGCGCCCACAGGCCCTCGTCGAGATCCTTGAAGGCTCGGGCCGAGCTGCGAAACGCCTTGAGGTGGGTCGACAGCAGCGCGTTGAGCAGCGTCGCGCGCAGCTCCGGATCCGTGGACTGACAGGCCGCGTCGAACGAGTCTCGGCTCCAGCGATCCGCCTGGGCAAACTCGCCCCAGTCCGACTCCGACTCCCCGCCCGCCAGGCCCTCGTTCATCGGGGCGAAGAAGGTCTCGTCGCCCATGCTCGTCAGCAGCTCCACCGCGTTCTCAAACAGCTCCTGATCGGCGAAGATGCCCGGGATCGGTGCTTCGGGGTGATGCGCGGCGAGGTAGGCCAGATAGGCCGGATAGATCGCCTCCTCGAGCGAGTCCTTGCCCAGCAGGTGCATCTGGAGATCCAGCACCTTCTTCTTGCCGACCCAGTCGAACTTGGTGCGCAGGTCGTGAAACTCCGGCCGCGCCCAGGCCAGCTCGACGTCGTCCAGCAGCAGGCTGAGCATCGCCATGAAGTGCGACTTGCCGCTGCCAAAGCTGCCGTGCAGGTAGGCCCCCCCGCTCACGCCGTCGCGCACCGCTTTGTTGACCAAGCCCATCGCCTGGTCGAAGGCGTCGGCCAGGCGTGGGGTGATCACGTAGGTGCCGATCGTCTCCTTCGGCCGCGCCACCCCCTCGGTGAGCTTGACGACGAAGTCGGACTTGCTGACGTGTTCCGGGATGTCGAAGAGGTCTCGAACCTTGGTCATGTTCAGCTCGGGTCTTTCTTGGCGGTCGCCTGCTTGGCCGCCTTCTTCTTGGCGGTCTTCTTCTTGGCGGTCTTCTTCTTCTTGCGGCCGCGCGTCGTGGGTGGACGCCAGTCGCGGAGGTCGTCGTGGGTGAACCCGTGCAGCCGGCACTCGCCCTCGAGCCACTGCTCGAGGAACACGCCGAATGGCTCGCCCGTGTCTGGATCGGGCTCGGGGTGCCACTGTTTCACCCACGGGAGCAGCTCGAGCAGGCCGGCCAGCATTGGCTGGAGGCGCTCCTTGGTCCACGCTTCGTTGTCTTTGCGGTCGACGTAGAGGGCGGCGAGGGCTTCCGCCCGCTGGGCGTGATCCCAGCCGGCCCAGCCGTAGACGGGCTCGCTGTCTTTGTCGGACTCGCAGCCGGGGTAGGAGATGAAGCGTTCCTTGGGGACGTCGAGTGGGCCGCGCAGCGAGTAGCTGTTCTCGCTAAAGTCTCCACGCGAGTATTTGGGAGGGGCGGAGATCTTGAGTTTTGCACCGCTGTCCTCGGTACGCTGCAGATCCCAGACCGACTCCCAAACCCTGCGTTTCTCCAAACCGCTGGGTTTTAGGTAAAATACCGTCAAGAATGGAATCGACTCCCCTTTCAACAAGTCCCTCACAAAATCAGGCGGCGCATCTGCCCCATGAATCGCGGCAAACATGGTACGCCACTCAGTGGGGAGCGCCACTTGACCGAGAACCCAGACCACGAATCGCTGTTTTATCGCCTTCTCGATCGCCTCCAACAAGAACGCCTCGAACTGCACACCGAAATCAGGCGGGCGCAGACCCTCTCGATAGGTGCGTTTGTGGCGCATTTCCTCGAGCAATGCGAGTTGCCGCGAACCCTCGACCGCTGCGCGAACCTCTGAGTGGTACGAAGTCTCAGTGCGAGCGAGAATGTCGCTGGCCGACGGTAGATTGCAAAGTTGAAAATACCGGTGATCCAGGCCTGTGTCGATCGAAAATCGGGCCGCCGCGCGGTCTGAGGGCCTGTCTCCTCGACCAAGCCCGACGGGGACATCGGGCACCTCCGCTAGCAGACCAAACGCGGCGTAGTAGATCCAGTCAAGTTCCTCCTGGGCGCTGCGCAGACGATCCTCGATCCGTTCAATGTTGAGGTTGACTGCTGTGATTCGACGCGACACGGAATCGCTCGCGTCGATGTCAAACCCAATCGACACGGCTGCCGCCCTCTCCGCTGCGAGGGTCATGCAGAGCCGGGCAAGGTCCACCGCCCTTTGTTTGGACTGGCCATCGAGAGCAGGCACAGGCAGCCTGGCCAGCTTCGTTCCATCATACTCAAAAAATTTCTCCCAGGGTTCGGATGTTATACCTCCCCCTTCCCCCCGATTCCCCTTGTCAAAGAACATCTGTTTCATCCAGAAACAGGCGGTGGAACTATTAAGGTAGGCGAGGAGTGCGAGATGGTCTTCCTCGGTCGCCGTTTCGGGGAGTTTGATGATGGGCGCAGATCGGTTGAAGACCTTCCCACCGCGATCGAGCACAAAGTGGTTGTGGGTGGCGACGAAGGCAAAAGTGATAGCGAGAGGTGTTCGCAACTTCGACACAGTCAGTCGACCATATTCGTACCAATGCAAACCACCCTCCACCTTTGTCTTTTGACCAAATAGTTTGTTATTCGACAGACTGGCACGGTAAGGCCACAGGGGCCGCATCAGTTCGTCTGCGCACAGTGGCCCGAGTTCCGAATCGTAGGGGAAGAAGGCCCATTCGCAGTCGCTCACGCCCCAATCCCTGACGGCCTCTCCGACAACCATCACCCTACGCAGGTCGGGTGCAACACCGAGTCGGTCCCACACCCCGAGCGGACGGAGGTACACGTCGTCTTCCAGAGTGAATGCGCTAATACCAATGCTCTCCGCGATGTTGCCTAGCTGTTGGGCGGCCCTGGCCTCCAGCAACGCCTTGACCGCGGCAGCCCCGCCGCCTTCGAGACACCACGGATGAACCGCCAACTTGCCGCGATCGAGCACTTCAACCGTGATGTACTCGTTCTCAAACCCCTCCTCCTGCCAGTGTTCTCGAATGCTCGACCAAACCAAACCGTTCGCTGGATCGTCAGGCGTTGCCGGCTCCCCCCGCCGAGCGAGCACCGCATGAACATGAGGCGATTCAGGCATTTGATGGCGACCAAACACCAAGACCGTCGGCGTGCCGTGACCCGGGATGTACGCGCCAGCCGTGTTCACGATGAGCTGCAGGTCTTCTTTGGGGAGCACCACCTGTATGAGGCCGGTGCCGAAGTCGCGTTTCGTGAACGAATTAGCCGTGATCTGCCCGGTAAATCCCCCACCCGATCGCGCGAGCTGAAAGAAGCGCTCCATGAACGGCGCCGCAAGCGAGTATTTGCCCGCGGCTGCTTCGTACCTCTCTCGATACCGCTCCCTCCGGGCCTTGTCCTTCACCGCGATGTACGGCGGGTTCCCCACCACAGCCGCATAGCTCTTTCGCAGGATTCGTTTTGCCGCCCGCTCGTCGACAAAGTTGAACGCATCGCCCCACTGAGCCGCGTCCACCCCGGGAAGCTGTGCGAACTCACCATCGATCAAGGAGTCCGCGACAGCCACGTTGATATCCAGCCCCGGCGCCCCACGAAGCGACCTAGCCCCCAGCTTCTCGAGCGCCGCCAGCGTCAACCGAAACCGAGCAATACTCACCGCATAAGGATTCACATCAACCCCATACACGGCACCCAGCGACTTCTCGACCGCCTCCTCCGTCGACACCCCGCGCGCCAACCACCGATCGTGAAACCGAGCAAACGCCCCCAACAAAAAGTGCCCGCTCCCACAAGTCGGGTCGATCAGATCCGTTTCCTCCAGCCCAAATTCCTCGATCGCCGGATCCAGCGTCCGATCCAAGATGAACGCCTCGATGAAGTCCGGCGTCTGCAGCAGCGCGTAACGCTTGCGCACCTCCTCGCTCAGATCCTGGTACAGATCACCAAGAAACCGGGTATCCGCCTGCCCAAACCGAAACGCTGGCGCGTCGGCCGTCGGCGTCCGAAACAGCTCCAACAGCTGCTTCGCCGCATTCGCGGACGGGGTCAGCCGCCACGCCAGGTTGTGCTCCCGGTCGAACAGCGACCTCGCGGCCGGATAGTGCTCGAGCTCGCGAAACACCGTCAGCAAATAGTCGCGCTCCGTCAAATACGGCGCAATCTGAAAGAAGCTATGCTGAGCCCCCAGCGCCCCCTCGCCAGCGATCCGGTTGCTCTCGAGCAGGCCCCGGTCCTCCAGGGTCCGCACGAACACGCACGACAACAGCCAGCTCGCGGCGATCTGAACCACGATCTGCCGCCGCCACACCGCGTAGGTATCCGCCGTGAGGTTGTTGGACTTCTCGCTGGCGTGGCGCTCCTTCAGCGCGCGCGTCACCGCGGGCGACCCATCGGCGCGCTTCAGCAGATCCGCGGTCAGCATCGCCAGCACCGGGGTCGCGTGGGCGAGCAGCACGGCGCTGTCCAGGGGGGCGTTGCGTGTGGTCTGGGCGACCAGCTCCGAAGTTTTGGTCTTGCGTGAACGAGCCATGGATTCGAGTGCGGATTCTCAGTGGGAGGTGGCGGCCCCGCGGTGCTGGTTTTCCAGCCACTCGACGGGGATCCAGCTTGCTTGGCCCGGCAACAGCCCGCTGATCGGCAGGCGGTTGTTGAGCACGTCCTGTCGGTCGCCAGAGTGAGCCGGGTTGAGCAGCACGATCGCGTGGCTCTCGTCCGACTGATTGGCGTCGAGCAGGCGCTGGATGAAGGTATGGAGCTCGTAGCGGGCCAGCAAGCCAGCTTGAACGAGCAGAAGGTTGTGCGCAGGCGGCAGCAGTTCGTTGGCGAGGCGCGTGGCAGCGTCGCGGGCCACGCTGACCAAGCGGCCCCAGAGCTTGTGTTCGGGGCCCGCGGCGTCGGCGGTCCACAACACGTCGGGCTTGCCCCCCTTCGCCAGCAACGCCTCCTCCATGTACTGGATCAGCCGGCGATCGATCTCGACGGCCTGGGTGTCCAGCACCTGCTCGAGTTCGGCGATCGCGTCGGTCATGTGCGCGGCATTGACCGCGAGCACCCGAAGCTTGCGCTCCTGAATCACCGCGATCAGAGCGTCCTCGAAGTCGCGCGCCGTCATCGACCCCTCGGAGCTGGACCGGGCCTGTGGCATGGCCGTGCTTCGGCGGTTGACCGGGTTGACGGAGGTGTGGTGTGAGCTCTGGCCCGCGGTCTCGGGCCGGATGTAGGTGCCCGCCGGGTGCACTTCGTTGGGTGGCACCCACTGTAGGGCGAGCGTGGCGACCAGCGCGTCGAGCTCGGGGCGCGCGGGCAAGGGCGCCGCTTCGGGGTAGCGCGCGCGGACCCGACTGCGGATGTCCTCGCCGCTGAGCGACTTGGCGCTGAGCGCCTGCGCGCTGAGTTCCAGGGCCCGCTGGGCGTCCATCCCGATCGGGTAGAGCTCGAGCCGGCTCGAGCGCGCGGCCTCGTGGCTGGCCTGGGCGGCGAACGACAACAGCCGGTCCGGGCCAATGCGCTCGACCGCGAGCGAGGTGTCGGCGACGATCGCCGCCAACAGGCGCACGGTCTCCCCCGACGAGGCCAAGGGCTGGCGCTGGGCGAGCTCGTCGGCCCGATCGCCAAGCTGCTTGACCGCGGCCCACAGCGGCTCGTCGCCGGTCAGCAGCCACATCTGCCAGCCCTTGCCGTCCAAGCGGCGACGCGACCGACGGCGCAGCGACAGCTGCCCGGCTTCGGGCCCAGCACCAAGCTCGGCGGCGGCCCGCAGCAAGCTGGCGTACTGCGCGAGCCTTAGCTTGGGCGGCGACGCCAGATCGTCGGGGACCTTGGTGGCCAGGCGCTGGGCAGCGAACTCGATCGGCGCGGCGCCGCCGAGATCCTCGACCAGCTCGACGCACAGCCCACGCAAGCGGTCGCGCCACGGCTGGCCCTGCCAGCGCGCGACGTCCTTGGCCACCTGTTGTTGCAGCCGCTGACGGCTGATCCCGCAGTGGTCGCTGACCTCTTGCAAGGTCAGCTCGGTCCGGCCCACGAACGGCTCACGCAGACCGTGAAGCTGCTGGATCCGCTGGTGGTCCGCGCTCTTGCGCGAGGGCGCCGGAAACAGGACATCCAGCCAGTCGCCCAAGCTGGTTGGCCCGTCGCTCTGGGCCGCCCCCGCGCTCAGACCCACAACGATCTCGTGGACCGACGCCGCCGACCAGCTGGTGCGCTCGAGCACCGCCTCCACTTGGGACTTGGGCGCCCGGCACAGGGCCGAGACCGTGTGCAGCCCCGCATCCGCCAGCGCCAACGCGGCTTCCTGCGACAGCCCGATCCCATCGACCAGCAGCTCGTCACCCCGATAGTCCGGAAAGAACGGCTCGGCTGCGCCACTCGAGGCTTGCTGGTCGAGCTTGTCTCGCCAGCGGTTGCGCAGATCCAGGATCTCTTTGGCGACCTTGCGACCGATCCCACGGATCGCCGAGAGCCGATTGTCGGCGAGCGCG
Source organism: Enhygromyxa salina (assembly GCF_000737335.2). Classification (GTDB taxonomy): domain Bacteria; phylum Myxococcota_A; class Polyangia; order Nannocystales; family Nannocystaceae; genus Plesiocystis; species Plesiocystis salina_C. The sequence continues at coordinate 146,038 of NZ_JMCC02000021.1, read as the reverse complement.
AGCAAGTCCTCGGCCCGGAGCAGCCCGGCCCGATCGAGGGCGTTTTGGGCCCGGGCCGACAGGGGCAGTGCACGCAGTGGCGTATCGGGCTGGATCTGGGCGAGCTGCTCCTCCGTCACCGTGCCCAGCTCGACCTGGGTGCCCATCACGCGCGGCGCGGCTGGGCCTTTGGTGACCACGCTGGGCGCCTCGAACAGCGCCGACCAGGCCCGACGCATCAAGTTGGCCGACTGGAACCGCTCTGCTGGATCGCGGGCCAGGGCCCGATTGAAGAAGCTGATCAGCCGGTCGCGGAGGGCCGCGTCGAAGCGCTCGCTCTCGAGCCGCAGGGCTGCCCTGGGCTCGAGCGGGGACTGCCCAGTCTTGCCGTACTGCGGCCGCAGGCCCGTGAGCATCTCGTGCATCGTCACGGCCGCGCTCCAGCGATCTGCCGCGAAATCCCAGGCGTTGCGCAGCGGCAAGAACGGGTCTCGGTAGGCCGTGGTTCCGACCTCGAGATCCCCGATCGGCGCCGCGAGCAGGGAGAAGTCGAACAGCGTGAGGTGCTTGGCCAGGCGGTCGCGCGAGCCGACGCCCAAGTTGGCCGGCTTGATGTCGCGGTGGAGGATGCCCCGGTCTTCGAGCTCTTTGAGTGCGTCGAGCAGGTCCTCGCCGTAGCGGCCGGCAAACTCGAGGTCGAGGCTGCCCTGATCAGCCAACAGCTGTTGGAGGGAGCGGGTCCCCGCCAGCGAGAGCAGCAGGCAGGTCCGCTCCTGGATCACCAGGATCTCGTGACACTGGACGATCCTTGGATGCCGCAGGTCTCGCAGCTGCTCGCCCTCCGTGCGCAGCCGGTCGTCGTGCGCGGGCCCCCGGGCGATTTTGAGCGCGAATCGGTCGTTGGTCTCTTTGGACCCGCCTTCGCTCACCTCGAGGACGCGGGCGCTGGCGCCGTGACCGAGCACGGTACGGACCTCGAATCGCTCCTCCAGGATGTCCCCTTTCTCGGCTTCGAGCACCTTCGCCGTGCTCTCTGCGACCGCGGTTTCGTCGCGCAGCTCGATCACCAAGAGCTCGACAAGCTCGGCGCAGTTGTCCTGGCGCTCGTCCGCCGCGAGCGTCGTGGCTTGCTGGATGAGGTCGATGACCGGCTCGGGCAAGTCGTCGACGACCGCGCTGGGATCCAGGCAACCATCCCGGCTGAGCTTCTGCAGCAGCTCGGCGCTGGTCTCGGCTGGCGCGTGCGTGGTGAACACGAAGTAGGCCAGCGCACCCAGGCTGAAGGTGTCCGTGACCGCAGACGCCGCGTCTGGATCGCTGGCCAGCTCGGGCGCCTGGTACGCCCCCGTCGTTCTCGACGCCAACAAGCTGCGGTGCGACGTTGCCGATGCGTCGTTGCTGCGGCCCAGCTGAAAGTTGAACAGGCGAACTTGCAGCGCGCCCTCGAACCGCCGGACTAGCACCGCCTCGGGGCTGATCCCGCCGTGGAACACGCTGCGCCGATGGCAACCCTCGAGCGCATGCCCAACTTCGCGGATGATCTCGAGCCGGTCGTCAAATGGCAGGTCGGGGTGGGCGGCCAGGAACTGGTCGAGCCGCAGTGAGCCGTCGAAGTCGTCGAAGATCAGCGTGGGCCCGAGCGGCCCGTTGGCCGCGTAGTAGTTGCTCTTGAGGACGTTGTGGCTGTCGCGGACGCTCCACAGCAGCTGGACCTCGCGCTCGGCCGCGCGTCGCAGCTGCTGTTTGTGCTCCGCGCTGACTTGATCGGGGACCAGATACACCCGCGCGCGGTGCTGGATGTGCTTGAAGCCAACCAGGTTCGCTGCGCGATCTTGGTAGCCGTCGCCGTCTGCGATCACCGGACCCAGCTCGTACTCGCCGACTTGCAGGAGATCCTTGCGCGGACGCAGGCCGATGCGATCGAGCGCCTGCTTGACGGCTCGCGCGGTCGGGCTGTTGAGTATGCGGCCCCTGAGATTCGCGCTCGCACCCGGAAATTCACCGTTCTTGATCGCCGAGATCACGGTCTCGCGGGTGACCACCGCGACCCGGCCCTCTTGGCCAAGCCGGTTCTCGAAGTTGGCCGCGCTCATGAAGATCAGCGGCTGGACCCACGGGACCTGCCTGTCCCGCGGCATGTTGCGCTCGAGCAAGCTCTTGAGCACCTTCGCCTTCTTGTTGGCGAGCGAGTACGGGTTGTCGAACTCGCGCGGCCGCCCGCCGTTGGGGGGCGTCCAGCGCCAGGCGTGAGCGTCGCCTTCCATGCGGCCGGGATGACTCTTGATCTCGACCATGTAGACCGCGTGCCGGCCGATGACGAGCAGATCGATCTCGTACAGGCGGCCGCTGCCGGCCTCGAGCAGCTCGACCAAGCCACGCGCGTGGTAGGGGTCATGGTCTGGGAAGTTGTCCCGGACGAACTCCAGAGCCTCCTTCTCGTGGGGGTGCTCGGTCGTACCCAGGAGCACGAAGCGATCGTTGACGATGGTCATTTCGCGGTGAGGGCTTCGATGGTGGCCCGGACTTCGGGGGAGGCGTCGCTCGAGACCAGGGGCTGGTAGCCGGCCAGGTTAGTGCGATCGTGGTCGCCGCTGGTGCGCAGGCGCGACGCAGTGTCGGTGTTGACCACGGCCGCCGCTGCGCAAGCGAGCTGCCGCTCGCCCGGGTGATCGGCCACCACGATCACTTGCGTGGGCCACGACAGCGTGTCGTCGTCCGCGAACGCTCGCAGCGCGGCCGCGATCGCGCTGGCACCACCGATGATGAGCTTCGTTCCGGGGCTTGGTTTGGCGAGCTCGTGGGCGCCGAGCTTCAGGCCCCAGCTGGCCGCGATCGCCGTGAGGGTCTGGTTGACGTCCGTTGGCGCGGGCTCGCGAACCACGCTGCGCCAGACCTTCTCGCCCTCCATCGGTTCGAGAGACACCCACGCAGATCCAAACGCGTCGTCCTCGGCGACCGAGCGCAGGTCGAAGGTGGCCCGAGCCCCAAACGCGCCGGGCCACGCGACGTCGGCATCCCGCAGCAGGATGTCCACACGGTCCCGGGTCTCGAGCCCGCCCGCGAAGCCCTTCCACAGCGCGTCGGCGTCGGGGCCGAAGCGCCGCTGGGTTGGTGCCCGGCCCTCGACGAACCTCAACAAGCGCAGGGCGGCCGCGTAGAACGTGGCCCGATCGGCGGGGGTGATCTCGAGGCTCATGGGCAGCGCAGGCTACCAGCTGGAGACAAGCTGTGGGGCCAGATCCAGACAGCGATGCTCGACGATGTGCGGCAGCCAAGCGCGCCGCAGTCGCACGCGGTTCGCGCAGCGCGGTCGGTACCAGGGCTCGAGGGTGTGAGGAGAAGTGTCCCGATTTGGTCCGCCGAAGTTTCGGCGAAGATCGACGACTTTTCGGCGACCTTTTCGCGTCCGCGGTGAGCCGTTTCAACAATCTCGCGGACTTGAAGGGTGGGCACGAGAACTGCTCTTCCCGCCCACATGCACAACGAGGACAGCTACTGATGTCAACGCTCTACTACATGGCCCTCGCCGAAGGTGGACGATGGGACGCGACGCTCAAACAAGTGGGCGCTCAACTGCGGCCCTACGATCAGTTCCTTCGTACCGCCCTCGAGGCCGCTGAACGGCACCGACCCGTGCTTGCCTGGCGCGATCCAACCCGGGACGAGGCCGCGACCTTCAATGCGCGAATGCGAGCCCGGATCGAGCGCTCGAACGAGGGCGCCCGTGCGGCTGAGCGCCGGCGAGATCGCCGAGAGAAGGACATTCCGCGAGGGACTTGGATCATCCTCGAGCCGCCTCCGTGGCGGGCCGAGGAGCCCGAGTCGACCTTCGAAGAATTTCTTCGCAGTGAGGAATTCAACGATCAACCCGACGGCCGGTCGACCGGGAAGATCACCCGAATGGCCTGGGACAACGAAGGCTGCGCGCTCCTGGTCGACCATCCACCGATCGCGGTGGCGCCCCAAACAGGCCGCGAACAGCTGCGCTCGACCGAAGCACACCCACACGGGCGGCTGCTCTGGATCCGTCCAAACACCCACAATCTGCGCTGTCAGAAATACGCGCTGCACAGCCTCGACAACTTTCCAGTTCCAAGCCTTCAGCCGCTGATCAACCTGCTGAGGACGCATCCCAGTTGGCCGCGCTTCGAGCAAGTCACGCTCGACGAGACGGCTTGGACCTTCCTCAAAGAGGAGTCCCCCGGCGCGCCACTGCGTGACGGTACGACGGAGCAGCGGCGCTTCGTCGAGGTCGCGCTCGCGTCACCGGATTTTGCCCTGCTCGAGGGGCCCCCGGGATCCGGCAAGACAACCGCCATTTGCGAGCTCATCGTCCAGCTCGCGCGTCGCGGGCTGCGCACGCTGCTGGTCGCCTCGACCAACGTCGCGGTCGACAACGTGCTCGAGCGCCTCATCAGCTGGCAAGAGCGGCTGCCGCCAGACGAACAAGTGGTGCTCCCCGTCCGGATCGGGACCAGCGAGCGGGTCAGCAGCACCGAGATTGAACCGTTCTTGTACGACCGGCTGCAGCGGACAGTCTGTGACAACATCGTCGATTTCACCGAGTCCAAGGGCGGAACGGAGCTCGGCTCGCAAGCGCGGGCAATGCTGCGACAAACGCTCTTGCAAGAGGAAGCGTCGCACGACCGGTCCCGGGCGGCGTCCCCGATCCGCCAACTCGTTGGCGAGAGCGTCAACTTGGTCTGCGGAACCCCGATCGGCGTGTTGAAGCACCCCGAAATCAGGGAGCGGCGCGAGCCAGGGCCGCGCGTGTTGTTCGACGTGTTGATCGTGGACGAAGCCAGCAAGACCACCCTGACCGAGTTCATGGTCCCTGCGATCTACGCGGCCAAGTGGATCGTCGTTGGCGACATCAAGCAGCTGTCCCCCTACGTGGAGGGCGAGGACATCGGCCGGAACCTGCGACACTGGGTGCTCGACCTGGGCGCCGAGGCAGCGGCCTACGCAGCGGTCCGCGCGTTTCAAGCCACACCCGGCTCTGGCGGCAAGATGGTCCGCAGCCTGATCGCCTGTGACAGCGACGACGCGGAGGCGCTTCGAATCGAAGCCAATGCTCGCGCGACTCCCTGTGCCGACCTCGACAACTGCGAAGTCCAATCGGTCGCGGGGGTCCCCGGCGTTATCCCCGAGCTGATCGCCCCCAACCTCGTGTTCGGCCGCCCGGATACGCTGGCGGCCTTCGAGCATCGCCTACCCGAGAACATGGACTTGCTCGAAGGGGCCCTGCCGCCGCTCAGTGATTACCGAGCTGTCCGTGCTCACTTCAAGGAGGAGGAGCCCGAGAGCGCGAAAGACTGGTCGACGGAGTATGGCTGGCGTCTGGTTCGAAGCTTCGAGCTTCGACACAACGAGGTCGAGCGCGCCACCCTTCAGGCACAGCTCGACGAACTACTGCCCAAGTCCCTGAACTCGGGGATCACCAAGAAGCTCCGCGAACGCTCCGACCAGATCCGTCGCGTTGCGCTCCCTTCGATCCTCGAGCTACTCCAGACCGGTTTCGAGCGACTCCCTGGTTGGAAACAGGGGGCCGTGATCAACGATGGACTTCCGCCTGCTGCGCTGGCCCAGCGCATGGTCTCGCTCAGCTACCAACATCGAATGCATCCCGACATCTCGGCCTTCTCACGCGAGCAGTTCTACACGGGGAGCGACGATCGCCCGGCCCTGCTGCGTGATGCCCGAAGCATCGAGCGTGCCTGGGGCTACCGGCGGCATGCTCGTCGCGCGCTCTGGGTCGACGTCCAACGGCCGCGGAACGAACGGGCGAGCGAAAACTCGGCCGAGGCCAAGATCGTGATGCGAGAGTTGCAGCATTTCGTCAAGTGGGCGCAACATGACGGCCGCCGGGACAAGCCCTGGAGCGTCGCCATCTTGACGTTCTACCGCGGCCAGGAGGCGCTGCTGCGCAAGCGCCTCTTGAAGCTCACCAAACAACACGGAAACACCCGCAACTTTGCGATTCCATCAACGCACCCGGCGGTCAATGTCACGCTGTGCACCGTCGACCGCTTTCAAGGACACGAGGCTGATCTCGTGCTCTTGTCTTTCGTCAGGGGTGGAACGCGCAAGCGCGGTTCCGTCGGGTTTCTAAACAGTCCCAACCGCCTCAACGTCGCGCTCACGCGCGCCCGCTACCAAATTCTGCTCATCGGGGATCGCAGCTACTTCGCCGCGTGCCGCTCCGAGCTGCTGCAAACCCTCGCCGGCTCACCGCATTACATGGGCGACATCGCCTGGGGAGAAGACCAATGATCCGTTTACAGCGAAGCGTCTCCATCATGTCTTTCGAGCTCGAGGGTAGTATCGCACGTTCCCACGATCGCCCCGAACTGCTGGCAATCGCACGGCTCGCCGCCGACGCCCCCGCCGGACTGACCGGCGATCTGCTCGCCAGGGAACTGTTCGGGAGTCAACCCGCGCTGTGCAAGGCCGTGATCGAACGTTGCGTCAAGATCGGCCTGCTGGAGCGACGAAGCTACAAGGCACCGGCGCAGCTGACCTTCCGGGGCCACCAAATGCTAGCCAGTGGCCAGATCCGGCTGCCGGAGGATCGGACGTGGCGGGTCTACTACGTGGACGATCCGCTGCTCGACGCCAACATCGTTCACGTCGAGCCATGCTGGAATAGCAACGCCAGCGCGGCCCGAACCGAGGTCTACAATCAGAAGAAACACGGCGAGCGAGCGAAAGACCCCGACAAATGCCCGCGCCCGTTGTTGGAGGCGACCGGCGAGAATGCCTGGTCGTCCATCGTCAATGGCTCATCCTTCGAGTTGCAACGGCTCAGCCCGCGCGGGATCGGGACCCGAACCACGCAGGCCCGCTTGGAGGTGGCGTTCTCGGAGGCTGGGCCCGTCGTGCAACTCATCGGCACACTCGACCCACCTGCCGCGCCGCCAAAGACCGCCCCTGCAAAGCTGAACTTCCGGTATGAGCTGAGCCTACCCAACGCGCTGATAGGCTGGGACTACGACATGCTCTGGACCAGGTTGGTCAGCGTCGGCAGTCGCGTTCCCGTACAGGTGCTCGAACCCGCGCGAGCTTGGGCCAAGCGCAGGGTCTTGCCGCTCGAATGGCAGAGCACCAGCGAGACTGACCGCCGCACCATGCGGCGCAATGTCGAGGTCGAGGCTGTCGATCTCGGTCCGCTTGGCCGCTTCGATGCCACGCGGGTCGACGACGTCGAACTGATCGCCCATCGCCTCGAAGACGCTCAAATGTGGGCAGTATGGCTGCAATGGGACGGCATCGACAACTACTGCATCCCCGAGGGGCTCATCGCCAACGGCGAGCGCGTGCTCGCTCGGTTCCCGGAGTTCGATGTCAAGTCCGCCAGCCCAAGCGACCTGCTCGAGTACGCGAAGCGCAAACCCAACGAACCCACGGCTCGCTACATCCTCACCTCGTCGGACCTCGGACTCTGGAGCTAATCATGGAAACTTTCAAGCACTTCACGAAGATCGTTGACGTCTCCAAGCCGCTTCCACCGAGCTGGATTCGGGTCAGCGCGACATGGCCCGAGCAGCACGAAGAGAGCGGCGCAGGGTTGCTGAGCGCGGGCCCACTCGGGCGACTGCGCGACACCTTGGTGCGGGAGATCGAGGGCGCCCAGGAGACCGTCCTGATCGCATCATTCTTGTTCTCCGACGAGGCCCTCTGCACGGCGCTGCTCGCCGCATCCAAGCGGGGCGTCCGCGTCTACATGCTGACCGCCTCCGAGGCGCGCCTACAAAGCCGCGACGACGAAGCCTTCAGCAAGCAGATGGTCCAAGAGCACAAACAACTGCTCAATCGCCTCGCCGGCAAGGTCAGCCTGCGCTCGGCGGGTCTGTTCCACGCCAAGTTCTTGGTCGTCGATCATCAATCCAACGCACGCGGTTGGCTGTCCACAGCAAACCTAAACCCGGCGCTGCTCGATGCCCGGGAGCTCGGGATCCAGCTCGATCAAACCACGGCAGAGGTGGTCGCCGCTTGGTTTTGCCGGGCGTTTTGGTGTCACGCGGAGCACGAGCTGACCTCCGAAAAAAGCCGTCTGTCGCGGGTCGGCAAGGCGCCCAAAGTACCGGACCTGCCACACTCAGAACGGGTCCGGGTCACGACCCCCGGTCACACCAGCATCGCCGAACGCCTGTTGGCGTGGATCCGCGGCTCGAAGCGGTCGATCACCTTGGCAAGCTATGGCATCGAACTCGACCACGCTGTCACGCAGGCACTGATTGAGCGAGCGCGCGCTGGCGTCGAGGTGAAGGTGCTCACTCGACCGCGTCCAGCGGTGCTCGACGCCGCGCTCGCTCTACGCCAGGCTGGGGCGCTGGTATATGCCCATGACAAGCTTCACGCCAAAGCCATCGTCTGCGATCATGGTGCCATGATCATGACCGCCAACATCGCCAAAGAGGGACTCGACGACGGGTTCGAGCTCGGCGTCGAGCTGGTCGCGCCGCAACGCGAGGCCCTGACCGAACGGTTGGCGCAATGGACCGGTGAATTCCCGTGGCGCTTCGAGAGTCAAGCGCAACGTTCGGAGTGTATCGGCGAGATCTGTCTGGCGACGATGGGTCTGCGAGATGGCAAGCGACAGGTCGTCGAGGAGCGCACCGTTCGGCTCCCGGACGTCACCGCCAACGACGCGCTCGACCTCGATGCCACACCGCCGCCGAAGTTCACGCCATCGACGGAACCAGACGAGCTGCCGGCTCGGTTCCGCTATGAATGGCGCGTGTTGGCGCCGCGCCTGCCGAATAAGGCAAAGAAGCTCGAGCACTCGCCTACCGGGGCCGGAACCCCCAAGCGCAAGTCGCCTGTCGCGGCAGCCCACGACCCGCAAGCCTACGAGCTACGGGGACAGCGCTTCGTCGTGATCGAGCACGAGCGCTCGGTCGCGGCCGCCCGACGTTTGGCCAACGAGCTGGGCGCGAAGGTGGTCCTGGCATGAGCGCCTCGACGCCTGTCGTCCTCATCAGCTGGGTGAGCATCTCCGGCGGGGCGGCGCCCTTGCTCACCGCGCTCGCTGACCCAAGCAGCCCCTACAAGGGTCGGGTCGAACACATCTACTTGTGCCGGCGAAAAGGACCTGGCGACGACCGCGAAACCACAGCACTGGAGCAGACCAAGAAGCAGCTGCGCGAGCACCCCTTGGCGAAGGCGGCCAAGCTCGTCGTCCAGACTTGGAAGACGAAAGCGTCGCCAATCGAGCACCTGGAGATCCGTGAATTTGCGGAGCGCGTGTTGGCCAAGGCTCGAGACGACCACCCCGGAGTGGAGCTGGTGATTCACCTTTCGCCAGGGACCCCGGCGATGCACGCGATCTGGTTGTTGCTCGGCAGTACGGGGTTTGTTGCCGAGCCTGTGACGCTCATCCAGACCGCAGACATACACGGGCGCGAGGCAGGCAACCCTCCAGTCCAGATAGCGAACGTCAACGTCAATTCATGGCTACGGCGCTATCGATCGATGCGTCTGTCTCGCACGGATAGCATCGATGATGGCCAGCTGTGGGACCCGTCGCTCATCCAGAGCGAAGCGCTGGCCGCCGCGGTCGCCAAGCTCGACCGTTGGGCGCCCATTCCGGCGCCAGTTCTGCTGCTTGGCGAGCGAGGTTCGGGTAAGACCAGCTTCGCGGCACGGCTGCGCGTTCGGAGTCCGTTCACCAATCCGGACCTTGTCGAGTGGCCGGTTGTCGTGTGTGGTCAATTCCGGTCTAACCCGGCGCTCGCTCGCTCCGAGCTGTTCGGCCATGTCGAGGGCGCCTTCTCCGGCGCGAACAAGGACCGCGTCGGATGGCTGAAGATCGTTGACGGCGACAGTCTATTCTTGGACGAGATCGCCGACATCGACGACGCGACACAGCGCATGCTGATCGCCGCGATCGAAGGTCGGGGCTTTCACCGACTCGGCGACAGCGAGCTGCAACGGTCGAGCTTTCGGCTGATCTCCGCGACCAATCGGACCCTCGCAGAACTCCGTGGCGGGGTGCTCGATGCGGACTTTCTCGACCGCATTGCTGTATTCGTGCTGCGGATCCCACCCCTGCGAGAGTGTCGGGAAGATCTCCCGGTCGCGTGGGCGCGGGTGCTTGGGCGCATCGCCGCACGCATCGGCGTCGACCCCCAGCAGCTCCAAGCATTGCAACACGAAAAACGCATCATCAAGCTGCTCTCGACTCACCCCTTGCCGGGCAACTTCCGCGATCTCGAGCGCGCGAGCTACCACCTACTCGCCATGCTGGGAGCCGGGGCTGGTCTCGACGAACTCGTGAACGCTGTGTCAGAGGGCATCGGCTCGGCGAACTTGCGAACCTCTGAGCGCGTCGACATCGCTCACATTCGTGCCCAGTTGCCGCTCAGCGAGGGTCAATTCGAGGCGAAGGTCGACGCCTTTGGGCGGCCTTGGCTACTCGCTGCTCTCGAGTACGGCCGGGACAACAAGGCCGAGGCGGCGCGCGCGCTCGGGCTCAAGCGCAGTACCTTCACCTCCAAGTTGAAGGCTCTCGATCTCGCGGATAACTGAGATTCTGCGCAGCCTGCCGTCACGGTGCGAGCAGCAGGACCTTGACCTGGCTCGGGACAACGCGGCAGCCCGGACAATTGGTCGAGTTTTGAACCGCCACGCTAGTCAGGCGCGTCGCGGGCATGCAACCGACCAGGACCGTGAATGCGCCTGTCACATGGCGCGAGGGCCCCATGACCGTCGCCGACGCGACACCGGTGGCAACCCCCGCATTGTCGCCATTCGTCAGCGGGACGGTCGTGCCCATATTGTGCGCCGGTGTGCACATGAACAGGACGTGGTAGACGGCCGGGACCCCCATCGGACCCGCCGCGATGTTTGGGTAGGGAACCGGGACCGGCGTGGGCATGGGCGTGAGGCACACGTCGGGGAAGCCCGTGTCGACACCCATCATCTGTGAATTTGCGAACATGGTGACTCCCGTGGCTCTCAGCCAAGCTGAACTTGTTGACCGTCGATCTTGGTGAGCTGGGTTCCGTTGATGAGGGCTTGTTTGGCCTGGATGTGCGCCGTCCCGTGGGTGCGCTGGATCAGGGTCCCCGCTTCGCTCATTTCGACCCCCTCGACGCAGCGTTGGACCTGTTTGCTGCGCTGCGTGATGTTGTCGACGAACATCTCGAGCGTGGTGCCCAGCCGAGTCGCGTGCATGAACGAGGCGACGAGGGTGCGAGCGAAGGCGCTGACATCCTCGAACAAGACCCGGGCCCGCGAGGCCTTGACCCGAAGCTCGTCGGCGTCGACCTCGAGCTTGGCTGGTGTCGCTAGCACGATCCCCTCGACGGCGGCCAAAGACACGCGGCCGCCAGCGACGAGGTGTAGATCACCGTCAACGGACAAGGTGGTACCCTCGTCCACGGCCCGGACGAGGACGGCGATGACGTAGCGCTCGGCTCCGAGTCCGACGCACCACACGCGATCGCCTGGCGCTGGCTCGAGCAGGCAGCTCGACGCGCGCAGGGCCACGAACTCTTGGTCGTCGCGCGCGAGCTGCAGGTGGGCACCAGCCCGGGAGATGACCGTCGCGGGCCCGTCGACGAGTTCCGCGGTCGGGGTCTGGGGTTGGCGAGAGAGGTCGTGGGCGTGCATGGGCATGGGCATGGGCATCATTGGTCTCGCACTCGCCAGTTATCGGACGCGCTCTGCTCGGGATCGTGGCCGAGCGCGAGACCGCGGTTGGGGATCTGGGCCTCGTCGTCGAGGACTCCGTGGAGGTTGGCCCGAAACATGGCTGCCCCCGTCAGGTCTGCGCGACGTAGATCGGCGCGGGCGAAGTCGGCGTAGACCAGCGTCGCGTCGACGAAGTGGGTCTCGTTACATGAGGCCCGATGAAAGATGCATTGCTCGAGGTTGGCCCCGGTGAAGTCGGCGCCATCGAGCTTCGCGTCAACGAAGATCGACTGGCCCAGCTTCGCGCGGATCAGCGACGCACGTGAGAGATCGGCCTCGACAAACAGGCTCCGCACAGCCGCCACGTCGACCAGGCAAGCCTCGCGTAGATTGGCGCCCTTGAAGTTGCACTGGTCGAGGATCGCGCCGCGCAGGTCCGTGCCCGAGAGATCAGCGCCCGTGAATTGGGTATGTCGGAAGCGAATACCGGCCAGCGAACGCCCGGATAGCTTGGTCTCCACGAGCACCGCTCGCTCGAAGCGCGCGCCGTCGAGCTTGGCGTCATGTAGGTCCGCCTGATAGAAGGTCACGGCGATCAGCTCCGTGTCGCGCAGGTCGATCGCATCGACCTTGGACTCGAGGATCACGGTTCGATCGAGGGTCGCACCGTTCAGCCGCACGCCGCTCAGGTCGCAAGAGCACAGCGCGCCAAGCCGGAGATCGGCGCCGCGCAGGTCGGCCTCGCGCAGGCCACATTGATGCAGCGCAGTGCCAGTCATTCGAGCGTTGATGAGCGAGGCTTGGCCGAACTCACAGCCGTCGAAAGTGGCCTGGTGGAGGTTCGCACCATCGAGCCGAGCTTGGTCGAAGCGGCAGCGCAAGAACACGGACTCGCGCAGCGAGGCGCCGCGCAGATCCGCCCCGCGCAGGTCGACCTGTTCGAACACGCCGCCACCGATCTCCACACCAGCGAGCTCCATGCCGCGCAGGTCGAGCTTGCGCAGCTGCTCGCCGCCATGCACGAGCGCGGCAAGCTCCGCAGCGGTGCGAACGGTCGGCTGGGCTCCGATCACGACGACACCTCCTGCTCGGGCGGTTCGATGTGGGTCGGGTGAATGCGGACGCGCGTCAACAGGGCGCCGTCGAGCTGCAGGCTCTGGTCCGAGCGGACGCGGGCAAGGTCGGCTCCGTGCAGGTTGCTGTGGCGTAGGTCCGCCCGGTGCATGCGAGCGTTGGTGAACGCGGCCCCCACAAGCGAGGCCCCAGTCGCGCTAGCGTCACGCAGCCAAGCTTTGGAGAAACGGGCACCATCGGCCTGCGCGCCGTCGAGGCGAGCCTCGTCGAGCACACAGCCGCTCAAGTCGGTGCCCTCCAGCCTGGCCCCGCGGAGATCGCAGGCGCACATCGAACTCTCGCGGAAGTTGCAGCCGCGCAGGTCCGCGTCGACAAAGCTCGCGCCGTCGAGCAAGCAGCCCTTGGCAAAGCTGACCTGCTGGAAGCGCGCTCCGTCGAAGCGGACGCCTCGGGCGTCGCAGGTCACGAAGCAGCCGCGCTCGATCTCGGCCCCGGAAAGATTGACCCGACTGAGGTCGAGCTCGATGAAGCAAGATCGCGGCAGCGAGGCGCCGGACAGATCGAGGCCCTGAAGCTGACAGTTAATCAGCGCGAGCTCCTCACCCTGCAGTTGGCGGGCGTCCGCGTCGACGAATACGGTCTCGTAGATCATCGCGCCGCGGAGTCTGGCGCCGCGCAAGCAGGCACGGGTCAGATCGGTGCCCATGAGGATCGCCTGCTCGAGATCCGCCTCGACCGCCGACGCGTCGATGAGCATGGCCTTGCCAAGGTTGGTCTCGCGCAGGGACGCGCCGTCGAGCTTGGCCTCGCGCAGAGACGCGTGGGCGAGGATCGCCCGGTCAAGGGTCGCACCGCGCAGGTCGGCGCGGTCGAGGCACACGCTCTCGAACAGCGCACCCGTCAGCTTGGCACCGTGCAGATCCATGTCCGAGAAGTCGGCGCCTGTGAAGTCGAGAGTCGAGAGATCAACACCAGCGGCCAGAGCTTCGTGGAGGGCCGTACGAGCCTCGGCGCTGCGCTCGGCGGACATCGGCGGTCCCGGCTCCTGGAAGTGGGCCGAGCGGCGGTAGCCATCGCGCAGTTGGACCTCGGCCTCATCCCAGCTCTGGTTGAGCTCGGGATCGTGGAGCATCTGCTCGAGCCGTTCGACTGATCCTCCGGCCTGCCGACACTCGACGATCGCCCCCGCCAGCATCGCCCGCTGGGCTTCGGCGCTGAAGGTTGGTGGACCGTGGTGACTGCCCTCGAGCTTGGCGAGCAGCTGCTCGCGCTCTTCGCCGACGATGCCGTTCTCGTCGAGCGTCGCGAGCAGGTCCTGCTTTTGTTGGGCGGACTTGGCCTCGGCCTCGGCCTTGGCCTCCTCGGCCTTGCGCTCGAGTTCCGCCACCAGCTCGGGGATCTCGTCGAGGGTCGGCGGCGGACCAGGCGGCTCGGGCGGCGGCGGCATGTAGAGCGCGGGGTCGAGGCCGAGAGCGAGCAGCTCCGCGACTCGGGTCTCGTGGAAGGCGACGGCGCGCCGGTGGAGGTTGTGCTGCATCAGGTTGTCGATCTCGAGCAGCGCGCGATGTTCAGCGAACTCCTCGATCTCGTCGCTGAGGCGATCGGGCAAGAGGTCGCGCTCGCGCATCGAGGCCAGCGCGCCGCCGTCGGGATCGAGGCGGGCCGCGAGCACGGACGCGTAGTGATCGATCGTCCGAGCTTCGTCGGGGAATTCGGCGGCGAGCAACAGGTGGCGAATGTCGGCCGCGTCGTCCTCACGGACCCGCGTCGAGCCCTGGTAGATCATCACGAGGCGCTCGGCGTCGGGGAAAAACCACAGCGTTTGCAGGGCGAGGGGGACCTCATCGAATCGGGTCTCGGGCTCGTCTGCTCCCGGCTCGGCCTCGGACAGCTCGCGGGTCACGAAGGCGCGGGCGTGCAGGTGCGAGAGCTGGCCCTCGACCCGTGCATGCTCGGGGTGCATGTGTTCGAAGCAGAACCGCTCGCCGCCGGTCCACGGACCGGCGAAGCGCTGATCGTGCGGGGCGATGTTGAAGAAGCTCCAATCGAGATCGCGGGCGAGGCCCGGGAACAGGTTCTCGAGCCAATGCTGATCGTAGGTGCCGACGAGCGCCTGGCGCTGGGGCCAGCTCAGATCGAGGGGACCGAAGCCGACGGGGTCGACGATGTCGTGGGGCGAGGACACGGGGCGGCGTGGATCCTCGATGTTGGGCAGGAGCTGGATCCGTTGGCCGTGATGCTCGGACTCGCCGTGGCCGCGACCGAGGGGATTGGCGGGGAAACTTGGGCCGCCGTAGGCCCGGGACCAATGCAGCGGTAGCTCGGTGAAGGGCTCGGGCTCGCTGATGCTGCGACCGCCGCGCCAGTAGCGATCACCGACGACGTGGAGGGTCTTGTCGAGGGCGCCAACTTGGGCACGGACAGGCAAGGCCGTGATCGGGGCGCCGCTTTGGCTATGGGCGTGGCCGTGGATCAGGTACTCGGCCTCGGCTTTGGGGATCCCGACGTCGAGGATGGCCTGGTCGGCCATGCGCTTGGTGACGAAGGTCCACATGCCGACCTCGGACAGGAGGGCGTCGGGGGCGAAGGAGAAGTAGGCGAGCACGGAGACGCCGAGGTGGAACTCGCGTTGGTGCTCGAAGCAGCGCGTGAGGGCGCTGAGTTTGTTGGGTTTGATGATTTTCAAGTGATCTCAAATCAGAAAATTGTGAACAATCCCGACGCAATCAATTTACACATAACAAAATTGACATCGTTGACAAGCGTTTGGATGCTTTGCGTCTTGGTTCCATAAACGCACCCGGCCACATCGATCTTCAGGCCACTCATGTGTATCTTTGCGCCGAAGGCGGCCAGATTCACGCCCGTGACGTCAGTTTTCAGGCCTGCGACATTCACAGATCGCCCCCGAAGCGTATTATAGCTCCCTTCGACACTATCGAAGGCTGCAAGATACCATTGTGTTTGTGCCGCATCTATGACCCTAATCCCAGACGGAGCTGCAACTGTAAAGCTACCTGCAACATCGAGAGAGCAGTTCCCGCCGACAATTTCCTTAACGTCACCGTTTGCCATCAATGTAACGTTACCTTTCACCGTGGTGGAGGTGTTCCCAGAAATTTCCTCTACCATGTCTCCCGACACGAATTCCACTGCCGCCCCATTGACATTGTAACTCCACCCGCCATTGATCGTCTCACTCCGATCCCCATTGACCACCCGACACTCCCCCCCATCAACCGTCTCATCGAGTTTCCCGACGATGTGCCGTGTGACCCCGCCGAGCACGTTCTCGGTGATGTTCCCCTCCACGCAGCGTTCCTCGTCCCCCTTGATCGTCTCGTCGTGATCCCCACCCACAAACACGCTCCGGCTCCCGTCGACGGTCAGGCACTGGCTGCCGTGAATGTGTCGGGTGTGATCGTTGCCCACGCTCGTAGAGTGATTGGCGAGCACCACCTCGTTGAGGTTACACTGCGCGTGTAGGTAGATCTCCTCGCACCCGGCCGCGTCCTCGAAGCGCAACTCATTAAACCCACCCCCGCCCGGCGAGCTCGACGATTTGATCGTGCTCTTGGTCCGATCACCCGGCAGCGAGTAAGGCGGCCGGTTGGCCCCGTTGTAGAGGCACCCAGTCACGATCGGCCGATCCGGATCGCCGTCCACGAACACGACCGTGACCTCCATGCCCACGCGCGGCAAGAACAGCGAGCCCCAATTATTACCAGCCCACGGCTGAACCACACGCACGAAGCACGAGCTCTCCTCGCTGTAGCGACGGCGTCGATCCCAATGAAACTGGACCTTGACCCGGCCGTGCTCGTCCGTGTGAATCTCCTCGCCAGGCGCGCCCACGACCGTCGCCGTGTGGACACCAGCGATCTGCGGCTGCGGCCGGGTCCGCGCCGGTCGCCACTCGACGCTGGCGGGCACACACTCGATGCGATTGTGATAGCCGTCGGCCTCGGCCCCGGCCGAGAAGCCGCCGTAGCGGTGCTCGACCGCGACCACGAGGTACTCCCCCGCCAACTCCGGCTGGGGGTGATCAAACAGCTCGAACAGGTTACCCGGGCGAACCTGGCTCGTGGTCCCCGTGGCCACACAGACGACGGCGTCGCGCTGGTGGACCGCGCGCCGCAGGGCGAGGTTGGCCTCGAGCGCGCTGGTCTCAGGTGGAGCGCTGCGATAGCCGTGGCGGTCGGTAGGCGTCTCGTGACGATAGTCCTCGCGCTCGGGCTCGAGCGCCGCGCCATTGGCCGTGGCGAGTTCGCGCGCGGAGCCGTCCTCGAGCTCGAGCAGGGGCTCCGGATCGAGCCAGCCGTAGACCAGGGTCCGGGCGACCGTGGGCCGCAGCGAGGAGGTCCGCTCGAAGCTGCGCAGCTCCTCGGTGAGGCCGGCATCACCAGCCACGAGCCGGAGCGCGACCAGGCCATCCTGGTTGCCAACAGAACGCAACGGCTCGTAGTCACAGGTGCCGTCGTCACGGATCAGCATCGTCTCGACACCATCGACGTTCTCGAACCGATAGATGAAGCCCTCCTCTTCGATCAGCCGGTGCGCGAAGTCGAAGTCGGTTTCCCGAAACTGAACGGTGTGCTCACGCACCCGTGCATCGCTGACCGCGATGTCGAGATCCTGACCATAGGCGCCGAGGCCCGGCTCGAGAACCTTGGTGAGGATCTCGGCCACGCTCATTTCAGAGAAGATCCGGCTGGTGTGGCGCTGTGCGAGCGCGGTCAGGGCGGGAGTAATCGTGATCGTGGTGTGAAGCTCATCGCCTTGGATGGCGCCGTCTTCAACCCGCGCGGCAACGCCCGTGATCTGACGTTGGAGCTCGGCGCGAGAGACCGTGATCGAGATCGGCGTCCCAAGCAGCTCGCTCGGCTCGGCGTAGAGGTGGCTCGCCAGGCGTAGACGCAGCTCGAAGGGCTCGCCCAGCCGCTCGCTCAGGTGCAGGCCGAGCACGCGCCAACCTTCATCGATTGAACTCGCCAGGCTCAACCCCACAATTACTGATGTCTCATCCATGATCGCCTGGTGATGCAGTCGTCGCCGCGCCGCAAGCGTTCGCAGCCTGACCGCGAATTCTTTCGTGCTGCGTATTGTTCGCCCAACGAGGCGCGGCGATGGGTGAGTGACCCCCCGTTCCGAGCTTGCGGGATAGGTCCCACCAGCATGGACACGGAAGTGTGCTCAGCCTTTGGTGAGGTGCCAGCCATCTCCGTGGGGACATGAATAGCTGCGCAGATACACCCGACGCTCACGTCCCAGGATCTTGGCGCGGCGCTCGGCCTCTGCCTCGCTCCGGTAGCTTTGCTTTGGCTGACCATTGCCTCCGACGCACACGCCGCACGGTTGACTCGGGGTATGGCGCTCAGCGGTGCCAAGGTGCCACATGTGACATCGCTGGCAGCGGTAGGCCACCATCTCGTTCCCGTGGGTTCGGTCGACGTAGGCTGCGGCTTCGTTCGCTTCTGACATCGTCGTGTATTCGGTCAAGGGCCGCCCCGAGATCTTGCCCATGCATGTCGTGCTCTTGTTCGTCATCGTGCTCTCCAGGTCCTTGGTGCAGGCTGAAGTCACACGAACACGTGGGCAAACGCGGGTGCATCGGTGATGCACCGGTGCGCCAGTGCATCAGCGGTGCGCCCCGGACGGGATGGTGCGAGACTGGTCGCTAGCCCGCCGGGACCCCATGACGCTCGATCCAAAGCAACTGTGCAAGAACGCCGGATATCGCTCAATCGAGCAGCTCGCGGTCAAGGTCCGGGAGCTGTGGGACGAACCAGAACCGGGTGCCAAGCCCCGGCCCCGCAGCCTGGCCACCAGGATCGGCGCACTCGCACGCCCTGACGGTGCTGGATGGTGGAACAAGCGTCCGCTAGCGTCCGCACACCTCGAGTTCGAGCTGATGCGACTGCGCAAATCGGCACAGGGGGCGAACGTGGGAGAAAAATCGACTCGGTCCAACTATTTCTGCTCCTGAGCCTGGTCAGCGAAGACGACAAAGCAGGCTCAGGACAACCCGCCCTGTAATTAGGAGACTCGCAAGCGAGAGATCTTGACGACGGCATAGTACTCCGGATCGTCCGTCCAACCATCTTCAACCCAGCCGCGATCCGGATCATCGCACTCGAGATAGCGGGTCAGAAAGTGCGCGGCATCGTCGTGATTGTCAAATAGCCCGTGTTGGTTGAGAATCGCATTCCAGTGTTCGACCTCCATGGTGGGAAGCAGTTCACTTCGGTGTGCGATCGCCGACCAGGCACGGTCCGTAGTCTCCCCGACGTCGTACCCAAGCGACTCCCATTCAAAACCATCGACTACTCCGAGCGCGAGCAGTTCGTGGGGCCCAAAGCCATTTAGCTCGTCGAGAAATGCTCGAACACCCCCCCCTACGCGCTCGGGAGTGAGCCGCTCCACAGCGAATGCCTGGACCAGCAAGGGTTCTGGAACTTCGACATGATGGCCGACCCTTGGCCTATCCATCCCTTCATATAGCGAGGGTGAGTTCCGAGCATGAACGAAGCGTAGTCGTGAAAAGGTCATAGTATTCGGAGTCCCCTCCTCATCTGCCCCATCTGGAGATGACGAACCCGTATCCTCACTGGCACACCCAAGCCCCAACACGTCGCTGGAGGCGGGCGCTCTCACCGTCGCTGTGCGCCAGCACCAGTGCCCTACCCTTCGGGACCTGCTCGCGTTCATCGGGGAAGGTCTTCGCTACCTCGCCGACCCCCCCACCGCGGGGCGGGTCCGGCCGGGTGAACCTATCGGCCGAGACGGTGAAGGCCCCTTCGTCGGCGATCTGCTCCGGCGGTTTGAACTCGACCACCTGACCCGCTCGCCGACGCCGAGGCGAGCAGCCTGGCCGAGTTTCAACGTGTGCCTGGTTGACCTGCTCGAAGTCGAGTAGGCGAGCAGCCGCCCCGGTCTTCCAGCACTGGGACGGGGCCACCCAGCCATTTGAACCCGGGCCCCACCCGGGCCAAACCTTGACCGTGAAAAACAAAAAACCCGCTGCGCGGGGTTCAAGAGAGCGGGAGACGGGATTCGAACCCGCGACATTCAGCTTGGGAAGCTGACACTCTACCAACTGAGTTACTCCCGCTTACGGCCGACTCAACTACCACCGCCCCCCCCGACCCGCAAGCCAATTCTCACTCCTCAACCCCAACCTCAACCTCCGCAGGCCCCGCGTCCCCTTCGCCGACCAGGAACACCGGATCATACACAGCATTCACGCTCAGCAGCAGCATCCCGAACATCACCACCGACCCCGCGGCCATGATCCAGGTAGCCTTGTCCTTCCCGCTGGACACCCGCGTAGCAACCCCCGCCGCCAGCAGCACGATCCCCCCCAGCAACACCGGCACCTCGAACACCGGGTGCATCACCACGCGCCCCAGCCCGCTCAGCGACTCCACCCCCAGCCCCTTGTGCTGCATCAGCTCCGGGACCAGCCGAAACCAGAGCACGGCAAGCGCGGCCCCAGTGGCGACGCCAAGAAACACGAAGAACATCTCGCGCGCGCGCAGCCGCGTGTTCTCTGGCACTTTCTTGCTCATGAGCGGCCGCATCATACACGCAAGCCTGACCGCTGCCAGCCTGGTCCTGGCGACCGGCTGCGCAACCACACCCTCCCCGGCAGCGCCGCCCAGCTGCGACGGCGCATACGACGAGGCCGCGGTGGTCGCCGTGCTCGAGACCCAGCGCGCCGCCTGGAACCGGGGGGACCTCGACGGCTTCCTGGCCGGCTACGAGCGCTCCAGCGCCCTGCTGTTCACGTCGGGCGCAAAGATCCGCCAGGGCTTCGACGAGACCCGCGACAAGTACCGCGCGCGCTACGGCGAGGCCCGCGAGACCATGGGCACGCTGGCGTTCGAGATCCTCGACGTGCGGCCGCTCGGGCAGTGCGCGGACGCGGCGATCGTGCTGGGGCGGTGGGCGCTCAGTGACACCCCAGAAGCTGGCTCGGGCGTGTTCTCGGTGATCCTCGAGCGACGCGCCGGGCCCTGGCTGATCGTTCACGACCACACGTCCTCGGACGGCTAGCCGCCAAGCCCACCGCCACGAGCGCCGATCCAGCGCGACGTGATCGCGGTACTCTCGGCAGGTGCCCGACCAGCTCGATATGTTCGGCACCCACCGATCGCGCCCTGCCGGCCTGGGCCTCGCCGAGCTCCCGTCGCAGATCCACGAGCTCGGCCGTCAGCTGCCGCAGCACCTGCGCATGGGCACGTCGTCGTGGAGCTTCGCGGGCTGGACCGATCTCGTCTGGGATCGCGCCGCCAGCCAGCGCGTGATCGCCAAGCAAGGCCTGACCACCTACGCCAACCACCCCCTGTTTCGCACGGTTGGGCTCGACCGCACCTACTACGCGCCGATGCGCGCGGACCAACTGGCCGCCCTGAGCCAGGGCCTGCCCGACGACTTCCGCCTGCTCGTCAAAGCCCACGCGGAGTGCACGACGGTCAGGTTCTCGAACCGCTCGTGGCATCGCGGCCGCGCGGGCCAGCGCAACGAGCTGTTCCTCGAGCCCACCTACGCGACCGAAGTCGTGGTCAACCCGTACATGCAGGGGCTCGGCCGCCACGCAGGGGTGCTGCTGTTTCAGTTCCCGGCCCAGAGCGTGCCCGGCGGGCCCAAGAGCTTCGCGCATCGGCTGGGCGAGTTCCTCGAGGCGCTGCCAAAGGGGCCGCAGTACGCGGTCGAGATCCGCAACCCCGACCTGCTCACGCCCCGCTACGTCAGCGCGCTCGAGCGCGCGGGCGCGACCCACTGCGTGGCCGAGCTGCCGGGCATGCCGGACGTCCACAAGCAGTGGGAGGTCAGCGGCGGGACCGATCGCCCGGCCCTGGTGATGCGCTGGATGCTCGCGCGCCACCACAACTACGAGTCGGCGCGCGAAGCCTACGCGCCCTTCGATCAGCTGGTCGACGAACACCCGCAGGTGCGACTGGCCTACGCAAACATGATCGCCCGCAGCAGCAAGCCGGCGTTCATGATCGTGAACAACAAGGCCGAGGGATCCTCGCCCTTGTCGGTTCAGCGCTTGGCGGAGCAGCTGATGCAGCTCCTGTCATGATCAGGTGATCAAGCCAAGATCTCAGCCAGCGGGGTGCCCGAGCCGGCGCCGTCGCCCTGGTCGTTGAGCTGCTCGCCAACCCAGCTGGCTTCGGGATCAAAGCCCTGCAAGATCGCCAGCAGCACGTCGGAGGTGTTCCCGCTGGTTGGGCCCGGGTGACTGCCGTAGCTGTAGTTCCCCGATAGCGCTTCCGGCTGATAGTGGACCCCCGGATACTTGAGGTGCCCCCCGCCGTGCCCAGCAACCAGCATCGGATGCCTGCGGATCGAGTGAACGGAGCCGTCCGAGGCGTCGCTGCTCATGAGCACCATCGAGTTGTCCAGCAAGTTGGTGCCGTCAAACTCAACGGTGTCGCGCATCTTGGTCAGCAAGTACCCAAACCGCTCCATCATGTAGATCTGCCCGTTGTCGAACGCGGCCCCGGGCGCCCAGCTCTGGACGTTGTGACTGTACTGGTGCCACGAGTCGCTGCTGCCCATGATCTCGCTCAAGGTCGGCTCGGCCGCGCCCTCGAGAAACAGCATGGTGGCCACGCGGGTCAGATCGCAGTTGAACGCGTAGCAGATCAAGTCGCTCATGAGCTCATTGACCAGCGTCAGCTGCTCGGTGTTGATCGACTCGCTGTTGGTGAACATCGGGTCGGCTGGCAGATCGCAGACCGGCACGGCGGCGCTGAGCTTGGCCTCGAGCGCGGCGATGCTGTCGAGGTGCGCCTCGAGCCGCACGTTGTCTTCGGCGCCCAGCTTGGACTGCAAGGTCGAGACCTCGCCCTTGACCGAGTCGAGGATGTGCAGGCGCAGCTCACGATCGTCCTTTGGCTGCGCGAAGCTGCCAAACAAGGCCTCCCAGGCGGCGCTGGGGTTGGTCGTTGCTGGGTTGGGCTGCAGGTGATCACGATGCGAGAGGTGGTGCATCGTGGTGCCCTCGTCCGCGGGGCTCTGGGCCTTGGACGCGCCCAGGTGGACACCGGCGATCGGGGTCTGCCCAGCCAGCAGCTGCGAGATCACGGCGTCGAGCGTGGGCCCGCCCGCGTTCGAGAAGAAGCCCTGCCCCTGGCCCTTGTCAGCAAAGCTGTAGCCGCTGAAGACCGTCATGCCCTCGTGGTGGGTGATCTGATCCTTGGCGCGGTTGGTCGTGCCAGTGACGACGTTGAGGTAGTCCTTGACCCCGGCCAAGGGCTGCATGTGATCGTTGAGCTGCCAGTCCGGCCCAACCCCGATCGGCTCGAAGCGATCGAGCATGAAGCCGTTGCCCCGAAACCACGAGACATAGCGGCGCGGCTGCGAGCTGCCGTCGGCGAACGCGGTCTGCTCGAGGTTCATCATGGCGTCGAGGGCCGGCAGCGCGATGCTGGCGATCCCGCCTCCAAGGGCACCACGAAGGAATGTGCGACGTTTGAGGTGCTTGCGCATGGCGTGGGTCCTTCCTACTTGGGCTCCCCGACCTGCAAGAACAACTCGCTGGTCACGAACGCGATCAGCAGCTCTTGGAAGCGGTAGTTGGCGGTCTCGAACGAAGCGTAGAGCTCTTGCAGCTCGGCGCTCTCTTTGGTCGGGTTTTCGAGGCTGCCGCGACCAAAGCGGATCATGTTGTTGACGATGCACTGACCCAGGCGCGGATCCATTGCAACGTTGGCTGCCAGATCGGTGGCGCTGCCGATCTGGCCAAAGTCGCCGTACTCGGTGACCGGGTCGATCGGCAGCCCGTTGGGCTCCTGCGTGCGCCAGGCTCCCAGCGCGTCGTAGTTCTCCAGCGTGAAGCCAAGCGGATCCATGTGCGCGTGACAGACGGCGCACGAGTCGACCTCGAGGTGCACGGTCTCCATCAGCTCACGCAGGGTCATCGGCGTGTCGTCAGGCGGCTCGGGCAGGTTCGGGTTGACGTCGGGCGGCGGCGGCGGGATCGCGTAGCACAAGAAGCGCTGCTGAATGTACAGCCCGCGGCGCGTGGTCGAGTTGCCGTCGTAGTGCGAGTTGCGAGCCAGCACGCTGGCGTGGGACAGGAAGCCAGCGCGGGCTTGATCGGCCGGCAACATGACCTGATCCCAGTCGTTGGCTGGCGCGGGCAGGCCGTAGAGCTCGGCCAAGCGGGCGTCGACGAAGGTGTAGTCGGACTCGATGAAGTCGCGGAAGTCGGTGTCCTGGGTCCAGATCACGTCGCGCAGCAGCAGCTCGGTCTCTTCGACCATCGAGTCGACGAGCGCCTCGCTGTAGAGCGGGAACGAGGCCGGGTTCTTGGCGGGGATCTCTTCGAGCGCCAGGTACTCGGCGAAGAACTCGGACACGGCCTCGGGCGCGCGGGCGTCGTTGAGCATCGCGCGCGCCAGGGTCTCGACCGACTCGACGCTGTCGTAGTTGCCAGCCTCGGCCGACTTCAGCAGCGTCAGCGAGGGACCGCGACCGATCAGCAGCAGCGACAGCCGAGTCACGACCTCGGGGCCGGTCAGCCAGTACTCTTCGGGCTCGTTCGGATCTTGCTCGCCGGTCTCGACCACGTAGATGAAGTCGGGCGAGAGCAGGATCCGAACCAGCTCGTACTTGAGGCCGGCGTTGAAGTCCCCGGCACCCCAGGCTTGGGCCTCGAGGGCGATCTCGACGACCGCCTGGACCTCGTCGTCGGTCAGCGGGCGTCGCCACGCCAGGTGACCCAGGGTCTGCGCGACGGTCGTGTAGCAAGCTTCGTCCGGCGAGTCCTTCACGCAGGGGACGATGCCGGCGAGCGTGTTCGGGTTGGCGATCGCCGCGTCGGCGATGCGCAGCGCCGACGATTCATAGGTCTCGACCAGGTCGAGTCCAGGGGAGATCAGCGAGTTGCCGATCGAGGTGTAGCCAAACAGCGACTGGTCAGCGGGCGGAATCGCCACCGCGGCGGCCTCCGGCCCAAACATGTAGCCGACCGTGTTGATGTACTGGTAGTCCAGCAACCGGCGCATGCCACCAGGTGGAGGCGTGAAGTCGTCGCCACCGCTCTCAGCAGATTCATCGCCGGTTCCCTCGGTGCCAGCCGTGCTGTCACCGTCAGCCATGCCGTCGTCGTCGCCACCGCCGCCTTTGCAACCCGGTGCGACAACGGCGAGTGCCAGCGCGCTCAGGCAGCGGACGGCGCTCGAAAGGAAAGGTGTTCGGAAATTCAAGCAGGACCCCCTGGGTGTGTCGACCCGGCGTGGATCGGCCCGTGGAGTCTATACGGGGGCAGCCCTTCGCTTCCAACAGGAAAAGCGGTTTTTCTCGTTACTTTACGTAAGCTGGACCCAGGAGTTTTAGGCCAAAAGACCAAAAAGGATGGGCCCATGCAAGAAACTCATGGATGAGCCCTCACAAAAACTACCGTTCCGCAACCAACCCGGCTCAGCCAGGGTTGCAGTGGTACTCCACATCGGCCTCACCAATGATCTTGACCGCGTCACACGCAGCCCCGCACAGCTCGATCGCTTCGTAGGGGCCGTTGGGGTTGGTGTAGACCCAGCCATCCTCGACGTCGCAGTTGTCGACCATGTCCCACTCCATGTCGTCGACGAACACCTTGGTGAAGTCGGGGAAGAACGGCGGCTCCGCGAGGGGGATCGTGCAGGTCTTGACGCTGTCGATCACGCCGGTGAGCGCAGCTTGCAGCTGGGCCTGATCCTGGGAGTTGAAGAAGGCGTTGGTCCCCCCCTGCTGCGCGACCTGGTTGAGCACGGTCGTGGGGTTGATGCCGTTGGGATCGCCGCCAACTCCGTCGTCGATGACCATGTTGGCGATGTCGATGCCAACGACGTAGGTGGGGATGTCGTCATCCGTGAAGGCTTGGCCCACGAGCGCGGGCAGGTTGCTGTCGTAGACCTCGAACAGCTGGAAGTTGCTCTGGGCGTTCTCGTTGCAGTTCGCCGCGCCGTCGGTGACGAGGATCATCACCCGCGGGATCGCGGGATCGAGGCTGCTCAAGTGCGCGTAAGCGGTGTCGATGCCAAGCGTCGCGGGCGTGCCCCCGTACGAGTTGACCACGTTCGCGGCTGGGATCGCCGCGAGGATCGTGGGGCCGTTGGCGGTTGAGACCGTGACCTCGGGAAAGTCCGACGTAATGCAGGCCGCTGGGCCGTAGACGTTTTGGGCCTGGGTCGAGGGGAACAGGTTCGCGCCGAAATTGATCTTGGTATCGAAGGCGCCCGTGATGTTGGCGACCACCTGGTAGAGGCTGTTCCACCGGGTGATCTGCGGCGTGTTGTTGTTGTTGTCGTGATCCCAGTAGTTCGTGAACATGCTGCGCGACTTGTCGAGCACCAGCATGACGTTGGGCGCGACAGGATCGACGGTGACCTGGAATTCGTCACACGCGTCGTTGGTGTCGCCATCGCCGTCACCGCTGGTGTCGCCATCGCCATCGCCGTCGCCGTCGCCGTCCCCGTCACCTGTATCGCCGTCGCCGTCGCCGTCGCCCGTGTCGCCGTCGCCATCTCCGTCACCTGTATCTCCGTCGCCGTCGCCGGGATCTCCGTCGCCGTCTCCGTCACCATCACCATCACCATCGCCATCTCCGGTCATGGTCGCCGAGTTGCCCTCGGCGGTGTCGCCATCACCATCACCGGTCGCGGTCTCGCCACTGGACACGCCGTTGGTGTCCGCGTCGCCGCTGCCGCTGTCGCCACAAGCAATTGGAAGCAGGGCCAAAACTACGGACAAGCGCTGGATACGGATCATGTTCAAGCTCCCGGTGCGCCGCCGCGAAGCGCGACGGGAGAACACCCCCACCATCATAGGGAGTTGCGTGGCGAAACTGTAGCGCTGAGTGTTGGCGATCAATCTGCTGGCGACCAGGTCTCGGCCAGCGCCAGCGCCCGGCGGCCAAGCGCGACAAAGCCCGAGTCTTGGTGGCGCAGGCCCCAGGCCAGGCTGGCGACGCCATGCAACATGAGCGCGCTGCGCAGCTGGGTTCGCTCCCGGGTCGTCAGCTGGCGGCCATAGCCCTCGAAGAACGCGAGTTCGAGGCTTCGATCGCTGTGCCAGCTGGCCGCGACCAGCTTGGCGAGATCCACCAGGGCCAGGTCGAGGCGTGCATGCTCGAAATCGACGAGCGCCAGGGTCCGACCATCCCACAGCCAGTTGTTGGGGGTGAAGTCGCGATGGCACGGGACCCGAACGGCGCCGTCGAACAGCGCGGGGCTGGGGGCCAAGGTCCGAACCACGCGCTGCTCGGGTGGGGCGAGCGCCTGTTCGCACGCGCGCGACCACGCGCGGTGTCGCCGGGCCAGCGCCTGCACGAGCGGCATGGGATCCCGGTCCGCGACCGGCAGCTGATGCAGCGCCGCGAGGCACCGACCGGCGGCGCGGTGCAGCTCGGCCAGCTCGCCGTTCTCGGAGCCTTCGTCGCCCACGGGCGCCCCGGCCACCCGGGTCATGACGAGCGTTTGCAGTGAAGCGTTGGCGGCTAGCAGCTCGGGGACCCGCGCGCCACCGAGGAGCTCCCCGCCCCGCGCGAACCAGTCGGCGAGCACGCCTCGCTCTTGCTCGAACAACCTGGGCGCGTCGAAGCGCTTGATCACGATCGGCCGGACGGCGCCGGACCGGTCCTCGACATCCACGCCAAACACCCGCCCGCGAGGATCGAGCTGCACCAAGCTCACGGGTCGCGGGCGCCCCACCCTATCTGCGACGAACTCGAGCACGTCGGCTGGCGGATCGGATCGGGTCATCTTGGGGCTATGCTGCGCCAATGAGTCGGCCGCTGCGCTTGATGATCTACGATGACACCTGCACCGGCGATTTTCCCAAGCCTGGGGCCAGCGGGCGGGACCGTTGGGTCGGTGACCGCATCATGCGCCGCGCGGGGCAGCTGCTGGAAGGCGCGCCGTGGCCGGGGCTCACGCACTCGTGGCAGATCGGCGGGTTGCTGTACCGCGGGCTCGGAAGGCTCGACGATCGACGCGGCTTCTCGGACTGGGGCAGCGCGCTGACCTGGCTGGCAGAGCACCGCGGGTCCGAGCGGATCGGCGAGATTCAGTTTTGGGGCCACGGCAAGTGGGGCTGCGCCAAGATCGATCGCACCAGGCTCGACATCGAGTCGCTCGACCCAAGTCACGCCCACCACGACGCGCTCGCGGCGATCCGCGAGCGCATGCGTGGGGTCGAGCGACCGCTGTGGTGGTTTCGCACCTGCGAGACCTTTGGCGCCCACAGCGGTCACGCGTTCGCCCAGGCGTGGACCGACTTTTTCGGGTGCCGCGCGGCCGGGCACACTTATGTGATCGGCCCCTACCAGAGCGGCCTGCACTCGCTCGGCCCGGGCCAGCGGCCCACGTGGTCCGCCGAAGAGGGCCTGATCGAGGGCACGCCCGAAGATCCCCGCAGCGCCAAGTGGTCGACGCGGGGCGAGCCAAACACGATCACCTGCCTGCACGGCGAGGTGCCGCCGGGCTTTTAGATTGCGTCCATCTTGGTCCAGGCGAAGCCGCCGCAGCCCATCATGAGATCATCGGCGGTGGCGCTGCCGGCCAGCGCATCCTCGGCGGTGGCGCCGTCGAACACCGACTGGCAGTAGTAAAGTTGATCGCCGTCCCAGGTCCAGTCGAAGCGACTCCACAGGTCTGGAAAGTACATGTTGGTGTCCGCGTTTTGGGCGATCACCCACTGCTCATCATTGTCCCAGTCCGAGATAGCGAAGCTGCCCGCCGCGTTTTCCCATTGTTCGGCGGTGATCGTGTGCGTGTCGCCATACTCGTCGGAGTAGCTGCCGATCAGCGCGAGCGACATCTCGTCGCCGGTCTCGCCAGTGTCGCCGGTCTCGCCAGTGTCGCCGGTCTCGCCAGTGTCGCCGGTCTCGCCGGTCTCGCCGGTCTCGGTCCCGGCGCCGTCATCGGCGGTGTCCGACTCACAACCAACGAGGGAAACGAGCAGACACGCGCTCAATGCGGCGAGCTTGATGAACGAACCGGTGGTGGGGGTATGGATGGTCATTTGAATTTGTTCGTCTCTCGCCAACGCGCGACCCGGCTAAAGAGGGGACCGGGTGCACGTTGGCAGGGGTAAAGGCCCGCGCGCACGACCAAGCCGACGGGCCAAGGGCGTAAGCGCCGCCTGCCTCGTCGCTCGATTGTCGTGTTGATCGCTCGGTGCCGGTTCATTGCGCTCATCCTCCCCTCGAGGATGCGTTGCAAGGCGCCACCTCGAACGAGATGGCGGCTTCCGGCAGGTCTTCGGACTCGTGGGTCTTCCTAGTAGCCGCTGCTTCCCAGCTCGAGAGCCAGTGCATCTTGCGGCGTTCGTCGCCACTCACCGCTGCGGGGGCAGTCCCGGTTTCTCACCGGATTCCCTCTTGCGACGCCCGCAACGCGGGCGAACCGGAGCGCCCCCTCCTTACCCAGCCCGGCGCCGCGCGTCAAAGGGTTTGAGCAGGTTTTCAGCTTGGGCGCCCGCTTGCGGGTAGGTTCGCCGAGCCAGCCAAGCGGGTCTCGACTCGGGTCGGGCTTGTCCGCCGCTGGCGGCCGGCAATTGTGCAGCGGCTCAACGGTCACGTGGGTTCGAAGCTGCCGGAGTAGCCGGCGCACAGCTCGGCCCCCTCCTCGTCGGCGCCCTCGACCGCGCGAAACTCGACGACATAGACGCTGGCCTCGCGGCTGACCTTGCCTTCACACTGCTCGGTCAAGACCTCGCAGTGGTGGGGGTCTTCGCAGCGCACCGCGATGAAGCGCAGGTAGCTCGGCGCGCCGCAATCGCTGCAGGCGGCCGTTGCCACGAAGCCGGGCGCGAGGGTGAGCAGCCGGCCGTTGGCGTCATCGCCCTGCTGGCGCAGCTCGGCGATAAGCTCGGTGGGCAGCTCGGTGCCGACTTGCTCGTGCGCAGCGATCGCGCCGGCGTCATCAACCGAGCGCGGTCCGGTCCCGGCCCCGCCACCATCACCGGCACCCTCACCCTCACCATCACCATCGGGCGGATTGGCTGATGAGCCCGCGCCGCTGCATGCCCCGGCAACCAGAACACAGACGCTCAGCACCGCGACGCGGATCCACATGAGTGGGCTATATCGCGGAACGCCACGAAAAGAAAACGGCCGCCACCGCACAAACCGTGCGGCAGCGGCCGGCGCTGGCGAGCGAACACCCGCCAGCGAACGAGCGGCCCCGACTACTCTTTGACCTTGTACGAGGAGCAGGCCCGATGCGCGAGCTCCTCGGGGATCGCGTCGCCCATGCTCGAGCCAAGGTTGGCCGAGCAGACCACGGTCACGCCGTTGACGTCGGCGATGTTGAGGTAGACCTCGCCCTTGTCATCGTCGTACTTGACGACGGTCCACCAACCCTGCTCGGTCGTCTGCACGTCCTTGGTCACCGAGGAGATCGCGGTGCCAACCTGCATCATCATGGGCGCGGCGGCCTCGAGCTCGTCCATGTTGGTGAGCTTGTCGTCGACAACGCGGATCACGATGCCGAAGAAGAAGTCGTCGTTGCTCCACTTGGCAACCTTGGCGTCGGCGTCCCACTCGGGCTGCCAGGTGTCGTCGATCGGCTGCAGATCGAGGCCAAGGAATTCCTTGTCGTTGCTGGGCTGCGGACCGGTTGGCGCGGCCGCGGCCTCTTCGGGTTGGGCCTCCTCGGGTTGGGCCTCCTCGGGCGCGGGCTCTTCGGCCTTGACGTCCTCGGTCTTCTTCGCGTCGTCCTTCGTTGCGTCGGTCTTCTTCGCGTCGTCTTTCTTGGCGTCGTCCTTCTTGTCACAGGCGATGGTGCCAAGGGCGAACACGGAGGTCAGAGCGAATGTCGAGATGGTCTTGATGGTCTTGGTGTTCATGGGGGAAATCCCTGAGGCCGCGGAACATAGCCGCAACCCGAACGGGCCGCCCCATCAATTTCACGTCCCTCGACAACTGGCGCAAAGTCCCGTGCCAAGCCTGGGACAGAAGCTAATTGTGGGTTGGATTCGCCATTCTTGCGCTCACCCAAACCCGTTCTGAGCCAGCCAAACTGGTAGGCTAAACCACCGGCGCACCATGTCTCGTCTGTTCCTCGGTCTCGATCTCCCAGATGAAGTCGACTTTGACCTGAGCCTCATGGTTGGCGGGATCCGGGGCGCTCGCTGGCAAGATCCCGAGCAGCTGCACCTGACGCTGCACTTCCTTGGCGAGCTCGGCGGCGGCGAGGCCCGGGGGCTGATCGCGGCGCTCGGTGAGCTCGAGGCGCCCCCGTTCGAGCTGCAGCTTGGCGGCGCGGGCGTGTTCCCGCCGCGCGGCCAGCCCCGCGTTGCGTGGATCGGGGTGACCCGGGGGCTCGAGCCGCTCGAGCTGCTGCACCAACGCTGCGCGCGGATCATCGACGCATGCGGGATCGAACGTGAACACCGAAAGTGGGCGCCCCACGTGACGGTCGCGCGCATGGGCCACGAAGCCAGCAGTCATGAGACCCACCAGTGGGTCCGCAATCACGCGCTCTATACCTCGGCGAGCTTTCGCGTCGAGCATGTGCGCCTGTACTCGAGCATTCGATCGCGGCAGGGGCCCAAGTATCGGACCGAGGCCGTGTTCGCGCTGAGCTCAGCCGGGCTGGGCTTCACCTGAGCGCGCGCGCCCAGTCGACACGGAGATCAACAGCGCGACCGCACCCACGAGCGCGAGCACCTCGAAGCCCACGACGACAACCTCGATGAACTCGGCTGGGTGCTGCTCGACGGGCGCGTCGCCAAGCTTCCACGAGATCAGCACGACGGTCACCAACATGCCCAAGATCATGCCAAGCGCGCGCGACTTGGCCGACAGCGCGGACGCCATCCCAACCGTCTGGGCCGTGGCGCTGTTCATGATGATCGTCATGTTCGGCGACGCGAACAGGCCGTAGCCAAGCCCCTGCAGCACGACCAGGACAGCGACGTAGGCCAAGCTGGTCTGTGGCCCGAGCTGGGTGGCCATCAGCGTGCACGCGAGCACGGACCCGACCCCCAGGCTGGCGATCACCCGCGGCGACACACGATCCGAGAGCGCGCCAGCGACGGGCGCAGACGCGGCCATCAGCAGCGAGGCCAGCGCGAGCAGCAACCCCGACTTCTCCGCCGAGTGACCAAGCGAGACCTGCAGATAGATGCTCAGCATGAACACCAAGCAATAGGCGCTCATGTACACCAACAGCTGGACGAGCAGCGCGTCGCGCATGATCCGGTGGCGGGCCAGCGCGCGGACATCGAGCAGCGGATCTTCGAGCCGGCGCTGGATCAGCACGAACACGATCGACAGCACGACCCCGGCGGACAACAGGGCGATCCCAAGCGAGCCAAGTCGCAGCGTCGCGCTGCCTGCGACCAGACACGAGACCGCGACCACGATCAGCGCCGCGCTTGGCAGCTGGGCGGACCGCGTTGACCTACGCCAGCGCGAGGGCAAGGTCAGCGCGACCAACGAGAACGCGAGCAGCAACAGCCCCGCGCCGATGAAGAACACGGCGCGCCAGCTCGCCACGCGGATCAACAGACCCGCGCAGACCGGCCCCAAGGTCAGCCCGGCATAGACCGCGCCGAGCAGCGCCCCGTAGGCCCTGCCCCGCCGCTCGGGCGGGACGATGTCGGCGACCAAGGCCGGGCCGGTCGCCCCGATCGCGGCCGCGATCACACCTTGGATGAAGCGCAAGGCCAAGATCCCGGGGATCCACGACATCCACCCGATCGCCGCGGTGACGATCGCAAACAGCAACAGCGCGACCTTGTAGATCGTGCGCTTGTCGGTCGCGTCGGCGAGCCGCCCGAGCGGCAGCAAGAACGCGAGGCTGCCGGCCAGGAACACCGTGGCCACCAACCCCAGCGTGGTCGCGCCAGCGTCTAGCTCGACGCCCATGCTCGGCAACGCGACGGCGACCCCGGAGAACATGAACGGCGGCGCCACCTGCGAGACCACGATCGCCGCGACCGATATCCTGTCCTTGCTCGCCAACCCTGGCTATGTACATGAACCCAGACGCAGCGGCCAAAGCCCCGGTCCGGCGGCGACGACCAAGGGGCCCATTCTGGTCACTTGCGATCTGTCTTCAGCTCGGGCGAGGGCTGCTCTACCCGCTTGCGGACGCATTCGTAGACTGGTTCACCGTGGGCGGCGATCTTCGAGCTCGGTCCAGCGCTCGGCGAGCCGCGTGGCTTCGGCTCGCGCGGCCTCGAGCTTGGGGAAGAAGGCCTGCTGCTCGGCGACCGGTCGCTCGTAAAAGTCCGCCCCGGCGAGCTCGGCCTCGAGCGCGCTGACCTGCTGCTCGGCCGCATCCACGCGCTCGAGCAGGGTCTCGAGCTCGAGCTCCTCGGCGTAGGTGAGCTTGGCCTCTTGCGGCGGAGGCGGAGCTTGCTCCGACGCGCCGCGCCCACCACCGCTGGCGCGCGCTGGCGCGGGCTCGTCGCGCGCGGCGAGCTTGCGCCGCTCGACATAGTCGGCCCACCCGCCCGCGTGTCGGACCAGCTGACGATCCTCGAACACCAACAGGCCCGTCGCCACGCGATCGAGGAACCAGCGATCATGGGTGACCACGAGCACGGCCCCCGGGTAGTCGCCGAGCGCGTCCTCGAGCGCGGTCAGAGTCATGACATCGAGATCGTTGGTCGGCTCGTCGAGGATCACCAGGTTGGCGCCGGTCCGCAGGGTCTTGGCCAGCGCGACCCGAGCCCGCTCGCCGCCCGACAGCGTGCCAACTTTTTGGCGTTGGGCGTGGGTGTCGAACAAGAAGCGCTCGAGGTAGCTGCGAAGGTCGAGTTCGGTGTCGCCCAACACCACCCGCGAGCTGCCGTCGCCGACGTTGTCGAACACGCTCTCGTTGTCGTCGAGGCCGCCGCGCGACTGCTGCAAGAACGCGATCTGCGTGCGCTTGCCTAGCTGGACTTCGCCGGCCGCGGGCGCGAGTTCGCCGGTCAAGACCCGCAACAACGTGGTCTTGCCGCAGCCGTTGGGCCCGACGATTCCAAGCCGCTCACCCTTGCTCAGCTGCAGGTTGACCTGCTCGAGCAGCCGGCGTTCGCCGATCTCCACGTCCAGGCCCTCGGCGTCCAAGATCGTCCGCCCAAGCCGCTCGCCGCTGATCTCGATCCGGGCCGCGACCTCGCGCTTGGGACCGACCTGGTCACGCACGGCCTCGACCCGATCCACGCGGGCCTTTTGCTTGGTGCTGCGCGCCTTGGGGTTGCGGCTGAGCCACTCGAGCTCGCGGCGCAGGAAATTGCGGCGGTTGGAGTCGACTCGCTCGGCGTGGGCCTCGCGCTCGGCCTTGGCCTCGAGGTAGCGGACCCAGCCGCCCTGGTACACGTGGATGACCCCTTGCTCGACCTCGATCGTGCGGGTGACCAGGCGATCGAGCAGGTAGCGATCGTGGGTGACCAAGATCAGCGCGCCCGTGAACCGGTTGGCCAGCCAGCCCTCGAGCCACTCGATGGTCTCGAGGTCCAAGTGGTTGGTGGGCTCATCGAGGATCGCCAGATCGGGGTTGGTGACCAGCAGTCGCGCGAGCGCGACCCGGCGCCGCTCACCGCCGCTCATGGTGTCGACGATCGCCTCGGGATCGGTGATGCCAACCATGCCGAGCAGCGCGAGCGCCTCGTGGCGTTGATCCCACCCACCCAGGCGCTCGATCTTGCTGGCGAGATCAGCCTGCTCGTGGAGCAGCGCGTCGAGCCGCGGGCCCGGATCACCAGACAACAGCCGCGAGACCTCATCGTGGCGATCAACGGCCTGCTGCCAGCTCTCGAGCCCCGCGAGCACGGCGTCGACGGCCCGCAGACCCGGCGCGAAGCTGGGCTCCTGCGAGAGGTAGCCGACCCGCAGCCCACCGCGGCGGACGACCTCGCCCGTGTCGGGCTCCTCGGCGCCCGCGATGATCCGCGCGAGCGTGGACTTGCCCGAGCCGTTGCGCCCGACCAGGCCAACGCGCTCGCCTTCGTCGATCGCCATGCTCGCGCCGCACAGGACCTCGTGGATGCCGTAGGTGCGGCGAACTTCGCGTGCGCTGAGGATCGTCAAGGCGCGGAGCATAACCGCCAGCATCGACAACACCAGGGCCGCCGGGGGGGCACATTTCGTCGCTTCGCGGCGCGCGCAGCGTGATAGTGTTCCGGCCATGAGAGAAGCCCTCGCCAGAGCTGAAAACAGTTCGCTGCACCCGAGAGTCCTCGCCCGTACTGGCAACAACAAGCAGGCCCTCGCGTTGCTGGTGCTCGCGCTCGCGTGGCTGATCCCGCTGCGCGCCCACGCGCAAGACCCCTCGCCTATTGTCCGCGCCTCACATGACGCGTTCGAGGCCAAAGTCCTCGACCAGCTCGCCGCGCTCGAGCCCGATGTCCGCGCGCTGTGGACCGAGGCGACCGCGGCCCGCGACGCCAACGAACTCGACCGGGCGGCAGACCTCTATGGCGCGGTGCTCGAGAACCACCCGCAGTTTGACCACGCGCTGCGCCGTCGGTGTTCGATCTACGCCGAGCAAGAGTTCTACTCCC
This sequence comes from Enhygromyxa salina, assembly GCF_000737335.2. Taxonomy (GTDB): domain Bacteria; phylum Myxococcota_A; class Polyangia; order Nannocystales; family Nannocystaceae; genus Plesiocystis; species Plesiocystis salina_C. Next base: position 110,851 of record NZ_JMCC02000021.1, on the reverse strand, counting down.
TCGCTATCCCCGAGTGCCGGGCGGCCTACGAGCTCTCCAAGCGGCGCGAGAACGTGGTCACCCTCGCCATCGTGCTCAGCGCTCCGTCGGCGCTGCGCGACCAGAACCTGGCCCGCTCGCTGGCGACCTCGACCCTGCGCGATCACGACGACGACTTCGTCACCACCCTGTCGGTCTGCCAGGTCGCGCTGAACCTTCAAGACCTCCAGCTGCTCGGCGATTGCTCCGCGGTGCTCCGCAAGCTGGACACCAATACGTGGGAGACGCAGGTGTTCACGGCCTTGCACCACGCGATGCAGGGCGAGCTGCGTCAGGCCAAGGCCGCGCTCGAGCTCGCCCACGCGGCGGGGCTGGACGACGAGACCTACAAAACGCTCAGCTCCAGCTTCGAGCAAGCAGTGTCTCCCGAAGCCTACTATGGCAAGCGGATCGGCCTGTTCTTCTCAATCTGGATCGCCGCCGCGCTCGCCCTGGTCGCGGCGGGCTACTTCCTGAGTCGACTGACCTTGTCCGAAGCCGAGAGCGCCCTGACCAACTCGCAGGCGTCGGCCCGCGGCAGTGACTCGAAGCTACGCAAGGCCTACGCTACGATCCTGTGGCTGTGCTGCGCCTACTACTACCTGTCCGTCCCGCTGGTCTTGCTGATAATAGTCGCGCTCGCGGGCGGGCTGGTGATCGGGATGTTTTACATTGGGTACTTCCCGATCAAGCTCGCAATCATTGTCGTGGTCGTTGCATTTGGCAGCGTCGGCGCGGTGCTGAAGTCATTCTTCACGCGCCCGAACGACTCGCCGCCTGGGGAGTTGCTCGACCCAAGTGACGCCCCGCAGCTGCGCGCGCTGCTAGACGAGGTCGCCGCCAAAGTCGGGACCCGGCCAGTCGACCGGGTCTACCTCAGCACCGGGGCCGACATCGCCGTGTTCGAGCGCGGGGGCCTGCTCGCCAAACTACGCGGCAAGGGCGAGCGCTGCTTGTTGCTTGGCGTCGCGGTGCTCGACGGGCTCGACACCAAGGCCTTCGAAGCGATCCTCGCCCATGAGTACGGGCACTTCTCGAACGAAGACACGGCCGGAGGCAACTTCGCCCTGGGCGTGCGTCGATCGATCGTCCACAGCGCGGTCGGCCTGGCCGAGGTCGGCGCCGCGGACTGGTACAACCCGGCCTGGCTGTTCCTCACCGGCTTTCACAAGGTGTTCGTGCGGATCTCGCAGGGCGCGTCGCGGCTGCAAGAGGTCTTGGCTGATCGCTGGGCCGCGCACTGCTACGGGGCCGCCAGCTTCGAGCGCGGGCTTCGTCACGCGATCGCGGCTCAACTTCGGTTCGAGCTCCACGCCAACGCGACGATAAGCGAGGTCCTCGAGGCCCGCCACGGTCTGCGCAATCTCTACACCTATACGCCGGCCCAGATCCCCGACGAGATTGAGCGGATTGACGAGCTCGTAGAGGCGCACGTCAACGCCGAGCCCTCACCCAACGACAGTCACCCGCGCCCCGCCGATCGGTTTCGCTGGGCCCACGCGCTGTCCAAGCCCAACCCCCACGATGAGGGCCCAGGCCGCCCGTGTTGGGAGCTGTTCGTGGACCGCGAGGCGATCGAAGAGCGAATGACGGGTGTCATCCGCGACGACGTCGCGGCTCAAACCGCGATGGTCATCCCGGCAGACGCCGAACAGCGCGTGCGTCGCCAACGCGTGCTCGACTGAACCCCTCACGAGTCCCCGGAATCGTGAGGCCTAGCTCGGCGCCTTTCCAAGCAGATCATCGAGAAAGGCGATGCGCTGCTGCGCTTGCCTGTCACCGAGCTGGTCGGCCCGTTCATAGTGATCACGGGCGCGCCCGTAGTCGAAGACCTTCATGCATGCGTCGCCCATGAACAGGTGAAGGTCACCGCGTTTGGGTCGCAGCTGCGCGGCCTTCTCCGCGTAGCGCAGGGCGTCTTTGAACTCGCCACGGTCGAAGCTGATGTGGTGTAGCCCGACGAGCGCGGTGACGTTGTGGGCATCGAGGTCGAGCACCCGATGATAGAGGTTCGCGGCCCGGTCGAGATCGAGCGCTCGGTAGGCGCTCTTGGCCGCGTCGAGCAGGCCGTCGAAGCTACCCGAGCCGTTGCCGCCGTGCCCCCCGTGCGTGCCCGCTCGGTGCGTCGGGGTGTCTTCGATCACCGTGTAGCGAATTGGACCGGGAACCGGATCGTTGGACGCGGGACCCGGCTTGGAGTCTGGAGCAGCCGCCTGGCCGCTGGGATCTTCGTCTAGCTGCGCGACCTCTGCTCGTTGGGACTCGAAGCGCAGGTCCTCGAGCAACACGTCGACCTCGGCCGCAGATCGAAGCGAGAGCTCGCCGGTGTCGCGCAGCGTCTCCAACGCATGGAGTCGGTCCTCTGCATCGGTCCACGCCAAGCTCGCGAGCGGGGTGACGGCGACCAGCTCGTAGTGGGCAAATTTCCCCCTCGCAGCTTTGTCCCGCAGCCCGGCCAGCGCCACCAAGCCAAGCCCCGCCCGCTCGCTCGCGCGCTCGTGGTCCGGCTGGAACACCAGGGCCTGAGCATAGAATTCGCGGGCGAAGCCGCGCCCACCGGCCCGCTCCCAGTAGGTGTCGCCAAGCCCAACGAGCGTGCTCGAGAATTCCTCGCGCAGCTGCCCGCCGACCTCGTGCGCGCGATCGCTGCCGCCATCGTCGAGCCGCTCGAGCTCGAGCAGCACTTTATAAGCGGTGTCGGCGTCGGGTTCGTCGGGCGGGGTGTAGATCCACCGCGCGTGCGCAGCTGCAACGCTGGCTCGCTTGCTCAACGCGGCGAGCTCCTGCTCGGCCTGTGTCAGCACGATCTCGCGCGCGTCAGCGTCGAACTTCCATCCGATCAGGCCACCCACCGCGACCAGCCCGACCAACGCGGCGACCAGCCCGATCCGTCGTTGCTTCGACCGCCGCTCTTCGCTGCGCAATTGGGCAAGCCCCCGCTCGAGCCGCGCGGTCGTGTCGCCCGGGAGCACGGGCGCGGGCATCTCGTCCCACGCGGTCCGCAGCCCAAGCGAGAGCTGCAGCTCGATCAACGCGACCTCGAGCTCCGCGGCGCTGGCGTAGCGATCGCGCGGCTGCTTGGCCATACACCGCAAGATCAACGCGTCAAAGCCGGCCGGCAAGAAGCCATCGACGAGCTCCGAGGGCGGCGCTGCCTGCTCGAACAGGTGGTCGTCCCGCAGGCGCGCCGCGTCGGTACGATTGAAAGGCAGCCGACCCGTGGCGAGCTCGTAGAGCGTGATCCCGAGCGAGTAGATGTCTGTCCTCGCGTCGGTGTTCTGGCCCTTGCACTGCTCGGGTGACATGTACGCAGGGGTCCCCGCGCCGTTGGATTCTTTGGGGCCCTCGAGCAGCGCGGCCAGCCCAAAGTCGACGATCTTCACGTGCTCGCGCCCGCGCGAATCGGTTGAGAGCATGATGTTGTCCGGCTTGATGTCGCGATGGACAAACCCGACTTCGTGGGCCGCTTGGAGGCCCTTGCACACCTGCCGCGCCAGGCCGATCAGCCGGGCGGGATCGCAGGGGCTCGCGCCTTCAGGCCCCCCCCGTGCGGTCTGGACCGCGTGCAGACTCGCGCCATTGACCAGCTCCATCAGGTACATGAGCCGGCCGTCGGCGAGCTCTTGAAAGTCGAAGATCTCGACGATCCACGGCGACCCAATGTGGCTGATCGTTCGCGCCTCTTGCCTAAAGTGTCGGGTGCGCGAGGGGTTCTCGCTCTGGTGCAGCAACTTGGCCGCGTAGTGCCGTTCGATGTCGAGGTGCTGGACCTCGAACACCGCGCCCATCCCCCCCTGCCCTAGCCATCTCACGATCTGATAGCGCGTCCCGGGGATCACGCTGCCTGCAACCAGCTTGGGCTGGCGATCACCGCTACTGGCCACCTCTGCCGTGCTCGACAGCCGATCGGGCTGAGTGTGGCTCAGCTGCGACGTTCGATGGGTGCCTGGGTGTATTGCTGCCATGTCCTTCAATCCGTCAACCTCGGCTCAAAATCGCCCCTGCACCGTCAAGCCCGCGCTGCCCTGCCCCAGGTTCCCGCGTTGGGCCCACACGATTAGACCCACGCCCGTCGTCGCCGCAATCGCACCGGCGGTGGCGAGGCCTATGCCGAGAGGAAGGGTAGCGTACACGAATTGGCAATTCCCATATGCGTCAATGTTGCGTCCCGTGCAGCGGCCTCGCCATGGCTTGTTGTCCAAAGCGATCAGCGCCGTTCCAGCCACCCCCATGACGACCCCCAGGGTCGTGGTGGTCCAGCCAGGCCAGCTCGGTCGTCCTTTGGACAGGGCGAGCAGCTCGAAGTGCTGCTGTTCGTTGACGCGGTTGACAATCTGGACCGTACGTTCTTGACGGACATATCCGGGCGCCGAGACCTCGATGAGGTGCTCGCCGGTTGGCAGCTCGCCAACCCAGGGCGTCCGGCGCTGCCGACCCGTCCCGCGCCCGTCGATGCGGATCCGGGCCTCTGCGGGCGCACTGGTGACCTGCAGCCGCCCGGGAGCGTCGTCGAGCGCCTCGAGCCGACCACAGAGCGCGTGAAGATCACTCGCGAACTGTGCTTCGAACTCCGCGAGGCTGCACAGCTCGCAGCGCGAGTCGACGATCAACGGCCCATCGAGCCCGAGCGCCGTCGCCTCCCAATGCAGCGTGTAGTCGCGCGTGTTTCCACCGATCAAGAGCCCGATCGCAGGGACATCATCGGGACAATCCTCAATGCAAGGTGGTGGCTCGCACGCGCGCGGGAGCACCGCTTCGAGAGTTGCCCGCAGCGAGACCCGCTCGTGATCCGGTATCCCCTCGCTGAAGCTCAGCCCGGGAGGCAGCTCTTGCATGACCAATAGGCCGAACACGGCCAGCGCCACTCCGCTCACCTGTCGCCTCCTCCCCCCATGATCCCTGCACGGGGCACACGACATGCGGACCAATCTCGTACAGCACCCACGGCTCGCGGCCGGAACACACAGCGCATTCCAACATGCTAGCTCATCAATTGGCTCCGCGTGACAGGGTGCCCAGCCACGACGCCGCACGCCTCAATTGAGAAGGGCCATCGGCGGTCGAAAATGACCACACGATGACCCGATTGGGCGAAATGCCCCAATGCTCAATAACGGTAGTGCTCAGGCTTGTACGGGCCCTGAACGGGCAATCCAAGGTACTCGGCCTGGGCGTCCGTCAACTTCGTGAGCTTGGCGCCGACCTTCTCGAGGTGAAGCGCTGCAACTTCTTCGTCGAGGTGCTTGGGCAGCACGTAAACCTTGCCGGCTTCGTACTTGTCGGTTTCTTGCCAGAGGGTGAGCTGCGCCATCACCTGGTTGGTGAAGCTGTTCGACATCACGAAGCTCGGGTGCCCCGTCGCGCAGCCCAGGTTCACCAGCCGGCCGCGGGCCAACAAGATGATCGCGTGGCCATCGGGGAAGATGAAGCGATCGACCTGCGGCTTGACGTTGATCTCTTTGATCTCTGGATCATTGGCCAGCGCGGCGACCTGAATCTCGCTGTCGAAGTGGCCGATGTTGCAGACGATCGCCTCGTCCTTCATCTTGCGCATGTGATCGATGGTGATCACGTCGCAGCAGCCGGTCGTGGTCACGAAGATGTCGCCGATCGGGGCGGCGTCTTCCATGGTCGTGACCTCGTAGCCCTCCATCGCGGCCTGCAGCGCGCAGATCGGGTCGATCTCGGTGACCAGGACCCGGGCGCCAAAGCCCCGCATGGATTGGACGCTGCCCTTGCCAACGTCGCCGTAGCCACACACGACCACGGTCTTGCCCGCGACCATGATGTCGGTCGCGCGCTTGATCCCGTCAGCCAGGCTCTCGCGGCAGCCGTAGAGGTTGTCGAACTTGCTCTTGGTGACCGAGTCGTTGACGTTGATCGCCGGCATCTTCAGGCCACCCTTTTCGGCCATCTTGTGCAGGTTGTGCACGCCGGTGGTGGTCTCTTCGGACACGCCCTTGATGCCCTCGAGCAGCTCGGGGTGATCGCGGTGCACGAGCACGGTCAGATCACCGCCGTCGTCGAGCAGCAAGTTGGGGCCGCTGCCGTCGGGCCAGGTCAGGGTCTGCTCGACGCACCACCAGTACTCTTCTTCGGTCTCGCCCTTCCACGCGAACACGGGGACACCGGTCACCGCGATCGCGGCGGCGGCTTCATCCTGGGTCGAGTAGATGTTGCACGACGACCAGCGCACGTCGGCACCGAGCGCGGTCAGGGTCTCGATCAGCACCGCGGTCTGCACGGTCATGTGCAGGCAGCCGCAGATCCGTGAGCCGGCCAGGGGCTTTTGGGCGCCGTAGCGCTCGCGCAGGCTCATGAGCCCAGGCATCTCTTTTTCGGCGAGGGCGATCTGCTTGCGGCCGGCCTCGGCGAGCGAGATGTCGGCGACCTTGTAGTCGGGAGTGTTGTCTTGACGCGCTGCTGACATGATGTATCCGTGTGTTCTCGTTAGGGTGAATTCAGCGATAGTGCGGGACCCAGCCGGCGCTGTCTTGGAACAGGCGCACGCAGCGGATCTGCTGGCTATCGGTCAGGTAAAACCGGTGGTAGCGGTCCTTGGGGACCACGATGAGATCGCCCGCCTCGACGGTCACGCGCATCCAACGATCCGCGTCGTCGCGAATGTCGAAGATGCCTTCGCCGGCGAGCACGAAGCGAACCTCGTCGTCGGTGTGGAGGTGCTCGTCGGCGAACTTGGCACAGATCGCGCCAAGGTTGGCGGTGTCCGGGTGCAGCTCGATCACGTCTTGCTCGATGTAGCCGCGCTCGCGCTTGAGCGCGTCGAGGCTGGGCTGATACGCGTTGTCGACGAGGTTCAGACACTCGTAGGTGACGCCGACGCTGCGCAGGTGCTCGACGTCGAGCGCGGGGTAGTTGGGTTGGGGGTCGATCCAGGCGAGCTGCATGTTTCGCTTCCTAGTTGAACGGAATCCCCACGCGGTGGGCCTCGACGGCGGCGCGCATGAGGTAGTCCAGGCACTCGGCTTGGGTCTTGGCCTGGACCCAGTCCCGACCCCACACGTAGATGCCGTGGCCGGCGACGATCACGGCGTCGACGTCTGGGTAGGCGTGCATGGCCTCGGCCATGGAGTCGGTGAGCTGGGACTCGCGGGCCGTGTTGGGGATGATCGGCACCCGCAGCTCGTCGAAGCAGCCGTGCCCGCGCAGGCCCTTTTGCATCTCGAGGTTCGTGCTGCGGAACTCGCCGGCCGTGCCAGAGGGGCTGGCCAGACGTGCAGCGAGCACCGCCCACAGCGAGTGGCTGTGGAGGACCGCCCCGGCGTCGCGGTCGCGAAAGGCGTTGAAGAACAGCGGCTGGCACTCCGAGATCCGCAAGTTGGGGTCGCGGGGCGCTTCCAAGACCTCGACCCGGTCCCACACGCCGTCGGCGAGCAGCAACACGTCGGCGGGATCGATGCGCTCTTTTTGGACGCCCGAAGGAGCGATCCACACGCCGTGCTCGTCGCGGATCGAGATGCCGCCGCCAGTCCCACTGACCCAGCCAAGTCCGTAGAACTGCTGGCACAGCTCGCAGATCAGCTTGGCTGTGCTGCGATCGCGCTGGGGGGCGCTGGAAGGTTCTGCGGCGAGCGAGGACATCCGAGGCGGGCGAAGGATATACCGTGACGCCCGCGCGACCACACCCTGGCCCGGTGGCGGACCGTGCGAAAGCTCGTACGAATTACGCTGTTTTTGGGCCTCTGAGAGCGAGACAGCACGGCGCGGCGCACCCGAAACACCAACGAAGGGGCGCGCGGCATTGCACCACGGGCTGCTAGCATCCGGGCGTGCGCCACCGCCCCCACCCCGCGATCTCCTTGCTCCTCACCCTGGGCTGCACGCTGGGGTGCGCGGCCTGTCGCGCGAGCGAGCCGGCGCCGAGCGATGCGTCGCCGACCGAGATGGTTGGCGCCGAGCGCCCGGCCGCGACCGCGACCGCGGCCACAGCTGGCCAGACCGAGCCGCGGGTCCAGCCCGCACCCGATCCCGCGCACGCCGACCAACTGCGTGACCTAGATGACATGTGCAAGGCGGTCGACCACGACTATGCCGACGGCACGCTCCGAGACTACTACAGCGGTCTGAAGCTGCGCACGACCTGGGGCACCGCGCTGCGCCAGACCGGCGACGAGTCGACCACACCGGGCCGCACCCTCGAGCAAGCCGCCGCCGAGCTGGCCGTGAACGTGACGGCCCCGGGCCTCGAGCACTGCGCCAAGCTGTTCGACTACCTCGACGAGGTCGAGTGACGCCCCCATTTGAATCCAGCTTCGCCAGTCCATCGAGGCGTCCGCAAGCGGGCGAGAAGCCCTCGCGCGAGCTGTAGACAGATCCGACTTCAAAATTTGTTTGCCACCAAGTGACGCAGCGCATGCAATGATGCGCGCCGGACTGCGTCGAACGCCCCACGGAAACTAGCCCCATGAACATGCGTAACACTTTCTCGTTCCTCTCTGGCGCGGCGGCGCTGGCAGTTATCACCCTCTTCTCCCCCGACGCCAACGCTGGCCGGCTCGACGCCTGTGGCGACATCTTCGTCGAGGCCGGCGCCAACTGTGAAGTTCTAGTAGAAGGCGGCTGCCTCGCCGAGTGTGAACCGGTCGCGTTCACGGCCTCGTGTGCCGCCGAAGGTTCACTGACCTGCCAGGGCAGCTGCAACATCGACGCGGACGTCGAGTGCACCGCCAGCTGTCAGGGTAGCTGCGAAGCCGAGTGCGAGATCGACCCCGCAACCTTCGACTGCAAAGCCTCGTGCGAAAGCAACTGTTCGGCCGACTGCTCGGCCTCGTGTGCCTCGGACAGCAACTCGGCCGAGTGCCAAGCATCGTGCAAAGCCACCTGCGGCGCCGAGTGTGACGCCAGCTGCACGATCGAGCCCGGCCAGGCCGACTGCATGGCCCAGTGCCAGGGTTGCTGCGGCGGCGAGTGCCGCGCCCAGGTCAACATGGACTGCCAGATCGGCTGCCAGAGCGACCTGTACGTGGAGTGCAAGGCCGACCTGCAGGGCGGCTGCGAAGTCCAGTGCGAGTCCCCCGAGGGCGCGATCTTCTGTGACGGACAGTTCGTCGACGTCGGCAACGTGCAAAGCTGCGCAAACGCGCTGCGCGACTTGCTGGACATCGAGGTGGAGTTCGAAGCGGAGGCATCGGCGTCGGTCTCGTGCGCGGTCACGGACGAGCCGGCCCGCGGCGGCGCGGCGCTGATGGGCTTCGGCCTGCTGTGCCTCGCGGGACTCGGACGCGGCCGTCGCCGGTCCTGAGTCGGGTAGGGGTATGAAAACCAAGGGTGTGGGACCCAATCACTCGTGATTGGGTCGCCCGCCCGTTCCCCAGTCGGCCAGACCGAGGGTGTCGAACCGCGCGGAGGCGAAGCCGAGCACGGGTCGAGTCGGGCCGACTGGGGCATGAAAAACCAAGGGTGTGGGACCCAATCACTCGTGATTGGGTCGCCCGCCCGTTCCCCAGTCGGCCAGACCGAGGGTGTCGAACCGCGCGGAGGCGAAGCCGAGCACGGGTCGAGTCGGGCCGACTGGGGCACGAAGGCCGAGTCGGGCCGACTGGGGTATAAAAGCACTACTTGAGCGCGCGCACGAACGACGACGGCCCGACCAAGAAGAAGCTCCCCTTCGTCCGGCGGATGTTGACCGCGCAGGGTCGCAGCCTCGAGATCACCAAGGCCGGCTACCTGTTCATCGTGCTGACGCTCGCGGTCGGCTTCGCGGCGATCAACTCGGGCGCGAACCTGCTGCACGTGCTGTTTGGCTGCCAGATCGGGCTGATCATCGCGAGCGGGATGCTGTCGGAGAACATGGTCCGCCGCGCGATCGTGCGGCGGCGGATCGCCTCCCCGCTGCACGCTGGTGGGCGCGGAGCGCTGATCATCGAGCTGCGCAACGCGAGCGCGCGCGGGGACATGATCTCCGTGAGCGTCGAGGACGATGATCGGGTCGACAGCGCTGACAAGACCGAGCCCGTGTTCTCGGTCGCGGTTCCTGGCGGCGGGGCCACCACCTTGCACGCCAGCGTGACCATGCAGCGCCGGGGCCTTCACTCGCTGCCCAAGGCCGTCGTCGCCACGCGCTTTCCCTTTGGTCTGTTCGTCAAGCGCCGGGACCTGCCGGGGCGCGAGCGGGTGCTCGTGTATCCGCGGATTCACCCGGTCGATCCCGCGCTGCTAAAAGAGGCCCGCGCAGGCGTCGGCGAGGCCAAGGGCGCCCGGGATCGCGCGGGTGAGTTCTTCGGGCTCTCCGAGTACCGCGAAGGTCAAGAGCTGCGCCGCATCCATTGGCCCGCCACCGCGCGGCTCGGGCGGGCCGTCGTGCAAGAGTACGAGGCCCGCGGTGAGGCCGAGCAGATCTTGGAGCTGGCCCCCGGTCGCGCGGGCGAGGACAGCTTCGAAGCCGCGATCGAGCAGGTCGCCTCGCAGGTGGTCGCCCTGCTCCGCGAGGGCCGGGTCGCCACCGGTCTGCGCTACGCCGACGAGCTTGTGGTCGAGCCCGGCATCGGCCCCGCCCACGAGCGCCGGTTGCTGGAATTTCTCGCGTTGGTCGGGCTCGAGCGCGATCCGCTGGAGTCCCTGCTCACCGCCGAAGCTGAGCGCGAGCGCGAGCGCGAGCGCGACGACGCGCGTGGATCGGAGGCCGCCGCGTGACCTGGCTCGAGCGGCTCGCCCGGGTGTTCGGCGGCAGGCGTCACGGGCTGGTGCGCCTGCGCGACACTGCCAGCTTGCTGCAAGCCGCGATCGCGGTCGTGGCCGTCAGCGCGGCCCAGTCGGCCAGCGTCTGGGCGGTTGGCCTGACAGTGTTGCTGGCCGCGTGGGCGATGACCCGGCCGCTGCCCGAGGTCGCGAGCAAGACCTCGCAGACCCTGTGGACGCTGGGCATCGTGCTGGCGATCGTGATCAGCGGCGCGCGGGCGTTCGTGTTTGGCGGCGAGCTGCTCGTCGCGGGCGTCGACTTCTTCTTGTTGATGATCGTCCAGCGCCTGTTCAACCGCCAGCGCTCCCGCGAGCACATGCAGCTGTTGATGCTTGGCGCGGTGCTCATGGTGATCGCGGCGGTGATCGACGCCGAGCTGCACTACCCGGTGCTGCTGGCCCTGTACCTGCCGGTGGCCACGCTCGCGCTGATCGTCAACCATCTGCTGTCCGAGGGTGAGCGGCTGGGTCGACGCGTCGAGTTTGAGGTCGATCGCTACGCGACCCGCGAGCTCTCGCGCCTGAACCGGGCCGCGCTGCAGGTCACGATGATCGCCACCGCCGCGGGGCTGCTGACCTTCATGCTGTTCCCCCGGTTTGGCGCCGGCGTGTTCCTGCGCGGCAACCTGTACGGCAACGAGACCGTTGGGTTCTCGGACTCGGTCCGGCTCGGTGGGTTTGGCACGATCAAGAACGACGCGACGGTGGTGATGCACTTGCTGCCGCTCGACGGCGATCAGTCGCAGACCCGCCTGACCTGGCACCTGCGTGGCAGCGCGTTCGACAGCTACGCGGCTGGTAGCTGGGGCCGCTCGCGGGACGCCCTGCACGGGGATCTGATCTCGCGGCTTGGCTACTACATGCTGCAAGAGGACGGCCAGCCGGTTGGCCAAGTCATCGCGGCGCCATACCGGTTTGGCGGGACCTCGGGCAAGACGATCGAGCCCCGCCGGATCCCCGGGTTCGCCGGCGCCAACCAGACCGTGCGGGTGCTGGTGACCATGGAGGACATCGGCACCGATCTGCTGTTCAGCGCCGGTCGGCCGCTCGCGTTCTCGCTGGCGCCGCGCGGGCCGCTGGAAGAGCGCAACCGGCTCGGCCTCGACGTCGACGATCAGGTCCGCGTGCTCGATCGCCAACCTGGGCCGATCCAGTACGAGTTCGTGGGTCGGATCGGCGAGCCCGAGCGCGGCGAGCTGCGGGTGATTGGCGACCCAGAGGTGCCCGCCCACCTGGCCCCCTACATCGACCGCGCCGAGCTCTCTGCCCAGTTTCACGAGCTCGCGCTCAGCATCACGGCCAACGCGGACACCCGCCTGGCCAAGGTCGAAGCGGTGCAGGGCTACCTGCTGCAGAACTACAGCTACAGCTTGGATCAGCCCCTGTCCGAGCGGGTCCGCAGCGGCGAGCTGGATCCGATCGAGGGCTTCTTGTTCGACACCAAGGCTGGCCACTGCGAGTACTTTGCGACCGCGATGGCGCTGCTGCTGCGCGAGGTCGACGTACCCACGCGCAACGTCAACGGCTTCTACGGCGCCCACTACAACAGCCTTGGGGGCTTCTACGCGGTTCGCCAGGCCGACGCGCACTCGTGGGTCGAGGTCTACTTCGACGGCCTGGGTTGGGTGACCTTCGATCCGACCCCGCCGGGTGGCCGCACCGCTGGCGACAACGCGAGCTGGTTTCCACGCCTTGCCAACGTCGCCGACGCGCTGCGCAACGCCTACCTCGCGTACGTGATCGACTACAACCTCAGTGATCAGATCGAGGTCCTCGAGCAGCTGGGCGTCGAGCGCCAGGGCAGCAACATTCAGATCAACTGGCGGCAGCTCGCCCCATGGCTGATCGGCGCGGCGGCGCTGGGCCTCGCGCTGTTCATGCTGGTGTTTGGCTACCGCAGCTGGCGACGGCGCGGCGATCCGTCGCACCTGGAGATCCAGATCTACAAAAAGCTGCTCGCCGCCATGCAGCGGCGCGAGCGAGGCCGCCACCCGCACGAGTCTGCCCGGGCGTGGGCGGATCGCTTGCAAGACCAGGGCGCGCCCGAGGCCGCTGCGCTGCGCGAGTTTGCGACCTACTACGACGGCCTTCGGTTCGCGGCGGACCGACCCAGTCCCGCGATGTTGCTCGAGCTGCGCCAGCGAGCCGACGCGGTGTTGGCGAGCGAGCCGCGCTGACCCAGGGCAGCTCCGGGGTTCGAGCGGGGAGCGCTCAAGTCGCGGGGACCCGCTCGCGCGGCCGCATCACCAGCGGCCTCGCCATGCGCAGCGTCGAGATCGGGCGAATGCCGATCTCACCTTCATCGACCCGCGCGAGAGAGAACCTCGAGACGATGCTCGCCAGCGCGACGACGAGCTCGAGCATCGCAAAGTGCTCACCAAGGCAGGCCCGGCGGCGGCGAAGGAACGGGAGGTAGCTGTACGGATCGATCGCGTCGACGCGGTCGGGCGCGAAGCGATCGGGATCGAAGCGGTCGGGGTCGGCCCAGAACTCTGGGTGCCGGTGAAGCAGATACAGCGGGATCGTCACGCTCTCACCCGCACGGATCTCGACGCCCTCGACTGAGTCATCGGCCAGCGCCTGGCGAGTGACCCCCGGCACGGGTGGGTACAGTCGCATGGTCTCGAGCAGCACCTGCCGGGTGAAGACGAGCGAGTCGACGTCCTCGAGGCGCGCGGGTTGATCGCCGAGCACCCGCCGCGACTCCTCGAGCACTCGCGCCTCGATCCTGGGGTGGCGCGCGAGCAGGTACAGCGCCCAGCTCAGCACCAGCGCCGAGGTCTCGTGACCCGCGAGGATCAGCGACTTGATCTCGTCGAGCAGCTGCTGCTCGCTCATGCCCGCGCCAGTGTCAGGATCTTTGGCGTCGAGCATGCGCGTGAGCAGGTCGGCCGCGCCGGCTGCCTGGCCTGCCGGCTTTGCCGCGGCCTGCGTTGCGGCCTCGCCGGGTCCCGGAGCTCGAGCAGCGCCGCCGCTGAACGGGCACCCACCACGCGACAAGGCCCGACCTTCCGCGATCAAGCCGCGCACGCTGTGGTTGAGGCGTTGTTCGGCCGCGCGGGCGCGGAGGTTGCCCGGGGTTGGGAGCCATGGAGGGAGCAAGCCCATCGACAACATCTGCTTGGTGCCCTGGACCAGGCAGATCTCGAGGGTCTCGCCGATGACCTCGGCCTCGCGGCTGAAGTCGGAGCGAAAGATCGCGCCACCCAACACCCGCAGCGCGAAGTTCTGCATGTCTTGGCCGACGTTCACGCTCGCCCCCGCGGCCGCGGCCGCCCGCCACTGATCTGACAGCAAGTCGATCTCGGCGTTGATCGTGGGCAGGTAGCGGCCGACCTGATTGAGCCGAAACTCGGGCGCCAGCAGCCGTCGCTGCCGCGCCCAGACCTCTCCGTCGCTGACGATGATGCCCTCGCCGATCAGCGGCCGCAGCATGTCGTAGTCTCGGCCCTTGGGATAGTTGAGCACGTTGGTTCGAAATACGTGCTCGGCCAATCGCGGATGGCACAGGTACAAGCTGCGCGCGCCCAGCCGGCGGACAAACACGTCGCCGTGGCGATGATGATGGTGCCGCGTGTCCTCGGCGTAGTTGCTCCTGAACGTCGACAACCGGCGGAGCTCTTCGAACAACGGCAGCTTGCGGCGCACGAACCCACCCGACCCGATGCAGATGGCTTGCAGTTGCCCCGACCGGACACCCGCGCCGGACAGCTCTTCGACATAATCCATATGGGCCCCGACGATAGCGTCTCCGATCCAAGATTTCATCTCATCACGTGATCAGCAGCGTCGGAGCGCGTCCACGGGAACACCGCGCTCACAAACGCCCGCCGCAGCCAGGCCAACAGCGTCGCGCGACGTCCTCAATCGCCCGAGAAAGCGGCCCACAAGCCGGTAGGGCCTCCTGCCCCCAGGCCGCCTCGGTCATCGCACTCGGTGACCGGCGTCGAACCTTCTTCCACAGGTTGCACGGGCCACGGGCGACTGCTTCGATCCTTGCCAGTGACCCGCCGCCTCAGCAACTCGATCGGCATCGACGATGCCCCCTTCGATCGTCGCCACCGCGGCGACGTGGCGATCGTGGGTGTGGTGTTCACGCGCACCCGCCTGGACGGGGTCATGACCGGAAAGCTGCGGCGGGACGGGGCCAACGCGACCTCTGCGATCGCCGAGCTGATCGAACGCTCGCCCTTCGCCGCCCACGCCCAGGTGTTGTTGCTGGGCGGCATCACCTTCGCCGGCTTCAACGTCGCGGACATCCACGCGCTGCACCAACGCCTGTCGATGCCGGTGTTGGTGCTCGCGCGCAAGCGTCCGCGCTTGGCGGTGATCCGCGAGGCTCTGCTCGAGCACGTGCGTGGCGGCGCGCGCAAGTGGGCGCTGATCGAGAAGGCCGGGCCCATGCAGCCCTGCGCGGGGCTCTTCGTGCAGCGCGCGGGCCTCGAGCTCGAGCAGGCGGCGCAGGTGATCGAGGATCTCACGGTCCACGGCAAGCTCCCCGAGCCGGTGCGGATCGCCCACCTGGTCGCGGGGGGCTACGCCGAGGGTGTCAGCCGCGGTCGCGCCTGACCTGTGCGTGCGGCCCCGGCGAGCCCGCGTCGGTCACCAACAATTTACTGCAAAGCGATCGATGGCGGGCCGATAGCCCCATGCCATGTCCTGGTCACCACCCACCTGTCATCACTGTTCCGCCTCCCCTACCCAGTTTGACGCCGCCGTCGCGTTTGGCCCCGACTTCGTGTTTGGGGTCCGCTGGCGCTGCCCCGTCTGCTGCGGCCGCACCGTCGAGCTGTGCATGATCGGCCCCCCGCCGTCTGCGCACGCCTGCTGCCTGAACTGCGGTGCGGCCCGACCGCCCGCCAGCGCCGAGCCGCAGCCATGCGGCGAGTGCAGCGTCGATCACCAGCAAGTCCTCGCCCGTGTTCGCGAGCACTGCGAGCTCCCCCCGCGCACCGCCAAGATCCGGGCTCTGCGTGCGCGTGGTCTGTATCGCCTGGCCTTCAACGCCGTGGCCATCCAGCTGCAACACAACCCCGACGACCCAGAGGCGCTCCACACCAAGGCCAAGCTGCTCGTCGACGTAAAGCGGCCCGAGCAGGCCGTGCCGCTGCTGCGCCAGGTCATGGCGCTCGGGGGACCCCCCGCGGATCGGCCCGAGGTCGCCATCGACCTAGGTGTCGCGCTCGCGGAGAGCGGCGAGCACGAAGCCGCGATCCTGATCTACCAGGCCTTCCTCAACGACCACCCCGACCACGCGGGTCGCTGCGTGGTCTCGAGCAACCTCGGCGGCTGCCTGAGCGCGCTGGGTCGCCCTGCTGAAGCCGAGACCTACCATCGCCAGGCGATCGCCGCAGATCCCGAACACCTGGGCCCGCGCTGGAACCTGTTCGCCAACCTCAACAAACAAGGCCGCCACGCCGAGGCCTTGAGCGTGCTCGAGCAAGCGATGGAGCTGGCCTGGCTCGAGGCTCCCGACCTCGAGAACATGCAGGCGTATCGATCAGAAGTACTGATCGAGCTGGGCCGCCTGCCCGACGCGCTAGCTGCGATCGACGCCAGCTTGGTCAGCAACCCCGACGACCCCGATCGCCTGTTCACCCGGGGCAGGATCCTCCACGAGCTCGGTCGCCTCGACCAAGCCCGCGCCGCGCTGCTGCGCGTGTTGGAGCTGTGGCCTAACTCGGAAGCCTCCCAACGCTTGCTCGCACGCGTGGACCGGGCCCGAAACGCCCGCTTCAACTGAGGCGATCCGTTCTGCCAAGCTGGCTGCGATCAGCTATCCGCTTCGTCACAACTGTCATTTTGGGCTTCCAGCCAGAAGCTCATCAAGTCAGCCTCACGCGCTCGGTCGACCACAACGGCGAAGCCAAGCTCAAGACGAGCGTTCGCAACACCAAAGAATATAGCTACATCAACACCACCCGCCCATTCACAGCGATGCAGCGCCACGACGGATCTCCCGACTGCAGCGGAGACACCGGTTGCAACACGACGGCCCGGCAACCAGGGCTCCGAGGGTCCCTCGGAGCGAAAATTCACGGCGTATTAGCCCCAATCGAAGCGGTGAAGGTCACTCGTACTACCAGAAGACCGACACACCACATGCCTGCGGTGAGTGGTTTCGCTCCGAGGGACCCTCGGAGCCCGCCGGGCTGCCCGCCGTCACACCCACCCTCCGCACCCCCGCCATCACACCCACCCTCCGCACCCCCGCCATCACATCCCCCGCCATCACACCCGTATACCAAGGCGCGCGCTTCAACTGAGGCCCCCCAGTGCACGCGACTCAGCGGTTCCCCCTCTCTAGGGCCCCTCGAAGTGATTGACCGCCGCCTCACAAGCCGGGCTCGTAACGTTGATCCCCATACCAGGCTGCGTATCCGCAGACCACGACTCCACCCACGTCCCCTCCAGCACCACGCTCGTCGCCGACTGCGAAGACGCCCCCGCAAACCATCCAAGGGTATCGACGCACGCCGCCTCGGCATCGTTGCCTCCCGTGGGCACACACGTCGACGCCGGACCGATCCCCATCAGCGTGCCGTAGTCGCCCACGGCCGGGTCACTGAAGCGACAGGCCTGGTTGGTGAAGTTCCCGACCGTCTGACATCCCATGCTCACCCCGTCGGCCGTCGCCTCTTCCAGCAGCGGCCGGACGTGGTCCTCGCTGGCGGTGGGTCCGTGCCAAAAGCGCTCCGCGCAATTCCACAGCGCGATCCCGACCGACGCTGGCCCGTAGCTGTCGCGGGCGTGGCGATAGAGCGTCAGCGGTGTCTCGCAGTCGACGTCGGCAGGGTCGGCCCCGGGCAGGTCGAAGATGCAGTGGCCAGCCTCGAACACGATCGGCACGTCGAAGGCGTCCTCATACATGTCCATGACCGCGAGATAGGACGCCGTCAACGCTCCGTCCTCGGGCTCGGGTGGGAAGCTGTCACGCGCGACACGAAAGTGCATCTCGGCCCCGTTCGTCATCGTCGTGATCGTGAAGTAGACCCCTACGAGCGCGGGGTGATCGGCGAGCGCAGGCCCAAGATGATCGCCGAGCGCCTGGCCAAGCTGCTGCTGGTAGTCGGCGTCCCAGGGCAGGCAGAGATCGCCTTGGAAGCTACCGCTGTCGAGGGCGAAGGTCTCGCACTGCGCCAGCCAGCTCTCAGGCAAATTGATGCCCTGGTGCAGGACGAGCAGCGCCCGACCATCGCGGGCCGCGATCGCATCGAGGTTGGCGACGATGGTCTGCGCCAGCGCGTCCATGTCGTCGCCGCACACGTCGAACGCCATCCGCAGCAGCGACCCATCGGCCGCGTTCCAGTCGTCCTTGATCTGGCCACACGCGCTCACGGGCCCGCCCGACTCGAAGCGCCCCCAGATCCGAGCGTCACTCGAGGGCCCGGTATCCGTGCCCTCGTCTGTCTCCGTGCCCTCGTCCGTCTCCGTGCCCTCGTCTGATTCCGTGCCGGTGGATTCGCTGCCCGCGGACTCACCTCCGGAGCTCGCGTCGCTCGTATCGCAGCCCAGATCGCTCGACTCACAGCTCGCCCCCTCGGCCTTGGGTGCGTCCGCCTGGCAACCGGCGAGCGCCGCCGTCGCGCAGGCGAGGGGAAGCAGACAGCGCAGCAAAGCTCGAGGCGGGGAGACCAGCATCGGCGCCGAGTATACGCCGGACGCGTCGAGCGATGAACGCCGCGCCCGACGGTCGGAGCTCGCGTGCTCAGGCGCAAGAGCGCTTCGAAGTCACTGGCGACGGACGTGTGAAGCAAGGGTTTCGCCATGCCACGCCAAAACCCGCGCTCTGGTGCGAACACCGACACGATATTTCGGTTGAGTTGGGAAGTGCGCGCGAGCGTGATCGTTCGATCACCTCGTGGCACTTGCCGAGCGTGACCTCAAAGAACATATCCGTTCTCGCGCTCAGTGCGTGTCTCGCGTTGGGCGCATGTGAAACCGGCAATTCCCCCGCCGACGAGACCGGTGACAGTGTCGGTGACAGTGACAGTGACGGCGGCGATGGTGATGGTGATGGCGATGGCGATGGCGATGGCGATGGCGATGGTGGCGACGGCGATGGAGGTGATGGCGATGGCGATGGCGATGGCGACGGTGGTGACGGCGACGGCCACCCCTATGAAGACTGGTGCAAGGTGTGCGTGGACCCGCCTCCAGACATGGGCTGCGACATAGTCCCAGGTCCGGCGCAGAGTGTAGAGATCACGACTTCGCCCAAGGAGACCGACTATGATCTCGACGAGGACTGCACGGTACTGAGCGTTTCAGCGACCCAGGTCGAGCTCGACTGCCCGAGCTTCGATATGGTCACGATTGACCTCATGCTCAACGAGCCGTGGACGCCGAACTTCGAGGTCGATGCGACCTTGCACCTGACGGTGAGCGCCGACAATACCGACTGGCCGGAGGTCGACTGGCGCCTCGATCACCTCGACCAGAGCCTGGCGCTCGCGGGGCGCCACGCCTTCTACTACGCGCCACTCGTCGAGAGCCTCGGGATCGACGCGATCTCGGTCGAGGTGGTCACTGACGCGTGCACGCCAGACTGCTACGAGAGCACTGCGGAGCGTGAAGTGGGCTTGACCTTCGAGTTCGCCGGCGAGCAAGAGACGCTGTTTCGCGGTGGACACGCGACCTTCGCCGAGCACGAGGTCTGGGTGACCCACGCTCGCCGAAAGGTCTGTGACTTCTACGGCGACGAGCCCAACGGCCACATCGGCGTGTTCGTCTCGGGCAAGCCAGCTGGCTAGCGGTGGTCGGGCCGACCGTGGTTGTTCACGGAGCGTCTCGCAAGCACGCGAGCTGATTCACCGAGGTGACAACACGTCGGCGTCTGGGTAGATAGCCGCCTTCGTGTTCGTCCCCTTCGACCCGCAACCGCCGGCTGCGAGCTTGCCGGAGCTGTTCCCCACGCCGTTTCGGCCGGGCCCACCGCACCCACTCGCCGCGCTCGCAGCCGAGCAGACCCAGGCCGCGTTGGCCTTGCTGCCGTGGCTCGAGCCCCAGATGTTCGAGGGCCCGCTGGGCGGCAAGATGATCGGCGTGCTCGTCATGCGTCACGCTGACGGCCGGGTCGGGTACCTGCGTGGCTTCGCCGGGATGCTGGGGGGTCAGCATGAGGTCGAGGGCTTCGTGCCGCCGGCCTTCGATGTCCCGAGGTACGAGCGTCTGTGGGACGACGGCGGCGCACGGATCACCGCGCTCGACATCGAGGTCCGAACCATGCGCCACGCGGCGTCGCCCGATCCTGCGGCGCAGGAGCTGTTGCAAGAGACCGTGCAGACCCAGCGGGAGCTGTCGCGCAGCCTGCACGCCGAGCTGCTCGACACCTACCTGCTGGCAAACGCGCGCGGCGAGCAGCGCAAGCTGTGTGCGTTGTTCGATCCGCTGCCGCCACCCGGGGGCTCGGGCGACTGTGCGGCGCCCAAGCTGCTCGCCCGTGCCTTCGCGCTCGGTGCTCGCCCGCTGGCCTTGGCCGAGTTTTGGTGGGGTGGCTCGCCGCCCGGTGGGGGTCGGCAACACGGCGTGTTCTATCCGGCGTGTCGGGGCCGCTGCGCGAAGATCCTGCCCTTCATGCTCGAGGGCTTGGCCTGCGAGCCCGCGCCAGATGTCGGGATCGAGGCCGTCAGCGCCGACGCGCCGTGGGTCGTGCACGAGGACGACGCGATCCTCGTGGTCGAGAAGCCGTCGGGGTTGCTCTCGGTCCCCGGTCGAGGCCCGCGGCGGCGAGACAGCGTCGAGTATCGGCTGCAGCAGCGCGCGGGTCTCGAAGACGACAGCTGGCCGCGCTTGGTCCATCGCCTCGACGTCGCGACCTCGGGCTTGCTGATCGCGGCCAAGCACAAGCCGGCCTACGTCGCGATGCAGCGTCAGTTTTCCTCGCGGGAGGTCGACAAGCGCTACGAGGCGCTGGTCCGGGGCGCGGTGGCTGGCGACGGTGGCGTCATCGATCTGCCGCTGTCGCGCGACCTCGCTGATCGACCCCGCCAGATCCACGATCCCGTCCGGGGCAAGCCCGCGCTCACGCGTTGGCGAGTGCTCGAGCGCGCGCTGGACACGACCCGCGTGGCCCTGTTTCCAAAGACCGGGCGCACCCATCAACTGCGACTCCACGCCGCACACCCGAGCGGGCTCGACGCGCCGATCATCGGTGACCTGCTCTACGGTTTTGGTGGCGACGGGCGCTTGATGCTGCACGCCGCGTCGGTCGGGTTTCGCCACCCCATCACGGGTGAAGCGCTGACCTTCGACTCGACGTGCCCGTTCTAGCCGGGCAGCCCGCTGGCCATGTCAGCGTCCTGTCAACACCAGCCCCGGCGCGCGCTCGGTGTCCAACACGATCGTGGTCCCAACCGGTGCCGCGAGCAGGTACTGGAGGATGTAGCGTCGCCCGCTGATCTCGTAGCGATCGATCGTCGTGATCACGTCGCCGACCTCGAGCCCCGCCGCCGCCGCCGCGCCGCCCGACTCCACGCTGATGACGCGCGCGACCTGGTCGGCTTGGTCGCCCACATGATCCCATCGCACCAGGCGAAATCCGAACGACGCCGCCGGCTGCTCGGGCGCCAGGCGTCGCGTGGGCACGGACACATCGCCGACGTCGAGGGGCACGCCCGGGTTCACGGTCACGGTCAAGTGTGCCTCGGTCAGGTCGGGCGGTCGGGCGTGCAGGTTGTTGGGAATCACGTGCAGCGTGACCCGCCCGGTCGGTGGATCCGAGACCAGGAAGCGGCCGCTCGCGTCGCTGACGTTGCGCGCGTCATCGTGGATGTAGCGGCTGCGCATTTGAGCGTCGAGCGCGGTTGCGACAACGCGAAAGTCGGTGAGCGGCTCGCCGGTCTCGAGTCGAACGACGCGCCCTTTCAGCCGCGTCAGATCGTCGAGCGAGACGTCGCCAGCGTGGTTGTCTCCGGCTTTGACCTCAGCCTCGACCGCGCCCGCGCCCACGCTGGCCTTGACGCGGACCTGATAACGACCAACCGGCAGCCCGTCGATCGACCACTCGCCTCGAGTCCGCAAGAACACCTCGCGGCGGCGCACTGCCGCGTCTGTTCGTACGAGCTCGACGATGAGGAGATCCGGGGCCGAAGCGTCGCTGCGATAGTGGGCGCTGCCCCGCAGCGAGCCGCAGTCACCCACGACGAGCTCGACCTGCTCCCCGGGCGTGACGCCGGACAGCGCCGCCTCCCCGCCGCCGCGGACCCGTGCAGTGAGGGTGAACGCGCCGGCCGAGAGCCCGCGGATCTCGAAGCTGCCGTCGACGTCTGTCATCCGCGGCGCACAGCGACCGCGGGACACGATGGCGTCCGGCGGGAGCGCATCCGGGTTGGCGCACACGAACGCGGCGCTCATCGGCTGGCCGTCGCCGTCGACGACGAGCCCAGTGATGACCCCGACTTGCGCGGTGACGACGAACTGCAGCTCGGTCGCCTGGCCACGCTCGACGCTCACGGTCGCCGACGCCGCCGCGCCGCTCGGGGTCGTCAGCGGCTGGCCCCCTTCGGCGAGCGCGTCGACCCGGTAGCTGCCC
This sequence comes from Enhygromyxa salina, assembly GCF_000737335.2. Taxonomy (GTDB): domain Bacteria; phylum Myxococcota_A; class Polyangia; order Nannocystales; family Nannocystaceae; genus Plesiocystis; species Plesiocystis salina_C. Next base: position 88,602 of record NZ_JMCC02000021.1, on the reverse strand, counting down.
GACGGCAGCGCGGCGAACTCGTAGTGTCCGTCCATGTCGACAAGCGTCTCGCCGCGCCAGCGGCCGTTGCTCGAGCGTCGATGCGCGAGCACCCGCGCCGAGGACACCGGTCGGCCGTCGGGCTCGACGACCGACCCGCGCAGCGATCCACCCGAGACCAGCGTGAGCTCGAACGCGTCGTCGCGGGGGATCGTCACGCGGACCTCCGTCTCGGCCGGAAACCAGCCCGGCGCCGTACCGGTCACCACATACTCGCCGCCGTCGAGCCCCGAGAGCTCGACCTCCCCCACCGCGTCGGCGACGGCGATCGCGGCTGGCGGCCCACCCTGCGCGGGGATCAGCGCGACCACGGCCTCGCGGATCGGCTGGTTCTCGCCCGAAACCAGACCACGAAGCACGAGCCCGCGCTCGACCGTGAGCTCGAGCCGCTCACTCTCGCTGGGCGTGCCGCTCAGCTCGAGCACCGGCGGCGCACCCACGAGCCGATGTCCTTCACAGCGTACGCCAACCCGGTAGCTGCCAGAGATCGCTACCGACAACTCGACGCGCCCGTCGAGGTCGGCGGTGCTCGACAGCCGACGCCCGACGTCTTCGTCCGTGAGCGAGACCTCGGCACCGAGACAACCACGCTGACTCTCGGCGATGACGACCCGCACGCGGACCATCGTCCCGCGATGGATCAGGATGTCGACATCCTCGGTCCGACTGCCGAACTCGACCAGCACGGCGCCCTCGCTCGCGCCCTCGCCCCACGGGCCCTGGCTGCTGAGCCCGAACACCCCACCCGGCAGCCCGCGAAGCTCGTAGCGGCCTTGCTCGTCGCTTCGCGCTCGATACACGCCCAGGTCACCGCCAACGCGATTGTCACGATCGCTCGGCCGCGCAACAACCAACGCGTCGGCGATCGGAGTCATGCTCTGTGCGTCGAGCACCCGCCCGGCGATCACCGCCTCCGGGAGCAGCACCATGCGGATCGGACCGCTGGGCACGACCAGCTGCTCACGGCTGCTCACGTAGCCGTCGGCGCCAGCTTCGATGACCGCGTGGCCTTCGTCCGCCCACACCTCGAACTCGCCATCCGCTTGGGACACGGCCGCGGCCATCGCCGCCCCGCTCCCGTTCTCGACACGTACGAGCGCACCTTCGATGGTCCCGCCGGTCGCGTCCTCGACGACCCCAACAACCCGAGTTCCACCGCGCCGCAACGTCACTTGCACGCGCTCACCGCTCGGCAACAACTCCCCGGGCCGGGGGATCAGCAACGGACGATGACCCTCCGCCGAGCAGGCGAGCTGCCAGCGCTCCCCCCCGACCAGCTCGAACCCATCGACATGGCCACTCGCATCTGTCGTCTCACAGCGCTGCGCCTGGACCCCGCGCCCCGTGCCCAGCAGACAGACCACGGCCCCAGCGATCGGCTGCCCCAACTCATCGACAACCGAGACCGACATATAGCGCCGCTCGGACCCCTCGGCTCGCTCGCGCGAGCGCGAATGCCCCACAAGCGTTGACGGCCGCGACGCGCTCAGGTCATCGCCGCCCAACGCGTCTGAGCCTCGAGATCGAACCATGAGGCCGACAACCACCAACCCAACGAGCAGCCCGAGCGCACCCAACCATCGCAGCTTCGAGTTCGCTGAAGGACGAGCGTTCATGCCCACTTACCGCCGGCCAGCCTGGCCGAGATGCCGCAGGCGACCGCAGACTCTCCGATTCCGCCCTTACCAAAGATGACGTTCCGCTCCATCCCCCGCAAACATACCGATTTTGCATGCCCCACACGAACTCCAAGCGGCCAGAGCACTGAACAGCCCCCCCGACCATTCACACCACAAAACAACATGACACAACCGCATCGACAGTTCATCGCGATGCAACGTCACGACCGGCCTCCCGACCGCAGCGGAGACACCGATTGCACGACGATCGCCCGACAACCAGGGCTGCCCGCCATCACAACCACCGTCTCATCCACCGTCAAGTCAGGGACATCGCACGACCACGGTCACCCACAGTGCATCGTCCTCGGATCCCAGCGGAGACATCGGTTGCAAAACGACGGCCCGGCAACCAGGGCTCCGAGGGTCCCTCGGAGCCCGCCGGGCTGCCCGCCGTCACAACCACAGTCTCATCCACCGTCAAAGTCAGGGACAGCGCACGACCACGGTCACCCACAGTGCATCGTGCTCGGATCGCAGCGGAGAAATCGGTTGCAACACGACGGCCCGGCAACCAGGGCTCCGAGGGTCCCTCGGAGCGAAAATTCACGGCGTATTAGACCCAATCGAAGCGGTGAAGGTCACTCGTACTACCAGAAGACCGACACACCACATGCCAGCGGTGAGTGGTTTCGCTCCGAGGGACCCTCGGAGCCCGCCGGGCTGCCCGCCGTCACCCCCACCCTCCGCATCCCCGCCGTCCCCCCAACCCTCCGCATCCCCGCCCACACAGCCTCAAAACCCAGCACATACCTACGGCTCAACAACCACGTTCATCCGCACCCGCTCGACCAACCGCCCCAGCGTCTCCACCTCTTTCTTAGTGAACCCCGCAAACGCCACATCCAACAACGCATTACTAACGTTCAAAAACCGCGAAAACGCCCGATACGCCCGCCTCGAAGGCACGATCAGGATCGCCCGAGTATCTTTCGGATCCGCCTCGCGCCTGACCCACCCCGCCCCCTCGAGCGCACGCACGAACCGCCCAACGGTGACCTCCGACAGGTTCATCTGCCGAGCCAGTTGCCGGGCCGTCATCGGCGACTTCTCTTGGAACAAGATCATCATCGCGTTGGCCTGCGCGGGCGTGACGTCCTCGAGCTTCTCGCGCTCGAGCAGCTGCTGCACACGCCGCTCGATCTCCCGATTGATGCGAGACAGCTCGAGCGCGGCGTCCGCTTGCTTGCGGCGCTGGGCGATGTCGACACGGCTGGCCATGGCGCGCAGCTTGCCGCTGCCCCGTACGCCTCGCAAGCAGTCTTTGACCCGGCCCGGCCAAGCGTCCGTGAGCCCCAAGCCCCGTGCCAGGCGTCGTTCGCGAGGCTTGCTTGCCGAGAACGATGAGCGTGCTTAGCATTTGTCCTCGCTGGCGTCCGGGTGCTCCGGTCGACCAGCCATGACGCAGCAAGGAGCCTTCCGTGTCAGAAGCGATGATCTTCGACGCCGTGCGTACGCCCCGTGGCAAGGGGAAGTCCAGCGGCAGCCTCTACACCGTCCGTCCTGTCGACCTGCTCGCAACCACCTTGCGAGCGCTCCGCGATCGCAACGAGCTCGACACCACCCAAGTCGACGACGTGATCGCCGGCTGCGTGACCCAGACCGGTGAGCAAGGCTCGTGCATCGCACGCTTCGCCGCGCTCACGGCTGGCTATCCGTTGGTGACCTCGGGCGTGACCCTCAACCGGTTCTGCGCGTCGGGCCTCGAGGCCTGCAACCAAGCTGCGGCGATGGTCGCCTCGGGGTTCGAGGACCTCGTGATCGGCAGCGGCGTCGAGAGCATGTCGCGGGTCCCGATGGGCTCGGACGGCGGCGCGATCTGGGATCCGCAGACCCAGTGGGAGGTCGGCTCGGTCCCGCAGGGGGTGTCCGCGGATCTGCTCGCGACCTTGCGCGGGTTCACCCGCGAGGACGTCGACAGCTTCGCCGTGAACAGCCAGCAAAAAGCCGCGGCCGCGATCGAGCGCGGCGACTTTGACAAGTCGCTGGTCCCGGTCACGGATCGCAACGGCCTGACCATGCTGGCCAAGGACGAGTACCCCCGGCCCGGGACGGATCTGGCCGCGCTCGCCAAGCTCAAAGCCAGCTTCGAGATGATGGGTCGGCAGTTCGGCCTCGACGCGCTGACCAAGCCGGTCTACCCGCAGGTCGAGCGGATCGAGCATGTCCACCACGCGGGCAACTCGTCGGGCATCGTCGACGGCGCGGCGGCGATCTTGTTTGGCTCCCGCGAGAAGGGCGAGTCGCTCGGGCTCAAACCCAGGGCCAAGATCAGGGCGGTCGCCAGCATCGGCTCCGAGCCCATGCTGATGCTCGACGGCCCGATCCCGGTGACCCGCAAGATCCTGCAGCGCGCTGGCATGAGCATCTCGGACATTGATCTGTTCGAGGTCAACGAGGCGTTCGCGGCCGTGCCCATGGCCTACCTGCAAGAGTTCGAGATCGACCCGGCCAAGCTCAACGTCAACGGCGGCGCGATCGCGCTTGGTCACCCGCTTGGCGCGACCGGCTGCATGCTGCTCGGGACCTTGCTCGACGCCCTCGAACAGCACGACAAGAACGTTGGGCTGGTGACCTTGTGCATTGGCGGCGGCATGGGCGTGGCCACGATCATCGAGCGCGTGTGAGCGCGGAAGGGAATGAGCGATATGACCGAGCAACACCGCAACGACGCGCTGAGCTGTGAGTTCGACCCCCAGACCGGCGTCGCCACGTTGACGCTGGCGATGCCTGGCAAGGTCAACATCATCAACGATAGCTACGGCCACGGGCTGCAAGACGCGCTCGCGTGGGCCAAGGGCCGCTCGGGGTTGAAGGGCATCATCTTGACCTCGGCGCACAAGGACTTTTGTGCGGGCGCGGACTTGAACCGGATCTACGAGATGCGCGACGCCGCGGCGCTGTACGCCGCGGTCATGCAGATGCATCAGCTCTACCGCGGGTTCGAGACCGCGGGCGTGCCGGTCGTCGCCGCTCTCAACGGGACCGCGCTCGGCGGCGGCTATGAGCTGGCGCTGGCCTGTCATCGGCGCATTGCGATCAACGATCCACGCGTGAAGTTCGGGCTGCCCGAGGTCCAGCTCGGCGTGCTCCCAGGCGGTGGCGGGACCCAGCGCCTGCCCCGACTGATCGGCATTCAGCCCGCCGCCGAGGCGATCTTGCAGGGCAAGGAGTTTCGGGCCAACAAGGCGCTCGAGGCCGGCTTGGTCGACGAGCTCGTGGCCGACAAAGACGCGCTGCGAGCCGCCGCGCTGGCGTGGATCGCCGCCAACCCCAAGCCGGTTCAGCCGTGGGATCAAAAGCGGGCGCGGATCCCCGGCCCGCGCCCCGGCTCGCCTGACGCTCGCAACCTGTTCATGGCCGCGTCGGCGATGCTGCGCAAGAAGACCGCGGGCGTGTTCCATGCCCCAGAGGCCTCCCTCAGCGCGATCCAAGAGGGGCTGAGCCTGGAGTTCGAGCGCGCGCTCGAGGTCGAGGCCCGCTACTTCGTCGGGCTCGTCGTTGGTGATCAGTCCAAGGACATGATGCGGACCCTGTGGTTCTTCCGCCGGGCCGCGCTCGAGCACCAGGGCCTGCCCACGCTCGGGGCCAACGAGCAAGCAGAGATCTCCAAGGTCGCGATCTTGGGCGCCGGCATGATGGGCGCCGGGCTGGCGTTCGTGTGCGCCGACGCGGGCTACGAGGTCGTGCTCAAAGACATCAACCAAGACGCGCTCGACAAGGGCGTCGCCCACTTCGAGGCCGAGCTCGCCAAGCGCAAGCGTCACCTCGACGACGCGGGCCGCCAGGCGATCCGCTCGCGCATGACGCCAAGCCTCGAGCTGGCCGCGCTCGCCAACACGGATCTGATCATTGAAGCGGTGTTCGAGAACCTCGAGCTCAAGCATCGCGTGACCCAAGAGGCCCAGGGCCAGCTCAGCGCCAACGGGATCTGGGCCAGCAACACCTCGGCGATCCCGATTGCCGATCTGGCCCAGGTGTCCGACCGGCCCGAGCGCTTCATCGGGCTGCACTACTTTTCGCCGGTCGAGGTCATGCCCCTGCTCGAGATCGTGATGGGTCCCAAGACCAGCGATCACACCCTCGCGCGCTGCCTGAACTTTTGCCGACGGATCAACAAGCTGCCGATCGTCGTCAACGACGGTTACGCGTTCTACACCACGCGAGTGTTCTCGTCGTACATCATGGAGGGCGCGCAGCTGGTCGCCGAGGGCCACGATCCGGTGTTGATCGAGTGGGCCGCGCGACAGGCCGGCATGGTCGTCCCGCCGCTGCAGGTGTTTGACGAGGTCACCTTGACCCTGCCGCTCAAAGCCAGCGCCCAGAGCCGCAAATACCTGGGCGACGCGGCCGTGGACAACGACGGGCTCGCGCTGGTCGAGGCCATGGTAAAGACGCATGATCGCGGCGGCCGGGCAGCTGGCGCCGGGTTCTACGAGTACGAGCGCGGCCGCCGAACGGGCCTGTGGTCCGGGCTCGCCAAGCTCGCTGGCGCGACACCAACCACAACTGGGGTCAACTACCTCGCGCGGCGCCTGCTGCTGATCCAAGCGGTGCAGGCCGTCCACTGCCTCGAGGGTGGCATCCTTCGCAACGCTCGCGACGGCGAGGTTGGGGCGATCTTCGGGATTGGGTTCGCGCCGCACACCGGCGGTCCGTTCGGGTTCTTGGATCGCCAGGATCTGCGCGCGGTGGTGGCGGAGCTCGATCAGCTCAGCGACACCTGTGGCCCCCGCTACGCGCCGCCCAAGACCCTGCGCGAGATGGCCGAGACAGGCTCGAAGTTCTTCCCCGCCGGCCAGGATCCTGCAGGCTGAGGCGCCCACGCACGGGACGGCCCTTCCCTGATCTGCCCCGGGCCGGCTATCGTGTCGGCGTGACCAGCCTCGACTGGCTCTCGGAGCAAGTACGGCAACCGATCGACGCGGCGAAGCCTGCGATCGTGCGGGCGCTCGCCAACCACCTGATCGCCGTGTGTCTGATCGGCCCGGCGGCCAAGCGCGGCCGCTCGATGCGTGGTGCCCACGTCGAGCTGCTGATCGTCGCCGAGCTGTTGGACGCGACCAGCTTGCGCGCGCTCGCCAAGGGCCTGGCCCAGCCGCTGCGCGCGGGTCTGCAGATCCGCACGGTCACGGGCGCAGAGCTGGCCGGCTCGGTCGACGTCCACGCCCTCGAGATCGCGACCTGGCGCGACCACCACTTGCTGCTGGCCGGCCGCGATCCATTCCAGGGCCTCGAGATCGCAGCCAAGGATCTGCGCCACGAGATCGAGCGAGCCCTGCGGACGCTGACCCAGCGCCTGCGCAACCGCATGCTCTGGTGTCTTGCGACCGAGCAGGTCCGGCTCGACGCGCTGCTGCGCGAGGGCATGGAGCTGCTGACAATGATCGGGCACCACACGCTGGCGTTGGCAGGTCAGCAGCCCCCACGCGACGAGGCCGCGCTGCTCGGGCGGCTGCTGGCCTGGGCTGGCAGCTCGGTCGCCCCTGTCGCGCCCACGGTCATGGCCCTGCGCTCGCGGCTCGAGGCGACCCGCGCCCCCGATGATCCCCTCGCCGAGCTCGCGGCCCTGGCGACCACGACCGAGGTCGTGTGCGCCCGCGTGGACGCCCTGCGCGTGTGAGCCCGGTCTGGGCCCTGGGCTGCTCGATCAGGTGTCGAAGGTTCGTGCCGCCCCATCGAGCGGCAGGTCGAGCGGCCCGTCGAGCGGCCCGTCGAGCGGCCCGTCGAGCAACCCCGACATCAGCAGCTGCGCGTGGCCAGCATGAAACGCGAGCTCGTCTGCGTCGGTGACCTCCTCGAGCCAGCGATTGAGCCCGGTGTACGCGACCGAGGCCAGGAAGCTGACCCAGATCGGATCAGGATCCTCGAGCGCCCGGACGAAGCGGGGGTGCTCGCTGTCGAAGATCACGCGACCGTCGATCCTGATCAGCTCGCGCCCCCGACCGGGCTCGGCGTGAATGCAGTCGAGCAGCCCCTCGGTCAAGCTGATCTGCTTGCGCTCGCGCAGCAGCCGAAGCTCGGCGCGAAGCCGCTCGAGGAGCTCGCCAACGAAGTCGCGCGGCGGTGGCACGGGTTGCTTGGCTTCGGCCACGTCGACGGCCTCTAGCTCCTCCGCGATCCGCTCGAGATCAGCCAAGCTGAGCTCGTTCGGATCGTCGTCGTCGTCCTCGTCATGGTCGTCGTCGAGACTCGGCGGCGCGTGCTCGAGCCCAAGCGGCTCCGACGGCGGTGGGTCGGTCGGCCGCGCGAGCGTGCGCCGAGCCTCCTCGGCGTGCGCCACTGGATCGTAGGCAGGCACATCCGGGTCCCAGATGTTCAAGTACGCCAGCTCGGGCGGGCGCACCCGACAGGCCACCGTCACGCTGATCAACGAGCCCGTCGCGAGTCGCAGCAGCGGCTCTTCGAGCAGGCGTCGCTCGAGGTTGCCCAGGATCGCGTCAAAGCCGTCACCCTGCAGCCGCGCCTTGGCCATGCCCACGACGGCAACCCGCAGCAGATCGAGCGCAACGGCCCGGCGGCGGGCGACCTCGGGGTTGGAAAACTCGACCGACTCGGGCCGCGCGAGCTGGGCCTGGTGCTGGTCGAGCAGCTTCGCGTACAGCTTGATGATCCGCGCGTCGAGGTAGCGCTGCTGCGAACCCGAGAGCGCGACACGCTCGAAGCGATCGTCGACCTCGAGCGCCCCGCCGATGATCCCCTGGGCCCGAAGCAGCGCATCCGCGCGCCGGACCTCGACGACCTTACCCTCGCTGCCAAGCACCACGGCGTGCTCGAAGGGGTGAGCGTCGAGCAGCCACACCGAGCCCTGCATGCCGTGACGCGAGAGCTCAGCCGTCACCAGCGCGCCCGCTGGCGCCGCGATCGTTGGCGGCAAGTCAGCGGCGGCCCGACGCCGCTCGGCGCCGACGACCTGATCCCCCCAGCGCTCGCTGAAGTCCTCGAGCTTGGCGAACAATTCTGTGAGCGCGGCCAGAGCGGCCCCGCGCGCGAGCACGACCGGAAACCGAGGCGCGACCGAATGGCCCGGGTGGCGCTCGACGTACCACAGGCACCCTTGACCCTTGGCCCGGCTGGTCAGCTGCTCGAGCGTGCGCGGCTGGCCGTCGACGTCTTCGAACAGCGCGAGCTTGGCGAACTGCTGGCCAGCGGCGCTCAGGCGATTGGGCAGGTCACCGCCGCGGGGGCTGTTGCGTCGCCAGTGCGCGAAGATCCAGCTGCGCGCCCACTCGCGCTCGCGCGCGTCGAGGCTGGGGTAGCGGTCCGCGAGCGCTGGCAACAGCTGATCCGCCAACACGTCGGACAACAACCGCCGCAGCGCGGCCATGCGGGCGTTGCTGGTCTCGACCGAGGCGTAGTCCGCCGTGAGCTCGGCGTGCGGGTCATCGACGATGCCGATCACGGGCAGCGCGGCGTGGATGTCGAGATCTTCGACGACCCGGCGCTCGTGACAAAACGAGATCCGCATGTTGCCGCCCTCCCCGGCCGCCCACCGGGGGATCGCCAGCTCGCCAACGAACGCGTCATGCTCGAACTCGACCCCGACCAAGCGATCCTTGTCGGCCACGCGGATGTGCTCGAGCGCAGGCCGCAACCCAAAGCGCTGCTGGTGGCGGCGCTCGTGGACCCACGCGGACACCTCGGTCAGATGCTCGCGCCCAAACAGGCGGATCAGCCCGACGTGATCGATGTCGTCGCCGCGCAGGATCACCCGCTCGTCGCTGTCCCAGCGCAGCGATCGATCTTCGACATAGGCGATCTCGTTGGTGCGCTCGAACACCGCCTCGAGCTCCGCGAGGCTCATGCACGCGCCCGAGGTCAACTCGACCAAGGGCACCGACTCGAGCAGCATCCAGGACTCGAGCAATTGCTGGTGAAACTCGCGGCGGGTGCCCTGGAGCGGGGCCGGCACCGAGCGACCGCTGAGCTTCAGGATCGCGTCGCGGGTCGGGAGCGCGCCGTCGTCGAGCAGCATCGTGATCGCCTCGCGCAGCTCCGGCAGCGGCATGCCCGGAAACAAGGTCATGACCTCGAAGTAGGCCGCGACCGCGGCGGGATGGTCCTCCACGTGGTGACGACGCAGCGCCCGCCAGACCCGAACGTGCTCGACGCTGACGAACGCAGACACCAGCGCCAACCACAGCAGTCGGCGTGCGTCATTGACGGGACGTTCGCGGCCCGCCGCGGCCGCGCGGCCAAGCACGATCTCGACGAGCCCGGTCTCGACCGCGTCGAGCAGCGGCTGGTTGTTGCCGGTGAGCCCGTCCCAATTGCGGTTGGCCGGGGCCCGCTCCCAGTCCACGATCGCCTGGGTCCCGGGCAGCCAGCTGCGCTCTTCGAGCATGCACAGGGTGCGGCCTTCGGTGAGGACTTCGATCTTCACACGCCGCGGCTTGGCGGGATCCCAGCTGCGCATCGGCCCGGCGTCGATCCCCACGAACCCGGTGAGCTTGCCGACCTCGCCGTCGCTGGGCTGCTCGATGCGCGCGGTCCAGGTCACGGGTGGCGGGCCCACGAAGCGCGGGGGCTTGGCCTCGAACCGGCGCCGGCCAAGCTCGTTCAGGTAGGCCTTGGTGTCATCTTGAATCGCGTCCACGCCGAACGCGGCGCCCAGCAGGCGGCGGTCGTCGACGTCGCCGTGGATCAAGAGCTCCTCGACCAGCTCCGACCCAGGCGCCGAGCGATCGACGACCAGCACCTTTCCGGGCGCGCGCGCGCGTGTCCGCCGATCATTGTCGATGTCGACCAAGGTCACGCGGCGCTGGTCGACGGTCACGAAGCTGATCGCCCGGGCCAGCTCGCTGGCCTGGCCGGGCGCGCCCCCCACTCCAAACTCGGGCATCAAGCTGGGGTGTCCGAGCGCGCGCAGCACCTGCTTGGCCGCGTCATCGCTGAACCCAAACGAGGTCAGCCACTCGAACGCGAACCCGGGTCGGGTGATCGCCAATACATAGCGACGCGCGACGTCGCTGTACTCCCCGCTGAGCCCTCCGTGGGCCGCGGACTGTTGAATCAGCGCGGGCAGCTGGGCGAACAGCAGCATCAGCGCCGTCGCGTAGGCCCGATCATGGCGCGGGTGGGTAAAGTCGCGGCTGGGCTCGAGCGGCCCCGTGATCACGGCGCAGACACCAATGAAGCCCAGATCGAGCTCGAGGTCGCACAACAGGCAAGCATCTACGACCACGCGGATCGAGCTGCGCTGGCCAGGACGCAGCGATACGCAGCCACGAACGTCGCCCCCCTCGAACCGCACCACGGGTCCGGCCGTGCCGCGGGGCAGCTCGATGTCGTGGGCACGCGCCCGCCACCTGCGGCGCTCGAGCTCCCACGGGACCTCGCGCTCGAGCGTCTCGGTCACCGACTTGGCCTGCGGATAGACCCGGAGGATCGCCGCGCCCTCGTTGCCGCCGTCGATCACCTGGATCACCGGGCCCCACCCCTGCGGCGTCACGCCGTCGAAGTCCTTGGTAGTGTACATGATCCCGCGGACCGGATCGGCTTCCTCTGCGATCGCCCGCGGGCTCAGCCAGCGCTTGTCCACCGTGCGCCAGAGCGGCATGCCACCAACGAGCGAGAGCGGGCCCGAGTCCGGCACCAACCACTGCGCGTCGCCCCAGCGCATGAAGCAGTCGCGGATCACATCGTACACCGCGTCCGCCGTGGGCAGGGTCAGTGGCGAGAACTCGCCCGCCGCCCAGGCTTTGACGAGCTGGCCCAGCACCTGGTCGCGGGCGCTGCCGAGCGCCTCCAGCGTCGCTTCGTAGCTTGGATCGGTGCGGACCACGTCGCCCTGCGACACGTCCTTGCGAAACCGCGACGAGTCGACCCAAAACCACAGGCCAGGCACGCTGTCGCTGAGCTCGTGGGTTGTGATCTCCACGCCGTTGGACAGCAGCACCAACGCCGAGCGCGGGTTGCCCCACTCGCTGCGCTGGAAGCCCGCCACGCCACGCAGGTGCTCCGTCTCGAGCAGCACCCGCGCGATCAGATTGATGGGGAGCCCCCAACTGAGACGATCGCCGTCGAGGATGATCCTCGTTGACGAGGCGTGGGCACAGCGCTCGCGGAGCAGCTGCTCTTCGGGGATCGTTCCGCCCAGATCATTGAGAAACCGAACGAACAACCCGGGACGGAACCGCTCTTTGACGTGGACCGTCGTGAACGGCGGGCTCATGCCGGCTTCTGGTGGCTTCGGGGCCGCGTCGAGCTGCGTGATCTCGTCTGCGGCGTCGGGCCGCAGCACCGCCGCGACCGCGCGCGGCTGCTGATCTTCGCCCAACGACACGCTCTCGATCCGCACCCAGCGAGGGTTGAGGGCCATCACCGCGTTGCAGGCCAGCGCCAGCTCGCGGCGGGCTTGGATCGCCACGCTGCTGCGATCGACAAACAGCGACGCGTAGAGCTCTTGCAGGTCCTCCCACGTGAACGCGGCGTCAAACCGCATGCGCATGTCGTCGGCGTCGATGTCGAAGGTGATCGCGGTCGCGCCCCGCAGCACCGCCGCCTCGACCAGCAACAATACGTAGCGGTGTGGATCCGCCAGCTGAAACTGACGCATCTTCTCGCGGGCCTTGTCCCGGTCGAGCGAGAACGAGCCGGCCGAGTCGAACTGTGCGTCCGACTGCAACCCGGCGATCAGCTCAGCGGCTTTGGACATCGTGTCTCCCGGTAGCGCATGGAAAGGTCGGCCAGCTGCGAGTCGGTGGCGGCCGAGATCGACCCGCCAAGCAACAAGAACAGCTTGACCAGCTGGTAGGCCGCGAGCTCGGGCTCGCGCTGGGACAATCCAAGCAGTGTGCGGACCGCGGGGTGGTCGGCGTCGACGACAAGCGCGCGCTTGCGCGAGAACAAGCGCTTGCCCAGCTCGCCGGCCTCGGCGGCGGGCGTGAGCTCGCCAAATTCGCGCTGGCTGATCGCCGCGCGCCCGCCCAGCAGGCTGCCGCTCGCCTCGAAGCGACCGAACTCGACCGTGGAGACGCGGTGCTCACTGTCCTCGAGCAGGCGCAGCGCCATGCTGGCGAGCCCCGCCCACGCTCGCCGCTCGCCGGGCTCCGGCGCGAGCGGCATGAACCACACTTGGCCCAACCACGCCGGCGCTGCGGTGTTGGGGGCGATCAGCTTGCACGCGTGGATCAGCGACGCGAGCGGCGTCCGCTCGAGCTGTTGGGGTTCTTGGTCGGTCTCGTGGCCGGTCTCGTGGCCGGTCTCGTGGACGCCGCCGAACGCCAAGATCACCGCCCCACCGTCAGCCTCCACCGCATCACTCAGCGGTGTCCGCTGGCTCGCGAACAGCGGGCCCCGATCACCCAACGCCTTGCGCAGCGCGGCCCAGGTCCAGATCCGCCCGCTGGGGCTGCGCGCGCACGCCCGATCGCCGACGCCTCGGGACAGCCCGGCGCCGTCGTTGAAGTGCCAGGCCGCGGCCTCGTAGAGCGCGAGCAGCCGGGCCAGCGCGCCGTCCGTGTCGGCGCCGCTGATCCAAGCCCCCGCGCGGACGTGGGCGTCGAGGGCCTCGAACACGCGCTCGCGCAGGCTCCCGCGGGCGAGCTCGCGCAGCCGCGCCACCACCTTGTTGAAGTGCCCGTCCTTGATCACGTCGTCGCGGGTCAGCGTGTGCTCGAGGTAGCGCGACGAGACCTTGAACGAGAGCCCAAGCAGCTCTTGGATCGCCGAGCCGTGGTTCGCGTCGGCCTGAACCAGCGTCAACCCCCCGTTGAAGAACGCGTGCAGGGTCTCGCGCGCGGGCCGATGGCCGATGTGGATGTGGGAGAAGTCGTCTTCGTAGGCGACCGCCACCGTCGCGGTGAGCCCGAACGGCTCGGACACCTGCTCGCCAAGAAACCGGACCTCACCGTTGGCGTGACCACACCAATAGCGCACGACCTGGCGGGCCCGGGTCACGAACGCTTCGTAGTCGCTGCGGGTCGAGTTCTTGATGATGCGGATCGTCGTGCCCTCGATCGCCTGGTCGAGCCGCAGCCGCTTGAACCGGCGCTCATGGTCGAACAGCACCCGCCACGCCTCGCCGGCCCGCGCGGTGTCGACACACACGGCGTCGGGCTCGATCGCAAACACCGACACGAAGCCAATCCCGAACTTGCCGATCTTGGTCATGTCGCCGTCTTTGGCGGACGAGAACAGCCGGGTCAGCTTGCTGTCGATGATCGCGCGATCCATGCCCTCCCCGTAGTCGGTGACCGTCACGATCATCGCGCCACTGTCCGGCTGCTCCGCGCTGGCCTGAAACTCGAAGTCGATGTCAACCTCATCGCTGCCAGCGTCGAGCGCGTTTTGGATCAGCTCCCGGAAGAACGACATCGGATCCGAGAACTGATTAATCAGATCATCGAGCGCATCGCCAACATCGACCGGTGCGGGGCTGCCCATGCACGCCAACGGTAGCCTGGTTTGGGCCTTCGCTGCCAGCAAGCCCAAGGCTGTCCCGTTGCCTGCGTCGCCCGAGCGTTGGCCGCGCCCCGTCAACCTCGCGATGTTCGCGATCCGACGATCGCCGATTCTCTCGCTTCGCTCACAATCCTGACTCACCGCCGGGCACAAGAGCCAACCTCAGCGATTTCGCGCGCACTGCCAGGTCCGGGGTCGGGGCCCGCGACAGCCCAACACGCGACCCGACCCGAGCGATTCGGCGACCGATCACAGGGCTTCCCAGATCGAAATTAATCTTTCATCATGAGGCTGGGCGTTGATGACATGCAAGAGTACATTCCTCGATCGTTAATCCTGCTTTGTGTGGGCCTGGCTGCGGCGTGTTCGGACCAACCGGTCACCGACTCGGGCACCAACGCCGACGCAACCTCGACGGACACCTCGACCACGGACACGGATCCGATGCAGACGACCGGTCCGCTGACAGAGACCGGCGCTCCCATGGAGACCGAGACCGGCCCAACAGACGAGACGGAGTCCGACACCGAGACTGACACCGAGACCAGCACCGACGACGGGCCGCTGCCCGACATGGGTGTGCCGCCCGACCCCAACGAAGAGATTCCGCCCCCCGACGAAGAGGGCTGTCACGCGATATACGCCCAGGATCTGCTTCCCACCTTCGAATTGGAGATTCACCCGGTCGTGTGGGCGCAGCTGCAGACCGAGTGGCTCGAAGGTCAAATGAACGAAGACCTCGGGGTCAATCCCAAGCCCTATCACGCGCTGCAAGAGTTCAGGTACGGCGACATCGTCATCAAGGACGCCGAGATCCGCCTGCGCGGCAACCCAACCTATTGGTACCCCGACGACAAGCTCCAGTTTCAGATCGGGTTTCACACCAACGACCCGGACGGGCGCTTCCTCGGGATCAAGCGCCTTGCCCTCGACGCCGCCACGTTCAACCGGCACTTGCTGCGCGACCGGCTGGCCTACGCGGTCATGCGCGACGTCGGCATCAAGGCCCCGTGCGCGAACAATGCCCGCGTCAACATCAATGGTGAGTACTACGGCATCTTCACCAGCGTCGAGAAGGTCGACGAGGTGTTCCTCGATCGCAATTTCGATGACCCAACCGGCGATCTCTGGAAGCGCGCCAATTGGGTGCTCAAGACCAACGAGGAGACCTCCAACGACGACCGCCTCGACGCCATGCGCGACGCGCAGACCGTTGAAGAATTGTTCACCTACCTCGACATCGAGCAGGGGCTGCGGGTGTTCGCGGCCGAGGCCGTGCTCCCCGACTCTGACGGCCTGTGGGCAGGCGGCCTCAACTTCTACATGTACGATGAGCCGATCGGCGGCAAGTTCATGCTGCTGCCGTGGGACATGGACAACGTGTTCGAGCGCTTCAACGACGAGCCGGACGGCGAGTACCCCGCCAACCCCGATCCCTTCGTGTGGGAGAAGCCAACCACCCATGGCCGGCCGTGGTACGACATCCCCCTGACCGAGCCAGTGTGGTTCGCGCTGTACATCGATCTCATCGACGAGATCGTCCACGACGGGTACAGCCCCGAAAAGATGCACGCGCGAATTGACACCTGGTCGGCGCAGATCCACGACGCTGTGTTCGAGGACGTCAACAAGCCCTACTCGAACAACCTGTACGTCAACAAGGTCGAGGAGCTGCACGAGTACGTCGAGGCCCGCTACATCTTCGTCGACGAGTGGCTGCTCTGCTGGAAGGGCGGAGGCGTCGACAACGGGCAGGGCTACTGCGAGCTGCCCTAGGCGAGCGTTTGGGGCGGCCTAAGTGCACACCCTGGAGGGAACTCCTGCCAGGAGAAGCCCTTGCGCGGCCTTCTCGGGGCTTGACTTGCAACCAGCGGTTGCTAGCAACATGAGCAGCAAGCAGAACCTGAGGGCCACGCCTTGCACTGCCTGATCATCCCACGCTTTCCTTTCTCGGTCGAGAGCGCACCATGGCCCCTTCCTGACCCAACGCGCCTGCGTGTCGAAACGGACGAAGGAACAGTAGCAAGTCCGAAGCTGTGCTTTGGACCAGATGCCCGAACACGCACCGCTCGGTGCGTGACCGGCTCGTGACCGGGGGAAGGCCGTCAGCGACCCACGCCGCCGGGCGGATGTGTCGGTTGGATCCTGGAGTGGGGGGACCTCATATTCCGAGCTCGGTGCGGTTGCGGTGAATGACCCCGCCGAGCGATGTGGCCATGGCAAAGACGAACAGACATCCGACTGGCCCGCGGATCAGCAGCCCGAACAGGCCGAGCCACACGGGGGCGGTCGCTTTCCAAAACCCCATGCCTGCTACGAGCCCGACGTAGAGGGCGGCGACTTTCAGATAGTCGTGGGGGATTCGGCGGACGATCTGGACCCACAAATGTGGTGCGATCGCGGCCAGACCGGACTGTGTTGCGTAGGTCGCGAGCGCCGCTGCGGGCACCAACATCGCACCCAAGATCGCGCTTGCGAGGACCAGGCCCCATGTGCCGACATAGTAGGCGGTCAGGAGCGCTGGTAGCACCGCAACTAGCGTGATTAAGAAGCCGCGGCCAAAGCTCTGGGCCAGGTTGTCGCCCAATCCGTGTGGCAGGCCGGGCCGGCCGGCGGCGACGTGATCGAGTATCACGAAGAACGCTCCTGCCAGGGCGGCGTAGTGCACGATGAGACCCATGATCCCAAACAAGGGACCCAGGAACATGAGCAGCAGGGGTATCATCAAGGTGACCGCGAAGATCATCGCGTCGGCCGACAGCACCCGGCGCAGGTCATCGCGCATCGTGGTGAGCGCGGGCTGATCGGGTCGGGCTGCGTGCGGGGGCTCGGCTGGACGAGGCTGCGTGGGGGCAGGTGTGAGGGGGATCAGGCCGCCGGAGTGGACAAATTGGACAAACGCGGTCGCGGCGGTTCGTGCGGCCTTGGTCCGGTTGTCTGGCTCCCCCAGCGCGACGCGGGAGGCGACAAAGGCCTCGACATCCTCGGGGCCGAGCTGGTCGAGCGGGCGACCAGCTCGGTGATTCAAGAACGCCGTGGTCAACGCGCGGTACGGCGGAATGTAGGCAGCATCAATTCCGCGACGCTGCGTGAGATCAGCGAGGAACGCCGCCACGCTGCTGGATTGGTCCCACCCGCTCATGCCTGGACCCTATCACGAGCCGCCGAGCTGCTCCCACTTCATGGGGGTGAGTCTATTGGACCGGCACGAAGACGAGCTCACTTGCGCCATCTGCTGAAGGGCAGCCAAGCGCCCACGCGAGCGCTCAGGGCAGCTGCACGCCGCCCGGGAGCGAGACGCTCGCTAGCTCTTCGACCCGCGACTCGGCCGGGCGCTCCTCGCGAATCTTGCCGACCCCAAACGCGTACCACGACACGACAATCTCGCCCGCGCTGCCACCCACGCTGCGGACCCGCTCGATCTGCACGCAATCAAAGGTCCCAGCCGGCACCGTGACCTTCTCGTTGACATCGATCACGGTAAAAATGTGGCCGCGGCTCTCGACACTGGGGTTGAGCCCGTTGCCGTCGTACTCGGTCCGATCATAGAAGAGCTCGTCGCTGAAATCGAGCGTGTCCCAGGTGTCGTCGACGCGGGCAAAGCCCGGATCATAGTCGACGATCATCACCGTGCCGCCGGCTGACTTGACCTCTTTGTGGACCCGGCTGGACAGGGTGCCGTCGCGGACCAGCACGCTCTCGGTCCACTCGCCCTTGGCGTTGACGTTGTCGGTGAGCAACCACGCCTGCTCGCCGTTCCAGTCGATCTCGGTGGTCTCGACGATCTCCATGCCAAGCACTTGGCCGTTGGTGTTCTTGGCGATGTAGGTCCAGGTCGCGCCGTCGGCGAGCGGGTACAGGGTGTCGTCGTAGGGCGTGGTGCCGTCGGTGTCGGAGGGGTCGTCGGTCGCGTCGTCGCCGGTGTCGTCCGGGTCGTCGGTGTCGCTGGTGCTGGTCTCGGGCTCGCCAGTGGTCGGCGTGGTGGTCGGGTCCGTGTCCTCGCCGTCGGTGTCCGCTCCGCTCTCGTCGTCCGCGTCGCCAGACGAGCCCGGCGGTGGCGGCTGATTGCACCCGAGCACAAAGCAGGCGGTGAGCAGCAACCACGGACTTCGCGGCCTGCGATCTGCGGGCAGGCGAGGAGCTTCGCCCGAGCTGAAACCACCATGAACGGCTTGTCGAGTGCGCATGACGAAGGTATCTCCCGGTGTCGGGGTAGGTCGGATCGGGGTAGGTCAGGTCAGGTCAAGCCGGACAGCGGCCCAGTGTCGAATTCCGGGTCGCCAAAGCTGTCCGCGTCGATGTCCATCGCGTGGAGCAGCGACACCAACAGCTTGTTGTGCGGGACCTGGGGCTGATCGGGCCGGGTGAGGTACCGCCCCGTGTTGAAGTAGCCGCCCGCGCTGCCAGCGAGCACGTAGGGCATGTCGTAGCGACTATGATTGTTGCCCTTGGCCTGCTCGTTGGTCCACAGGATCACGGTGTTGTCGAACACCGTGCCGTCGCCCTCGGGGATCGCCTTGAGCCGCGTGATGAGATAGGCCATCTGCTCGGCGTACCACGCGTTGATCGCGGTGTTCTGCGCGACCTTGGGCGCATCTTCATCGCCTTTGTGGGCGAGCGAGTGATGGGCCTCTTTGATGTTGGGATCGACAAACGAAAACACGTGGTTGGCGACCGAGCGCGTCCACATGATCGTCCCGACCCGGGTGATGTCGCAGGCCATCGCCATCGCCATGAGGTCCATCTGCAGCTTGCCCATGAACGGCATGTTCGACACCAAGTTGGGGTCCAAGAGCGCGCCCTGTTGCAGTGGTTGGCACTCGCCACCAAAGCTGATCACGCCCTCGTCTAGCCGATCACGAATCTCCTCGACGGCGGTGAGGTGATTCTCGAGCTTCTCGCGGTCCTCGCCGCCGAGCTTGTCACGCAGCGCGCGGTGCTCATCGCCGACCGCGTCGAGCACCGCCCGGCGTCGCGCGGCGCGACGCTCGACCGCCAGCGGGTCGGAGATCGAGTCGCCAAACAGGCGCTGATAGGCGGCGTAGGGGCTGTTCTCGGGGGGCAGCGGTTGCCCGGCGCCCCGGTAGGAGATCCGCGCGCCGACGTTGGCCGGATCTTGAACCGCGACCCCAAGCTCCAACGAAGCGAACGGGGTGTCCTGCCCGATGTGGTTGGCGACCTCTTGATCGATCGAGATGCCGCCAGCCCAGCCCGCCGACTGGCCGCCGTCACCCGCGAAGTCGCCCTCGAGCAGCGGCGTGCCCGTGAGGCAGCTACCGGTGCCCTTTTGGTGCGCGTCGCCAGGGCCCTTGAGCGAGGACATGAGATCGAGGCCACCGAGGATCAGCAGATCCTGCTGGTGGGCGGCGAGCGGCGCGAGGATCGGCGACAGCGTGAAGTCGGGCCCGTTGCCGCTTGGCCAGAAATTGGCCGGCACCGTGCCGTTGGGCGTGTACATGATGATGAGACGCTTGGGCGTGTCACCCGGCCCGGCGTGGGCGCTGTCACTGCGCATCGCGTCGAGCAGCGGCAGGGCGATGGCCGCCCCGCCAAGTCCCCGCAGGACATGGCGACGACTCAGGCGATGATTCTTGCGAATGCTCATGGGCTCTCCTCCGCCGTGATCACGTGGCGATAACGGAATGCGTCGGTCAGGGTCAACGCAATGATCAACTCTTTGATGTCGTAGTTGGCCGCGGCGAAGTCCGCCTGAATCTCTTCGACCGAGCAGCTGTCTTCGGGGGTCTTGGTCCGGCCGTAGCCGAACTGGAACCACTGGGTCGCCACGCAGTTCTTGACCTGCTCGCTCGCAGCGAGCTTGGCGGCGAGCTCGACGGCGCCATCGTACGGGCCGTCGTTGTCGGTCTCGATCAGCTCGCCGCTGGCGTCGATCGCCAGGCCCCACTCGGTCTCGCGGTAGCGACCGATGCCGTCGAAGTGCTCGAAGCCAAACCCGAGGGGATCCATGAGCCGGTGGCAGCCCGCGCACAGAGCGTCGGCCGAGTGTTGCAGGAATTGATCGCGGGTGGTCTGGCTCTCGTCGACCGAGGGAGCCTCGGGGACGATGTCGGGCGGCGGCGGCGGCGACTGACACAGCAAGACCTCGCGGACAAACTTGCCGCGGTGAATGGGCGACGAGCGGTCCGGCTTGGCGTAGAGCGCGAGCAAGCCGGCGTGGGTCAAGAACCCGGCGTACTTGCTGGGGTCGAGATCGACGCGCTCGAACGCGTCTGTGGTTGGGCCCGTGACCCCATAGAAGTCCGCGAGCGGCTTGTTCATCATCGTGTAGTTGGCCGTGAACAGCACCTCTACGTTTGCGCCTTGCTCGAACACGGCGTCATCGATGAAGGCCTCGGTCTCGCGGCGCCACAGCGAGAGCAGGTCGTCGCTGTAGTCCGGGTAGATCTCGAGGTTCTTGCCGTTCGCGGCGATCTGCGGCTCGATGCGACCGAGCCCAAGCCATTGACGATGGAAGTTCTTGACCGCCTCGCGGGCCCGGGGCGTGTCCATCATGCGCCGGGCCTGGGCCTCGATCTGCGCTGCAGTCTGGAGCTCATCGGCGTCGGCGGCCTCGAACAAGGACGCGTCGGGCATGGTGTTCCACAGCAGGTACGACAACCGCGAGGCGATCTCGTAGGACGTCAGGGCGACCACATCTTCGCCCCCGGCCACGAGCTCGGCCGCGCCAAATTCCACACGGTAGAGAAAGTGTGGAGATTGCAGCATCCCCTGCAAAATGACCTCGACCCCGACCACCGGCTCGTAGGACGTCTCGCCGAGCCCAGTGCCCGTGATGAACAGGTCAATATAGGTGCTGACCTCATCATCGGTGAGCGGGCGCCGGTAGGCCCGCTTGCCAAAGCTGGTGATGAACGCCTCGGCGTCGGCCGTGCAGCTGTCTGGGTCTGGCGCGACGCCCCCGCAAGCCGGGAGCTGGTCCATGAGCGCTGGCGCATGCGTGCTTGCGAGCTGCTCTGCCGCAATCTCGTATTGCTCGGCGAGCAGCGGGCTGACGACCAGCGCGGCGGCTTGGTTGTCGAAGCTTCCCGCGACTTCGTCGGCCGGAAACGCGTTGGCGGGCTGGCTGTTGTCACCAAATAGCTGGTAGATCGTGTTGTTGTATTCGACCCGCGTCAATCGTCGGATGGGGGCTGGGCCCGGCTCGATGTTGGCCTCGCACGCGGTCAACTCTTCGTCGCCGTCGCCGTCGCCGTCACCGTCACCCTCTGTATCGGTGGACGACTCATCCTCGGCTTGCCCATCGGGGTCTGCCGTGGGCTGCTGGCAACCCGCTGTTGTGGTGGCCCCGACGACGAGTCCGACCAGTATTGGCAACAATTCACGCATGTTCACGCTCGCTTTGGTTCAACCTCGTGCGGCCCGATGCGCGTACGTCACGCGAATCGCTCAGCGCCGCCCGTCGCCGCGGGAATGACGGGTTCGAGAACCCGTCCCGGACGGCGTTCGATCGCAACCACCGTACCCGTGAGGGACTCCGCTGGCAAGCGGCGCTCACCGTTTTGCAAGCCAGCAGCTCGCGGGACTTGCGGCGCAGGATCTCGCGTCTGGTCGGGCCCACGCCCCCAGATCTGGCCAGCTTGGAAACTATCACCTGTCGGATGCAGGTGGGAAGCGAGCAGGCGTGGAGAGAACGCCATGGCCACAAATTGGGGTGGTCATTCTCCAAGGATTCATGGCATCTTCGGCGCAGAAAAGATCATGACTATTGACGATGTTCGATTTCGAGCAGCCAACGGTCGGCTGCGCCTTTTGTTAGGAGTGAGCGCCATCGGAATGCTCGGATTTGCAGGATGCACGCCCGACGGTACCGACACTCCCATCGCCGACACGGGTGATACCGACATGGGCGACACGGGGGAGTCCGACACCCAAAGCATCCCGAGCGAGACAGACACGGGCGAGCCGCTCGAGTGCGACATCCCACAACTCTTCGTGGATCGTTGCGGAGGATCGATCTGCCACAGCGCAGGCGAGTCAACGGCCGCGAGTTTGGATCTGACCTCGCCAGGCGTCGAGGACCGAGTATCGGGGGTTCCGGGCGCGAGCTGTGCGGGCATCCTCGCCAACCCCGCGTTTCCCGAAGACAGCCTGCTGTATCTGAAGGTCAACCCATCCCCTACTTGTGGGTCTCGCATGCCGATCGGTGGCCAGGTGCTCAACGACGACGAGATCAGCTGTCTGCGCGACTGGATCTCCGGTCTGCTCCCGCCAGATCCCACCGACACCGACACCGACACCGACACCAACTCGGACGACACGATGGGCGGGTGTCCAGAGTGCGTGTGCGAGCCCGGTGAGGTCGAAGCCTGCTATGACGGCCCGGACGACACCGCAGATGTCGGAATTTGTGTGAGCGGCTCCCAAACATGTGCCGACGACGGCCTCAGCTGGGGACCCTGTGAAGGCGCGATCACGCCGCAGAGTGAGGACTGTTACACAGACGATCTCGACGAAAACTGTGACGGGCTCACGCCCCCGTGCTCCGAGCAGTGGAGCCAGAGCTTTGGCAACGAACTCTCGCAGACCCTCGCTAGCGTGGCGGTCGACTCGAGCGGTGACATCTATGCCGTTGGAGATTTCGAGGGCGCCGTCAGCTTTGGCGACGCGCCGCTCGTCGCCACGGGTGACAAGGCAGACATCGTAATCGCCAAGTACGACCTCTACGGCAACCCGCTGTGGAGCAAGCGCTTCGGCGATAGTAGCAATCAGTACTCGGCAAAGATCATCGTCGACTCCGAGGACAACCTGATCTACGTGGGTCGCATCTACGGCCACGTCGACTTTGGCGGCGGCGAGCTCACGGGTGAGGGCGCCGCAGACGTCGTAATCGCCAAGCTCGACAGTGACGGCAATCACATCTGGAGCCGCAGCTATGGCGATCTCGACCCTGATCGGGCCGAGCGCGTCGCCGTAGACAGCCAGGACAATGTGCTGCTGACAGGCACCTTCACCGGCGAGGTCGACTACGGCAGCGGGATGTTCGCCAGCGCCGGCATGCGCGACGCCTTTGTGCTCAAGCTCAACGGCAACAACGGCGCCCACGTGTTCTCGCTGCAGATCGGTGGACCAGGCGACGACTACGGGTTTGGGATCGACGCAGACGCCAACAACAATGTGGTGATCGCCGGTCGCTTCCAAGACTCGATCCCCTTCGACGGCGGCTTGAACAGCGCGGGCGGTCGGGACATTTACCTGGCCAAGCTCACCCCGCTTGGCGCCGTGCTGTGGAGCGACAGCTTTGGCGGCCCCGGTGAAGATGGCGTTCACGATCTAAAGGTCAACGATCAGACCGGCGACATCGTGATGGTCGGCTTCATGTCCAACAGCATGAACTTTGGCGGGCCAAACCTGGTCAGCGCGGGGCTGCGAGACATCTTCTTGACGACCATCGACCAAAACGGCGGCCACGTGTGGAGCAAGCGGTTTGGTGACGCCACGGACCAGTTCACCAACAACTACGAGCTCAACACGTGGATGAGCTTGGCGCTCGCGGCAAACGGCGACATCTACATGGCTGGCGCGCTGCTCGGTTCAGCCAGCTTTGGCGGCGCCATCATCTCGTCGTCGGGCGTGAACCCCGACGTGTTCTACGCCCACTTCAACGCGAGCGGCGACCTGGTCGCCAACAACCGCTACGGCAGCAACGGCACCGACATCGGCCTCGACATCGCGGTCACGGACTCGGGTCGCATCGTCATGGCCGGGCGCTCGTTCGCGGGGTCCCTGGACTTTGGCTTGTCGGGCGCCGTTCAAAACCAGGGCGTCGACGACGGGTTCCTCGTCAAGTTGCAGCCCTAGCCTACGAGCCCTTGGGCTCGAGCTTCCAGTCGTAGGTGCCCTCGCCGTCGGTGAAGTGCACGGTCAGCACCATCGCAAGGTCGCCAGCGGCCTTGTCGACGGCGTCACAGGCCCAGTCCGAGTCGGGCACCGAGACCAAGACGGTCTCGCACTCGATCTCCAGCGTACGCCCCGCGAGCTCGGGCAGGGCCAGGAGCCCGGCCTCCATTTTTTCGCGGGGAACCGTCTGGTACTTGGGTTCCCACTCGACCTTGCCGCTGGAGGCGTCGGTGACCTCGACCCTGACCGGGACGTCGATGCCCTGGACCTTGCAGTGGCACTCGAACCTGTTGCCCTTCTCCATTTTTTGATTGTCGGGGCAGGTGATCTCGGTGGCCTCGAGGTTGTGATCCTCGAGCCACGTGGCGAGCTCGGCCTCGAGCTTGTCCTTCGAGACCTTGGTCGTGAGCAGGTCGCAGCCGGCAAGGGGCAGCAGCGCGAGCGCCAGGACAGACGAGATGGCACCAAGACGCATCGACATGCAGATCGTGTACACCAGCGCGCCGGTCGCGTCACCCGATCGTTCGGGCTGACTCGCATCGGGCCGCGCGTTCTGCCCTCGCGCGCTCTGCCCTGGGGACCCCGTGCGATAGTCCCCGGCATGAGCGAGCAGGCCCAGCGCGAAGCGGCCCAACTCAGCGTCGAGCTCGAGGCCAAGCTACTCGAGCGACTGGCCTACGAGTGGCGCGCGATCAACTACACCTACTTCAAGGACGCGCTGCGCCAGCCGGTGCTGCGCCTGTCCGATACGCGGGCCCGACTCGGGCAGTGGCACGGCGATCTGCGTAGCCTCGAGGTCTCGCTCCCGCTCGTGCTCGAGCGCCCATGGACGCACGTCATCGAGGTGCTCAAGCACGAGGTCGCGCATCAGTTCATCGACGAGCGCATGAACGTCGACGAGAGCGCCCACGGGCCAACCTTTCGCCGGATCTGCGAGCGGCTTGGAATCGACGGGCGCGCGAGTGGAGATCCGGGGACCCACGCGGGACCCGACGCGCCAGACGGTCAGACCGACAGCGCGAGCCGCATGGTCGCGCGGATCCGCAAGCTGCTCGCGCTGGCCCAGAGCCCCAATCAAAACGAGGCCGAGACCGCGGCCACGGCCGCGCGCAGGCTGATGCTCAAGTTCAACATCGAGGTCGACGCCAGCGAGGGCGTGGACGCGACCCGGCGCGACTATGGCTTCCGCCACCTCGGCCGCCCGACCGGCCGCGTGCTCGAGCATGACCGTCGGCTCGCGCGCATCTTGCTCGACTACTTCTTCGTCGAGGGCCTGTGGATCCCCGTGTATCGCCCGCTCGAGGGCAAGCGCGGCTCGGTCCTGGAGATCTGCGGGCTCGAGGCCAACCTGCTCATGGCCGAGCACGTCCATGACTTCTTGTCTGCGACCGCCCTGCGCCTGTGGGATGCGTACAAGCGCGAGACCCAGCGCAGCTCCAACCGCGATCGCCAGGCCTTCCTCGCCGGGGTCATGCGTGGCTTCGAGTCCAAGCTCGCGGCCCAGAGTCAGCAGTTTAGCGAGCAGGGCTTGGTCTGGGTGCCGGCGCCGGATCTGAACGGCTACTTTCGACGTCGCTACCCCAAGCTAGAGACCGTGCGTCGCGGCGGCGCCCGGCGCAACGACGCCTACGCCGAAGGTAGCCGCGCGGGCCGTCAGATCGTGCTGTCGCAGCCGGTCGCGTCGAGCGGGAGCCAAGGGCCGCGCAAGGCACTTGGCCGCGGGCGTTGAGCGACCACAGCTGTGGCATTGGTTGCAGCGTCACAAAAAGGTGCCATGGTCGCGCCGATGGACGCGATTCCAGTCCCAGAGGCCCTCCAGCCCTACATGCCGCTGATCGTTGGTGCGATCACGGCCCTGCTCATTTTCGTCGTTGGCTGGGTGGTCTCCAAGTGGACCCACGGCGCGGTCACCCGGCTCATGCGCAAGCGCGACCTCGATGAGGCGCTGGCCCGGTTCTTGGCCTCGATTGCGCAATACTTGGTGCTGGCTGCAACGGTGATCGCGGCGCTCGGCCACGTGGGTGTCGAGACCACCAGCCTCGTCGCGCTGCTGGGCACCGCGGGCCTCGCGATTGGCCTCGCGCTGCAGGGCAGCCTGTCGCACTTCGCAAGCGGCGTGATGCTGCTGGTGTTCCGCCCGTTCACGATCGGCGACTTCGTCGAGGCGGGGGGCAAGTCCGGCACGATCGCAGAGGTCGGGCTGTTCGCCACCAGCATGACCACGCTGGGCAACGAACGCGTGACCATACCCAACGGCGCGATCACGGGCGGCCCGATCACGAACTTCACGATCCTGGGCAAGCGCCGGGCCCAGATCGATGTTGGCGTCGCCTATGGAACGGACATCGAGGTCGTGACCCAGCTGCTGCTCGAGGCCGCGAAGGACTCGGAGCTGGTGCTCACGGACCCCGCGCCCGCCGCTGTGTTCTTGAACCTCGGCGCCAGCTCGCTCGACTTCAGCTTGTTCGTGTGGGCCAACAACGCCGACTTTGGCCCGGCCAAGCACGTCACCCGCAAGGCGGTCTACGATCGGCTCAACGCGGCAGGGATCGAGCTCCCCTTCAACCAGATCGTCGTTCACCAAGCGGCTCAATGACCCGGCTAGTGCCGCACACCCTAAGTTCGTTCCGGGTTCGGTGCGGAGCTGAGGTGAGGCCCAAGGGCGAGGAGCGGCTAGCCCGCGCCCTGCTTGGCTTCGCGCAGCTCGAGCCGTAGCCGCTCGATCTCCTCGTCCAAGCTGCCGACCAGGCGCGCCTTCTCGGCGAAGCGCTCGGCGATGAAGCGGGTGAGGTTGAGCATCACCTGGTGCCCAGCCTCGGCGTCGCCCAACGCCAACGACCGCAGCGCGGCGTGGGTGAGCACCAGCAGCTTCGAGGGGACCAGCGCCCGGATCGTGGCGGTCCGTCGTCGCTCGGGGCTCACGATCGCAATCTCGCCGATCAGCTCGCCCCGCCCCGCCACGTCCACGCTCTTGCCGCCCGCGATGATCTCGAGGCTGCCGTCGAGCACGACGAACATCTCTCCGTCGTCGCCGCCTTCGCTGACGACCTGCTCGCCCTCGCCGACCTCGCGCACGCGGCCGCGGGCCATGAGCTCGTCGATGATCGCTTGGCGCAGGCCCTCGAAGAACGACCAGCGCTCGACCCCGCGCCGAAAGAACCGCGCTTCCATCATTGGCCAGGTCTGCTCGGGGTGGACGTCATCGCGAACGTCATCAACGAAGCGGACCGAGAAGCAGCCAATGTCCGCTTGGGCGCGGCGACCCAGCACGAAGGTCTTCCACGACAGCGGCGCCAAGGGCGAGCCGACCCGCTCGAGGTGTTGCGTGTCCGAGACCGCGATCACCATGGGTACGCCGACGCCCTTGCCCGCGCTGCGCTCGATCGGCTCGCCGCCATAGCGACGCGCGCCCACGAGCTTGGCGTAGTGGGTGACCAGCCCGGGGTGAGCGTCGAACACGATCAAGTCGGCGCCGCCCGGCTCCATGCAGGCCTCGAAGCCGGCCTTGAACAGCGAGAGCACCGACAGGCGGTCGTGACTCGCGGCGACATGTGGGCGCGCCAGCAGCTCCGAGAACTCGGCGATCGCGAGGCTATCGAGGTTGGTGACGAAGTCGAGCGACCAGCGCTCACGGACCTCGTCGGGCACGTCGCCGGGGTTGAACCTGCGCATCCGCGCGACGGCATCGATCTCGCCGACGCCAGCAGCTTCGCCCGTGTAGAAGTGGATGGTGTCCGGCAGCTCGTCGTTGACCGTGCACACCATCTGCTTGGCATGGTCGACGCCCGGGCTCTCGACCTGGCCCCGATCGTCAACGCGAACCTGGTAGCGCATCCGGTAGATCGCCTCGCGCTCGGCCGCGCTCGTGGCCCGGTGAACAGTCGCGAGCCTGGTGGTTAGTTCGAGCACCGTCGGTTGGGTCTCCTGGCTGAAGAATAGCCAGACTTTGGGGTTCACGTGCGACCCATGGACGCGGGAAATCCTGATACGATGCGCCGTAGCCCCACGAGGAGTTGTTTCCCATGTTCAGTCGCCCATTTGTCCCGCTCACTTGTGTCCTGCTGCTCGTCGCATGTGGTGACGACGGCGCCAAGGACTCGCTCAACGCCGACACCAACACCACGCTCGGCACCCACACCACGCTCGAGACCGACGACGGCAACAG
Source organism: Enhygromyxa salina (assembly GCF_000737335.2). Classification (GTDB taxonomy): domain Bacteria; phylum Myxococcota_A; class Polyangia; order Nannocystales; family Nannocystaceae; genus Plesiocystis; species Plesiocystis salina_C. The sequence goes on along the minus strand of NZ_JMCC02000021.1, from coordinate 60,456 downwards.
CAACAGCAACAGCAACGGCGACGGCGACACGGGTGACGGCGACGGCGATCCCAGCACCAGCTCCAGCACCGGGGACGGGGACGGGGACGGGGACACCGGTGACGGCGACGCGGACCCCGACGGTGGCATCAAGTTCGACCTTCCGGGTCTGCCCGACGCTGGCGTTGGCAACTGCGAAGGCATGGGCGGCGGCGAGCCAGAATTTTCGTACATCTGGGTGGCCAACTCGGGCGAGGGCACGATCTCCAAGGTCAACACCGAGACCCTGCTCGAAGAGGGCCGCTACCGGACGCGCAGCGACGCGAACGGCAGCCCCTCGCGAACCTCGGTCAACCTCTCGGGCGACGTCGCGGTCGCCAATCGCAACGGCGGGCTGACCAAGGTGATCGCGCTGCACGAGAATTGCGACGAGATGACCAACGGTCAGCCCGGCCTGCAGACCTCGACGGGCAAGAACGACGTGCTCGCGTGGGGCCAAGACGACTGCATCTCCTGGTACACGCCGGTCAACCCGGCCTACACCAGCCAGCGCCCGCTGGCGTGGACCTCGGGCGTGCTCAACCCCAACACCTGCCAGGTCGAAGATCAGTTCTTGTGGAGCACGGCTTCAACCTCGTCGCAGCCGGGCAGCCTCCACGTGATGCTGCTCGACGGCGTCGATGGCAGCATCGACGAGGAGTTCCCGATCGCCGAGATCGCGCCGGGCTACTTTGGCGGCTACGGCGGGGCGGTCAACTCCGAGAACGACTATTGGTTCATCACCTACGACTCGCCGCGCAAGCTGGTCCAGGTCGACTTCGAGAACCTCGACTACCAGATCTGGGACGTGCCGCAGTCGGTGTGCAGCTACGGGTTCACCGTCGACTCGCTCGACCGCCCGTGGATCGGCGCGTTCTGTGACGGCACCGCCATGTTCGACCCCGAGACCGAGCAGTTCACCGTGCTGCCGGGGCTGCTTGGCTACGGGCTGCAAGAGGACGCGAACAAGACGATGTGGCTGGGCACCTTTAGCCCGCCGGGGCTGCGCGCGATCGACATCGAGACCCTGCAGCCGGGCAAGTGGATCATGCTGCCGACCAACTCGGCGCGTGGTGTCAGCGTCGACTTTTATGGGTACGTGTGGTTCGTCGACCAGCAGACCAGCGCGTGGCGGGTCGACACCGAAGCAGAGACCTGGGAGGCCTACGCCGGGCTCAACGGGCCCTACACCTACTCGGACATGACCGGGTGGGGGCTGAACTTGGCCTCTGGCGGGATCCCCCAAGGCTGAGCTGGTACTGCGCTGGCGCTGAGCTGGCACTGCGCTGGCGCTGAGCTGGCACTGCGCTGGCGCTGAGCTGGCGCTGAGCTGGGCCTACTCGACGGTGATGCAGGCGAACCGACCGTTCTCGTTCTCTGGCATGGTCACGCTCGCCTCGGACCGGTAGTAGACCCCGTAGGTCCCCGCGACCAGGTTGGTCGCGTAGGCCGCGAACGACTCACCGAGCAGGACCGAGTCGCCGCCGGGGGTGCGCAGGTAGAGCTGGCCGCCATCGCTGGCGTTGGCCGGGGCCGCGCCGCTCTGGACGACGATCTTCCCGTTGAGGCTGACGATCGGGACGTCGAAATCGTAGCTCGCGGCCATGCCGATCGACACGCTCTGCAGCATCGCGTTTTGGTTGCCCGGCACCGCGCCGCCGGCCTCTTGCACGTAGAAGACCTCGTACTCGCCGGGCACGACCACCGCCGCGTAGCTGCCGTCGTGGGTGTTGCCAAGCAGCACCGCGTCGTCGGTGGTGGTGCTGCGCAGGTAGATGCGACCGTCCTCGTAGTCGGACGCGGGCGGCGGCCCACCGGCGAAGGTGAAGGCGCCCGAGATCGCCACGGCGGCGACGTTGACGTCGTGGACTTCGACCTCGCCCGTGTTCACGACGGTGGTGCCGGTCGACACCCGCGCGTGCTTGTTGTCGGGCACGGTGCCGCCCGAGGTCTCTTGCGAGTAGTAGGTGTCGTAGGTACCCGGCATCAAATTGACCAGGTAGGCGCCGTCGTGGGTGTTGCCGAGCAGCACCTCATCGTCCGAGTTGACCCCGCGCAGGTACACCACGCCGTCGTCGAACTCGCTGGCCGGCGCCGCAACTTGGTTGATCATCAGCGCGCCCGAGAGCTGGACCATCTCGATGTCGATGGGCTTGACCTCGGGGGCGAACACGTCGAACGAGCCAAACCGAGCGCGCTTGTTCTGCGGCACGTTGGGGCCGGTATCGTGCATGTAGACCATCTCGTAGCTACCCGGGATCACGTTGAGCGCGTAGCCGCCGTCGTGGGTGTTGCCAAGCGCGACGGTGCCCGCGGTCTGTGACTCGAGCACGATGTTCGCGTCGTCGTACTCGCTGGCCGGCGCGGGCGCACTGTTGATCGTGAACGTGCCCTCGAGCGCCACGCTTGGAACATCGATATTGTCGACGGCGCTGAACTCCACGTTGACGGTCTCGAGCACGGCGCCGTCGTTGCGAGGGATCACGGGGCCGGGCGTCTCGACCCGATAGACGACGTCGTAGGTGCCCGGGACCAGGCGGACGCTGTAGCTGCCGTCGTGCGTGTTGCCGGCGACGACCTCGTTGCCGGTCCCGTGATCCCGAAACAGGATGTTGGCGTCGTCATACTCCAAGGCGGGCGGCGGCGCCCCGGCGAGGGTGATCGCGCCCGAGTAGGACGCGACCGGGATGTTGATGTCGGCGGCCTCGAGCGGATCGAACAAGGCCACCTGCCCGAGCCAGGCGCGGGCGTTTTGGGGCATCAGGGTGCCTGGGGTCTCGACCTCGTAGATGACGTCGTAGATGCCTGGGGTGACCCGCACGGCAAAGCTGAGATCGTGGGTGTTGCCGACGAAGGCGCGGTCGCCCGTGCGGTGATTCTCGAGCCACACGTTGGCGTCGTCGTACTCGAGCTTGGGCGGCGGCGCGCCTGCGAGCAGGAACTGGCCCTCGAAGCTCACGATCTCGAGCTCGAGCTCGTGGCTGGCCGCGGCGTCGAGCAGCTGGCAGGCCCCGCACGCGTCTCGCAGCCAGTCGGTGCCCTCGGGGCACTCGCAATAGGGCTCGTCGCCAACCTTCACGCAGAACCCCTCGCCGCACGCGAGTTCGCACGCATCGCTGCTCGGATCGCCGTCGCCGTCGCCTGGATCGCCGTCTCCATCGCCGGTGTCGGTGTCGTCGCCGGTCTCGGCGCCGGTCTCCCCCAAGCCATTCGGGCCGGTGCCCTCTCCGGTCTCGCCCCCGCTGTCTTCGGCCAGCCTGCTGTAGTCGCCAGCCGAGCAGGCCGGCAGGAGGGCGAGCGCGAACAGGACAGAGATCGATGACAAGTGGCGGACTGCAAGCATGGAAGATCCCCCTGCGGAAGTACCCACGCCGGCCGATCCGATCACGCTGGCCGCGACGTGCGTGGCATCGCTGCCGTGAACAGCGGTCATGGTCGTGGTCGTGCGTGGGTCGTGCATGGTTCGTGGCTCTGAATGATCAATGATTGGACAACAACAAGGTCACGCCGCCGCCGGGGCCCGAGCTTGCGACCAGCACGTCGTCGACCCCGTCGCCGTCGACGTCGCCCGCCGCGAGCGCGATCGGACCGGCGATGACGCCATAGCTGACCTGCTTGGCGAAGCTGCCGTCGCCAACACCGATCAGGATCCCCAGGCGATCCTCACCCCGGTTGGCCACGGCGATGTCGAGGACGCCGTCACCGTCGTAGTCGCCAAGCGCGACGTCGCGCGGCGTGGCCCCAACTAGCAGCACCTGCTCGCCAACGAGATCGCCCAAGCCATCGCCGAACAGGACGCTGAGGTCGTCGCTGCCTTGGTTGGGAACGACCAGATCGATCGCGTCGTCGCCGTCGAGGTCGGCGAGCGCCACCGCGCGCGGCTCACTGCCCACCCCGTAGGCGATCGGCGACGGAAACCCGCCGCCGGCTTGCAGCATCGACACGGCGGTGTCGCTGGCAACGTCGGCGAGGACCAAGTCAATCAGCGTGTCGCCGTCGAGGTCGGCCGCCGCGACCGCGAGCGGCACGCTGCCAGCCGGGTAGTGGGTCGCCATCCCAAACGAGCCCACGCCGTCGCCCAGCAGCACGCTCAGATCGCCGCTGTCCTCGTTGGCAACGACCAAGTCTAGCGCCGGCGACCCGCCGAGGTTGGCCAGCGCCAAGCCCCGCGGCGCCGCGCCGGTCACATGAATTTGCCCGGCCCCGAAGCTGCCATCGCCCTGGCTGAGGAACACCACGACGTGGTCTTGCTCGGCGACGCTCGCAACCACGTCGGCGTTCTGATCGCCGTTTAGATCGCCCGCGACGATGCCAAGGACCCCGCCTGCGCTGGCGAGCTCGACGGGACTAGCGAAGCTCCCGTCGCCGTTGCCAAGCAGCACGATCGCGCGATCGAGCTGGCCAACGAAAACGTCCAGCGCCCCGTCGGCGTTGGCGTCTGCAAGCGCGATCGCCCCCGACGACTGACCAAGCACCAGATTGATCCGCTCGAAGCACAGCTCCCCGGGGTCGACGATGCCGTCGTCGCAGCCCGAGTCGACGCCGGTCTCGCCAGACTCGGTCTCGGTCTCGGTCTCGGTCTCGGTCTCTCCAGACTCGGTCGGGTCCATGTCAGGCGGGTTGATGCCGGACTCGGTCGTGTCCTCGCTGCTCTCGCTCCCCGTCTCGACCCCGATGATCGGCGGCTCGTCATTGCAGCGGCAGCCATCCACCAGCAAGGTCGCCGCACCAAACAACCACAGACACGAGTACCGTACACGCTGCATGTTCAGCCACGATGCTACGGGCTAACTCGGGCCCTGAAAAGCTGATAAGGTCTGGCCGCCGACATGCATCCAGAGTCCCCACAGGCGTCATCAGCTCGAGTACGTAGTTTCAGCTCGGGCAAGGGCTTCTCGCTCGGTTTTCGCTCCAGCTTGGTGGGCTTGACCTGCGCGCTCGCTACAGCGCTCGGGTGTTGGAGCGGCGAGGGCTCGCGCGGTCTGCCTTGCGAAGAGCAGCTCCACTGCGGGCTTGGGCTCGAGTGCATCTCGGGCTACTGCGGGGGCGAGCCAAGTGCCACGCTGTGCGGCAACGGCTTCCTGGATCCCGGAGAAGCCTGCGACGCGGGCGAGCAAAACGCCGACGACGCGGCGTGCCGGCTCGACTGCACGCCCGAGACCTGCGGCGACGGTGTCCAGGGCCCAACGGAGCTGTGCGACGACGGCAACACCAACCCCGGCGATGGCTGCAGTCCCGCGTGCATGCCAGAGACCGGCTGCGGAAACGCGGTCGTCGATCCCGGCGAAGACTGTGACGACGCCGGCGAGTCGGCCACCTGCAACGACGACTGCACGTCGTCCATGTGCGGCGACAACAAGCGCAACGAAGCCGCCGGCGAAGAGTGCGACGACGACGACGACCCGCTGTGCTTGGACAACTGCACGGTTCCGCTCCTGTGGGACGACATGGAGGTCGACACGCCCACGGTCGCGTGGACCCACGAGCTCGTCAGCGGCGGTCCAGTCGTGACGGACACCTGGGCCGTGACTGGGCGCAACGCGAAGGGGCGGCGATCGTGGGACACCGGCCTGCCACCAGACGGTGCTGGGGACACCCGCTTGATGACCCCGACGATCGACCTCAGCCCCTTCGTTGGGCAAGCCATCGAGCTGCGCTTCGATCACACCCACACCTTCCGCGACTGCAACCTCCCAACCTCCTACGAGGGCGCGGTGGTCGAGGTCTCCGTTGACGATGGCCCCTATCAAGTCATCGCCCCAACCGACGGCTACTCGCCCGAGGTCGTCGGCGACGGGTTGTGCACGGACAACCCCCTCGATGGCCAGCAGGTGTTCACTGACGACATCGCCTACTTGAAGGAGACCTTTGATCTGAGCGCGTTCGCGGGCAGCTCGATCAAGGTCGGCTTTCGGGTTGGTTGGGATTGCGGCAACTGCCCGACCGATCAGACCGGCCGCGGCTGGTTCATCGACAACGTGATGATCTCCCGCAACTGATGACCGCGCGGTGGCTCCGGGTTGGCCTCAGAAACGACCGACCAGCGACACACCGACTTGGGTGCGATCGAAGTTCGGCGCGAGCGTGACGCCTGGTGGCGTGTCCGCGCCCGCGGAGCGCTTTTTGTTCAGCCCAACCACAAGCAGCGCGACGCCAGTCACGAGCAACACACCACCGCCAACCCCGCCCGCGATCGCCAGCGCGTTGCCGAGCCGACCTTGCGAGAACCGAGCCCCGCGCGCGTCCAGGTCGTTGGTTGGCAGATCGGTGACGTCATTGTTTTGGCCGCCGATCACCATGCCGCCCGCCATGACCCCAAGCCCGGCCACCCCCAGGCTCGTCAGCACGCTGCCACCGATGACCAGACCCCGTCCAGGCTTGCGCTCGGGCTCGGGCTCGGGCTCGGGCTCGGGCTCGGGCTCCACCTGGGTCTGCTGGGCCGCGGCCTTGGCATCTGCGACCGCCTGCAGCTCCGCGTTAATCTTGGTCAGGCGCTCGGCGACCCAGGCCAATTCGTGGTCGCGCTCGTCGGCCTCTTCCGCCGTGTAGATCGTGTCGATGCTGGCGCGGTAGCTCTCGAGCAGGATCTTGGCCTGGTTGAGGTGGTCGACTTGCTCGTCGACAGCGTACGCGCGCTCGTGCGCGGCCGAGAGATTGGCGATCAGCTTGGCCTTGATCACCGAGTACTCGGGCGCGCTCGGCACGAGGCCGTAGGCCGCCGTCCACAGCTCGATCGCCCCGGCGTAGTCGGCGGTCTCGAACTTGTTGGCGCCCTCGCTGAACAAGCGCTGGGCCTCCTCGAGCGCGGGGTCATCGAGCGCGGCTTCGTTGTCGGCGGGGCTCGCCTCGCTGTCGGCCGCGGGCTCGGGCGCCTGCGCCTGCGTTTGTGCGCGCGCGTGGGCTGACGCCGCTGGGCACCACGCGAGGAGCAGCGCCGGAGCGAGGAGCACGGAGGTCCCGCGTAGGTCCATTGCGCGGACATTATCACGGCGAAGGGCGGCGACGCGACTCGACCGTCGCGTGGCCCACCGGGGCCGGGCGGCCCGACCCGCTGTGCCCCTACCCGCCGAGCACGTTGGCCCTGAGCGCGGCCGCCCGCTGCTCGGACAGCTCCCACATGCGGATGTAGCCCTCCGCCGAGCGGAACAGCGGATCGAGGTCGTCCTCGGAGACCGCGTCGCGGCGGGCGTCCTCGATCAACTCTGGCAGCAACCCAATGTGGACCAGGCCCTCGGTGTTGAAGTCGAGCTCGCGGTTGCCGATCACCGGCTGCGTGAACTCGATGTCCCCCGCGTACGAGCTGAACGGATAGGTGATTGGGTCCATCTGCTCGTCCGCGCACACCCCATCGCCAAACCGCGGGCCGCGAGCGCCAGCGAAGCCGTTGAGGTCAAAGCCGAAGCCCTCGGCCGGGTACCCGCCGACGTCGGTGATCTGCTGGATCTTGTTCAGGAAGCCCTGGACCGTCGAGCCGGGGTTGCCAGCTTCGCGGCACCGACCAAACCCGGTCTTCGACACGCCCCCCAGCTCGTACAGCCGCCCGTTGAAGTTGCGCCCGTGGGTACCCGCGGCGGGGTAGTTCGCGGCCTCGAGCAGCTCGAACACGCGCTTGTAGGCCTGCTGCGAGAAGTGGTCGACCTCGATGATCATGCCGCGCGCCATCATCTCGGAGATCAGCGTCTCGCCGAGCGGGGTCAACGACGCGTTCTGGCAGTACGCGCCAACCAGCGGCGGCTCGAGGATCTGCTGAAGGTACACGGACGTGATGTTCAGCGGCATGTCTGGGAACGCGCTGAGGTTGTTGGGCGGGGCCGAGTTGTACTCTTCGCGCGGCTGGTTGAGGCCGCCAAAGTTGACGTCGCCCTTGTCAAAGCCGTCGGTGACCTCGGCCGGGCAGTCCAGCGTGAAGTTGGACCAGTGCCCGCTGTTGAGGAAGTTCCCGAGCTCGATGAACGCCCGATCCCCGTCCCCCGGCGAGAACGCGTTGTCATATTTGTGGACCGGGAACATGGCCCGAACCCCCAGGGAGTAATAATAGTCGAGCTGCTCTTGGATGTAGGCCTCGTCGCAGGTCGGGTCGCCGGCCTTGGGCGTCAACGCGCAATCAAACAGATCCGAGGTCTCGATGCCCAGGATCACCGCCATCTTGCCGGCTGCAATGACCTCGCGGGCCTCGGCGGGGGTCTGGACCACACGAAACCAGCCCATGCCCGGCCCACCCGACTGCGCGTCAATGTAGCGCTCCATCACGTAGGTCTCGTCAATGATGCGATCGACAGCCACCATGTCGTCACATTCGTAGCGGGTCTGCTGCAGGTCCTGGCCCGCCGTGAAATTGCAGATCACCGAGTTGGTCGTGGCGTGCTGCACCACCAGTCGCAGCCCCGCGAGGTGGGCGCGCTCGAGCCAGCGGTAGTACTGGGTCTGGTGGGTCGAGCGGGTTGGCGCGTGTGGCCAGTCCGTGAACTCCGGGTAGCCCGCCGTCATGTGGTTGTCGTCGGCCAGCTCGCCTGCGATCAAGTCTGGGATCAGCCCCGCGAGGTCGGCACCGTCGGCGCCCGCGGTGTCAAACGCGTAGCCAAAGAAGTCCTTGCGCCCGTTCTCGCCGTGGTACAGCTCGCAGTCGGGCAGCGCGTGCTCGACCCCAAGCCGGTGGAACGCGCCGCCATGGAAGATGCCGCCGCCGCCAAACCCAAAGTTGGACAAGATGTGCGAGTGGGTGTCGACGATGCCGTACAGATCACCGTTGTCAAAGGTGGTGCGCTGGACCGTCCCGCTCGCGTCGAGCGAGAGCTCGGGGTGCTCGACGCAGCCGGTGGCCGGCTCGAAGGTCAGCGGCGCGCCCTCGTCGGCGAGGCCGGTCTCACCGAGCAGCTGGTCATTTCGGCGATTGCGCAGCTGGTACTGATCCCAGTCGACCAGCGAGGTCTCGGGCATCCACTCTGCGCCCGAGACGTAGGTGTCGTCGGTCAGGAGCACGTCGGACTGCAGCGAGGTCTGCCGCAGCAGCGGCCCGTCGTCCGCCACCAAGTAGCCGCCGCCCGTGTCGTACAGCAGGTAGGTGCCAAGATCCGACGCCTTCATGAAGAACTTCGCGGCGGCGTCCTCGCTGGGGTCGAACGCGTAGCCCTGCCCCGAAGCGTCGGCGGCCAAGAAGCCGTCGCCGCTGCGGACCACGTAGCAGCCGTTCGCGAACCCGTTGGTGTCGAGCTGCGGGGGCTCACCGGTCTCGCCGTCGGTCTCGGTCGTGCCCTGGGTCTCCGTCGTCCCGGCCGTGTCCGTGTCCGTGCCGTCCGTTGACGAACCATCGGCACCGCCCGCGTTACAACCAGCAAGAGCGACTGCAGCAATGATCAACGGTACGCGCATCGTCGGATGGTATCCGAGGGTCGCGCGCGGATAAAGCAACTCGTCGCGAATTTGGGCGGGTCGCGCCGCGGGCTGCGTGACTCACCCCGCGATCCCACCCGCGACGATGCTCAGCGCGTTGCCGGTCATGTCCGAGTAGGTGTACGCGCCGTTGAGACCGTCATAGACCTCATAGGTCTCGAGCTCGGGATCGATCTTGAACGCGCGGCTGCCGACCTCGATGAACCACACGAAGCCGTCGATATCGACGCTCACCCCGCGCGACGAGCTGACCGGGATGTCGATCTCCGTGACGATCTGCAGGGTCTCGATGTCCCACCCACGCACGCCATTTTGCGACGAGAACATCGCTTGCCACATGATCCCGTTGGTATCTTGGCCCATGCCAAGCCCGGCCTTGGGCAGGGTCGTGAACTGCTCGGTCTCGGGATCGAACACCAAGGTGATGCCGCTGCCCCCTGCGCCACCGATCCACGGGCGGCCAAACTCGTCGATCGTGAACCCGTAGGCGAACATCTGGGCGGGGATGTCCCAGACGGTGACGCTGAGATCGCCCTGGTCGATCCGCACGAGATCGGCGCCGGTCGAGTGCGAGATCATCCAGAAGTTCTCGTCGGGATCAACGGCGCCGCCGTAGGGCCCAAACCCATTGACCACGAAGCCCGGCAGCAAGATGTCTGCTTCGATCTCGCCAGTGTCGCCGTTGAGCCGCATCGCGTGGGCGTTGGCGCCGGCACCCGTTGACGCGCCCGTCCAGAACTTGGTGTCGTAGACCTCGCAGGTGGCCTCGTTGATCGTGCCAAAGGTCCACGCGGCCGGGCGGTTCGCCGTGTAGTTGATCGGGGTGTGCCAGGCCACGCAGTCGTCCTGGCCCCAGGCCAGCACGTCGAACTTGCCGGTCGAGGTCTGCAGACCCGGCACCCCGTTTTGCATCTCGTCGCAGTTTTCGTGGTTGGCGTAGACCTTGGTGATGCCACCGACACGATTGGCCACCGCGACGTCGCCCGCGAGGTTGACCGATGTCCGCGAGGGGCTGCCCACGCCGTCGGGCCGGGTGATGTAGCGACCCTCCTCGACCATGGTCTTCGTGTCGATCTTGGAGATTGTGCCCTCGGACGAGTTTGCGACCCAGATGTACGAGAGCACGCCCTCGCCCATGCCCCCAACCCCACACTCGCCAAGGCCGGCGTCGGGGATCCCGGTGAGGTCGAACTTCACGCCCGAGTCGTCGGCCGTCGTCTCCGTCTCGTCGTCGGTGCCCGTGGTCGGGTTGGTGGTCGTCGTCGGATCGTGGGTGTCCGTGCTTGGCTCGCCCGTGGTCGGCTCGGTGCTGTTGCTGTCAGAAGACTCGCCGCCCAGGGTCTCGCCGTTGCTGCCAATGCCCTCTTCCGGGCCACCGCTCGCGCCCGCGTCGCGGCTCGCGTCGCCACACCCGGACACGGAGATCACACACAGGAGCGAGCAGCTCGCAACCATTGGACGACCCAGCCAACGCGACATGCCGGGATCATACCGGTATTGGCGGGGCTCCGCCTCAGACCGTCGGGTTCGTAGACCTCTGCATGGACATCGCCTCCGTGAGTGGGTGCGGGGTTCGATGTGCTGATCGGGCAGCGCGCACGACCCGGCCCCACGACTCGTGCGGCCTCTGTCGCCCACCCGAAGCCAAGGCCACTAGCGCGGCAGCTTTGGAAGCCCGTGGATCGGCTCCGGCCGGCGCTTGCCCCTGGCCGCCAGCCGCATTTGATAGGCCGCGACCTCGTGCTGAAGCTTGGTCAGCCGCGGCAGCAGCCGTTGATTGGTGTCGTTGAGGGTCCCGAGCAGCGCGCGCGAGAAGCCCTTGCCGGCCGCGACCGCTGCGTAGAGATCGTCGAACACCCGGGCGAGCGCGGGCTCGATCGAGTCCGACCTGCCCGAGTCGACTTGCGTGCGGTGCTCTGGCTTGACCGCCGCGACCGCCTTCTCGACGTCCCCATGCCCGATCCAGCCGAGCACCCCGCTGACGACCGACTCGGGCTTGGAGATCACCGCCTCGTAGGTGTGCATCCGAAACGGCAGCTTGCGCAGGCTGATGTCGCGGACCAGCGCGAAGTTCTCCATCCACCACTCGAGCGCAGCCGGAAGCCGCACTGGCTGCTCCCGGTCTTCCTCATGCTCGCCGCGCCCCTGGTCCTCGAGCGCGAACAACCGCTCGATCGACGTCTCGTACTCCCGCCAGGCCCGAACGTTGGCGATCAAGTGCGTGATGTAGGCCCGCTCCGAGCGGATCACCCCCGGCACGAACACCTTGACCGCGTAGCCCTGCACGTCCTCGGGCATGAAGTAGGTGCCAGTGACGGGGTGCGGGTTGGTCCCAAAGTAAATGCCCTGGCGAAGCAGGCTCTCGTAGAAGCCATCGGGGTTGGCGTCGCGCAGCGGCCCCTGATCCCACTGGCGCGGGAACGCCTCGCCAAGCACGGGCATGCCGGCCGCGCGCAGCACCTGCATCCACATGGAGGTGCCGCTGCGCTTGGTGCCAGAGACGAAGATCATCGCGGACTGCCAGCCTACCCGAAACAGACCTGCTCGACGTCAGCCTGCTCGGCCTCACAGCCGGGTGGCTCCTGCATCATGAACTCGTCACACGTGAGGGGAGACAGACACACGAACATCGCCTCGTACGCGCTGCTGCACACGTAGGCGTTGCCAGGATCGCCGTCCCCGTCCCCATCACCGTCATCACCGCTCTCGCCGGACTCCCCCATCTCGCCAGCCTCGATCGGAGCGTCGTTGCTCGTGACGATGCAGCCGCCCATCCCCATCGGAGCCGCAGCCAACAAGAACATCAAATTTTTCGTCGAGGTGTCCATGCCTCTCCGGCGTCGGAGCGCCCGAGTCTGTCTTATACCCAGTCTGTTTTATACCCCCACAGAGACCTTGGACTTCGCCGACTGCAGCCGCTGGCGCGTCTGGTCGCTTCGCTCCTCGGGGCTGGCTGTGCGCGGTCGCATGTGTGGCCCCCTGGAAGGGGGCTCGTCGTTCGCTTCGGTGGGGGGCTTCAGGTGGGGGCTCGAGGTGGGGTCTTGCCACCACCCCCCGCCAACGGGCCCTAACAAAACCACGCAAACGCCGCCCCCCGGACGCGCCAGCGGCTGCAGTCGCCGAAGTCCAAGGTCTCTGTGGGGGTATAAAACAGACCCTCGTGACCACGCAAGACCAGGCCACCGGTTCGTCCCCTGCCCCCTCCGCCGATCAGGATCTCGATCCGATCGACAACCCCACCGAGCCAGGGCGGGACGCAGTCCGCAGCGACTTCGAGCAGAGCAAGCACATCACGCACACGCTCGCGCCGCCGATCACCAACCTCGAAGAGGCCTACGGCGCGGTCCAGCGCGTGCGCGATCGCCTGCGCGTGGCGATCCGCGGCCGCGACAACGAGATCGAGCTGATCATCATCGCGCTGCTCGCCGATGGCCACGTGCTGCTGGAAGACTACCCAGGCTCGGGCAAGACCACCCTGGCCAAGGCGCTCGGCGACTGCATCATCGACGACCAGCCCCACGACGACATCGTCACGATCCGCCGGATCCAGTTCACCCCCGATCTGCTGCCAAGCGACGTCACGGGCACCACGATCTTCGATCCCAACACCAACCGGTTTTTCTTTCGCCCAGGCCCGATCTTCGCGCACGTGGTGCTGGCCGACGAGATCAACCGGACCTCGCCCAAGGTCCAGTCGGCGCTGCTCGAGGCGATGGCCGAGAAGCAGACCACGGTCGACAACCGCACCCGCCAGCTCGACGAGCTGTTCTTCGTGCTCGCGACCCAAAACCCGCTGGACCTCGCCGGCACCTTCCCGCTGCCCAGCGCCCAGCTCGATCGCTTCTTGTTCAAGATCATCATGAAGCACATCGACCGGGCCTCGGAGCTCGAGGTGCTGGCCAGCATCAAGAGCCGCCGCGATGGGGCCGGCCGCGAGCTGCCTCGCGTGACCCGGACCGAGGTCATCGACGCGCGCCGGGTCGTTGAAGGTCAGGTCTACGTCGCCAACGAGATCCGCGAGGCGCTGGTCGACATCGCCAACGCCACGCGCCAACACGAGCAGGTCCTGCAGGGGGTCTCGACCCGCGCGCTGGTCTTGATGATCCCCGCGCTGCAAGCCCGCGCCGTCACCCAGCAGCGCAACTACGTCAACGCCGACGACATCGAGGCGCTCAGCTACCTGGTGTTCGGCCACCGCCTCGAGCTCGCGCCGGGCGCCGACAGCCTCGGCGGCGTGATCAAAGAGTGCAGCGCCCAAGCGCTCGAGCGCCTGGCTCGTGTCACACTCCACCAGAAGTGATGCGCGCCCGTGTCCAAGCCCCCCTCGAACGACCAGCAAAAGCTCCGCGCTGGCCGGCTCAGCGTGGGCGTCGCCGCGCTGCTGCTCACGATCGGGGCGCTGCGCTTCGCAACCGACACGCTCTACGAGTTCAACCCCGACTACTGGCGGGCCGTGGACGGCACGCCGCTGCGCTACCTCATTCGGGCCCCAAGCGACGGCACCTGGCTCGGCGATCTCAACGCGCAGTTCTTCAAGCTGCTGTCGATCCCCGCCGGCCTGGGGCTGGTCTGGCTCGCGCACCGATTTGGCTCGGGCACCCTCGAGCACAAGGCCCACAGCTTCCGCGACCCGGTCATTCGCGCGGTCTGGATCGGCAGCTTCTTGGCTGGGTTCACGCTGATCGAGCTCGACAAGCAGCTCAGCCTGTTCGGCATGGGCAGCGTGATGGTCACCGGCGAGTCGGCGTGGCTCAACCATCTCGCGCACCTGGCCAGCGCTGGGGTGGCTTGGGTGCTGACCGGCGCGCTGCGCTTCGAACCACTGACCCAAGCCGAGATCGATCTGCAGCGCGAGCTCGACGCGCTCGAGCCTCAGCCGCCGCACGGGTGAACCCAGGAGCACGAGCATGAGCGTCGCAAAACCAGCCAAGCGCAAACTCTCGTCTGTCCTGCGGTTCGCGGGCGTGCTCGCGGGCGTGTTTGTGATTGGGGCCACCGCCAGCGCGGTGTTTGCCCAAGATCCCACGGATCCCACGGATCCGCGCAGCGTCCCAACCGGCGCCCCGCTCACCCAAGCCAAGGACTTCGCGCGGACCCCCGCCGAAGACGAGATCTGGCAGCTCTACCAAGACGACAAGCTGCTCACTGCCCGCCGCAAGGTCGAAGCGCTGCTAAAGGACAACGACGACAGCATCGTCGGCCACTTCGTGTTCGCGCAGATCCTCCGCCGCGCCGAGGGCAACCTGCCCAAGGCCATGCAGCAGATGGGCAAGGCCCGCGAGCTGTATGAGCGCGAGTACAAGCCCACGGTCATCAACCTCGAGAGCACCCCGTGGCTCTTGCACCGCGAGATCCTGTACGCCGCCCAGATGATCGCCGGCGAGCTCGAGCGCCACGAGTACCAGCTGCAATTGCTGGACTATCACGACTCGCTCTACGACCCGCGGCTGACCGCCGAGCACGCCTGGCCGCTGATGCTGCTGGGCCGCTACGACGAGGCCCGCAAGTACGCACAAAAGGCCGCAGAGAGCAGCGACGAATTTCAGCGCTCGCTCGGCCGCAACGCCATGTGTGCGATCGAAGGCGAGGCCGGCACCCGTGAACAGCGATTTACCGCGTGCCTGTCGGCCTACGACGACGCCGCCGACCGAGCCCGCGGGGATGATCCCTTTGCCCGGCCCGACGAAGTCACCAGCGTCACCGTCCACGCCTACAACGCCGCGCTCGCGGCCATGACCGCCCTGCGCCCCGACGAGGCCGAGCGCCTCGCCCAGGCGGGCGCGACCCGGATCGAGTTCACGCCCGCCAACCCGTGGCGCTTGCTGGTCCGCCTGTACACCGATCAAGGCCGCATGGACGAAGCCGTGCAGGCGCTGCGCGAGATGCAGGCGTGGCGGCGCAAGATGCCGCCGCACCTGCGCGAGCAAGTCCGCGCCGAGACCGACGTCGCGTTCGCAACCGTGCTGCTGATCGCGGGTGAGACCAAGACCGGCCTCGAGGTCGTCGATCGGGCGATCGCCAACCCCGACCGCCGCGGGCTGACCTCGTCGTCCAAAGAGCAGGCGTTGGGCGCCCACGCGCTGCTGCGTCGGGCCCTGCGCCAGACCCACGCGGAGGTCGAGGCCGAGCGCGCGGTCTGGTCGGGCACGGCCGAGTCCGCCCGGATCACCCGCGACGCAGCCCAGCGACGGCTTCACGACTGGGCCGACGCCGAGCGGATCCGCGGGGTCCTCAACGACGACGATCGACTCGTCGCCAGCTTTCGCATGTATGTCGCCGGCGGCCTCGAGCCCGTGCCCAGCTGGCTGATCGGCGACTTGGTCCCGATCCTTGGCGCCGGCGTGAGCGCGGTGGTGCTCGACATGGTCCGCGACGCCGAGGACGACGCCGCCCTCGATCCTTACTACGACGCGTTCGCGGCCGAGATCGCGATCCATCGGGGTAAGCGCAAAGACGCGCTGAAGCTGGCCAACCAGGCGCTCGACACCCTGCCGGAATTCGAGGCGCTGCTGCGGGCCCGCGTCGCCGCGATCGCCGGTGAAGCCGCGATGGGCCTCGGCCAAGACCAGGCCGCGCTCGAGTTCCTCGCCACGGCCATGCAGCGCGACGCGGGCGTGATCCGCCGTCGCGGCCTCGCGCTGCCGGCCAAGATCCAGAGCGACGCCAGCGGCCCGGTCGCCAAGCGCGTGCTCGAGCTGCTCGACGACTCGCCGCGCTTCGAGCTCGACGACAACGCCGCTGGATTCACGATCACGCTGTCGGGCACCGGCCGCCAGCTCGAGCTGTGCTTGCTCGAACCTGCCGGCGGCGTGCTTGGCTGCGCGTCGACGCCCCCGGAGCCGGACCCCGACGACCCCGCGACCCAGCCCACTGGGGCCACCACTGGGATCACCCCCGAGCTCGATGACAACGACTACGCGTCGATGACCGCCGAGGCGTTTCACGCCCGCGCGTTTGCGATGCCGGTTGGGCTGTCAAACATCGACCTAGGCTCGCTTGACGGCACCGCGACGATCTCCGACGAGGCTAACCGCGAGCGCATGCAGGGGCTGCTCGATCGGGTCAAGTCCGAGTCCGAGTAGACGATAGCTGCTGAAACGGCGGCTTTTCCAAGCTGACAATAGTCATATTTGCGTCGACCCAAATCGACCCAAGCGTGGCGTCGTTCGATGGGTTCGATGTCACGTGAAAACTCCGCCCTGATCGCGCTTGGCGAGCTCATGAACCTCGAAGCGCAGCGGGTGCAAAAAGTCCAGGACGAGGCCGAGGCCCAGCGCGCAGCCGAACTCCACGCCCAACAAGTGGCGGCGCGCGCCGAGCAAGACCACCGAGAACGAGTCCGCGCCGCCGCGGAGCAGCGGCTGCGCCTCGAGCAAGAAGCGCGCGAGCGCGAACAACGAGAGGCGCGCATTCGGATCGCCGAGGCCGAAGCCCGAACCCGCGCCGAGGCGGACGCCCGACTCCGCGAAGAGCAGATGCGGCTCGACGCGCAGGTCAAGATGGCCGAGCGCAAGCAGACCCCCTATTGGCTCTACGCGACGGCGGCCATCCTGACCGTTGGCCTCGTGGTCGGGGGCGGCTATTCGTACCAAGCCCGCCAGGCCGACGCCGCCGAGAAGCAACGCATTGCGCAGCAGCTCGCGGAGAAGCAGCAGGCCCTCGAGGCGCTCGACGCCAAGGCCCGTGAGCTTCAAGCTGACATGGATCAGAACGCGATCAAGCTGGCCGAGCTCCAGGCTGCGAGCGAGACCGCCAAGAGCGAACAGGAGCGGGCACAGATCGCCGCCCAGATCGCCGCCAAGCAGCGCGAGAGCGCCGAGCTCGCGTCCAAGCTCGCGGCCACGAATGGGCGGCGCGGCAACGGCCGCAGTAATAGCAACAATAGTGGCAACAGTGGAGCGACCGGAAAGACCGGACGCGACAATCCGCTGATCCTCGCCAATGACGACGGCGGCCCGCTGCGCTAGCGAGAACCGGCATACTGCGAATGCCGACCGACAACGGCCCCGGGTGGCTCTACTACGCTGAGGACCATCAGCTCGACAACATGATCGAGCGGCGGCTGTGGCGGATTCGCCTAGACGGCGCCGACAAGCAGCTGCTCGCCTCGAACGAGTGGCAGATCAGCGACATCGCGGTGGACGAGAGCCACCTGTGGTGGGTCACCGACATCAGCGGTGAGCTCTGGCGCGCCGGCAAAGACGGGAGTCAAGCAGAGCTCATCGCCAAGGTTGCCACACCCGTCGGGTTCGAGCTCCGCGAGGGTGCTGCGTGGGTCAACGGCTTCGGCGGCCTGTATCGCGTCATTCCTGGCGAGGCGCCCTACTTCGTCGCTGGAGGGGCCAAGAACTTCGATCTCGCGGTCGACTCCACCCATGTCTACCTGCCGAAGTGGAACTTCGACGAGGAGACCCACCTCGGATGGATCCACCGCTATCCACGCCATGGCGGCGAGTACGACCCCCTCGAGGGCGAGTTTGTGGTGGACAAGTTCTCGCCCAAGCCCACGACCGTTCAGGTCGACGAGCACGCCGTCTACTGGGCAACCGCCGACACGGACACGGGCGAGGGCGCGATCTGGATGGTGTGCAAGTCCGCGATCTGACTACCACGCCCGCCCGGTGCGAGCGCCTGCCTGATTCGACTCGTAGCCGCCACCCTACTAGGCCCAGCTCGGCGAGCGCCCGTGGGATGTCGTCGGGCCTGTTGGCGATCTTCGGCCGCCGAGTATAGCGTGGGCCGCCGCGAATGCGGGGACTGGCTCGAGATCTTGGCGCTCTGGTGCAAGGCATTCGGCCGCCGCGTGGTTGTGCGCGCTGGTCTATTGCAGCTCCGCCCCCCACACGCTCTTGGACGCCGGCCCCGTGGGCCCATCCTCGAGCCGACACACGCCAATCAGGTCAGTGATGTCGAACGGAATCCCGAGCACCGAGCAGTCCTCTTGGTTGCCCCAGCGATAGATCGGCCCCTGGCCCGGGACCGCGGGATCACCGGATCCGGCGTCCGTGAATTGATCGCTCATCCACACGGGCCACTGCGCCCCGCCCAAGCCAACCCCTTCAGCGTAGTCGAGCGCGACCATGTTCTCCCAGGTATCCCACGCCACGCCAGCGCTGGTCTCATCGGTCAAGTCTGCGCAGACCAGCGTCACGCACACATCGAAGAAGGTCTCTCCGATGGTTTGATACACGTGATCGCCAGGGCTGGACCACATCCCGTGCGAGCCCCAGGCCGAGTACACGACCGGGTGCGTGCCCTCGAGCAGCTCGACCTCACCGCTGTTCCAGTCATAGGCGCCCCCGAAGCTATGCGCTGACAGGTAGACCTGGCTCGGGACGTAACCATCGACGTCGTTGCCGAGCAGCCGCACCGTGATGTGCTCCCAGTCGCCAACGTGATTGCCCCAGACCGTGTCGGCGACGTTCTTGCCCCGGTTGTAGGGGAAGTAGAAGAAGTACACGAGGTCGACGACGTCGCCGCCTTTGTCAGCCCAATACGCGTAGACCGGCGCGGTCTCGAGTTCACCCGCGAAGAACGGGAGCGTGTCCGACGGGCTGCCAAGCGAGTCGCGCGTGCGCACCCAGTACTTGCCGTCGCCATCGGCGAAGCGCTCGAGTTCGGGGTACGCGAACTCGACCGACGACGGCCAGTAGCTCTCGTTGGCCGGGAACCACACCCGTGGCGCGTAGGTCTCGAGCTCGATCTGGTGGGGATCTGGGTCGCCATCGCCATCGCCATCGCCGGTTCCCGGTTCGCCGTCTCCGTCGCCGTCTCCGTCTCCGTCTCCGTCGCCATCGCCATCGCCATCGCCATCGCCGTCGCCATCGCCGTCGCCATCGCCGTCGCCAGTGGCATCTGTGTCGTCGCTCTCGCCCGTCTCGGTCGCGTCCGCGTCGACCCCCGAGCCCGATGGCTCCCCACATCCGCTCGACAGCAAGAACACGAGGGGGGCGACGCCGTAGATCTTCTTCACAGGTAACGACGCTACTACGGCGCCCTCCGGCTCCGGGCTTCAAAGCACCGCGCAGGTTACGCTTTCGGGCGTTTTTGCCCACGAGCGAGCGACATGGGGCGTAATGCAACACACATCCATTTCAAAATGTGTGGACCACTACAAGAGACATGTAAGCGCCATGAATACATATAGGAACCTGTAGTACGCATTCTGAACTCAGGAGATGTCCGCCAGTGTACCTAAGTACGAAAAGTCTCGAAAAACAGCTGATACGAGCCAACATGGGGCGATATCGAGCCAGATTACTGTACTTTTTATCACTTCCATACACATTGGAGTTGGCCTCATGGACATGTCCTTTGGTACAGTTCGGGGGCGGCAGACGACTCCTGCACGAGTCACTCACGCGACCAGGACCCACAAGATGAACCTCCGCGAAAACCAGCTCTCGGCCCGAAGTGTGATCCCAGTTGCCCTCGCGCTGCCGATCAACCGGGGTCCCGTCGACCTGCGTGTCCAGGAAGAACGGGAGCGACGCCGACGAGAAGCCGAGTACGAGGCGTCGCTCAAAGACCCATCGGTCCAGTTCTTCCTCTGATGAGACCCGCGACGCGAGACTCCTGAGCCACGAAAACGCTCACAGCTGGCCGCAGAAGCACCCACCCGTGCCTGCGGCCAAGCTGTTTTAGAACAGTGACAAGATACACCAGCGTGGAAGCGTGAATTCGTCGGGGGCTACGTACCGCCGCGCGACAGTAATCACCGTTGATAGGGCGGCTACGACGTGCCTGAGGCCCCCCAGCTCCAGGCACGTCGCGGCCGAGTGTCACACCGACCAGGAATCAGCGATTCTTCCGTCGAGGGAACGTTTAGTAATCGCGACCGAGCTCCGTAGCCTTCACCTAGACTGGCCCTCGAGCACAGTGAGCAATCTCCGGATCGGCAGCGACGACCCGGATCGAGATCACGCGTGCAGTTCGCCAACTCGGGATACTTGGCCTCGATGACCGCACTTCAGCCGATCCCGCTGAGCGAGCGTGCCCATGATCGCTGGCTCGCCGTCGCGCTCCTGAGCTTCGCGTGCACGAGCTTCGGTGTGGATCGGCTGGCCGCCCTCGACGTCGACTTTTGCGGCGAGCCGCAGCAACTGTGGGGCGCGCTGTGCTGGTACGGGCGCAACCTGGATCCGCTGTTTCTGGCCAACCCCCAGTGGCTGCGGGTGATGTCGGGGATCTCGGCGTTCGTGTTTGGGCCGGCCTACTTGGTGTTGGCCTGGGGGATCTGGCGCGGCGTCGAGGCGGTGCGATGGCCGACGATCGCGTGGGCCGTCGCGCTGCTCTACTCGATGGTGGTGCACCTGTGGATGGAGTTCTTCGGCGAGCTGCCGCCACCTCGACCTGGGCTGCTGATCGCGATCTACCTGCCCTACGCCGTCGTGCCGATCCTCGCGCTGTGGCGCCTGCGAGGGCCGCATCCGTTCACCAAGCGGATCTAGGAGCCCGTGGTGCAATGCATCGCGTCGCCGGCGTTGCACCACGGGCTCCTAGAGCGCCGATCAGTTTGGAGTCGCGGCGTCAGGTGCGTCTGGGGCCGTTCCTGCCTAGGAGGGAGGCCGAAGCTGTATCCGGCATACTGCGAGCGCCGACCGACAACGGCAGGGGCGGTCCCAGATGTGCCTGGCGTCGTGAATTCAAACTGATTGGCGCTCTAGCCCCCGTCTGGCTGACCGGGCTCCACAGGCTCCACGGGCTGCGGCACCGCCAGACGCAGCTGCTCGAACAGGCTCACCACCGGATCGACCGCGCGCCGGACACCGCTGCTGCCCCGCTCGCTGCCCTCGCCCCGGATCTCGGCGCCGCCATCTTCGAACTCCGCGTCGCCGGCCCCGGCGAGAAGATCGTCACCGGGTTGGGGTTCGCCTTGCATGATGCCGCCCACGCGACCCGCACCGCGGCTCGTCCGACCCGAGCGGGTCAGCGGTGACTGATCCGGCGCGGGCCCGGACGCGGCAGGTCCGATGGCGGTCGCGGGCGACTGTGGGGCCTCGTCGATGCTCGAGTCGGCTTCGTCGGCTTCAGGTTCGCCAGGGGTGGTTGCGTCCGCTTCGGCGTCCGCCTCCGCTTCCGCCTCCGACTCCGCCTCCGCGCCAGGCTCCTCCGCGTTGCCACCAGCCCCGACGTTGGCGTTTGACATGTGCCACGCGCCCATGCCAGCGCGAACCAGCGCGTGCAAGTCCGGGCGAAGCCGCTGCGGATCGTTGGCGCGCTCGCTCAGCTCATCCCAGCTCGTGGCGAGCGCGTCGCTCAACTTGGCCACCCCCAGCGCCTCGGACTCGAGCGCCAGCGCCTCGGACAACATCGGCAGATCGACCAGCGGCAGCATGTAGCGCTCGACGAGCAGCTCGATCTCGTTGGGCGAGAGCTCGAAGCGGCGCCCAAGCTCACGATCGATGCTGGTCCCGACCGCGTTGCGGTAGTCGTAGCGGCTCCACTGGGCCTGCACGACCTGCAACATGCGCGCGCGCAACAAGGTGCCGACGCTGCTGCGATAACTTTGGTTGGGGTGCTCGCTGAGCCCGCGATCCAGGCGGTTGTAGAGCGAGGCCATCAGCTGGTCCGCGTGCCACTCCCACGGTGACGTCAGCGAGTAGGGCCCGACCATGCCCCAGGTGACCGCCGGACTGTTGCGCAAGAATTCTGGACCTGACTCGCGCTGGACACTCTCGAACCACACGGCCCACTCGTTGGCGGCCGAGCCACGGTACAGATACCGGGGGCTGGTCGCGTAAAAGTGTGGCCAATACAAGCGATGATAGTAGCCCTCGCCTAGCGTGTTCTCGTCGACTTCCCACCCAAAGCGCTCGAGGCTGCTGGTGAAGTTGCCCGGCGGGAAGTGCATCTTCTTGTTCTCGGCGAGCAGGTTGGTCTCGTCGAAGTCCTGGGCGAGCTGCCAGGCGTGGTCGACCTCGTGGACCAGCAGCCCAAGCAGCACCAGCGGCGGCGCGCCCTCGAGGCTCTTGGTGTAGACCGTGAGGGTCTGGGTCTGCGCCAGCATGAAGCCGTTGTCGCCAAGATCGGGGCTGATCAGCAGCTGGTCTTCGACGGCGATGGTGCGCAGCGTCGCCAGGCGCTCGTGGAACACCAAGCGCAGCGTGTCGTCGATCGCGTGGACCAGCTCGGGGGTGAACCGAGCGCTGCGCTCGACCAGGATCACGTCGTAGTCGCGGAACAGCGCGGCTTGGATCTCGGCGAGTTGGTCGCCCTTGCGCCGCGACCAATCCAAGTGATCGGGGATCCCGTCGCCGTCGCGGTCGGCGAAGCTGCCGGGCTTGTCGGGCACGCCGTCGCCGTTGGTGTCGACCCCGCCAACGTCGCGATCATAGGGCGCCGAGTCGTAGACGTTGCGGATCCCGTCGTTGTCGAGGTCCAGGTCGCCCTCGAAGAACTTCCCGCGGTACTCGCTGATCCGGTAGTCGAGCACTCCGTCTGCGTCGGTGTCACGGGTTGCGAACGCGAGCAGCTCGACGTCGTTGCCAAACAGGTCGTGCAGCTCACGAACTTCGACCGGCGGGGCCTCGGCGAGGTTGTGCTCCAGCCGACGGAGCTCGCGCGGGCTCGGGGTCGGGGGCATCTCGTTGTTGCGGTAGAACACGTGGCGGAGGCTGCGGCGTTGCTCCTCGGCGCGTTCGCTGGGCCCGAGCTCGAGCCCGGTGGTGGGGATCACGGGCCCGCGTTGGTAGGCCACCCCGCTGGTGCAGCTGAACACCACCAGCAACAGCAGCAGCAAGCCAAGGCCCCTTGGCATCCCGAACAGCCGCGACCTTCGGGTTGGCCCCCTGCTGCGGCGGGCGGCGGCCGGCGAGCAGGGACCCTTCGTCCTGTCGCCGCCGTGTGCCTCGAGCCGTGCTGGGTGCATCGATCGCAAACCTACCACTGTCCCGCGTTGCCGCACGAGAATCCTCTGCATTCTGCGGGCCATCGACGCGCCTGTGAAGCAGCCGACGCACTTCGCCAGCTGGCCCCGCCTCGGCGCCGCTATTTCGGGGCCGATCGTCCGCGCGCGCGCCGAGCCACGAGCGCCACGAGCACGCCCATGACACGCGCGCCTCGCTCGGTGATCCCGTGGAGACCACACACGCCAGCGTGGACAACTCAGCTGCGCCCGAACAGCTCGCGCAGCTCGGGCGCGCGCGCGGCCACACACCACGCGGTGAAGTGGGCCAGGTAGTTGACCTGCGGCGCGCTCAGACCGGTCTCGATCGTCGGGTAGTTGGGCCAGCGCTGGGGCACCGCGGCGGCGACGACAGGTCGCAGCTGGTCCGTCCATGTGGACGCGGGGTCGAGGTGAAACCACAGCACGTCGACGACCCGCTCGCGCACGCCAAACCACGCGTTGGCTTGGACCTTCAGGCTGCGCTGAAGAAACGCGCACGACTCGACGCCCGCGCGCTCACCACCCCCGCTGGTCGCGGCCCACAGGCCATCGAGCAGCTCCGCGAAGGCATGCTCGGGAAACACCCGGTCGTGCCGAAAGTCCGTCGCTTTGGGATCGACATCGCCGCAGGCCCCAGCCGGGATCGCGGGCGCGCCCGCGGCATAGGGCAGGTAGCCCACGCCCTCCCGATAGGGCTGGTAGCCAAACAACGGCGGAATGCCCCGGTCGACGATCACGAGATCCAATCCGTCGGTCGAGCGCTCGACCGGCTCGGGGCCGTTCACGAACACGATCAGCGAGTCGATGTCCTCGTAGGCGAGCAGCGCCGTGACGCCCAGGGTGTCGACGCTGCCCCCGTCGACAAAGTGGTTGGGCTGGCCAGCGGGGGGATCGGCGGCCGGGCAAAAATAGTCGTAGCGCGGGACGATGCCGTCGCGCTGCCGATCGAACAAGAAGTCGGCATAGAACGCGCTGCTGGTACCAACGAGGTCCCACAGGCTGAACAGCGAGCTGATCCGGACCGCGATCGGGTGCTCGTCATCGGCGACAGCGTCCGTTGGGCCCACGCGATCCAAGAGTTGGCCGCCAAAACAAAACGGCGTGACCGCGGCGCCGCCGATCCGCTGGTTCCACGCATCTCGGGCGGCCGGCTGCGAGGTGACCCCGACGAAGAAGGGCGTGCCTTGCAGCGGCGCGATCGCGGGCTCGCCAAGCTCGTCGCGGACCTCCAGGCCCACGTTGCAGATGTAGAAGGGCCGCCGCGCCTCGCCAGCGTGGGGCTGCTTGACGACGTGGGCGGTCGCCGAAGCCAAGCCTGGATTGGCGTCACGGGCTGCTTGCGCGGCGGCCTCGTCGAACGCGAAGAAGCTCCGGGGCTGGCCGTCGTCGCTCGCGGCGTACAGGCCAAACGGAGCGAACAAGCGCTCACCGATCACGGCCTGCCAGACCCGGCCACCCGGCACACCGCGCTTGCTGAACGCAGCCACGCCAGCGGTCAGGCCGACGGCGGTGAAGTCCTTGCGGGTGATCGCGTGAGCAAAATTCGAACACGCGACCTCGGTCAGACACGCCCCGGGCGGAGCGCGCTCGGGTCCCACCAACACCAGCTCGCCCGGGTCTGCGACGTAGGGGCCCAAGAAGTCCTCGTCGGCGAACTCGCGCGGCAAGAAGGTCCACGCCGCCGACAACCAACTGCCCCCAGACACCGCCGCGATCGCGCGCACCTCATCGAGAAGCCCAAGCGCGTGCAGCCCCCGGAGCTGGCCCATCGACGCGACCGCCGAGCGCGAGCCGCCACCCGAGAGCGCCACGCCAACGTTGCCGGGGGTCTCGCGCGCGATGAAGCGATCCACGCTCAGGCCCGCGCCCGTCCTCAGCGCCGTCGCGCGAACATCCAGGGTCGCCGGGGGGGTCGCATCAAGTGTCTCGCGCATGGCCCGTCATGCTACCAGGGGTCCGAATTGAACAGCTACCCACATTCGGGTAGATCGCCGCATGCACGCGCCCGCGATCGCCCCTTCCATCTTGAGCGCCGACTTCAGCCGACTCGGCGCAGAGGTCCAGGCGATCGATGAGGCCGGCGCCGACTGGATCCACGTTGACGTGATGGACGGTCGGTTCGTGCCCAACCTGACGATCGGTCCGATGGTCGTGAAGGCCCTGCGCCCGGTCACTGCCAAGTATATGGATTGCCACCTGATGATCGTCGAGCCCGACAAGTACGTGGCCGAATTCGCGGCCGCGGGCGCCGATGGGATCACCGTCCACGTCGAGGCCTGTCCGCACCTGCACCGCAACCTGCAACAGATCCATGCGCTCCCCCACCACGGCCAGGATCGGGTCCGCGCGGGCGTCAGCCTCAATCCACACACGCCGATCGAGTCGGTGCTGCACGTGCTCGAGCTGTGTGACCTGGTCCTGCTGATGACCGTCAACCCGGGGTTTGGGGGCCAGCGCTTCATCCCCCAGGTCCGCCCGAAGATCCGAGCCTTGCGCGCGGCGATCCGCGAGCGCGGGCTGGCCACCCGAATTCAGGTCGATGGGGGCGTCACCGCAGACAACATCCACGAGAGCGCGAGCGACGGCGCCGACGTGTTCGTGGCTGGCTCGGCGGTGTTTCGCAGCGCGCAGCACCCCGGCGACTACAAAGGCGCGATCGCGGCCCTGCGCGCCAACGCGAGCGCGGCGATCACCAGCGACCAGGAATGAGCCGCGCCCCCCGCTCGGACCGCTCGGACCGCTCGAACCAAGCGGACGGGTCGACGGGGTCGCAGCCCGCATGTCACTATTCACCCGCATGTCCGACGACCACCCCACGCTCTCCGGCTTCGTCTCGCTCCCCGAGACGGCGTTCATGCACGTGTTCGAAAATCGCGACCTGCGCGTGATCCTAGGTGAGCGCAAGCAGGGCGCCCCGATGGGCGCAGAGGATGTCGAGCCCGCCCACCGCGAGCTCACCACGCTCGGCGACGACACCAAGGGCTGGGGGCTGATCATCGACACCCGCTTGGTCACCGGCAACAGCGACGAGCGCTTCGAAGCGGCGGTCAGCCGATCCAACGCGGTCCTGCTCGCCCATTTCGAGCGCGTGGTGGTGCTGGTCCGCTCGGCGATCGGCAAGCTGCAAGCCACGCGGATCACCGGCCTCAGCGACCAGATCCTCGTCACCACCGAAGTCGAGGCTGGGCTCGAGTTTCTCGCGCAATCGTCCGCCCCCGACCCCGGGGACCCCTCACGCTGATCGGCCCGGCCGGGCGAAACTTTGTCCGACGCTTTTGCGTCTGCCTGGGTCGTTGCCGGCATAACTAGCTACTTGCTCCCCCACCGGCGGCGCGTGGGCGACTGACGCAATCGAGCTTGCTCCTGCTCTTTCGTCACTATCGTCAGCGAGATTATCAAATCAGCAAACCAGCCAATGCGCGAAGGCTCGAGCGCTCGCCCAAGTGTGCACATAGGGCGAATTGACTTCAGACGACGAAGGCCTAGTCATGTGCATTGATGGAAACCGACGACATCGACCCCGACGCATCACAGCCGATCGCACTCGATCGGCGAGACTTCTTCCGTCTACTCGGCGCCACAGCGGTCCCCCTGGTCGTCCAGGGCTGCGTGACCGAGGACGAGGACGATTGGAGCGACGCTACCGAGCTGCGCGCCGTGAACCCCAGCGTCAAGCGCTCGGTCTCGGTCAGCCGCTCATTGCTCGAGCAACCAATCCTGAATCGGCAAGAACACATCTCGATTGACGATGCCCTCACCCAGTATCTGTCGCTTGGCGATCAATGCAGAGTGGAGCGGAGCAACGGCAACGTCGCGCTATACACCGTGGGCGAGGTCCGCAACGAGTCCAGCAGCAAGCGCATACGCATGGGCATGGCCGCGCGCTCGCGGCTTGGAACAACAAACACCTTCAGCGCCAAGCTGTACACCGCGGTCGTGGCCGAGGGCCTGAGCGACGCGCAGGCCCAAGCGCAGAGCGAGTTCGTCGAGCGGCGGGTCGACGACGGGGTCCACACGGGGCTGGTCGTGATCGCGCCCCACGGCGGGTTCATCGAGCCCCGCACCGACAATCAGGCCGAGTTCATGCGGTCGTTGCTGGCTGGCAAGGGCGTGAGCTCATGGGTGTGCAAGGGCTACAAGCTTGGCGGGGGTGCCTACGACCAATGGCACATCACCAGCACCGACCTGAGCCGCAGCAGCTTCCCCGGCCTCGACGCGATCGCCGACCGCGGGTTTGACTATGCGGTGTCGTTTCACGGCCTCAGCCAAGAGCTGGTGATCGTTGGCGGCGGCGGGCCCCAACAGCTCAAGGCGGCCGTCCGCGACGCGATCGCCAACGTGCTGGCCGGGACGGGGATCGAGGTTACGATCGCACAACCTGGCGATCAGTACGCTGGGGACTCGCCTGACAACGTGGTCAATTGGCTGACTGGCTGGGGAACCGGCGGCATTCAGATCGAGCAGAGCCTGCGCGCGCGGCAGGAACACTGGCAGGACATCGCCACCGCCGTCGCCCAGGTGTTTGATCTGCTGATTTAATGCCGCACACCCTGAGTTCGTTCCGGGTTAGGTGCGGAGCTGAGGCCCAAGGGCGAGGAGCGGCGACGACGCTGTCGCCGGGCGTACTGCTAGACCATTGGGCCTCAGTGCCGTGCATGACCCGGAGCGAACTCGGGGTGTGCGGCGCTCGGCCTGACCGCAGGCATCTGGCCCGGACCGGCTCGGGATGCCACGATGTCGGCGTGAGCAAGGCTGACTACCGACCCGGCCGCAGGCGCAAGCCGGTCGTCTCGATCGTACTGGACTGGGCGGCCGGCGTGCTGGTCGGCATCTTGCTGGTGATGGTTGGTGCCGGCCTGGTCTCGCTGTTCGTGCCCCCCGGGCCCGAGCGCGCGGGCGCGCTGATCCACATGAGCATCGTGGTGTGGCCGATCGGCGCGGCCTTGGGGGTGTGGCTGTCGTTTGGCCAGCCGTTCACCGCCCGCGCGCTGCTGGGTGGGCTTGGACTCGCGGTTGTAGGCGCGGGCGCGGTGATGGTGCCGGTCTGGCTCGACGTGGACGCGGAGCTGCTGCGCGGGCTCGCCCAAGTCGCGGCGCTGGTGTCCGCGCCGGGCTTCGCCAGGCTCGGGGTCGCGCTCGCGCGTGGCAGGGACGATTGAGCTACCATCGCAGCGTGTCGAACCACCCAGGGCTGCCACGCACGCCGATCGTCGAGCACCTCGACGCACGCCTGATCGGGCCGGGCAGCGCGGCGGTCATCGAAGCCAGCGAGCTCGCGGCGCTGCAGACCGAGACAGGCCTCGACAAACACGCGCTGATCCTCGCGTCGCTCGAGTGGGCGCGGCGCTGGGCTCGGGCGCCGCTGTCCAGCTTCGAGGTTGGTGCGGCCGCGCTCGGCGAGTCTGGCCGGCTGTACCTCGGCGCCAACATCGAATTTCATGGGTTCCCGCTGTCACAGACGATCCACGCGGAGCAGTCGGCGATCGCCCACGCGTGGGCCCACGCGGAGACGGGCTTGACGGTGATCGCCACTTCGGCGGCACCGTGTGGGTTCTGCCGTCAGTTCATGTTCGAGCTGCCCGAGCCGCGTCCGCAGCTGTTGCTCGCTGACGCGCCCGGGGGTAGGCCAATGTCGATCGAGTCGCTGCTGCCCTCGGCGTTTGGTCCCACCCAGCTCGGGAGGTCACCGCAGCTGCTGCGGGCGGGACCCCATGGGTTGCAGCTGATCCCCCATGCCCAGAATGCCGAGCATGCCGAGCATGCCGAGCTCACGCAGCTCGCCCTCGCCGCGGCCAACCGCAGCAGCGCGCCCTACACTGGCGCATGCGCGGGCGTGGCCCTCGAGACCGCAGACGGCCAGCGGTTTGCCGGCGCGGTCGCGGAGTCGGTCGCCTACAACCCTACGCTCGCCCCCATGCAGGCGGCCCTGATCGCCGCCCACCACGGCGGCCAGGGCGTCACGCTCTCGTCGATCACCCACGCGGTGCTCGTCGAGCTCGAGGGCGCTACGGTCTCGCAGCTCGACTTTGCCCGACAGCTGTTGGCGAGCGTGGCCCCGACCGCCTCGTGCAGCGTCGCGCTCGCGCGCGCCTGAGCCCGTCAGCCCGACCAGCTCGCCAGCTGACAAGGCGATCAGCCGCCGGTCAGCCCGACCAGCTCGAACACCTTCAACGCGTGCAACATGATCAGCACAATAGCGATCGGCACGACAAAGCGCAGCACCTGCAGCCAGGTGACATACAGACCCTCGATCTTGCCCAGGGTCGAGCCGGCGGCGAACTGAACCCGCCGGGCCTCTTCGCCGACCCGCCAGGCCGCGAACAGCGAGATGCCCAGCCCACACAGCGGCAACATCCAGTTGCTCGACACATAGTCGAACAAGTCGAACCAGTTCATGCCAACCGCGGCCTCCATGCCGGCGCCAAAGGTGTGGCTGGACGCCGCGAGCGCCGAAGGGACCCCGAGCATGATGATCGCCCCGCCGGTGACCGGCACCGCGACGCTGCGCGACCAGCCCAGCTCGTCGATGAAGTACGAGGCCGTGACCTCGAGCAGCGAGATCGCCGAGGTCAGCGCCGCAAACACCAACAGCAAGAAGAAGGTGACCGCCCAGATCGTGCTGCCCGGCAGCTGCGAGAGCGCGATCGGGATGTTCTGAAACACCAAGCTTGGGCCGGCCGCGGGCTCCATGCCGTAGGTGAAGGTGATCGGGAACAAGACCAGGCAGGCCATCAGCGCGACCAGGGTGTCGATCACGGAGATCGCCACCGAGGCGCCGATGATGTCGTCGTCCTTCTTGATGTACGAGCCGTAGGTCAGCATCGCGCCCATGCCAACGCTGAGCGTGAAGAAGCTGTGACCCAAGGCCTCGAGCACGCTGCCTGGGCCGAAGTTGTCGGTGTGCAACCCAAACACGAACGACACGCCCTGGCCAAACCCCTCGAGCTGGCTGGCGAAGATCAACAGGGCGACGAACATCAAGAGCAGCAGCGGCATCAGCACGCGCGCGGCGATCTCGACGCCCTTTTGAACCCCGCCGATCACGATTGCGATCGTCATGGCCATGAACGCGACGTGCCACAAGATTGCCCCGCTGCCGTTGCCAGCCACTTGGCCAAACCGCCGCGCGAGCGCGGCCGGATCCGCCCCATCGATCGCGCCAGAGGCAGAGAACACCGTGTACTCGAGGGCCCAACCAGCGACGACGCTGTAGTAGGACAGGATCACGAAGCCCGCGAGCACGCCGATCCAGCCAACCCCGCGCCACATCGACTTGTCACCGGCCAGCTTGGTGAACGCGCCGACCGGAGACCGCTGCGTCATGCGCCCGAGCATGACCTCGCCGATCATGATTGGCAGGCCCACGAACACGATGCAGACCAAGTAGATCAGCACGAACAGGCCGCCGCCGTTCTCCCCGGTGATGTACGGAAACTTCCAGACGTTGCCAAGCCCAACGGCCGAGCCCGCGGCCGCGAGGATGAACCCAACCCGAGAGCCCCACTCACCGCGTCGTTCTTCCGCCATTCATTGGGTTTCGCCGGCTGCCCCGCGGCTGTCAAGCGCGAGCGATCGCCCCGCTGGCTTGTCGCTCGGGCCGGGGCGGGCGAAGCTTCTCGCTCGTGCTCGCAGATCCTCGCTGGGCCAGCGGCTGGCGCTGGTTGACGATCCTGATCGGGGTCGGCTTGCTCGCGGCGCTCGCCCGCGCCTCGGCGTTGGACGTTGGGCTGATGAGCGATGACTTTGCGCAGCACGGGATGCTCGTTGGGCTGTACCCGGGCCAGGGCTACGCGCCCTTCGATCTGTACGCGTTCTTTCGTGACGACCCCAAGCTGCTCGCGGCGCACGTCGAGGCCGGCACCGTGCCGTGGTGGACCCAGCCAGGGCTGCATGGCACCGTGCTGCGTCCGCTGTCGAGCGCGCTGCTGAGCTTGGATCATGCGGTGGTGCCCTACTCGCGGCCCTACGCGGCGTGGGCATGGCACCTTCACTCGCTGGCGTGGCTGGTCGCGCTGGTGGTCGCGGCGGGGCTGGCCCTGCGCAGGTTGCTGCCAGCGTGGATCGCCGTGCTCGCGGTCGTGCTGCTTGGCTGCGAGGCCGGCGTCGCCACGCCGATCGCCTGGCTGGCCAACCGCTGCGTGTTGGTCAGCGCGACCTTTGGGTGCTTGGCGGTGTGGGCCCACGTCGGCTGGCGGACGCTCGAGCTCGAGCGAAGGACAACGCGGCGCAGGCTGATCGCCGCCGAGGTCGTGCTGGTGGGTCTGAGCCTGGCGGCCGGTGAGTACGGGTTGTCCTTCGTGGCTTACCTGGTGGCCTACGAGCTGCTCGGCGCCCCCGTGTCGTCGGTCCGCGCGCGCGTGCTCGCCTGCGCCCCCGCGCTGGTGACCGCGCTGGCGTGGCTGATCCTGCACCGCGCGCTTGGCTACGGGAGCTCGGGATCGGCGATCTATGTCGACCCCTTCACCGCACCGATCGCCTGGCTCGAGCTCGCGGCGACGCGGATCCCCCGGCTGCTGACCGCGGCGTTCTGGTCGATCCCCGCCGACACGGGCGACCTGGTGCGCCGGTTCGGGTCCAGCTGGGTGGTGTGGGACATCGGGCCAAAGCCGAGCCCCGCCGCGTACGAGCGGGCCCACTCGATCGTCTGTGGGGTGTTGCTGCTGCTCGCTGGGCTCGTGGTCGCCCTGCTGCGCAGCGAGCTGCGTGAGCAAGAGCGCCGGACCCTGCGGTGGTTGACGGCTGGCGCGGTGCTGGGGCTGCTGCCGCTGAGCGTCGCGCCCGCCCACTCGCGCTTGCTGATCCCCGCGCAGCTTGGCACCTGTGCCTTGGTCGCTGCGATGATCATCGCGTCGGTCCGCGCGCTCGCGGGCGGCGTGCACTATCGGATCGCGAGTATCTGCTGCGTTCCGCTGACCGCCGTGCTGCTCTACGGACACACGGTGGCAGAGCTGCAGTGGGGTCGAACGTATCTGGCGATCCTCACCAACATGAACCGCACGATCGAGGCCGCGTTCGATCGCACGGACGTGCCCGCGGCCGACTTTGGCGGGCGCGATGTGATCGTGCTCAACGCGATCAGCCAGACCGTGGCGCTGCACGGACACTACCTGCTCCACTCTCGCGGGGAACCAACCCCACGCAGCTGGCGATCGCTGGCGATGGCCGAGTTTCCGATCATCGCGCGGCGGACCAGCAGGCGCAGCCTCGAGCTCTCGGCTGTGCAAAGTGGCTGGCTGCGCAGCGGCGCCGAGCTGTTCTTTCGCCGTGATGGCCAGACGCTCCCAGCTGGGACGGCCTTCGAGGTTCCCGGGCTCTCCGTCGAGATCGAGTCCGACGTCGAAGGCTACCCAAGTCGGGTCAAGTTTGGGTTCCCCCACTCGCTCGACGATCCTCGCTATCTGTTCTTGATCTCGACACCCGAGGGGCTGCGACGCTGGCAGGTGCCGAAGCGGGGGGAACGGGCGCCGGTCCCGATCCCCGCGCTGCCGCTGGTGTTCCCGGCCGAGTAGCCCGCCACGCCGCCCGCGGCGAACTTCAGGGTGAGTCAGGCGACTGGCGCGGTCGGGCCATGAACAGGCCCACGCGGACGCTGTCGGCTTGGAGCGGGTGCCATGGCTGGCTGGCGATCGCTGGAAACTCGCGCTCGAGCACGGCTGGGTCTTCGATGTGGAGGCGCGACTCGAGATCGCTGCACGCCTCGCGGCCCGCGGCCTCGCTACATAGTGACGACCGGTAGTAGAGCACCGGCTCGCCCAGGTAGAACGCCGAGACATCCGCGGCGCGCAGGCCCGTGCCGCGCAGCGATCCGCGAGCATGAAGCGGCAGCACGACCGCGCGGGTGTCCACCTCGCGGATGTAGACGACCCGCGCGACGCCCCAATCGCGGGCGCGCCACTCGAGGGCCCAGGTGGACTCGCGGGCGTCGGTCGCGGGACGGACTCGCTCGCTCGCGGTCGCCAGTGAGGCGAGCGCTGCAACGCCAAGCGCGACCGCGGCTGCGATCCGCTGGTGGCGGCGGCCTGGGACCAAGCGCGCAGCCAAGCTGGCGAGGCCAAGCCCAAGCACCGGGGCGAAGCAGGCAAAGTATCCGGCCTGGTAGCGCATGGCATCGACAGCGACCGGATTGAGTCGCACCGCGATCACCACGATCACGCCGAGTATCCCCGCGATCAGCAAGGTTCGCGCCCGCGCCGTTGGCCGCCGCAGGACCAGGGCAACACCGACACCAAGCGCGAGCAGACTGAGCCCGAAGGTCCACAGCAGCTGGCTTGGATCCACGGAGCCGCGCCCGATCGGGGTGTTCAACGGGCGCGAGAGCTCGGACAGCGAGGTCGCGGCGACGACGACAGCGATCACCGCCGTCGCCAGCAACGTCTGGCCAACGCGGGTGCGGGAGTGACCGGGGACGAACATGATCACCGTTGGCAGCACCGCCGCCGCGAGCCACCCAACCGGATGGACCCGCGCCGACTGGGCGATCATCAACCCAGCGCCGATCACTGCGACCACGAACGTGGGTGCGCGCGCAGATGTTCGCCGCGCTGCGAGCACGAGCAACGCGGCCGCCAGCGCCTGCAGCGAGATGACCGGCGCGTGGTAGCTGGCGCTGCGGATCAGCCGGACCACGGTTGGATCCAGCGCGACGATCACCACCAGCGCAAACCCGCACACCGGTCGCGCACCGACAGCCCGCGCCGCCGCGTAGATCGAGACCGACAGCACCACACCGAGTCCGAGGTAGGCCCACGCGAGCGCCGACTCGGGGTCGCCAGCACCAAGCCGGACCACGGCCGCGAGCAGCTCGGGGTATCCCGGCCCATACTCGGCCAGGCCGTCGTGGCCACGCAGGGCGAACTCCACCCACTGCGGTCCGTGCCCGTTTTGCAGGAAGAACGACCACGGCAAGATCGACTGCAGCGCGGCGCAGGTCAGCGCCAGTCCCAGCGCGACGTAGGACTCCCGGGTACGAAGCGGCGGGCGAGCTCGCCACACGACGCCGGCCATGACCAGCAGCCCCGCGAGGCCCAGCCACGGCGCCGGGGTTGGCGGGGCCTCGGCGGGCGCGACCTCGGGCTCGCCGAGGCGGTCGGGACTGGCGTCATCGGTCGAGCGCGGCGCCGCCACGATCGGGGCATGCCGAGGTCGGGGGGCACCGCTCGCCAGCGTGGGGACCGGGCCCGCGCGCGCACACTCGACGACCGCCGCGAACGCGGCCTGCAGCGGCGCTGGGGCGTCTGCCCAGCGTGGAAATTCACCGATCGGCGAGACACCGACGTCGTCGATCGTGGCCATTGAATGGCCGGCGGGTCTGCGCACCTCCACGCGTAGCTCGGTCGCCTCGCCGGCTGCGGCGCTGATGATCAGCATCCCCGCTGGGCAGCTGATCGCCGACATCGGCTGCCCCGTCGACTCCGCGCAGCTTCGCACCCACTGCTCGACCGGCTCGGAGCAGCTTGGATCGCCAGCCCGCGCGCGGCTCGGGGCCAGCACCAGCATCACGCCGAACACGAGCACCCACGCCCACAGCCCCGACCAAGACGGGGCGCGCGAATACCGAAGCTGCGCGGGCGCGGGGGCGTGCACGACCGCCGCAGTGTAGCGCCCGGCGCAGATCACAGACACGCGAAACGGCGTCGGGCTCGGTGGCGCTGGGCTCGGTGTCACCCGGCCGGAACGGAAGCGAAATCACTGCCCAAGCACGTCGGCCAACACCCGCGCGCGGACATTCACCCGGCGAAGACCTGTATCCTGCGCCCGTGCTCCCTCGTGCGCGGGTCTTGCCACGTCCCCTCTTGGGTCTGCTGGCGCTGGCGTTGGTGCTGCTGAGCGTGCTGCTGCCTCGGCCCGTCGCGGCTGCGCCCGCGGGCTCGTCCGCCGACACCCGCCCCGTGATCGTGCCTGGCCGCGAGGCGGAGATCACCGCGCTGTTCCAGCCCCACGCGATCGGAGACGAGCTCGCGCCAGGTTGGCGCTTGCACTCGTTCGGGATCAACGTCGGCACGATCAACGTCTGGATCGAGGGCCCCGAGACCGAAGGCCAGCGCGGCTACGCGCAGGTCAGCCTCGACCACCTCGACCACGCACCCCCCGGTGCCCAGGCGCTGACGGGCTTCGCGTTGCAGGTGATCGAGCAGCCGCCAGGCAGCGAGGCGGCGGTGGCGACCCTGGTCGGGGCGATCACAGCCAACGACGACGGCGCGTTCTGGGGCACCAACGTGGTCTATGCCGGTGAGCCGCGCGAGTACCCGTTTGGGTTCGAGCTGGATCACATGCGGCTCGGTTCCATGATCGAGCTGTGGTTGCGCGACGGGCTGGTGTTCTTGCTGTTCGTGACCGCCGTGTTGATCGTGATGGCGGTCGACACCCTGCGCGGGGCCCCGCGCTGGCACCGGTGGGCGCTGCCGGGGATTGTGGTGCTTGGCGCCGGGCTGCGCGTGGGCTTGTCCCCAACCGTCGCGCTGGCGCCGTGGCCCTATACGCGGCTGCTGGTCCCCGCCGGCAAGATCTTCCATGGCCCGGGGTTGGCGCTGCTGCACCCGGATCCAGTCTGGCTCAGCGATGTGGTCACCGGCACCGAGCTCGCGTTCTCGCTGCTCGCGCCGCTGGCGATCTTCGCCCACGTTCGCTACCTGCTCGATGATCACCGCGCCGCGATCGTGGCGGCCCTCGTCGTCGCGATCTTGCCGCTGCACCTGCGCTTCTCGCACTCCGACGCGGGCTTCATTTCATCGATCACGATCAGCTCAACGGCGTTCGCGTTGGTCCATCAGGCGACCCGTGGCAAGTCGAAGCTTGGCGGCTGGATCGCGCTCGCGCTGGTCGGGTTCCCGATCGCGGTGGTCTATCAATTGCGGCCGCTCAACATCTTGTACTGCCCGCTGCTGCTGGCCACGGTGTTCGTGGATCAAGGCGTGCGCACCGACAAACAAAAAGCCACGCCCGCGCGCAGCATCGCAACATTCTTGGTGATCTTGTTGGTGACCTTTGGGCTTGGGGTCCCGCAGCTGCTCGAGGGATTTGGCGACCAGGTCAACGAGGGCATGAGCCTGCGAACCGTGACCTCGGCGCTGATGGTCGTCGTCAGCCCGCGGCTCAACGCGCTGCTCAACCCGGTGTTCTCGCCGCCTTTGCTGACGCTGCTGGCGGTGTGGGGGGCGATTGATCTATGGCGCCGCGGCCGGCGACGGTTGTTCGCGTTCGTGGTGGGCTGGCTACTCGCGTTCTTGATCGCGCACGCCTACATCATCCCGGATTCGATGTACATGCAGGCCCGCTACCACCTGCACTTGATCGTGCCCTACATGCTGTTGGTCGCGTGCGGGGCCGATGCCGGGCTGCGCTGGCTGGACGACGCCCGCGCCCGCAAGCCATGGCTGACCCAGCGGCGCTACCAATTGCTGCGTGGGGGCGCGCTCGCGTATGTGCTGGCGTCGCCGCTGATCCACCTTCACGGTATTCGCAATGTCGCGCTCAACGATGTGCAAGAGTGGATGTTCGTGCACGAGGTCCGCGAGCAGATCCCGGCCCAGTGCACCGTCTTGGAATACACGGGCGTCGGCGCCGGACCTCGGTTTGCGCGAGTCGGTATCTGGATCGAGAACGGGGTCCAGCGCGAGCGCTATGACGTCGTCGAGATCCTCCAAGCCAAACAGGGCGAGCCGGAGCTGCCCGACCACGTCCGGGCGTTGCTCGAGGATCCGCCAGCGTGCCTGTACTGGTACGAGGGGCTGCCGTGCTTTGCCTACAAAGACGTCAGTGAGCCCAAGGCGCCCGTGTGTCGCGCGATCGAGGGGTTCGTCACGCTCGAGGAGGTCGCGGCGACCCGGTTTGCTTCGCGGCCGTACGACGAGAACCTCGCGTT
Organism: Enhygromyxa salina; assembly: GCF_000737335.2. Classification (GTDB taxonomy): domain Bacteria; phylum Myxococcota_A; class Polyangia; order Nannocystales; family Nannocystaceae; genus Plesiocystis; species Plesiocystis salina_C. The sequence goes on along the minus strand of NZ_JMCC02000021.1, from coordinate 23,299 downwards.
TGGCCTGGGCGAGCTCGATCAGATCGAGCTGCGGCTGTTTCGGGCCTACCGCAAGCCCGAGTGATTTCGGGGTTGGCCCCGAACATGCCCGCGGGTCAGCGCCGCCACGTCGCGTCAGTCGATCGTCGCCTGCGCGAGGGCTTGCCAGCACGCCGGGCCGCAGGGGTCGGGCTGCATCGCCTCACCCGCGTCAACCGGGAGCTGGGCCTCGAAGATCAGCTCGTCACCACGCTCGACTTGAACGCTGACGGCCTCGAAGGGCGTGGCCTCGGGGTTGGTCACCGTGTCGAAGAAGGGGTTGGTCAACAGCACCGTCACCAGCTCGGGCGTCCAGCTGAGGTCCGCGAACGCGAACCCAAAGCACGACTTGTCCCCCTCGAGGCTGGCTTCGACGCTGCACAAGATGTCGTGGGCGGGCGTCTGGATCCGAAACCGATGGGGGCCCTCGAGCAACGGCAGCGCGTGGGCGAAGCGCAGAGTCAGCGTGGAGCTGCAGGTGTCACCCGTGCACGGCTCGCCCGTGTCCGTCTCCAAGCCAGTCGTGTCCGTCTCCAAGCCAGTCGTGTCCGTAACGTCGGTCCCGCTGTCCAAACCCGACTCGGACCCACCCGTGCTCGTGTCTGCCACCTCTGTGGACGGGCACCCAAGCAAGACGACCGCAGCTGTAGCGACTGGAATGATGGATTGGACTCGCATGCGCTCGTGCCCGACGGCCGTCATCAATTACCACAACCGTACCACGCGCCCGCTACCGCGGATCACTCGCGGCGCCGACCAACCGATTGATCGGCACCGCTCGATACGCAAACCGCCCCACCGGCCCGGTCAGCGACCACACCTGCATGGGTGACGCGCTTGGATCGAGCTCGCGGATCCGCATGTACGCCCCCGCGAGTGGATCGAGGGGATCAACGGCGATCAGCGAGTCCAGCGCGAGCATGGTGCCGTCAGAGGTGCGGTCGGCGTCGCCGGCGACCGTTGACAAGAATGGCGCGGCGTCGTCCTCCCACGCTTGTGTGGCGGTCATGCTCGCGGTGTCGAGCACATAGCGAACCGCGCGCGAGCGGGCCTGCTCGATCGGCAGCGCAGGATCACCGATCCCGTTGTCGTAGAGCAGCAAGCTGCCGTCGGCCTGCCACTGCGGGGAGTGTTGATGCCAAAACCAGGACCCCGCACTCAGGCTGAAGTCGCCCTCGGGGCCAAGCCGCCAGCGGATCTGACCCGACTCGCGATCGAGCGCCAGCACCCAGTCTTGATGGCGCAGCGAGACCAGCAGCTCGTCGCGGCTGGGCTCGTAGACCAAGCCGTTGGCGTGGGTCCAGTCGTGGTGCTCGACCCCGGTCGCCGGGTTTACGATCACGAAGGTCCCCCAGAAATCTTCGACGCGGCGATTCGTGTCCAGGTGATCGAAGCTGTCCCAGCTCCACACCAGCTCGCCGGCTGGCGTGAACTCCACGATCCGATCACCCGCGACGGGCAGCACGCCCTCGGGCCCATAGTCGATGTCACGAAAGCTGAAGCTGAGCGCGACAAAATTGCCGTTGGGTAGCTCCAATATGTCGTGGTGAAAGCCGGGCACCCCAAGCGTGTCGGCTTCGATGCGCAGCTGCTCGATCCCAAGCTCGTCGACGATCAGCGCCGCGTCGTCACGCAACAGCAGAATCTCACCATTGTCGCGCAGGCTCAGCCCGGTCCACAGCGCTGGCAGCCCGGCGCTCATGGGCGGCCCCCCCAGGTACCAGCGGGTCACCCCTTGATTGTCGACCGCGAACACCCCAAGCGGCTCGTCCGAGAACAGCACCGAGAGATCGAAGAGGCGGTAGTCGTCGCTGGCCGCGGATGCGTCTGCGCTCGAGACCGCGAACGAGTCGAGGTAGCCGGGCAGCGGCGCGAGGGTTGTGAAGCTCACCCCGTGCCGCTCCACGTCGCCGAGCTGCAGCTCGAGTTCGTGCTCGACCCCCGGCTCGAGCCCGCGCACGCGCACGCACTCGGGATCACCGTCGAGCGGCGAGAGTCGGGCGCTGACCACCCCTGGATCGTCGAGGTCGACAGCGGTCACCAGGATCGCACGGTCCGGGTCCGGCTCGGACAGCTCGAAGCACAGGTCCACGACCATCGGCTGGGTCTCGTGATGGATCACCTCGATCTCACCCACGAGCAACGCTGGCTCGGCGGCCGCGGAGCAGGCCACCACGGATCCGAGCGAGAGCACTACGCAGACGGCCGATCGCACCGAGCAACAATAACCGAAGTGCGCGAGCCTGGTCTCACGAGAACCCGGTCGTCAGCGGACGCGACCCAGCAGCGCGTCGGCGAGGCGCTGCCCCGCGACCGGCCCGTGGCGGAAGAACAACGAAGGCTCGACGATCTCGAGCTCGTTGAGCACCCAACGGCCGGCATCGTCCCGCAGCAGGTCGACGCGCGCGTAGAGCAGCGGCAGCTGAAGCTCCCACCCTCGCGCCTTCACGACCGAAGCCAGCGCAGCGAGGGTCTGCTCGCAGATCTCCAGCTGCTCGCGGTCGAGCTCGATCGGCGCATCGTGGGCGCCGTAGTCGTCCTGGACCCGGTAGTCGCCGGCGACGGGCAGCTTGCGGACCGCGTGGCTGAGCGCGCCATCGAAGTAGATCGCCGAGACCTCGCCGTGCCGCTCGACGCTGCTCAGGTACGGCTGCAACATCATGTCGCCGGTGTCCGTGACCCGGGTCAGGTGCGCCTGCGCGGCCGCGAGCTGGGCCGAATCACCGGCGTCGAAGCGCAGCGTGTCGCGAGCGTTGGCGCCCAGCACTGGCTTCAGAAACCCGCGGCGGATCGAGCGGGCGCGGACGAGCGACGGCAGATCGTGGAGCTGCCCGGCGTCGAGCCAGGCGGTCTCGGCCAGCGGCACGCCGTGGTCTTCGAGCTCGCGCAGGTAGTGCTTGTGGGTGTTCCACGCGACCACCGGGGCCGGGTTGAACAACGGCACGCCAGCACCCACGCGCGTGGCCCAGGCGACGAACGCCGCGTGCTTGTAGTGGTAGTCCCAGGTCGTGCGGATCAGGACCGCGTCAAACACCGACCAGTCGACCGAAGGGTCATCCCAGATCGGCTGCTTCACGACCGCACCTCGCCCGCGCAGCGCGGCGTGCAGCGCTCGATCATCGTGCTCGTGGCTGGGCAGGGTCGAGCAGGTCGCAAGGGCGATGCGCATGACGGCGGAGCTTCGCAGCTCGCTCACTGCAACGCGATGGGATCCAAGCACTCGAGCGCCCGCGCCCAGCTGGTATATCCAGGCTACGCCATGGGCTGGTACGACATGTTCTCGGGGTTCTACGATCGCTCGCTCGAGCCCCTGTACCGCGAGCAGCGCGGCCTCGCCGCCAACGCGCTCGCGCTCGCGCCGGGCCACACGGTGCTCGATCTCCCCTGTGGCACGGGCCAGAGCTTCGATGAGATCGCCCCGCGGATCACCAACACCGGGACGCTGATCGGCGTGGACTTCTCTGCGGGCATGCTCGCCCAGGCCAGCAAGCGAGCGGGGTTGCGGGGCTGGGATCACGTGCACCTGCTCGAGCACGACGTCCGCACCCTCGATCCCAGCGCGCTCGCAACCGCCGTGTCCGCGCCCAATCAAGCGCCGCCGCGGATCGATCGTCTGCACGTGTTCCTTGGCCTCACCGCCTTTCCAGACTGGGAGCAGGCCTTCGAGCGGCTGTGGGGGTTGCTGGCGCCGGGTGGTCGCTGCGTGGTCGTGGACGTGTACGCGGACAAGCCCGACTTTCAGGGCCGCATGGTCAACCTGGTCGCGCGCGCCGACATCCGCCGACGGACCTGGACCCCCCTCGAGCGGCTGGCCACGAACTACGCGCGAGACCCACTCCCCAGCACCAAGCAGCACGGCGGCCAGCTGTATCTGGCCCGCGGTGACAAGCCCGAGTCGCCCGATCCTCAGTTGGCCGCGAACAGCTCGTCGTAGGGAAAGTCGGACCCGATCTCGCGCAGCCGCGCCCGGCTGAACGCGTTGATCCGAGCGCGCTGGGCCGCGTCGATGAGCTCGTCGGAGCCCCCGGCCGCGCCGCGACGGATCATGTTGGGGGCCTGGTCTGGCTTGGCCAAGGGGACCGGCGGCGGGGCGAACTGCGACTCGTGCTGCTTCATGTAGGCGAAGCTTCCGCGCTCGGCGACCGCGGCCCGCTCGCTCGCGCTCAGCTCGACCCCCATCAGCTCGGCGACCGCGTCGATGGTTCCGCCCAGGTCGGCCTTGACCTGGTTGAAGCTGCGCACGACCACGTTTGGCCGATCACGCATGGCCCAAAACCCCTTGGTGTGCTCGGCCCACGCGCCGCCAAGGAACGACGGATCACACCACCAATCCACCCACTGTGACGGCGTGACCCGGTGTTGAATACCCATCAAGCCCAGCAAGAACAGGTACGACGAGACCACGACTTCTTTGGGATCACGGATGATCGTGAAGTACTTGGCCTCGGCCGCGTAGGGCACGATCGCCGCGCGCAGGTGGGTCTTGATCACGCGCAGGCCGGTGGGCGAGGCGCTGGCTGGGCCCGGATCGTTGAACTTGACCACCTCGGGCATCGGGGCCTCGGGCCAGCACACCACCTCGTGAATGTGGTCGAACTCGGCGGCGCCGCGGTGGGCGATCTGCTGACAGATCTGCATGCCCCAATTGGTGCCGCTCTTGGGGAAGGTCGTCACGAACACGTCGGACTGGGTTGGCGTGTAGCCGCGAAACACCTTGCTGTCGGGCGGCATCATCCCGTTGTTCACGATGAAGCCCAGCGCAGGCCGAGCCCGACCGAGCCTCGCGGCGGCCCGCACCAGCAACACCATCGGTGTCATCGGGCTCAGAAGCGTGGTTTTGCCAGACACGAGCTTGGACACGCAACGATGGTCCCGCGCCGCCCCGACCGGGTCAACTGGAGAGGGGTTTACTCGCGCCGCGCCGGCGGTGGCTGGTCCAGGCCATGCCCAGCGCCAGCAAGGCCAGCATGCCGATGTTCAGGCGCCAGCCGATCGCAAAGCTGAGCGGGCGAAACACCAGCTCGACGACGTGGGCACCAGGTTCGAGCGGGACCCCGCGAAACATATGGTTGACGGGGACGATCGGCGTCTCGATGCCATCGACGGTGGCGCGCCAGCCCGGGTAGTAGCTGTCGGTGATCACGAGCAGCGCCGGCTCCTGCGGCTCACACTCGAGGATCAAGTGTTCGGGGCGTGGGCGCGCGAGCGGGACGGGCTCGATGCTGGCCGCGCCATTGAGCGCCAGGCTGGGATCCTCGACGACGGTCTCGTGGGCGGGATCAAACGTTCGCAGCGCAGCCTCGCGCTCGCCAAGCGTGGGCGCGACGATCGTCTTGGTGCTGAGGTACGCCCGCGGCACGGCGTGCTTGTTGAACGAGACCCGCTCGGTCTTGTGATCCGTGTAGAGCCGCCGCAGAAACTTGTAGCGAGGGGTGTTGAGCGCGGCGTGGCTGACGATGTACGGCGCGCCCAACATGTCGATGCGCGCGTCGAACTGGCGGGGCTTGAGCGCGGTCTCGTCACGGTACAGACCGGTGCGCGGGTAGAAGCTGCCCGTCTCGATCAGGTGCATCACGTCCAAGAAGCGCAGCAAGCTGGTCCCGTTGTAGCCAGACACGCCGTCGAGCCCGCGCAGGATCGTGTGGTTGTAGCTCCCGTAGCCAAGGCCCTCGGCGATCATGACCCGGGCCGCGATCGGATCGGGCTCGCGCTCGCCGATGTACTCCAGGCTCTGCATCACCCGGCCGTCGAGCTCGCGCGCGGTTGGAGGTTCGTCGCGGCTGCGCTTGGCGAACGGGCTGCGCGGCGCGGCCAGCCCGACCAGATCGATCACGGTGACCGCGACGATCACCCAGCCGGCCCGCTCGCGCCAGCGCTCGCCAAGCGCGAGCGCGGCGACGCCAACACCCACGAGCAGCGCGGCGAGCAGCCCCCACCGCTCGCCGCCGTAGGTCTCGCGGGTCAACGCCGCGATCCCCGGGACGAGCACGACGACCCCGGCGACCCCAAGCAGCAAGCGAGCGCGGACGTGGCCGCGCCGATGCAGCTCGAGCCCCAGCGCGCACGCATACGCCAGCGCAACGCTGGCCAGGCAGATCAAGCGCGAGGGCGCCCGAAAATAGCCAAACCCGGGGACCCACTCGACGACCCAGCCAAACACCGGCGTCGCCGGCCCGAGCGAGGCGAAGATCGTCAGCGCCGCGACGCCAGCCAAGGCCACGACGACCCCCGCGTGCGCGCGGCGGTGCTTGCCACGCAGCGCGGTGACCAGCCCGACGATCGCCAGGATTACGCTCAGCGTCCCGGCGTAGAGCTCGAGCGGGTCGGCCTCTTCGCCGGCCGGCCGCGGCAGCGTGGGACTGGCCAAGAACCGCCACAGCGAGTGCGGGGCCAGGTGGGGATCCGAGGCAAACCCAAGCTCGAGCCCGAGCGAGCGCTGTGACAGCGGGATGAACTCGAGCTGCGGCAGCAAGGCCACGCCGCCCACGCACGCGCCCACGATCACGCTGGCCGCGATCAAACCCGAGCGCTGGGCCAGGCCACGCGGGCGCCAATCGTCGCGGTGCTGGACCGCCAACCCCACGCAGTATGCCGCGGTCAACAGCGCGGCCGCGGCCAGCATCTGGGGACCGCCCGCGAGGATCAGCGCCCCCAGCACCAGGCCCGCGATCGCGACCGAGACAAACCCCGGCACCCGGGTCACGCGGTGCACGGCCGCGAGCCAGGCGGGGATCCAGGCGAGCACCGCAAACAGCCCCAGGTGCATGCCAAGGCTCGAGAACGGACCCGAGAACGCGAAGCACACCGCGCCGGTCAGCTGCGCCGGCAACCCAAACCCGTGGCCGCGCAACCACGCGACCATGCCGATCCCGGCGATCACGACGTGCAACAACAAGAAGGCCGTGAACGCGTCGGGGTCGTCCCACCAGCGCACGACCCAGTTCGGCGGATAATATTGGGCGGCCTGCGAGTCGGCGAAGATCGGGTAGCCGTTGAAGATGTGGTCGCTCCACAGCGGCCAGCGTCCGTCGCGGCGCGCACCCGCCCGCAGCAGCGGGTGGTGGGTGAAGCGGATGTCGCCAAAGAAGGGGCTGAGCTTGCCCGAGACGAAGTCGCGCAGGCCCACGAGCGCACACACCACGCACAGGGCTGCGATCGCGGCCCACTGCTTGACCTGTGCTGAAGCCGTGCCGGTCATGATCGCGCCCGCGCTGAGGAGCGACCTCAGGGATCCTCGCCCTCGCCCTCGTCCTTGCCCTCGTCCTCGTCCTCGTCCTCGTCCCGAGTGTGCTGCTTGGCGATCAGCATATACACCGAAGGCACCACGAACAGCGTGAAGAGGGTCCCGATCGTCATCCCGCCGACCAGCACGATGCCGATCGAGTTGCGCGCGACCGCCCCCGCGCCGGTCACCAGCGTCAACGGAAAGTGACCGACGACCGTGGCGACCGTCGTCATCAACACCGGTCGCAAGCGGGTCGACGCGGCGAGCTCGATCGCCTCGAGCTTGCTGGCCCCGAGCTCTTGCTGCGCGTTGGCAAACTCCACGATCAAGATCCCGTTCTTGGCCACCAGGCCCACGAGCGTCACCAGGCCCACCTGCGAGTAGATGTTGAGCGTGGTGGTCCACCCATCGGTGAGCGCAAAGCCCATTCCAGGCGGCCCAGAGAACTTCAAGAAGGTGAACGCGAGCGCCCCGAACATCGCCAGCGGAACCGAGCCGGCCAGGATCACAAACGGGTCTCGAAACGAGTTGAACTGGGCGGCGAGCACCAAGAAGATCAGCAACACCGACAGGCCCATCGCCGGCAGGAACTTGCCGCTCTCTTGCCGCAGCTGGCGGGACTCGCCCGTGTAGTTGACCTGGTAGCTCGGCGGCATGACCTTGGCCGCGGCGTCCTCGAGCACCTTCAGGCCGCCGTCGAGCGAGCGGGTCGCCACGCCAGAGATCTTGACCGCGTTGAGCTGCTGAAACCGGTTGAGGCTGCGGGGCGCCACATCGTCGCGCAAGCTGGCGACGGCGGACAGCGGGATCAGCGTTCCTGCGGGCCCGGTGATGTAGATCTGCTCGAGCTGCTCGGGCACCAGCCGATCGGCGCGCTGGATCTGGGGGATCACCTTGTACGCGCGGCCGTCGATGTCGAAGCGGTTGACGAAGTTGCCGCCAAGCATGGTCCCGAGGTCGGCGCCAACTTGCTGGATGGTGAGCCCCATCGCGGCCACCTTGTCGCGATCGATCACGATCTCGGTCTCGAGCTGATCGATCTGCACGTCGACGAAGGGCGGGAACGCGAACTCGCCGCTGTCGATCGCCGCCTGCACGACCTGCTCGGCGACCTGCAGGATCTGCTCGTGACTGTCGGTTGAAGCGATCACGAACTCGATCGGCAAGAACCCCGAGCTTGGCAGCGCGGCCGGCAAGAACACCGGCGCCCGGATCCCCGTGATGCTGCCCAGCGCCGTGTTGACCTCGTGTTGAACCTCGAACACGGTGCGCTCGCGCTCGTCCCACGGCTTCAGCAACATGCCCCCAAACCCGCCGCTGGCGAAGGTCAGCTGAAAGCTGTGGTCAAACTCTGGCGACGCCTGGAACACCCTCCCGACCTGCTCTGTGTAGAAGGTGATCTGCTCGAGCGAGGCGTTGGCGGGCGCGTTGATCGCCCCAAACACGGTGCCCTGATCCTCGTTGGGGGCGAGCTCGGCGGGCGACAGCAGGTACATCGGGATCGTCAGCAGCGACAGGGTGATCCAGACGATGTAGACGGCCGGCCGCGCGCGCAGCGTGGCGGCGAGCATGCGGACGTACACACGCCGCACGAAGTTGAACCCCGCGTCGACGGATCGACCCAGCCACCCGCGCCGCTGATCCGGCTTCAGCAAGCGCGAGGCCATCATCGGCGAGAGCGTGAGCGCGACGATCCCCGAGATGAACACCGCGCCCGCCAGCGTGAACGCGAACTCCCGGAACAGCGCGCCGGTCAGCCCGCCCTGCAGGCCGATCGGGGCGTAGACGGCGGCCAAGGTGACCGTCATGGCGATGATCGGCCCGACCAGCTCGCGGGCGCCAAGCAGCGCCGCTTGCTTCGGCGTCTTGCCATCGCGGATGTGCCGCTCGACGTTCTCGACGATCACGATCGCGTCGTCGACGACCAGCCCAACCGAGAGCACGATCGCCAGCAGCGTGAGCAGGTTGACCGTGAACCCGAACACCTGCATGAGGAACACGGCGCCGATCAGCGACACCGGGATCGCCACCAACGGCACCAGCACGGTCCGCAGCGAGCCCAGGAACAAGAAGATCACCACGATGACGATGAGCACGGTCTCGCTCAGCGTCTTGGCGACCTCGCTGATCGCGTCGTCGATGTACTTGGTCGAGTCGAACGCGACGTTGGCCTGCATCCCCGTGGGGAGCTCGGCTTGCAGCAGCGCCATCTCGTCGCGGACCCCCTCGATCACGTCGAGCGAGTTGGCGTTGGGCAGCACCCACACCCCCATGAACACCGCCTCCTCCCCGGAGAAGCGGACCGCTTGCTCGTAGTCGTCGGCCCCGAGCACGACCTCGGCCACGTCTTCGAGCCGGACCAGCGCGTCGCTGGACTCGCGCACGACCAAGCGCCGAAATTGCTCGACGGTCTCGAGCCCGGTGTCCGCGGTCAGGTTGATCTGAACCAGCGCGCCCTTGGTCTGCCCGATCGCCGCCAGGGTGTTGTTGGCAGCCAGCGCGGCGCGGACCTGCGAGGGGCTCACGCCCTTGGCCGCCATCCGCCGCGGGTCGAGCCAGGCCCGCAGCGCGAAGGTGCGGCCGCCAAGGATGTCGGCCCGCTGCACGCCCGGCAGCGCGGACAGCCGCGGCTGGACCACCCGCAGCAAGTAGTCCGTTACCTGGTTTTCATCGAGCACCGTCGAGCCAAAGCTGAGGTACATCGCCGCGATCTGGGCGTCTGAAGGCTCGATGTTGATCGTCGGGATCTGGGCTTCGGGGGGCAGGTCGGCCCGGACCTGATCGACCCGCGCGCTGATGTCGGCGAGCGCGTCGGAGGCGTTGTAGTCGAGGGTCAGCCGCACGCTGATCGTTGACAGGCCCTGCACGCTCTGCGACTCGATGAAGTCGATCCCGTCGGCCGCCGCGATCGCGCGCTCGAGCGGGGTCGTGATGAACCCACGCACCAGCTCGGCGTCGGCGCCCACGTAGACCGTGCGGACCACGACGCTGGCGCTCTCGAGCTTGGGGTATTGGCGAACGTTGAGCGAGCCCAGCGCCTGCAGCCCGGCGATGATGATCACCAGGTTCACGACCAACGCCAGGACCGGGCGCCGAATGAAGGTGTCGGTGACCGCCATGCTAGCGATTCTGTGGGGTTGGCTCGAGCTTGGCGTCGAGCACCTCGGTGTTGTTCACCACCACCGGCGCGTTGTTGCGGAGCTTGAAGGCGCCGGCAACGACGACCTCTTCGCCAGCCAGCACACCGTCGAGCACGGCCACGAAGTCCCCGCGGCGCTCGCCGAGCTGCACGAATTGCTGGCGGGCGAGCTTGATTGGCGCACCGTCTGGGCCCGTCGGTGGACCCGTCGCGCCTGGCTGTGGTTCCTGCGGTGCGTCGATCACGAACACCGAGTCCCCGTAGGACGCGTGGACGACCGCGGTCATCGGCACGCTCACCACCTGACGCTGCTCGGGGAGCACGACCTCGACACGCACGAACATGCCGGGCTCGAGCGCGCTTTGCGGTGTAGCGACCAGCGCCCGGACCAAGACCATGCGCGTAGACGGATCGACGCTGGGCTCGATCGCAACGATCGTCCCCTCGTCGTCGAGCTCGGGCGCCCCCTCGACCGAAAGCCGCACGCGCAAGCCGGTCGCGAGGTCGCGCCGTTGGTGCTGAGGCAGCTCGAAATCGACGTAGGCGCCATCCACTGCCTCGAGGGTTGTGATCGCGGCGCCCGCGTTGAGGTACTGGCCAAGGTTGACCTCGCGAATCCCCAGCCGGCCCGCGAACGGGGCCCGAATCACTTTGCGGGCGATCTGAGCCCGCAACACCTCGATCTGCGCCGTGGCCTGGCGCAGCGCCGACTCGTCGATGTCGAGCTGGGCCTGAGGCTCGACGCCGGCCGCGTCGAGCTCACGCGTGCGCCGGGCGGTGGTGACCGCGAGGTCGCGCGTGACCTGGGAAGCGGCCAGCTGCGCCCGCTCGACGCGGCTGTCGAGCTCGACGAGCACGTCGCCGGCCTCGACCAGCGCCCCCGACTCGAACCCAATGCGCACGACGACGCCGGGCACCTCGCCGCTGATCTGGACCCCCCGGACCGAGGCCACGGTGCCAACGGCTTGCAGGCTGGCCTCCCAGGTCTGCGCGGTGGCGGGCACGGTGCTCACGGCCTCCGGCGGCGGCCCGGCCTGCTCCATCGCCTCGCCCATGCCCATGAGCATCGAGATCTGCGAGCCCTTGACGAACACCAGCCCGCCGATGACCAGCAGCAGACCGATTATGGCGATGACGTAGCGCATGTCGAACGAACTCCGGCGACGCGGGCGTCTTAGCAGGGTTGCGCCCAGGAGCGAAGCGACCAGACGCGCCACCGGCTGCAGACGGCGGTCAAAGCCACACACGTAAATGGAGAGGCACCCACCCAACTCCAGGTGGTCAGACGAGAGCCCCCTTCTAGGGGGCCACACATACCCCTGCGAACAAACGGCCGCTTGGGAGCGAGCGAAGCGAGTGACCGCGAAGTGCGAAACCGCCTGTGGGGGTCAAACCTAGTGTGTTAGCGAGAGCTCGCCCTCGTAGGCGGCGATCCGATCCGAGCCCGCCTCGCGCCGCAGCGTGACCGTGCTGCCCAGCGTGGCCGCGTGCGCAAGCGCCGGACTCGACGTGGCCAGCACCCACTGGGCCTTGGGCAGGATCCGGCGCAGACTCCCGATGAGCTCGAGCTGCACCGCAGCCGACAGGTTGAGCTCGACATCGTCGATCAGCACGGTGCCCTCGCAGTGGCGGGGGTCGGCCCCCCGGTTGGCGACCCACAGCTGATGCGTGGGGATCGTGGCAAAGCAGACCAGCTGGCGGACCTGGGCCGGCAGCGCGTCGAACGGCAGGACCTCGCCGCCGGGCGTCTCGAAGCGCGGCTCGAAGGTCCGCGGCGAGAGACCGCGATAGTTAAACCCGGCCAAGCCCAACAGCTCGTCGAGCGCTTCGTGGATCGCAACGCCCAGACAGCGAGGATCGGCGCCGCTCTCCCCCCGCGAGTCACCCGCGAGCGCGGTTGACAGGCCCGCGTACCCAAGCAGCAGCTTGATCGGTCGCGTGAGCTCAACCCCGTTCTGGTCCTGAAAACCGGGCGCTCCGCGGGTGTCGGCGCGGAGCACCGTCCGCGCGGGATCCCCGATCACCAGCGACCCGCGCGGAAACCGGCGCGAGCCCGGGATCCCCACGAACGCGAACCCGCCCTTCTCGGCCAACATGCGATCAAAATGCACGAGCTCGCGGCGGCGCAGCTGCTCGGCTTGGTCGTCCCCCTCGACCGTGACACCAGGCGTCGAGACCCGCAGCGCGTGGGGTCGCTCGGGGTCTTCCGCCCCGAGCCGCCAGTCACAGACCACGTGCGGCGTTGCACCCGGCCGCCGCCACACGGAGGTCTGGACCACGTGGTGCGCGGGGCGTGTGGCCGAGATCGCCGACAACAGCGCGGTCTTGCCCGTTCCCCCGTCACCGTGGATGACCGTCAGCAGCCGCGGCTCCCCGGGCCGATCGCAGAACTCGACCTCGATGTGATCAAAAGGTCCGAGCCCGACGACGCGAGTCCGTTCGAGGTACATGCGTGGGCGCAGGCTAACAGCTGTCTTCGGCTCGGGCGAGGCCGGCAGTTCGTGGACGGCATCGCAAGGGGCGGCGGGCTGATCCACGGATCACTTCGGTGACATGACGCGCGACATGGCGCGCGACCCGGCGCGGCTGCCTGATCCATCGACCATGGCGACACAGAGGACTATGCTCGCCGCCCATGGCTGACGTCGACATGAGCGGGAAGACCGTGCTGATCACCGGGGGAAATTCTGGGATCGGAAGGTACACCGCGATCGGCTTGGCTCGCATGGGCGCGAAGGTGGTGTTCACCAGTCGCAACCTTCGCAAGGGCGACGTCGCCCGGGCCGAACTTCGCGAGATCGTCAACAAACAACAGGTCGACTGCATGGAGTTGAACCTCTCGAGCTTCCGCTCGATCGAGCAGTTCGCCAAGCAATTCCTCGCCAAGTACCCGCGGCTCGACGTCTTGGTCCTCAACGCGGGCAGCGTGCTCGACACCCGTCGCGTCACCGACGAGGGCTTCGAGATGACCTTTGGCGTGAATCATCTTGGGCACTTTTTTCTGACTCAGCTGTTGCGCGCGCACCTCGAGGCCGCGTCGGCGCGGGTCGTGGTGGTGGCTTCAGATGCCCATCGCGGCGCCCGGTCTGGGCTGAACTTCGACGACCTGATGTTCGAGCGCGCGTACAAGGGGTGGGCGGCCTACAGCGCGTCCAAGCTGGCCAACATCTTGTTCGCCAACGAGCTCGGTCGCCGGTTCGAAGGCGTGACCGCCAACTCCCTGCACCCGGGTGTCGTGCGGACCGGGTTCGCCCGCGACGGCGACGTGTCAAACGTGTTCGCACGCGCCGCGATCAGCATCGCACGCCCGTTCTTGATCGGGCCCGAGCGCGGCGCCCAGACCTCGATCTACCTGGCGAGCGCCCCGGAGCTCGAGGGCAAGACCGGCGGCTACTACGACAAGTGTCGGCCCGGCAAGCAAATCGCTGCCGCCCAGGACGACGAAGCGGCCAAGCGGCTCTGGGAGGTCAGCGAGGCGCTGGTCGAGCAGGGCCTCGCCAAGCGCAAGCCGAAGTCCTGACTGGGGGACGCTACAGCTCGGCGCCCGAGTTGATCCAGGCGTAGATCGCCTGGACCTCGATCGGACACAGCGCCCCCGTGAGCGGCATCGTCGAGCCACTGCCCATGACCGAGGCCTGGGTGCCCATGAGCTTGTGCCACAGGTAGCTGTCATCCGCCGACAGCGGCTCGACGAGGTTGAGCGCCGCGCCAACGGCCATCACGCTGACGAAGTTGTCGTAGCTGGTCATCGCGTCGGGCATCAGCGGGCCGCTGAGATCCGCGTGACAACCCGCGACACCGCAGCGGTTCTCGATGATCGGCCAGATGTCGGTCTCGTAGCTGGGCATCGCGGGCACCGGGGCCTCGATGTAGCAGGTGGGCGCGGGCTCGCCGTCGCCATCGCCATCGCCGTCGCCCTCGCCATCGCCGTCGCCGTCACCGCTGCCGCCCTCTGCGATCGGGACCCCGGCGATCCAGCCAATGATGATCGCCTGGTTGAGCGAGTCGTCGGGGCTCTGAGGTGAGGGTGGCATGGGACCACCGGTGATGTTGGGCCCGCCCAAGATCTTCTGAGCGATGTACGAGGCCTCGAGATCGCCAAGGGTCACGAACGGACCGCCGCCGCTGCTCGAGCTGGTCATCAGGATCTGCCCGCTCTCGGGCGCCGAGAGCACGACCTGACCGGCCCCTGCCCCGTGGCAGCCCGTGCTGGTGGCGCAGCTCTCGTCAAACGCCTGCTGGACCGCGGGCGGGATCGCGTCCTCGCCACCGCCCTCGCCGACTGGCTCGAGGCCGCAGCCCGAGCTGAGCAGCAGCAACCCACAGATTCCGTAGCTTCGGTTCATCATGTGCATATCAGAGCTTCCACTTGCGGGTGATGTTGAAGCCGAAGAAGAAGTCGCCAAACGGCGAGAAGGGGTTGGCCGTGTCCCCGCCTGGGGCGACCAAGTTGGTGTGCATATTTCGCGTGTTGGTCACGAACACCTGGAACACATGCATGCCCGTGCGCGCCGACCAGCCCAAGCCCCACGAGCCGATCTTGGTGCCGCCCGGGTCGACGTCACCGCCGCGATAGTAAAACGCATCAACCGGGATCGGCAGCTGGTACTCGAGGTCGATCCCGTGCTTCTTCTTCTTGCCCAGCCATACCGTGCTGACAACGCCGGCGTTGAGCGTGCCGCGGTTGTCGGTCACCGGCTCGGGGCCGTTGCCCTCGCCAAAGTCGTAGAGCACCGTGGGTGAGTGGTTGGTCAGCAGCGAGTAGTTGACCGTCAGCTGGGTGCTCCAGCGCTCGAACCACAAGCGGCTGAGCATGAGCTGGAAGTTGCCCGTGATCGGGTTGACCGAGTTGCTTGGGAAGTCGGTCAGCGCCTCCAAGCTGGCGTACACGCCGAACGACACCGGCTTGCCCGCCTCTTGGCGGATCGGCACGTACTTGGCGCCAAGCTCCCAGTCGAGCCGTGAGCTGGTCCAGCGCAGGACCAGATCGAGGCCGTCGATCACGCCGTACTCGATGCCCATGCTGATCGTCGCGCCGCCAGCGAGGCCGATATAGGTGCGGTCGCCTGGGCCGCCAACCAATCCAAGCCGGTGGTGGATGCGATACGCGATGACCTTCTTGCCGAGCGTGGTCGTGGTCGGCAGGTTCATCTGGAAGGTCCCAAAGAACGGCTCTTTGGGCTTGCGCTTGGGCGGCGTGGGTGGCTGGACGTTGGTGTGCACGCCGGGGCCGTCGCCGACCTCGCCCTCGCCGGTCTCGCCCTCGCCGGTCTCACCTTCACCCGCGGGATCCTTCTGGGTGTTCGCGGGCGGCAGCGCCGCGATCCACTGCTGGACGACGGTCAGCTGATCCACGGGCAGCGGGTCGTCGCCCATTGGCATCGTCTCGCCCTCGATCCCCTCGGCGCCGACCATCTTCATGTAGAGGTAGCTGCCGTTGGGGTTGCCCGGGTCAACGTAGGGCTTGCCGGTCGTCGACGGCACGCCGACCAGCGCGCCGATGTCCTCGAGGTTGAGCACGTCGTCGCTGGAGTCGTGGCAGAGCGTGCACGACTCGTCGAAGATCGCCTGGGCAGCCGCGAGTTCACCACCGGCTTCGGGTGGCGCAAACGCGAGCGGGAGCAGCAAGGTCGCGAGCAGCATGGGCGGCCACAGCTTACGTCACACATGAGCGCCCGTGGGCACGAGTTGCCCCACCCCCCAAAGTTGCTGGAGTGTCAAGCCGCCGCGACCCCAGCCAAACCGCGTCTGAACCCAGGTGTCTGTGGGGGCCAACGACCACCTCCGCCGAAGCCCCCGGAGCCCCTTTTAGGCCTTTTAGGGGGCCACACATGCGACAGCGAACAGCCAGCCCCGA
The DNA here is from genome assembly GCF_000737335.2 of Enhygromyxa salina. Taxonomy (GTDB): domain Bacteria; phylum Myxococcota_A; class Polyangia; order Nannocystales; family Nannocystaceae; genus Plesiocystis; species Plesiocystis salina_C. The sequence continues at coordinate 7,060 of NZ_JMCC02000021.1, read as the reverse complement.
GGAGCGAAGCGACAAGACGCGAAGCGGCTGCAGTCGGCGAAGTGCCAAGCTGTCTGTGGGGGTCTAAAAAAGCTAGGATTTTCCGATGCAGCGCCTCTCCAGCGGTCTCGTGGCTGTCCTCTCGATCCTCATCTCGACATCGTCAGCGTGCAAGGGCGACGGCGACTCGGCCGAGGCAACCAGCGCAGCGGCCAAGCCCGCTGACGGGGCAGATTCGAGCGCTCCGGCTGATGCAGAAGCCAGCGCTGCCGCGGAGGCTGGTGGCGCAGCGGTCGAGCCGGCCGGTGCAGAGGCTGGTGCCCCCAGCGGGACTGAAGCGGGTGAAGTGGCCGCAGCGGAAGCTGGCGAGGCCGTCGAGCCTGGCGCAGAAGCGGGGGCAGAAGCTGGCGGCGAAGAGATCGCCCCGCCCGAAGACCCAGTCCCCGCGCTGTTCGAGGTGGTCAAGAGCCTCGACAACGACGACGCCGCCGCCAAAAAAGCGCTGGATGACGCGATCAAGGCCGGAGCCGCCAAGCTCGACGCGGCCAAGGCCGCCAACGAGCGCGGCGAGGCCCTGTTGACCAAGGGCGAGAGCGAGCGGGCCGAGCCCTTCTTCGTGTGGGCCCGCGACGCCCACTCGCTGTACGCCGAGCCGGTCTTCAACCTGGCCAAGATGTCGGCGCTGGCTGGCGACCTCGAGTTCGCCAAGGAGCACCTCGCCGAGCTCGAGAAGCGCGGCAACAAGAAGCTCATGAAGCAGGTCGGCGTCGAGCTGGCCTTTGCCCCGCTCCACGACGACCCCGACGTGCGCAAGATCTACGAGCAATGAGCGACTCGGCTCCACCCGTCCAGCGCCCGGTTGGCGTGCTGTTCGTCTGCTACGCCAACATGTGCCGCTCGCCGCTGGCCGAGGGCGTGTTTCGCCAGCTCGCCAAGGACCGCGGCATGCTCGAGCGCCTGCACATCGACAGCGCCGGCACCGACGCGGTCGAGGGCTGCGACCCGCACCCGCGCTCGCGCGAGATCGCGGCCGCGCACGGGATCACCTTGACGGGCACCGGTCGCCAGCTCGTGCGTGATGACCTGAGCCGCTTCGATCATGTCGTCGTCATGGATCGCCGCAACTACGACAAGATCGCTCGACTCGCTGCGCCTTCGGCGTTTGGCGAGCTCGAGGGGTTCCGCGCCCGGCTGCGGATGCTGCGGGCGATCGCGGATCCCAAGGCCAGCGGCCGCGCCCTCGATGTGCCGGATCCGATCGGCTGCGGGCCCGGGCAGTACGCCGCGGCCTACGAGTTGATCGCGGCAGGGTGCTCGGCGCTGCTCGACGAGATCCAGTAGTTCGGTGCGTCAGCGGACGGATCCCGAGCCGTGCTCCGGGTGTGGATCGATTCGCGGCACGATCACGCGACGACGCGCGATGTACACTGTCGCAATGAACTTGCGATCGGCTGTGGCCTTGATCTGTGCGCTCCCCCTGGCCTGCTTCGACGGTGCGTCGAACGACGAGACCAGCAACCCGACCGAGACCAGCGGCGACGGCGATCCTGGTGACGGCGACGGCGATCCTGGCGACGGCGACGGCGACGGCGACCCCGGCGACGGTGATGGTGACCCCGGCGACAGCGCACCGCAGTTCGTCAGCTTCACCGTCAACATGTCGACCAACCCCGGCGTCGTGACCTCGGCTTCGGGGATCATGATCGAGGCCGAGCTCAGCGATCTCGACATGGACGTGAACTACGTCGTGTTCAAGCGCGACGGCGAGACGATCGCTACCTTCGCCAATGATCCCGGTCCGAGCTACGCGTTCGAGTGGGTCGCCAGCGGGGCGGAGCTCGACGGCACCTACGAGCTGACCGCCGAGGCGACCGACGCCGCCGACAACATGGTGATCAGCGACGGCGTGAGCGTGACGCTTGGCATGGCCGCCGGCGGGTCCGAGGTCGACAACTGGGACTACGACAGCGGCCAGCTCGACGCGGCCTACGACCTGGCGGTGAGCCCCAACGGCGACGACCTGGTGATCACGGGCCAGCGCACGGACGACCTCGCAAGCCAGCAGCGCACCGATCGGGTGGTGGGTCCCAGCTGGGCCAACAAGGTCGAGATCGGCTCGGCGTACGGCGCAGCCGTGACCCAGCGCGAGGACGGCGGGTACTTCGTCGCGGGCGCGATCCCCAAGCCCAACAACAAGAGCGACTCGGCGCTCTACCACTACGACGCCGCGGGCGTGCTGATGGAGTCGACGGTGTTCGACGGGTCCAGTCAGCCCGACATGGCCGACGACGCCGACAACCCGATCGCCGCCGAGCCAGCCCCCGGCGGTGTCCTGATCATGGGCACCTACTTTGCCAGCGGCGGGTCCCAGGAAGACAAGTGGGTCACCTACGTGCGGCGCTACACCGACGCGATGGACTTCGAGTGGGAGCGCTTCCCCAGCGAGGCGCTCAGCGGGCGGCCCTTCGCCTACGACTTCGCCGCCGCCAGCGACGGCAGCTACGTGCTCGTGGGTGGGCAGTTCGCCGAGACGCCGATCAAGCCGTGGATGGGCCGCTTCAACGCGCAGGGCATGGTCGTCAACGAGGTACAGATCAACGACTACGGGGCCGGCATCCTCCACGCCGTCGACATCGCCGCCGATGGCAGCGTGGTGGTTGGCGGCCAGGCGCCGGTCGACGGCGAGGCCCTGTCCTGGGTCCGCAGCTACGACCCCAACGGCGCGATGCAGTGGGACGTGGTGGTTCCCATCACCGACCTTGGCGTCGTCGCGGCGCTCGCCATCGATCCCTGGGGCGAGGTCGTGGCGGTCTCGACCGAGGGCTGCTCGAGCCCGGGGCTTCGCTACGAGTCGTGCGACCTCGCGATCCGCAAATATGACCCGAGCGGGCAATTGATGTGGGAGCAGATCTACCCCGGCGGCGGGTTCCTGGGGCCGAACCTGCTGTTCCTCGGGTTTGACGCCGCGGTCGAGGTCGATCGCTTTGGCTATGTGTACGTGTCCGCCATCGCATACGACGTTGGCGGCACCAACTGGTGGGCCCGCAAGCTCAACCCATGAAGCTCGAGCAGCTGCTACAGCGTCGTCGGCATCGGCACGAACAGCTTGCGCTCGACCGCCGACAGCTGATCTCGAGGTGAAGGCAGCGACGCGTCGGGGTCATCCGCGTCCCCCGGCTCGCGCGAGGCCAGCCGGGGCATCGGCCCGCCACCTTCACCGCGGCCAAGCACGATCCCCTGCAAGTGCCCGAGCTGCGCCTCGGTCAGCTCGATGAATTCATTGTCGTACCCAAGCTTGCGCGCGGTCTCGAGGTTCTTCTCGAACACCCACACGGCCTTGTCGATCACCGGTCGCAGCTGCTCTTCGAGCTCGACGTAATAGGTGCGCCGCTGGGCCTCGTCGAGCCAGTCGGGCACCGGCGCGTACATGATCGCGTCGTAGAACTCCTCGAACATCGAGCCCAGCTGGTAGCCAGCCGCCGACACCCAGTACACGTGGCGCGCCCGAACAACATGGTTGTAGGCCGTCTGCGCCCGCTCGAGCAGCGCGAGCTTGGCCTCGAAGTCGGCGTTCATTTGGGCCTCGGGCAGCCGGATCCGGGCGGCGCGGAACTCGAGGTGCAAGATCGCGGCGCGATAGAACCGGGCCATCGCCACGAAGTAGGTGTCCGAGAACCGCTCTTGTCCGCCGCGCGTCGCCGCCTCGCCGCTCGTCGCCGCCTCGTAAATAGCGTCGGCGCGAGCGAGCACGGCGTCGGCCTGCTCGAACTGCGCGAGCTGATACAGCGCGAAGCCCTGGCGCGCGAGCGCCTCGACCCGCTGGCTGGGGATCAGCTGGTCGCCGCCAAGCTCGAGCACCTGCGCATACGAGGCCGCCGAGCGCTCCCACGCCAGGACTTGGGCCTCGCACGCGCCGCGCCGGGCGAGCAGCAGGTGGGCGCTTGGATCATCCGAGAAGTGGGCGAGGTAGCCGTCGTAGGCGCGGATCGCAGCGTCAAAGTCGCCCAGCAATTCGTGCGCGCGGGCCAAGCCCGCGTAGGCGCGGCGGTCTTGCTCGCCGCTGGCATCTTGACCGAGGTAGCGCGCGAACAAGGTCGCCGCCCGTGCAGGCTGCCCCCCCGAGAGCGCCCGCTCGGCCTCGTCGATCCACGCGTTGGGATCCGCCGCGGTCGCGTCGGCAGCGTCGGATCCAGGCTTGCGATCCTCCGTGCCGGTCGCGGCCGCGGGCGTCTGACTGGACCCCTGCCCGCTCGTGATGGCTGCGCAGGCCGTCCCGAGCGCGGCGATGCAGGCGAGGGACAACAGGCGGGCTGCGAGGATCGAGCTGCGCGGCACGACCGAGCATGACATGGGTCTCGCCTGGTTGCCGACGCCGCCCCCGCGTCCCCCCCAACAATTTTTCGCGCGCTTCCCTGGTATGCTGCGCCGGTGAATCAGCCCGCCGGACCTCAGTTCAACGGTCCAACTCGTGCACGTTCGCGCGTCCGCCTGCTCACAGCCGTCGCGGTGTTGGCTGTCTCCGCGGTCGGCGTGGGTGGGCTCGCCAGCTTGGCGCAGAGCCGGCCGGCGCCACGGGCCGACAGCACGGCCGTGACGCCAACCGTCATCTCGGGCCAAAACGGCGCACCGGATCCCACCAAGTTGATCCACCACAGCGCGCGCCTCGAGCATGAGGTCCGCGAAGCCGAGCAGGCGGTCACGCGAGCCCGCGCCGCGATCGCCAGCGCGCGACAGCTCGGCAACGTCGATCCGGCGCTGCTGTTGGAGTTCGAGCATCGGCTCGAGCGGCTTGGCGAGGGTCCGATCGAGGCGGCCCGGCGCAGCTACCAAGGAACCCAAGCCGAGCCGTCGCCAGAGGAGCTGGAACGACGAGGGCGATCGAACTTGCGTTCGATCGCCCCGGCTCCGCGCCAGCTGTGAGCCCGCGCCAGCGGTGAGCGCTACTCGCCGCCGCTGCCGCCGCTGGTCATCTTGGCCATGGCCTGCCGCGCGGTCAGCCAAGCGCCCTGCATGTTGGCGTCCTTGGTCAGCTCTTCGGCATTCATGACGGCCTCGAGCGCGTCCGAGCACTCCTGGCAAGGCGTGCCGCCAGCGACCCTTGCGGACAGCCACGCGATGTTGATGCGCGCCTCGGGGTCACGGGTCTTGAACGCCTTGGCCAGCTTGCCGGCCGCCTCGATGTCGCCTGGCTTGGACATGCGGGCGAAGTTGAAGGCCGCGACCTCGCGCTCGAACCAGCCCTTGCTCGAGTCCAACAGGATCTTCTCGTAGCAGGCGACGTCCTCTTTGCAGGACTCGAGCACGCCGATGCCGACGCCCCAACCCAGCTTCTCGATCTCGGCCTTGACGTTGTCCTCGTTGGTGTCGATCGCAGCCTTGGCCGCGGCAGCCTTGCTGGGCGGGGCCGCGAGGATCATCCAGCGCGCGCCCTCCCAGCGGACCTGGTACTTGAAGTCGGAGTTCACGGCTTCTTCGGGGTCGTAGAACCCGGTCGCCATGATCTTCTCCATGCACGCGAACGCCTCGTCGCCGCCGATCCGGCCAAGCGCCGAGATGATCTCCCACAGGTCGCCGGGGTTGTGGGTCGCGTTGCGACAGTTGCACAGCGCCGCGACTGCAGCCGGATCCCCAATGAACCCGAGCGAGTTGGCCGAGAACGCGCGCAGCCCGACCGCCGCGCTCTGATCGAAGCCCTCTTCGCTCTCCTCGAGCGCGGCCAGATCAACGGGCTCGTCGCCCGCGCAGTCCTTCTGCGGCATGTAGGCGACGATCGCCTCGGTCGCCTTGGACGAGCCGATCACACCCAGGATCCGAACCGCGCTCTGCTGCACGATCTGCACGGGCACGTTCTTCTCGGCGGCGAGCTCGTTGACCTTGGTGTTCTTGCCCTCCATGGTCTCGACCAGCTTGGGCACGGCGGGCTCGCCGATCGCCCCGAGCGCCCGCACGGCGCGCTCGCCAATTGACTGCGTGCCGGGCGAGTCGGCGACCGAGAATTGGACCGAGATCAGCACGCTGACCGCCTCTGGGTCGCCGATCTGGCCAAGCGCATCGATTGCTGCCTTGTAGACCACCTTGGGCTGGGTCTCTTCGGACTGACCGAGCGCGGCGATCAGCGGAGCGACCGCGGCCTTGGCCTTGAGCTCACCTAGGGTCCGGGCCATCTCGTAGCGCAGCGCGCCCTCTTGGCCCTCGCTCATGTCCTTGCTGGGGCTCTCTGTCAGCTTTGTGAATTGGGCGATGATCGTCTCCGCGGCGGCCTCGGCCTTGGACTCGCGGATGCCCTGCAGCGCCAGCAGTGCTTGCTTGTGGCCCTCGGCGGACCCGTCGATCTCGAGCGCCTTCTTCCACATGCCGACGGCCTCGGGCCGCTTCATGGCCATCGCCATGTTCAGCATTTGCTCGCGGTAGGGCGCGACGTCGTCCTCGGAGTAGAGCTCCTCGAACTTGGGCAGCACCTTCTCGGCGAACTCTGCCCGGCGGGTGTCTTCTGGATCGGTGGCGATGCCCGACACGATCCGCTCGAGCTGCTTGAACGCCTCGGCCCGCGCTTCCGCGTCATCGAGCTTCTTGACGTGGGTTTCGAGCGCGTTGGGGTCGCCCTGATTGCAGGCAGCAGTGGTGGTGACGGTGACCGCGAGGACGGCCGCGAACAGGGAGTGGATCACGAACTTGCGCATGGGAAGCCTCGGGCGCGAATGTTACCTGGTTTGCACCCTGAGCGGGGGCTCTAAACGCATGACTCACGCCGATCGGTCGCGCGATGCACAATGGGCTGGATTCGTGAGAACCCAGCCCATCTGCAGACAACGGCCAAACGACCGCGCGGATCGAGAGTTTGCGACTAGCCGCGACGGCCGGCTTTGCTGCGGCCGCGAGCGGGGACGCGGGCCGACTTCTTGGCCCGCCGACGGCGACCGGACTTCTCTTCTTCCTCTTCCGGCGGGGCCTCACCCTTGCGCAGGGCGGCGTGCTGCTTGATGACGACGGTGACGTCGTCCTCTTCGTTGGCGGCACGGCGTGCCGGGGCCGGTGCGGGCGTCGCCGGGCGTCGGGCCTCTGCGTCGCGCTCGCGGGCGGC
>NZ_JMCC02000209.1 GCF_000737335.2 Enhygromyxa salina | reverse complement strand
CGCCTTCATCTCCCAGTGGTTGCGCGCGCGGCAGCGCGGCCACGAGGTTGACACTATGGCGAGCACTGTGGCGGTCGGGCTGGCGCTCCTCGCAATCGCCATCGGTAGCCAACCCCCCTGACGGGTAGGCGGTCGCGTGCGAGGCGGGATCAAACTACATGCCGACGACTAGGCATGCCCACAGGCGTTTCAGGGTAGACTCGGGTCCATGCACCGGACCGTCTTCACACTCCTCACGCTGGCTCTGATCGCCGTGCCGCTGACTGCGGACGCTGAGTATCGCTATCTCTGTACGTCGGTCCCAGGGGCGTGCCAATATAGCCCCGCCAATGTACCCAAGCTGCTCTCGGATGTCTGCTACAACCCGAGCAACAACGCTGTGAGGCTGAAGGACGCGGCCGGGTGTATGCCGGGCACCAAGGCGTTCACCGTGATCTATGGGGAGGTCGTGGACCCTCAGACCGGGGACGTTTCCGCCTTCGCGCCGCTCGAGGACGCTTGCCTCGCAGGTGTGTGTGCCGAGTACGTAGCGCACGAGGGCGGCGTAGCAGACACGATCTGCTGCGAGAACGGCGGGCCATGCTGGCCTGGCGGCACGTGCGGAGGCATCCTCTATTGGTGCTTCGACGGGGTCAGCAACCTTGACGGCACGGTGACCTGCTTCAACGCGGAGCAACTGTAGAGGCGTTGGCTACCGCCTTGGCCGCCGCTTTGATCCCTTCACGGGCTTGGTTCTCGAGGACCACGTCGCCGCTGTCACGAGCGAATCGGATCGCCAGACCCCACGCGCGGACCGCTTCGGGGTAGTACTCTTGGCGGCCAAGTTCGATCGCTACTTCGTGGCTGGCTACTGCGAGGGTGCGGCCCCGTCCCATGTCGTAACCCCGTCGTTGCGCGGATTCCAGGATTTGTAGGGCCCGGTCAGGTTCGCCATTTCGAGCACACGCGATGGCGAGCGGGCCTGCCCAACTTTCCCGCACAACGGCGCTAAAGTTGAACGCGACGTCGCGCGACGGCATCAACCGCATCTCCGCGGTGCTGAGGAACACGACGGATACAAGCGCGACGGCGCCCCCCATCACCAACAGTTCGGGCAAGGACCACCGCCTCGAATGCCTGCTCGCGGCCGGTGCTGAGATCCTCGTCGATTCGTGCGACCGGGCGGTTTCCAGAGGTGCCCGGCGACGACGCGGTCGAGTTCATCCCGCTGCCGCGCTGACTCGGCGCCCACGCACGCGGCCCCACACCCGCCGCGGCCACGCGACGAGCTCGCGCAGATCCTCGCTGTTGAAGAACGCCAGATACGAGCCAATCACCAGCGGCGAGAAGAACACCACATACACACCCAGCTGAATGCCAATGTGCATGGCCGCGCCAAACCCCAAGAACAGCCAGCGCAGATCCGGGATCCGCACCCCAGGTCGGCCCTCGCGGCGTCGCTGGCCCCACGCAGGCAAGCGGCGCCCCATCGCCTCGCGGACCCAGTGGTAGCTGACGAAGCCCCCAAACGAGACTTCCCAGACCAGCACGGCGAAGGTCATGGGACGCAGCAGCCACGGCTGGATCGCCGCAAAGAATGGCCCGGCGTCGAAGTGACGATTATAGGGGTTGTTCAGCGTGTAGTAGATCGCCGTCCCGTCGACATGCCACGTGTCGCCGGTCTTCGCCAACCCGGTGACCGTGTACATGATCCCAAGCTGCAATTGCAGGATCCGCCGACACCACACCGGAACCGTGCCGCCCCACCCAAACCAGCGGGCGTCCAGCGAGAACCCGCGGCCGGCCGGCATCAGCGCCAGCAGCACCCCAAACATCAACGCGAGCTGATCGGGGTAGGCATAGAGCAGCGGGTTGCGCCCGTACATGCTGATCCACACCAGCATGCCCACGATCGAGCTGACCCGGGTGAACAGCCCGACCGTCCACATGCCAAGGGCGACCACGCCAAGGCCCCACAGCGCGCGCACGGCCGTGGGATCCGTGATCGTGAAGAACAGCGACCAGCGGGCCGGAAACGCCAGCTTCGCGAAGCGGTCGTTGATCATCGACTCGTCCGAGAAGTACTCGCCGACCGCCCCCGCGTGCAGCAGCGCCGAGATCAACAACAGCCCGGCGAGGGCTGCCCGGACCACGCCGAGCGCGAGCGCGTCCTCCTGGCCCGAGAGCAGCGAGTCGATCGCCTGGACCACGCGCTTGGTGACTCGCTCAACCACGGTCCGCCTCCGTCTCGCCCCGACGCGCGCGGTCGAGCTCGATCATGTCTTGGATGATCTTCACCCGACAGCTGCCGTCTTGCGCCTTCTTGATCTTGGTTGGCCCGAGGAGGTCCTTGCCCTCGCGGACCTGCTCGGGCGCGCGGATCCTTCGATAGACCCGGGTCATCTCGAGCCGCTTGACGTCGTAGCCACGCCGGGCCTCTCGCAGGCACACGCCGCGCAAGTACCAGGTGCGGTTGCGGTTGACCTGGTCGATCCGCCGGGTCACCGCGTGCTGCCAAATGTCGAGGCGCGAGCGATTCCAGGCCCGCGCCGTGCCCCACCCGTGTTCGGCCATGAAGGTCTCGTCGAGCTCGCGCACGGTCCCGTCGGCGTCGTAGGCCTTGATCCGCATGTAGAAGTGGCCGCGGCCAGGATCGGGCGCGTACATGCTCCACGTCTGGCTGAGCGAGATCTGCTTCATCGCGGCCACGAGCTTGTCGTGACGGTCTTTCTGCGGGCCCTCGAGGTGCTCGCGGGGCACCGCGGCGAGCACCATCAGGTAGCCGAGCACCAGCGGCACCACCACGTTGACGACCCGCCGCAGGTGGACCAACCACGCTGGTGTCGTCGCGCCAAGCGATCCGGGCTCGTCCGGCGACACCACTGGCTGTGGACTGGACCCGCTCACGCGTGTCGAGACCTCGGTCGAGAACCCAGCTGTCCAAGCGCGAGCAGCACCAGCAGGCCCATGCCAAGGACCCCGCCTGTCCCGCCCTCGCCCGCGCTGACGCAAGCGCACGCGCTCTCGTCGTCCGCGAAGATCTCGGGATCGCGGCCCGATCCCGGCGAGCCTCCGTCGAGCTCATCCGTGGGCACGTTCGCGAACTGCAGCTCCCGCACGACCACCGTCGCCAGATCCAAATTGACGAACGACACATGCACCGCCTCGCCCACCTCGAGCCCGCGGATCAGCACCTGCCGGCGGGACTCCCCCAGCGTCGTCGGCGTGTAGATCTCGTCCCAGTCGCCGGTGACCTCCCAGGTCTCGTCGATGTCGCCGTTCTCTTCGTCGGCGTGGCCGAGCGCGCCCAGCTCATACTCGAAGTGGATCGACGCGTCCTCCGACACGCTGCTGCGCTTGACCAGGACCCGAACCTCGACGTCGGTTCGGACCGGTTGCCCGGCCGAGTTGCCCTCTTCGGACACCTCGAAGCTGATCAGCAGGTTGTCCGAGCCCTCCGGCACGGTCTGGCGGTACTGGACCGGACCCGGCCAGAACGGCGACACGAACTTGCCGTTGTTGCGCAGGTACAAGAAGCTGGGGTCATCCAGGCTCGCCGCGTCGTCGACCACGCGCTCGCAGTCGATCAGGTTGCGGGCCGCGAGCGCGCGCTCGAGCTGCTCGTAGTCGGCTGCGGTCCAGGCCCCGGCGTCGCGCTCGGCGGCGGCGATCATCAAGAGCGCCGCCGCAGCCTCCTCGATCGAAGCGTCACCGGGCAGCAGCGGCAAGCTGGCCATGACCACCGGATCGAGCTTGGCCCCGACCCGGCGCCGGGCGGCCCACAACGCGGCAGTGAACGGGGCGCTGTCGTTGTGCTCCTGCCCCGCCATGTCGCGGGGACACTGGGCGTCGTTGTCGGCGTCGCGGATCCACGCGCGGCCCAGCGTCGACCAATAAAATCCAGCGTAGTCGCCCAGCTCCGGCCGATCCGTGAGCATCAGCGTGTGGTAGTCGGCGATCCCTTCGTTGAGCGCCCGGGCGTCGCGCAGCACCCCGTCCGCGCGCTGCCGATGCTGGCGCAGCCCGGCCGGCGTCAGGTGCTGCACGATCCCGTGGCCAAGCTCGTGGTAGACGACGTCGCCGTCATACGCGAAGTCGATCTCCGAGCCCTGACCAAACAGCATGGTCGGCCCGCTCTCGAGCTCGCAGCTGCCGCTGTAGTACGCGTTGTTGAACGGCCCATAGGCCACGTCGGGGTAGCCGGGCGAGGGCGAGAGCCAGTGAAAATTGGCGACCATGTTCGACAGCTCGCAGGGGAAGCCCTCGACCCCGAGCGTGTCCATGAAGCCGAAGAAGCGCTCGGCGTGGTAGTACATCGAGAGCTCGGCGTAGAGATCCGTGGGATCGCGGTTGTCGCCTAGCAGCGTGATGTTGGGCAGCGGGACGAAGTAGTCCCCCGATGCGTCAGCGGTGATCTGCTGGGTCGGAAAGCACTCGTCCTCGTTGCGCCACGGGGCGTAGGGCCCGTCCTCTTCGTCGATGCAGTTGAACACCCGCACCCGGCTGCCGGTCAGGTAGGTGCCATCGAGCTCCATGCCCTCGGCCCACGGTTGCTGGTCCAGATCGATGTTGGTCAGCGTGACCGTTGACGGATCCGGGGTGTGTTGGGGGTTGATCGCGTAGACCTGCGCTTGGTTGTCGAGGTCGACCAGCTCGATCACATCGAGCACCCGCCCGGTCCCCGCGCTGACCCACACCTGCGATCGGCTGGGGGTGGGGAGCTGGCTCAGCGGCGTGATGAACTCCCAGGCCAAGATCGGCACGTCGAGCATCAGCACGTAGACCAGCTCGCCCTGAAGCTGATCCATGCCGCCCAGCCGCTCGATCTGATCTGGCCGCAGCAACGGCCCCAGCGCTCGGCGGGCCTCGTCCAGCTCGAAGCGGCGCTGCTCGGGTCGCAGCTGGGCGTCGACGCTGGGATAGCGCGAGGCGACGACCCGCGCCGAGCCGTCGCTGCTGGTCCACGCGGTCTCGTAGGCGCCGCGGACGGGGATCCCGTGGAGCTCGAGGTCGCGCCGCTCGGCGCCGGCTTGGCGCGCGCCCGAGCCA
>NZ_JMCC02000208.1 GCF_000737335.2 Enhygromyxa salina | reverse complement strand
AGCCGCGCGAGCCGGCCCGCGAGCGTGGGCGGCTCGAGGCGTCCTCGCGGTGGGACCGGGTCGAGCCCGCCGGCCGAGCGCCGGGTCAGCGCGTCGACCTCGCCAAGTCGCACGGAGACGGCTGACAGCGCGTGCTCGAGGGTCAGCGCGATCCCCAGCCCCGGCGCGGTCGTGGCGGCGAGCAGCGGGACCGTGCTCAACAGCGCCCGCTCGAACTCGAGGGTGCCGCCTGCCCACACCCACGGCAGGCCAATCGCCACGCTCAGCAGCGGCGGCAGCAGTCCAAACACCGCGGGGGCCGTGCGCGTGGCCTGATCGATACTCTTTCGGCGGGCGACGTCCGCGGTGATCAGCGCGACGACCCCCGTCAGCGAGACGACCAACAGCAGCGAGCCGTGAAGGTCGGTATCGAGCCACGTCTGGCCGTCGATGATCAGCGCCAGCAGACCCCAGCTGCTCGCCAGGTGCGCGAGCGCTGCCCCGCCCACGGCCGCCAGCAGGCGGCGCGCCGGGATCGCGCTGGGCAGCAACACATGACTGCCCGTGACGGGGGTCTTTCGCGGCGCCGGGACATCGGCGCCGCGCTTCTTTCTTTGCGACAACGCCTGTGTTTTTACACCTTTTCCAGGTGTGATCGGCGATCGCTCGACCGCCGATCACCCTCAATGGTGGTCTGGCGGTCTAGCCCTTGCGGGCTTGAACGAGCTCGACGAAGCGGGGCAGGGCGTCTTCCCACTTGGCCACGAGGCCGTAGTCGGCGACCTGGAAGATCGGCGCCTCGCCGTCCTTGTTGATCGCCACGATCGTCTTGCTGCCCTTCATGCCGGCGAGGTGCTGGATCGCCCCCGAGATCGCCACGGCGATGTAGAGGTTGGGCGCCACGATCTTACCGGTCTGGCCGACTTGGAGATCCGCGGGGACCATGCCCGCGTCAGTCGCGGCCCGGCTGGCCCCGAGGGCGCCGCCGAGCAGGTCGGTGAGATCCTCGAGGACCTTGAAGTTGGATCCCTCGCGCATGCCGCGACCACCCGAGACGACCACGTCGGCCTCGGTCAGCGCGGGGCGGCTGCTCTGGGTCTTTTGGATCCCGACGACCTCGACCCCGCGGGTGTCGACGTTGACGCCGTCGATCGCGGACACCGGCGCTGCAGCTCCGGCTGCTGCTGGCTCGAACTCGCTGCCGCGGGCCGTGAAGAACACGATCTCGCCGCTGAGCTTCTCGTCGAGCAGCGCGCGACCGGCCGAGATCGGACGCGTGAAGGTGTCACCGCTCTTGACGGCCACGACCTCGGCGCACAGCGGCGCGTCGAGGATCGCGGCTGCGCGGGGCAGGCAGTCGCGCAGCGTCGAGCTGGCGGTGCCGCCCACGACCGAGGCGCCGAGCGACTTGGTCGCGTGGACGATCGCGTCGCCCCACGCTTCGGCCGTGAACGGCTCGAGCGCTGGGTTGGCGATCGTGTGGACACCTGCGGCGCCGTAGCCGGCCGCCGCGATCTCGGCGGCTGCCGAGGCGTCCGCGCCGAGCACCAGCAAGTGCAGCGGGAGCCCACGGGCGTCGGCGATCTGCTTGGCTGCAGCGATGCCGGGCAGGCAGTGCGCGCGCAGCTTGCCCCCAGCGGTTTCGAGGACCACGAGTACCTTGCTCATAGGACCTTTGCCTCCGTAGCGAGCTTTTCGACCAGCTCTTCGACCGTTTCGACCATTTGGCCCGCCATGCGACCGGGCGGCTTGTTGACGCCGACCGTGGACTCGCCCGCAGCGCTGGTCACGCCGAGGTCAGCCGGGGTCTTGACGTCGACCTTCTTGCGCTTGGCCATGGTGATGCCGCGCAGCGAGGCCAGGCGAGGGCCATCCGTGAACTTGTGATCCGCCGGGTTGACGCCGTTGCGCACGCTGCTTGGCAGCACGACGCGCAGATCGACGCTCACGACGGCCGGCAGCGGGATCTTCTTGACCTCGACGCCGTCGTCGACCTCGCGGTGGACGCTGAGCGCGTTGTTGGCCTGATCCCAGTCGAGCTCGGCCGCGAAACAGGCCTGCGGCCAACCGAGCAGCCCAGCCACGCGCTGGCCAACCTGGTTGCCCTCGTTGTCCTGCGAGAGCTTGCCGGTGATGACCATGTCGACGCCCTCGTCCTGCGCGACCTTGGCGATGATCTTGGAGATCGCCGCCGTGTCGAGCTCGAGGTCGTCGGCGTCGACGATCACGCCGCGATCCGCACCCATGGCCAGAAACTGCGTCATGTGCTGACGCTGCTTCTGCGGGCAGATCGAGAGCACGATGATCTCGGCCAGCTTGCTCTTCTTGTTGTTGACGTCCTCGGCGAGCCGCAAGGCGGTCTCGACCGCGTACTCGTCGAATGCATTTGGGACCCACTTTACCGAGGAGAGATCGAGTCCACTACCGGTGAACTTGAGGCTCTCGTCTGGATCTGGGATCCGCTTGACGGTCACTAAAATCTTCGTCAACGGGCTTCTCCTGAGGGCGGCTATATCGCCCTTGAGATGGCCAGCGTCAAGCGAAAGCCGGGCATGGCCTGCCGGAGCCGCTTGCAGGCTCTCACGTGCTGCGCTAGCGTTCCCGCGCGTCGCGCCGCGCGACAGCTGTCCAAGATGCGTTGCATCCGCGAATTGTTCGAGGTTGGTCTCACGACCTTCATCCGCCCCAAGCCGGGCATCACGGTCCGAGCGCCGGTCTCTCTCGCACTGATGGCGACGCTGTCCGCTGTGGTTGCGACGACGGCGTGCACGGCATGCACACCGCCCGGCCCCGATCAGCCCGACACCTCGGGAGCCAGTCGGACCGAGCCGGTCAGGCATAAGCGCGAGCGCGAGGAGCTCCCGCCGCCGCCCGCAGAGCAGATGATCCGCGTGGCCAAGGGCGTCGACCTGGGCAAGCTCAGCGAGACCCAGCAGTCCACCTTCTATACGATGATCAACACCGAGCAGAGCGCGTGCGACAAGCCGCACTCCCTCGCAACCTCGCTGCGCGAGGACCCGGACTGTCGCAACTCGTTGATCGTCGCCCAGTTCATCGCCGATCGGCTGGCGAGCGGCGCCACGCCCTCGGACGTCAAGCTCGACATCGACCAGGTCGTGGCCGCGCTGACCCCCTTCGAGATCCCAACCGAGGGCCGCCCGGTCTACGGCAACGAGCGCGCCCCGGTGACCGTGGTCGTGTTCGCCGACTTCGAGTGTCCGCACTGCAAAATGGAGGCGCCGAAGCTGCGCAAGGCCGTTCAGCAGTACCGCGGCCAGGCTCGGCTGGTGTACCTGCACTTCCCGCTGCGCATGCACGCGCGGGCCGAAGTGGCGTCATGGGCCACCGAGGCCGCGTTTCGTCAGGGCAAATTCTGGGAGATGCACGACCTCGTGTTCGATCACCAGACCCAGCTCGAAGACGAGGATCTCGAGCGCTACGCCGCGCAGATCCCCGGCCTCGATCTGGCAAAGTGGAAGGCGGACTTTCAGTCCGAGAGCAGCAAGCTCGCGGTCGCCAAGGATCGTGCGATCGGCGAGAGCCTCGACATCCAGGGCACGCCGGCCGTGTACGTCAACGGACGTCACGTCACGCCGCTGCTGTGGGGCGGCAGCCTCGAGGCCTGGATCGACGACGCGCTCCGGCGCTGAGGCCCCCTGCCATGAGCGAAGCACCTCGGCCCTGGCCGCATCCTTGGGTAGAGGCCTACGCTCCGGCGACCGTGTCCAACCTGGGCCCGGGCTTCGACTGTCTGGGGCTCGCGGTCCACGGGCCTGGCGATGTCGTGCGCGCCCGTCGACGCCGGGAACCCGGCGTGGTCCTGACCAAGATCACCGGTGACGGCGGGCGGCTCCCGCTGGCCGCTGATCAAAACACCGCCTGCGTGGCGGTCGCGGCCATGCTCGCGCGTGCCGGCGTCGCGGACACGCTCGGCGTCGAGCTCGAGCTCGACAAGGGGCTGCCGCTCGGGAGCGGGCTGGGTTCATCGGGCGCGAGCGCGTGCGCGGCCCTGCTCGCCGCCGCCGGGGCGCTGGATCTGCACGTCGGCAACGACGCGATGATCGAGGCTGCCCGCGCTGGCGAAGCGGTCGCGTGCGGCAGCCCGCACCCCGACAACGTCGCACCGGCGATCCTCGGTGGGATCGTGCTGATCGCCGCGACCGAGCCGCTGCGCGTGGTCTCGCTCCCGGTCCCCGAAGATCTGTGGCTGGCGATCTACACCCCCGGTTGCGAGGTCGAGACCGCCAAAGCGCGGGCTGTCCTGCCCCGCCAAGTTGGGCTCGACGCCACGGTTCGGCAGTCGGCGCGCCTGGCCCTGCTGGTGCACGCGCTGCACATTGGCGACCTGGCCCTGCTCGGCGAGGCGATCGTCGACGAGCTGGTCGAGCCTGCGCGCGCGCACCTGATCCCTGGGTTCTTGGACGCCAAGATCAACGCGATCGAGGCCGGCGCGCTCGCGTGCTCGATCAGCGGCGCCGGTCCAACCTGCTTCGCGCTGGCGTCGTCGAAGCAGCAGGCCACCTCGCTGCTCGAGATCCTCGACGAGAGCTTCACGCACGCGGGCGTCAGCGGCCGCGGACAAGTCGATCAGGTCGGCCCAGGAGCGCACGTGACCTCCAAAGCTCTGCATTAGTTCGTGGCGCCTCAGACCGTCGAGCATGTAGACGTCTGCATGGACAGCGCCTCGGTGAGTGCGGATTGCAGCCTGAGCGGGTGCGGGGGTCGACGTGCTGATCGGGCAGCGCGCACGACC
Source organism: Enhygromyxa salina (assembly GCF_000737335.2). GTDB lineage: Bacteria > Myxococcota_A > Polyangia > Nannocystales > Nannocystaceae > Plesiocystis > Plesiocystis salina_C. Next base: position 559 of record NZ_JMCC02000208.1, on the reverse strand, counting down.
CGTGAGGGTCGCTCCGGGCACGGAGGGCTCAAGACGCGAATTTGCGTTGTCATGGATCGCTGTCGACGAGGTCGGGCTGTGGCTTCGGTCGGGCACTCGCAACGCCCTCTTATTGTGCCCGGAGCGACCCTCACGGGTCTTCTGTGCGCTTGTCGTCGTTCGAGACGGCGGCTACGCGCTCGGGATCGGGCAGTTCTTGGTCAACCACTGCTCCACTCGAGCGGGCGACTTTCCACGCCTGCTGGCATCCACTGGTTTCGCGGGCGTACCTCGAGCATCGCCTGCGCACGCCCGGCTCCGGTTGCGAGCGGGTTGTCATCGGCGGCTTCTTGGGCGACGCGACGCGACGCGACGCCACGCGACGCGACGCCACGCGACGCGACGCGACGCGACGCGACGCGACGCCACGCCGCTCGGATGCTCGCGTGCGACAGCGCCCGGTCGACATCGTGCTCGGGGAGCACGGGCCGAAGCACGGGCCGCAGCACGGGCCGCAGCACTCGGAATCCCATCGGCGCTCGGACGCGCGCTGTCGCTGCACCTGCTCGACCACTCGAAA
>NZ_JMCC02000207.1 GCF_000737335.2 Enhygromyxa salina | reverse complement strand
TGATCGAAGCGCAGCTCGGGCCCGGCCGCGAGCAGCCCGAGCGCGGGTCCGGCCGGAAGCAGCTCGAGCGCGGGCCCGGCCGCGACCCCAAGGTTGGTGAGGATGTGCTCGTCGGCGTCGACGGTGAGGATCTGGCGCAACGGACCCGCGAGCAGCCCCTCGACCGCGGCCATGCCCTGGCGGGCCGAGAGCGGGCGAATACCTGCGGCGGCGAGACGCTCGAGCACGCGCTCGCGCTCGCGGTCACCGCCCGCGTGCCAGTACCCCAAGTTGAGCACGCGGATCGGAAACCCGACGCGATCCGCCATGTCCAGCGCGAGCGCGTCGGCGAAGGTGCAGCCCGCCGCGTAGCCGGCCTGGCCGTGGTTGCCCTCGAACGCGACCCCCGACGAGTAGAACAGCGCGAAGTCGAGGGGCTCGCGACGCAGGGCGCTCAGCAGCGCCCAGGTCGAGTCCGCCTTGGACTCGAGCGCCGCGCGCAGCTGGGTCTCGTCGAGCTCGCGCGCCACCTGCTTGACCAGGACCATGGCCGCGTGGATGACCCCGTGGAGGGCGCCAAACGCCTGCTTGGCCTCGTCCACGGCCCGGGCGATCGCCGCGGGCTCGGTCGCGTCGAGCGCGAGGTAGCGCAGCTCGGCACCCGCGGCCTCGAGCTCGGCCAGCTGCGCCCGGCGGCCCGCGTCGAGCGAGGATCGCCCGACGATCACGAGCTTCGCGGCGTAGCGCTCGGCGAGGTAGCGGCAGGTGTCACGACCCACCGTCCCGAGCCCGCCGATGATCATGTACACGCCGCCGCGCCGCAGCGGGACCTCGGCGTGGTCGAGCTCGACGCGCTCGAGCACCCGCTCCCACCGCGCCCCTCCGCGCAGGCACACCGGTGTGGTCCGCGGCCACGCGGGCTCGGCCACGACCTGCGCCGCCACCTCTGCGTGCTCCGAGCTGCGGACGTCGACGAGCCCGACCTGGAGGCTCGGCAGCTCTTTGGCGAGGACCATGGCGAGGCCGACGAGCCCGGCCGACCAGGGGCACGAGGGCTCGCCAGCCGAGAACGGATAGACGTCACTCGTCACGACCTTCAGCCGCAGCCCACCGGCCACGACGCCGCGACGATCGAGCGCGCGGACCAGCTCGAACAGCGCGACCACGGTCCGATCCATCCACCCGCGCAAGGCCGCGCGGTCCTCGATCGCTGCGGGGCCCGTCGGCGCGATGAAGTAGACGAGCTCGGGCGCAACGCGCTCGGCCAGGCGCGCATCGAGGGACGCGGCCTCGAAGCCCCCGGCCCCGATCTCGAGGCGCACGAGCTCGGCGCCGCCGTGGGCCCGCTCGATGCCGACGGCGAGCGCTCCGTCGAGCCCCTGCCCGACCAGCAGCACGCGCCCGACCGGCTCCGCCCGGTCCTTGGCCGGGCGGGCGATCCACCGCGGCCGGCAGCTGATCGCGGTGTCCGCCGCGCTCGCGCCGAACTTGGCCTCGCGGTAGCTGAGCCCGACGAAGCGGACCTGGACGGCCCCACTCGGGTCGGCGAGGCTGAGCTCGCAGCGAGCCGGGCCGGTCTCGCGGACGTGGACCCAGCCCCGCGTGGGCACCGGACCGAACAGCTCGACGCGGTCGACCGCGAAGGGCAGCATCGGTCGCGCCTGAGCCGAGCGAGCGCGGACCAGCACCGCCGCGAAGCAGTGCAAGGCGGCGTCGAGGACCCCCGGGTGCAAGGCGTGCTTGGCCTCGACCGTCGCCGGGCCGAGGCGCGCGAGGACCTCGTGGTCCCCGACCCACAGCTGCTCGACCCGACGGAAGAAGGGCCCATAGTGCAGGCCCATGCCGTCGAGCATGGCGTAGAAGGCGGGCCCGGCTGGCCCACGCTCGAGCGCGCCCTGCAGCCGCTCGACGGCGAGCGCGGGCGGACGCGCGCCACCGTCGATGAGCCGCCCCTGCGAGCACAGCTCGCCGCTCGAACCGCGCAGCTCGTAGCCTCGTCGATCGAGCTCGACCTCGCACTGCCCGAGCCCGGGACCGCCCTCGACCGCGATGCTCAGCGGCCGGAGCCAGCGGACATCGGCGAACACCCGGCCGTTGAGGCCGCCGCAGGCCTCGGCGACGAGATCGAGGTGGCCGACGCCCGGGAGGATCGCGCGCCCGTCGACGACATGATCGCGGAGCACCGGCTCGCGCGCGTCGAGCTGCCGGCGCCAGACCCTCGCCTGCTCGCGCTCGGCCTCGACCTCGGCCTCGACCGCCAGCGGTCGAGCCGGCTTCGGGCCCCGCTCGATCCAGTGGCGGACGCGCTCGAACGGGTACGTGGGCAAGGGCACGCGCTTGGGGCCCCGCTCGCGCCCCTGCTCGAGATTGTCGACCTCGGTCCAGTCGAGGCTGACGCCGCTGACCCACATCCGCGCCAGCAGCTCCAGGTTGCCGGCGCGGATCTGGGCGGCGAGAAATTCGGCGCCGCCGGTGCTCGCCGTCAACATGTCGGCCAGGGGCGGCCGCGCGGGGACGCGTCCGTGAACGATCTCGGCCCGGTCCTCGCCGCGACCGAAGGCCGCGAAGGTCGCGGCTGCGCTGGCGAGATCGCTGGCGACGAAGGCCAGGCGCTCGGTCAGGGGCTCCCGACCGACGCGCAGCGTGTAGCCGACATCGGCGAGCCCACCCGGGAGCCCGCGCTCGGCGTGACGTTCCAAGGCCGCGCCGATCGCCGCAGCGTAGCTGCGCAGCCGGTCCTCGTCGCGGGCCGAGACCAGCATCAGCTCGGGCCCGGTCGTCGCGCGGGCCTCGGCCGGCGCGAGGTACTCCTCGACGATCACGTGAGCGTTGGTCCCGCCCGCGCCGAACGAGCTGACGGCGGCCCGGCGCGGGACCAGCCTGCCCGCTGCGTCGCGACCCTCGGGCCACGGCGCCGCCTCGCGCTGGACTCGAAACGGCGAGCTCGCAAAATCGATGAGCGGGTTGAGCCGCTCGGCGTGGAGCGTCGGCAGCAGCACGCGCTCGCGCAGCTGCAGCGCGACCTTGGTCAGTCCGGCGATACCGGCCGCCCCCTCGAGGTGGCCGATCGCCGACTTGACCGATCCGAGGGCACAAAAACCGAGCTCGTCGGTGTGCTTGGCGAAGGCCTGGGCGAGGCCGGTGTGCTCGATCGGATCGCCGAGCGAGGTCCCGGTCCCGTGGGCCTCGACGCAGCCGATCGTCCGCGCGTCGATCCCGGCGCTGGCCAGGGCCTGCTCGACGAGAGCCTGCTGCGCGTGGGGGTTGGGCACGGTGAAGCCGCTCGTGCGCCCGCCGTGGTTGACGGCCGTCGCACGGATCACCGCGTGGATCGTGTCTCCGTCGCGCACGGCCTCGGACAGCCGCTTGAGCACGACCGCGCCCACGCCCTCACCGGGCACGTAGCCGCTGGCGTCGGCCCCGAACGCGCGGCAGCGTCCGTCGGGTGAGAGCATGGTCTTGCGGCTCAGGTGCACATACTTGTCCGGGTGGACCGAGACGTTGACGCCGCCCGCGATCGCGTAGCTGCACTCGCCCCGCCGGAGGCTCTCGCAGGCCTGGTGGACGGCGACGAGCGAGGCCGAGCAAGCCGTGTCGATGACGACGCTCGGGCCGCGGAAGTCGCCGAAGTAAGAGACCTGGTTGGCGATCGACGAGCGGTTGGCGAGCACCACCTGATGGTTGCCGCGAACCGACTCCTCCGCAGCGAGCACCGCGTAGTCGCCCCACATCACGCCAACGAACACGCCGACGTCGCGGCCCTGCCCCCCAAAGCGCGGCGCGGGCAAGCTCGAGGCCGAGTAGCCCGCGTTCTCGAGCGCCGACCAAGCGCTCTCGAGGAACAAGCGCTCTTGCGGATCCATGGCCCGGGCCTGCTTGGGCGAGATCTGGAAGAACAACGAGTCGAACGCCGCGACCTCGTCGAGGAAGCCGCCCCAGCGCCCGTAGCTGCGCCCTGGAGCGGTCGGGTCGGCGTCGAACAGGGCGTCGACGTCCCAGCGCTCGCTCGGGATCTCGGTCACGCAATCGCGGCCGGCGAGGAGGTTGGCCCAAAACTCATCGAGGTCGCGGGCCTTGGGGTAGCGACCCGCGAGGCCGATGATCGCCACGGGCTCGTCGGTGTTCGCCTGTACGGCCCGGCGCGGCTCGGCGCTCGCCCGCGCGAGCGTGGCCTGTGGCGGCTGCGTCGAGGGCTGCGGCGAGGGCTGTGGCAACTGTGGCGACTGTGCATCCGCGAAGCGCTCGGCCACGGCCGAGGCGTGAGCCTCGAGCAGGTGCTCCGCGAGCTCGTCGACGCTGCGGAACTCGAAGAACACGGTCCCGCGCAGCCCGGGGAAGTCGCGCTCGAGCAGCGCGTTGGACTCCATGACCAGGACCGAGTCCATGCCGTAGTCCTCGAGCGGGACGCGGCTGTCGAGGCGCCCCGGCGGCAGCTTGAGCACGGTCGAGAGCACCTCGCAGAGGTGGAGGACGAGCCGCCGCCGCGTGTCTCGGCTCGGGTCGCCGGCCGGCGGCCGCGGGGCCCCAGCTCCCCGTTGTTGCGCGGGTGGTTTCGTGGCTTGTTGGTTCGCAGGCGCGGGCGCCTCGCGGCTCGCTCGGGCAGCGCGCGCCGGGCTGAGCGCCGCGTCGAGGCTCCCCACGTGGCCCCACGCGGGCACCAGCCACGGCCGGTCCATGCCCAGCGCGGCCTCGAACAACGCCAGGCCCTGCTGGGCGTCGAGCGCCCCCATGCCGCTGCGGCGCTCGTAGGCCGCGCGCTCGGCTGACGTGACGAGCTCGTCGACGCCGCCCACGGACCACAGCGGCCAGGCCAGCGCCACGCTGCGACCGCGACGCTCGCCGGCTCGCGCCCAGCTCGCGCGCCGCTGGATGTAGAGGTCGGCGAAGCGGTTGGCCGTCGCGTAGCTGGCCGCCCCAAAGTCGCCGATCAGCGAGGACAGCGAGGAGAACACGACGAACAGCTCGAGCGCGTCGGTGCGCGTGAGCTGATCGAGGAGCGCGAGGCCCCGCGTCTTGGCCGCGAGCACCGCCGCGAACCGAGCTTGATCACCCGCGCTCGCCCGGCTGTCGTCGGCGGACCCGGCGAGGTGGAACACGCCATGGATGGCCCCGAAGTGGCGACGCGCAGCGTCGAGCGCGGCCGCGAGCTCGCCCCGCTTCGAGACGTCGGCCTGCACCGCCAGGGCTCGACCGCCGAGACGCTCGAGCGCCGCGACCTCGGCCTCGGCGCTGCTGCGCCCGAGCAACACCAGCTTGGCCCGGTAGCGCCGCGCGAGGTGCTCGCACAGCACCCGACCGATCGCCCCGCGGGCACCGGTGACCACGTAGACGGCGCCCTCGCGCA
>NZ_JMCC02000206.1 GCF_000737335.2 Enhygromyxa salina | reverse complement strand
GGGGCCCCGCCGAAGGTGGGGGGAGGGAGCTGCCAAGCTCCCTCCATCAAACCAGCCACGCCTGTTGAACCAGGCGCCGAGCACTGCGAGGAGCGAAGGGTGGGGGGCCCCGCCGAAGGTGGGGGGAGGGAGCTGCCAAGCTCCCTCCATCAAACCAGCCACGCCTGTTGAACCAGGCGCCGAGCACTGCGAGGAGCGAAGGGTGGGGGGCCCCGCCGAAGGTGGGGGGAGGGAGCTGCCAAGCTCCCTCCATCAAACCAGGCCACCGCCTCTCCATCCAGCGAACCAGCCCCCCACCAACCAACCCGCCACTACGGCTCTTGCGTGGTGCGGAACGGGGCGGTGGCATGCCGCTGGGCGACCGAGGGGACCTCGAGGTCCTGCTCTTGGAGGCCGGTGATGTTCCAGATCTGGATCATCTCGGACTTGCCCTTGACGTTGACCGGCTCGCGTTGCTCGGCGATCACGTAGGCCTGGCACTGCTGCATGGTCGAGGGCGAGATGATGATCTCGGCTGACTTGGCGACGCTGCACAGGCGGGCGGCGACGTTCACGGCGTCGCCGATCACGGTGTACTGGAGCGTGCGCGAGGACCCGATCGCGCCAGCGATGACGCGGCCCGAGTTGATGCCGATGCCGATCTTGATGGTCTCTTTGCCCTCGCTGGCGCGCGTGAGGTTGAACTCCTCGAGCGCCTTGAGCATGTCGAGGGCACAGCGGACCGCGCGGACCGGGGCGTCGGGGAGCTCCACGGGGGCGCCGAACAGGCCGATGATCTCGTCGCCAACGTACTTGTCGAGGGTGCCGCCGTGCTTGAACAGGACGTCGACCATGAACTCGAAGTAGTTGTTGAGGGTCTCGACCATCTCCTCGGGCGTGTGCCGCTCGCTCATTGAGGTGAAGCCGCGGATGTCCGCGAACAGCATCGTGACCTCGCGGTTGGCACCGGCTTGGTCGAGGGTGAGCGCGCCCGAGACGATCTGATCGACGAGGTTGGGCGAGAGCAGGCGCTGGAATTCAGCCCGGGTCGCGGCCTCGTGCTCGATCTTCTTGGCCAAGCGAAAGTTCTGGATCGCGATCGCGGCCTGGGTAGCGATGCCCGAGAACAGCAGCAGATCTTTGTCGGTGAACGCCCCGCTGGCCAGCATCGAGTCGACGTGGAAGGCACCCACGAGCTGGTCGGCGACCAGCAGCGGGACGGCCATCGTCGAGCGGATGCCCTGCATGATGATGCTCTTGGCCGCCTTGAAGCGCTCGTCGACCATGGCGTCGGACGAGAGCACCGCCGCCTTGTTGCGCTTGACCTCGTCGAGGATCGTGTTCGAGAGCTTGATCTCTTCGTCGGCCCGCTTCTGACGCACGTAGGCGGGCGTCAGCATGTCGGTGTCGGGATCGTAGAGCAGGATCACGGCCCGGTCGGCGCGGATGATCTGGAAGGTCTCGTCGACGATCTGCTGCAAGAGCATGTCGAGGTCGGTGCCGACCGCGAGCTTCTGCGACAGCTCATGGGCCACGCGGAGCTTCTCGTAGTCCGCCTTGAGGACCTCCATGTCGGAGATCTCGGCGACCGGCACGAAGCGCTTGCTGGCGTCGATGCGGTTGCGGACCTCGCTCTGGACCTGGCCCGGCATCATCGTGACGCGGCCACGGTGCGCCTGTTGTTCGGCCTGCTGGGCTTGCGGGTTGTCTTCCGCGAACGCGAAGTTGGTGTTGCCGAGCTGGATGCGGTCGCCGTCGTTGAGCACGGCCTCGCCGATCCGCTCACCGTTGACCAAGGTCCCGTTGAGGCTGCCGGCGTCGCGCATGACCCAGCGACCGTTGGGTGCCAAGGTGATGCGGGCGTGCTCTTTCGACACGATCCGATCGAGCACCTGGATGCTGTTGTCAGGATGGCGACCGAGCGTGTTGAACGCGGTCAGGGGGTACTCGACGGTCTTTTCCCCCAGCAGGATGAGCTTACCGGACATCGCCTCGGACGGTCTCGCGCACAGAGCGTAGGTCACCGGGGGTTGGTAGATCAACCGGGGACAAAGCCGCGACCGCGCAGCCGCGAGCGAACCCCCGGCGTGCCCAGCTAAACCCAGCTGTAGGGCCATCTAGGGAGTTTGGCCGGGACCGGCCCTGCTCCATGTCACGGCGCCCGCGCGGCTGGTCGTGGTCGACGTCAGGGTTCCGGCGCCGGACTCAAGGCGCGTTGGGATCCACCGGCAGCTCGTCGCCGATGTTGGCCGAGTCGAGCTCGCGCCCTTCGCAGGTCCAACCCGCGCCGCGCCCGGGTCGGGTGCACAGGATCTCGAGCTCGTTGACGACCTCCCTTGGCTCGCCGAAGGGCGGCTCGATCCAGTCCGAGTACAGGACCCCGAACCGGATCTGATCGTCGTCATCAATTTCGATCCAGTATTCGGAGTTGGGATCGTTGATCCCCAGTTCGTTGATCTTGTTGCGCATCTCGTAGACCATCTGGTCTACGAGCTTGGGCTCCGCCAGCATCCGAGACGCCTTGCCGGTGAACTCGGACGAGGTCTCGTCGAGCACGCGCATGACCTCGCCCTTGCGGAAGTACGCCGGGATGTAGCTCCACAACAAGTACCCGCCGCTGATCAACACCGCGAGCATGACGATCACCACGATGTTGAACTTGCGCGGCTTCTTGTACTGGACGCTCTCGTTCACCGCTTGATTATACGCGCAGGTCGGGGTTCGACGCCGGTCGCAACGTGGAAACGGGCGGCCGTGCTCGGCGAGCGTGCAGTCGTGGGTTGGCACTCTCGCAGCCCCGGTGGCGGCGGCGTTGGACCGAGCGCGGCGACTTCGCTGTTCGCCACGAGCCTGGCTCAGGCCGCTAATCTCTGTGGGAGCCGCGGGAAACCGAGTATGATGCGGGCCCGAAGCGCTCGTGTTCCACTTGCCCGCATACCTCGCGCTCGAGCGCTGGGTACTCGCCCGAACGGTCGTGGTGATCCAGCCCAGCGGGCCGGAGGGGCCGCGGCGGTTGTTGAGCGCGGGAGCGCGCAGGGTGCTGGTGATCGGCGGCGACTTTCCGTCCGAGGCAGGCATGGAGGTGCGGCCGTCGAGCGGGTCACGTCTGCCGCTGCGTGACGAGAGCATCGACATCGTGCTGTGCATCGAGGCGTTCGGGCGCCTGCGATCCACGGAGCGCCGCGAGCTGCTCCGCGAGAGCCACCGGATCCTTCGCACCGAAGGCATGTTCTGCGCGTGGATCGAGCAGCGCGAGGCAGAGGCGTTTGGGCGCACGCTCGCGGGCTCGTCTCAGATCGATTTTTGGGCGCTCGAAGATCAGATCAACGCCGTGTTTGCCCGGGTCGACATGCTCGCGCAGATGCCCTGGCAGGGCTTCTCGCTGGCGCCGATCCTCGATGACCGAGACCCGAGGGACGACCGGGATGACCGGGCCGAGGAGCCCCAGCTCGCGCTGCGCGAAGATCTGCTGCTCGAGGCGCCAGAGGCCTCGCACTTCCTGGCGATCGCCAGCAAGAGCCGCACCCCGGCGGGTCTGTCCCGCGAGTGTCTGCTGATCCCGCTGCCGCGCGACGAAGTGTTTGGCGGCCCCGATCCCCAAGCGTCGCGCGACGGGGCCGAGATCGAAGAGCTGCGCGACGAGCTCGATCGGCTGCGCGAGGAGCTGAGCCTGCGGGCGGCCAAGGTCGCGGCGGCGCACGGTCGGGTCCGCGAGCTCGAGTCGCAGCTCGAGGCCCTGCGCGCGCGGACCAGCGAGGTCGAGGCCGCCGAGGTCGATCGCCTGCGCGACGGGCTCACCGAGGCCGAGACTCAGCTGAGTATCTTTCGGGCCCGCGAGCAAGAGCAGGGCCTGCAGATCGCCCGCCTCGAGGACGAGCGAAGCGACTTGCTCTCGCACCTCGACGCCGCGCGCAGCGAGCAGAGCACGGTTGGGGCCAACGTCGCCAACACCCAGGCGGAGCTGCGACGTGAGCTCGACGCCGTGCGAGCCCGGGCCCGCGAGGCCGAGGACAACCTGCGCGCGGCGGATGAGCGGCTTCGCAGCCAAGCGACGGATCTACAGATCCTGAGCCGGACTGGAGGCGAGCAAGACAAGGCTGTCGAGCGCTTGACCACGCAGCTCGACAACGAGCGCCAGGCCCTCGAGCAGGTCCGCGTCGAAGCGCAGCGCCAGCGTGAGCGGCTCGAGTCGCTCGACGCAGAGCGCGAGGAGCTGCGTCGGCAAAACGAGGTGTACGTGGCCGAGCGCGAGGGCGCGCGCAAGCTCGCCCAGCGCATGGAGGCCGAGCTCGAGGTCGCCAGCCGCCGGGCCAAAGAGCAGGACCAGGCGCTGTCGGCCAAGATCGAAGAGGCGTCCAGGCTCGCGGGCGAGCTCGAGGGGGTGCGGCGGCGGCTCGGCGAGGCGGACAAGGCCCTGGCCCAGACCCGCAGCCGCGCCGAGGAGCTGACCGCGACCGCGGCCCAAGGCGCCGAGCAGGGTCGGATGCTGGCCGACGTCGCGGTTGATCGTGATCGGATCCGCGACGAGCTGAGCCAGCGCAACCGCCAGTTCGAGGAGCTCGAGGGCCGGCTGTGGGAGACCCGGGAGGCGCTGCAAAAAGAGCGGCTCGAGGGGGTGCGCGTCGGCGGTGAGGTCGAGCGGCTGCGCGAGCAGGTCGAGCGGGCCCGGGCCGAAGAGCAAAAGCGTACGCGCGAGGTCGAGGAGCTTGGCCGGGAGCTGCGCCAGCTCGAGGTGGGCAAGGCAGAGGTCTCCGCGTTGCTGCGTGCGCGCGACGAACAGCTCGCGCGGATGCAGCAAGAGACCGCTGCGCTCGCGGGCCAGTCAGCCGACGTCGACGAGCTGCGGGCCCAGCTGCGCGCTCGCAACGACAAGCTCGCCGGCCTCGCCGAGCAGCTCGCCGCGGTCGAAGCCCGCGACGAGCGAGCGGGGGCAGAGTCCAAGCAGGCCAAGGCGGCGCTCGATCAGGCCGGCGAGCGGATCGCCAAGCTGCAGGCCGAGCTCGAGCAAGAGAGCGCCGTCGCGGCCCAGGTCCAGGGCGAGCTCGAGGTCAAGCGCGTCGAGATCGAGCAGCTCGGCGGGACCGTCCAGGGTCTGCAGACCCAGCTCGAAGAGTCGCGCGAGCTGACCAAGCAGCGCGAGAGCGAGAAGGCCGAGCTGCAGCGCCAGCTCGAAGAGGCGGCCGCGATCCGTGACAGCTTGCGCCGGCAGTTGCGCGAGCGCGAGCTCGAGAACGATCGGCTGTCGACGGATCAAGACTCGCACTCGCTCGAGCTGTCTCAGCTGCGGCGCGAGCTCGAGGCGGCGAGCGAGGCCGCGGATCAGATCGAGCGCGGTGAGGCCGATGGGCCCAGCGCCGACGAGCTCGCGACCTGGCCCGACGCCGCGCGGCGCGAGCTCGAGCGGCTGCGCTCGGAGCTCGCCGCCCAGACCCGGGACCA
>NZ_JMCC02000205.1 GCF_000737335.2 Enhygromyxa salina | reverse complement strand
CACCTTCTCTTGCGGGATTGCGGGATTGCGGGATTGCGGGATTGCGGGATTGCGGGATTGCGGGATTGCGGCTAACCTCCCGCTGGCCCCTCGGTCGCATGTGCTGCGAGCGTGCTGTGACCCTGCACGCCCGGGCATTGGCAGCGAGCACGCCGTGATAGCCAGCGGCGCAACGACACGATGAACGCGTCGAGCACGTCGGCACACAGCTTGCGGTCGTAGCCCATCGCATAGCCCTGACACAGCGGCCGGTGCAAACTGGGAAGAAAAGAACCGCAACACGCTCGTCTTGGGTGCTGGGGGATTAATGTCGATTCCGACGACAGTCCTACTCATGCGGGCCCGTCCTCAACCGCAGCTACCGCGAGCTCGCGCGCTACTACAATTTCCAAGTCGATCCGACGCCGCCCTACAACCCCGAGAAGAAGGGCAAGGTCGAGTCGGGGGTCGGCTACATCAAGCACAATTTCATGGCCACGATCGGCGCGGAGCGTGACGTCACCGTGCTCAATCCTCGCCTGACAAACTGGGTGCTCGAGGTCGCCGGTCAGCGCAAGCACGGGACCACGCACAAGCGACCGCTCGAGGTCTTCGAAGCGATTGAGAGGTCCAAGATGCTCCCGCTGCCAACGCTCCGCTGGGAGCCGATCACGTGGCGTCAGCCGATGCTTCAGCGTGATTGCCACGCCCTCGTCGGGGGTGCCCGCTACTCCGCGCCGTGGCGCCTGATCGGCAAGCAGTTGCTCGCGCGCGTCGGCTCCAAGAGCGTCGAGCTGTACTTCGAGAACACTCGCGTGGCGACCCATGATCTCAGGCCGCCAGGTGGACGTAGCTGAGCTTGCCGAACACCCCCTACCCCACAGCACCGACGAGATCCCATGACCCCAGCGGCGGGCTCCCACCGGGAAGTCGCGCACGCGTCACCACGCCGATCGAGGTGTCGTGGAGCGAATTCCTGACTCGCGCCATGCACCCCAATCGTCCTGAGGCTTGACGATGTCGCGCGCCTGACTATCCTCGCGGGATGTCGAGAATCCTGCTGCGATCGAGCCTTTCTTGCCTGGCGATCTTCGTGGGGGCCTGCACCGACGACACAGTCTCTGCCGACTCCGCGATGACGGCGACGGACACCGAGTCTGGCGGGGCCGAAACCGATACCGAAGACACCGGAACCACCGGCGACGGCGACGGTGACCCCGCGACCACTGGCGATGGTGATGGCGACGAGCCCGAGGCCGAGTGTGGCAACGGCGTGCTCGAGGCCGATGAAGAGTGCGACGACGGGAACGCGATCCCCAACGATGCGTGCACCAACAACTGCACGCTCCCGGCGTGTGGCGACGGCATCATCCAAGCTGGCGAGGCCTGCGATGCCGGAGCCGACAACGGGCCCAACTCGGCCTGTCTCGACAGCTGCGAGGAGAACGTCTGCGGTGACGGCTACGTCGGGCCCGGCGAGGGCTGCGACGACGGCAACGACGACGACGACGACGCCTGCACCAACGCGTGCGCCCCGACGAGCTGCGGCGATGGGGTCTTGCAGGCCCAAAACGGCGAGCAGTGCGACGACGCCAACGACGACAACGGCGACGGCTGCCTCGACACCTGCGCGATTGCGACCTGCGGCGACAGCTACGTTCAGGTCGAGGATGGAGCCGGCGAACCCCTGCCCCTCGACCAACAAGAAGCGTGCGACGACGGGCCCCAAAACGCTGACACCGCCGGTTGCACGAATTCGTGCCAGATCGCCGCGTGTGGTGACGGGCTGGTCTACGAGGGCATCGAAGCCTGCGACAACGGGGCCGACAACGGCCCGATGGGCACCTGCCTCGACGACTGCGCCGACAACGTCTGCGGTGACACCTTCCTCGGCCCTGACGAGGCCTGCGACGACGGCAACGCCAACGACGACGATGGTTGCAGCTCAACCTGCGAGCTCGAGGGTTGCGGCGACATGGTCGTTCAGGACAACGAAGACTGCGACGACGGCCAAAACGGCGACAACGACGACGGCTGCACCGATGAGTGCCGGTTCGAGAGCTGCGGCGACGGCTACCTTCAAGACGACGAGGCCTGCGACGAGGGCGGCGACAACGCCAACTCCGGCGACTGCACCCTCGCGTGCACGGTCGCTACTTGTGGCGACGGCTTCGTCTGGGCCAACAACGAAGAGTGCGACAACGGCCCGCAAAACGACGACAACGCCGAGTGCACCCTCGCGTGCAACGATGCCGTGTGCGGCGACGGCCTCGTCGGGCCCGGCGAGGGCTGCGACGACGGCAACAACATGGCCGCTGATGGCTGCAGTCCGACCTGTATCTCCGAGGAGTGCGGCAACCAGATCGTCGATCCAGGCGAGGCCTGCGACGACGGCAACGACGTCGACGATGACGAGTGCACCAACGCGTGCACGATCCCGATCCCCTGCGATGGCCCCTACGTCTCCAAGGATACGTGCATCCCCAACGACCAGTGCGGGACCGTGTCCCGGCCGTGGTGCACGATCAGCACGGCGCTGATCAACTCGATCAGCTCGCCTATCCGCGTGGCCGGAGCGGGCAACGCCTACTTCGAGCAGGTCTCGATGCGCAGCGGATACGATGTCTTCGGCGGCCACGAGCCGACCTTCGTCGCGCCCCGTAACCCCGACCCCGAGACCAACAACACGGTCATCTACCACTACCTCCAGCCCGTCGAGTGGTTCGGCGCCGTGACCGACGCGACCCTCGACGGGTTCCGCGTCCAGCTCGACGGGCTCATCAACAACGAAAACCAGCCTCAGTACGACGAGGCCATCTACATCTCGGGCTCGGCGAACGCGACGGTCCGCAACGTCATCGTCGAACCCTTAGAACCCGGGGTCTACGCGACCCGGGCCTACGCCGTCTACATCGGCCCGGGCAACGGCGGGACCATCCTCATCGACGGCCTGACTGAGCTGCGGCCGCCGCGAGCGAGCAGCGTGTCGGCTGGCCTCGGCATCGCCGCGGGCGTCACCCCAGCCTCCCTGAGCGTCGACGGGGCCAGCATCCATGGTGGGACCGCCAGCAACAGCTACGGCATCGAGCACCTCGGCCGCAACTCGATGACCTTGACCAACGTCGTGATCGAGGCTGGGACCGTGACTGGGCAGGGTGCCAGCGCGGGCGTGCTCGCGGGCACGCTCGGCTACGGCCAGACCAGCATCAGCCAGTCGACGATCCACGGCGGCGTCTCGCGCCACGCCGTCGGCGTCGATCACGGCGAGGCCAGCGCGCTGACGATCACCGGCGGCACCATCACCGGCGGAGGGGTCCAGAACGCGGCCACGACCTCGACCGGCGTCCGGACCGAGGCCGTCGACAGCGTGACCATCAACGGCGCGACGATCACCGGCAGCGACGTCATCGGCGTGACCAAGGGCAGCGCGACGGTCGGCGTCGAGCTGCGCAACACCAACCTCGACCCCCTCACCGGCGCGACGATCACCAACGCGACCATCGACGGCGGCCGCCTGGCCTTCGCCCGCAGCGGCGTCAAGGTCCAGGGCATGGCGTTGAGCATCACCGGGAGCACCGTCTACGGCACGACCGAGGCTGGCCAGGCTGGCTCGGGCGTCGTGGTCAGCGGCGACTTCCCAGCCAACACCCCGGTCAGCATCGATCAAAACCCCGAGATCGTCGGCGGCCCCTACGGCGGCATCGGGATCCACGCCGTCGACCAGCCGATCCACATCACCGGCAACACCCTCATCGCCGGCTGCACGACCCCCTGTGGCGGCGCGACCGGGATCTACGTGGCCAGCAGCGGTCCGGGCACGCTGATCAGCGGCAACGACGAGATCGTCGGCGGACCCGGCGACACCTCGCTCGGGAACCATCACGGCATCCTGCTCTCATACGCCGACGCGACCGTGACCGACAACGCGCTGATCTCGGGCAACGCGGACCCCGACAACCCGATCCGCATGGCGACCTACGGCATCAAGCTGTCCTATGGCGAGCTGATCGCCGAGAACAACGACCTGATCCTCGGCGGTCACAGCGTGCGGATCTCGGTCGGCGAGAGCCAGGCCTATGGCATCCACGCGTTCTCGCCCAACAACAACGGCAGCAGCGACATCAACTTGCGCGACAACACGATCATCGGCGGGTCGAGCGAGTGGAAGACCTACGGCCTGCTGTTCGAGGGCAACGTCGCCGCAACCGTCGAACGCAACGAGGTCCACGTCTGCGCCTTCGACGGTGACGACCCCCGCTGCCTCGAGGACAACTACTCATCGGCGATCGCCACCGCCGACAACATCGGCTCAGTCTACCGCAACAACTTCTTCTTCGCCGGCTACTCGGGGAGCAACGCCGCCTGCACGATCGGCTGCGCCTACACCCTCGACTGCAACAGCGGCGACCCTGCCAACCTGACCTTCGCCAACAACTTGTGCTACCTCCGCCATGGCGACGCGGCGATGCGCATCGCGACCTTCTCCAACGCCAACATGATCCCGCCGCTGCTGCTCGACAACATCTTCTACGTCGAGAGCTGGGCCGGAAAGGGCGTGGTCTACGAGGGCGGCAACTTCGTCAACCGCGAGTTCGAATTGCGCAACAACGACTTCGTGACCGGGGGCGACTGCCTCGTCGAACACGAGGACTGGCCAGTCTGTGCCGACACGGCCGCCGAGGTCAACGCCCTCGACGGCAACGCCTACGTGCTCGCCTCGGGCAACGTCAGCATCGACCCGCTGTTTGCGACCCCGAGTCCATTCGCGCCGACCGTCACTGGCTATCACCTCGACAACAGCTGTGCGCTGCGCGACCTCGGCCTGGTCTCGGTCCTCGTCGACGAGGACTACGACGGCGACGCGCGCGACGACGGCAACGGCGCGTGGCCGGAGATCGGCCCTGACGAGTGCCCCTGATCACCGGTCCTAAATAAGGTCGTAGCAGGTCACATCTTCAAACTGGATCTCGGTGCTGTTGTAGTCGTTGCAGTCGTCGTAGGCGAGCAGATCGTGGCACCACCCGGGTCCACAGACCTTGACGGCGGCCCAGGTCAGAGGATCGCCCGGGCCCCCTTCGTCGGTGCACTGCAGGAGGGTGCCCGACTTGGTCGGGGTCACGTGGCACATCGGCGCCTCGTCTTGGTGCCCTGTTTTAGCGCGGTGCCGTAGTCCAGGTTCATCCGCTCGCGGAAGTTGAAGCGGGCGGTGCGGGTCAGGTTGCCGAAGTCGTTGTCGATCGGACCGGGATCCGTGTCCCAGCCCTTGGTTTGAGCGATCCAGAGCAACACGCGCTGGACGTCGGCGATCTCGAAGTGCTCATGGCAGTGCGCGGCCCAGGCGTCGGCGTCGCCGGTGAGCAGGTGCAGCACGTTGGTTGCGCGCTCGCTCGAGAGCGTGAGGTTGTCGGCGTTGTTGCCAACGGTGTCGGTGTGGCCGAACACGCAGATGTGCTTGTCGGGGTGGAACGCGGCGTGGCGCAGGACCGCCGCGATCGCGTGCAGGCCGGTCGCGGGGTTGTGGTCGTCGGCGTTCGTGTCGAAGCCACCGTCGGGCATGAGGATCTGCGCCGGCCCGTGCAAGACGGGCAGAATCCTCGCTTCTTGCACGAGAACGCCACGGCCAGCGACTCGCCACATT
>NZ_JMCC02000204.1 GCF_000737335.2 Enhygromyxa salina | reverse complement strand
CCCGGTGGGGTCGGTGGGTTCTTGCGTGACGGCACGCCAGTCCCGCTGCACGTGGCGCGCATGCTGGCGTGCGACAGCGCCCGGGTCGACGTCGTGACCGGTGCGGACGGGCAGCTACTCGACGTCGGACGCAGCACGCGTTCGATCCCCTCCGCGATCACGCGCGCGCTGTGGCTGCGTGACGGCGGCTGCCGGGTGCCCGGCTGCGGTCGAAAGCGGCACCTGCATGGTCACCACATTCAGGCGTGGGCGGAAGGTGGCCCAACCCGCCTGGCAAACCTGGTGCTCGTGTGCCCCGGTCACCATCGCATGATTCACGAGGGCGGGCTGTCCGTGGAGGTTCGAGCTGACAAGATCATGTTCATCGATCAGCGCGGTCACACAATATTGGCCGCGCCCCCGCGCGTCGGGAGTGACCAAGAGTTAGAGGCGCTCGAGCGGTTCTTGCGTGAGGCGGATCTGCACATCGACGCCAGCACGACAACGCCCAAGTGGGATGGTCGCCCGATGAACCTGTCGGACACGTTGGACTGGATGTTCATCGCCGACACGACCCGAGCGGTGCGTACGCGCGTGGAGGCCACCAATTGAGCGATAGCCCCTCGCTGTGGCCCTCCATTGGGTCATAGACAACCCCCACGTAAATGGAGAGGCACCCACCCAGCTCCAGGTGGTCAGACAAGAGCCCCCTTCGAGGGGGCCACACATACCCGTGCGAACAAACAGCCCCTTGGGAGCGAGCGAAGCGAGTGATCCCGAGGTGCGAAGCCGGCTGTTGGGGTCATAATCGACCACGTAAATGGAGAGGCACCCGCCCAACTCCAGGTGCCCAGACGAGAGCCCCCTTCGAGGGGGCCACACATGCGGATGCGAACAAACGGCCCGTTGGGAGCGAGCGAAGCGAGTGACCGCGTGGTGCGAAACCGCCTGTGGGGGTCACAGAAGGCCTGCGAAGTGCGAAGGCGCCTGTGGGGGTCACAGAAGGCCTGTGGGGGTCACAGAAGCAGCAACCTAGCGCGCTCGCCTTGGACGACGTGAAAGCGATGCCCGCCCGGCAGCGCCAGCTGCTGCGTCGACAGATCCCCATCGGGCCAGCGAATCTCGATCTCGGCCGCACACGCGTCACCCAGCCCAAAGTGCAAGACCAGGTCATCTTGCGCCCCGTAGTGCCCATACCCACCGCCGATCTCCTGGGTCTGGGTCACGCCGCCCGCGGTCACGCGCACCCGGGCACCGATCGCGGCCCGGTTGGCGGTCACGCCCTCGAGCTTCAGCTGGATCCAGCTGCCGCCGTCGCCGTAGGTGTTCTCGAACATGCGGATCGCCGCGGTCGCGTAGCAGTCATTCGGAGCGTTGGCGTCACAGCGCGAGCGCGAGTGCCCAACGATCAGATCCAGGTCACCGTCGCGGTCGAAGTCGGCGGTCACGACCCCGTGCGAGCGGTTGTGCTCGAACGAGTCGGCGGTCGAGACCGGCTCGAACTGCAATACATCGCGCTGGTGAAACAATAGCCCGCGGTTGCCGGCGTAGTCCGATCCGCCCACGTAGATGTCGCGCCACCCATCATTGTCGAAGTCCAGGGTGGTCAGGCTCATGTGCCCTTCGTCCCACGAGTTGCCGGTGACGTGCTCGACGGTGATGCCCATCGCGTCACGGCCTGGGCGCTCGAAGCTGACATCTTGGGCGCCGGTGTTGAGCAGCGCCTCGCTCATGTCCGAGCCCAGGCCCGCCCACCAGTGGCGGATCTCGCCGGTGTAGAGATCCATGTCGCCGTCGTTGTCGAGGTCGGCGCAGGCCGTCGCGCCGCTGTTGCCACCCAAGCGGTAGGGCTCGCGGTCGGAGCTGTGGTTCCAGTTGGGCGTGTCGCAGTTGATCGCTGGCGCCGGGACGCCCGCGCAGCCCTCCGCCATCGGGTTGGACTGGCAGTAGCAGCGCGCGAACTGGTTGCTCTGCCACTCGTAGTTCTCGTCGCGGGCGTACCCGGACTCGACCCCGCGGGCGTCAAAAGCCACGAACCCGGTGTCGGGGTCCAGCCGGCCCTGCCACAAGTGATTGGCCGAGCGGCCGTAGGAGCCCGCCAGCAGCTCGGTCCACCCGTCGCCGTTGAGGTCGCAGGCCAGCGCGCTCCAGGCCCGACTGTGAACGGCGCCGGAGTTGAGCTCGGCGAGGGTGGCCGCGCCGCTGGTCGCAAGCCCGGAGCCGCTGGTTGCCTTGACGAAGCCGCCGTCACCGGTGCCGTAGTAGAGCTCGTCTTGGATCCCGTGCTCGGTCACCCAGATGTCGACAAAGCCGTCGCGGTTGGCGTCGACGAACGACGCGCCCGCGACGATGTCTTCGCTCGAGGCGTGGCGCAGATCGCTGTCGACGTTGGCGAGCACGAAGCTGCCGTCGCCTTGGTTGAGCATCAGCTCGCTGGTCTCGCCCAGGCTCGCAACTGGATCGGTGGTCGTGATCCCGGTGAAGATGTCGAGGTCACCGTCATTGTCGACGTCGGCCGAGGCGACGATCTCTGCAGGGCGACCGATCCCCGCGCCCAGAGCTTGGCGCGGCGCGAGCACCCCAGAGTCTTGGGTGACGTCCTCGAAGCCCTGGCCGCCGGTGTTGCGCAGCAGCCAGGTGTGACGGGTGTCTGCGCCAAAGTCATCGCTGCGGGTCCCACCGCGGCGCACGAATAGATCCGGCCAGCCGTCGCCGTCGAGATCCGTCACGCTCAGGCGGGTGCCCTCGACCCCGTCGAGACCCCAGGCTTGCGTGACTTCTGTGAACGCCGACGTGCCCGGGGTCCACGGCCCCGCGGCGCCGCACGTGGGCTCGACGCAGGTCCCGGTTGGCGCGTCGCAGTAGGCCTCTTCGCTGCAGATCTCGCCGTCGGGCGTGCCGCAGTGGCACGCCCCATCGTCGCTCGCGACCAGGCCAACGTCACACTCGGGTTCGCCAGCGGTCTCGGCCCCGGCTGTGTCTGAACCGTTGTCTTGCCCACCGTCTGAACCGTTGTCTTGCCCAGCGGGCCCGCCACACGCAACGGCAAACAGTGGGGTCAACAGTGGGATCCTCGCAAGATGGAGCAGTCGAAATGTCACGCCGAATGGTACCATCCGCACCTCTTTTGCAGACGAGCTTCGAGCATGAAAATCACCTGGTTTGCCGCGCTATCCACTCTGTTCATCTTGGCGGCCTGCGGGTCCAACCGTGGCGACGCGGGGACCACGGCCGCGACCTTGGGTGAGACCGGCAGCAGCTCGGCCGACAACGGCGAGAGCACCAGCGGCAACAACGACGGCAGCTCGGGTCCGGGCGACGGCGACGGTGACGGTGACGGTGACGGTGACGGTGACGGTGACGAAGGCCCGCTGCTCGATGTGTTCGGCGGCAGCGCTGACGGCAACGAGACCAGCTCCGAAGCGGGGTGCGAGAAGGTCGACTTCCTGTTCGTGATCGACAACTCGGGCTCGATGACCGAAGAGCAGATGGCGCTCGTGACCTCGTTCCCGGGCTTCATCTCGACGATCTCCGACACCCTGATGGCCCAGGACTACCACCTGATGGTCACCGACACGGACGCCGCCTCGGTCGGCTCGTCGAGCGTCAGCATCTCCAACAACACGATCATGTGCGAGCCCCACCCAACCTGCTGTCAGGGCGCGTGCAATGGGGTCGGTGGCATCGTCATCCAGCCGCCGCCAACCATTTGCAATGGGGAGTCCTGCGATAATTTTCCGCTGCCGACCGGCTGCGACGCCGAGATCGGCGCGGGCAAGGACAAGGACCAAGACGGCGACGCGTGCGGGATCGCGGGCGAGCTTCGCTTCATGCTCGACAGTCAGCCCAACCTCGAAGACACGTTCAGCTGCGCGGCGCTCGTTGGCGCGGGCGGTGACGGGCTCGAGCGCCCAATGGACGCGATGATGCAGGCGATCTCCACGCAGAGCGAGTTGGGTGGGTGCAACGAGGGGTTCTTGCGCGATGATGCCGTGCTGGTCGTGACGGTGATCTCCGATGAAGACGACGTCAATCAATCAATGGGCAACCCGGCGAGCTGGAAGCAATTCTTGGTCGACGCCAAGGGTGGCAACGAAGAGGCGGTCGTCGTGCTTGGGTTGGTCGCCGACGGCGGCGTGATGGGCGGTCAGTGTGCGCCCAACGAGGACGCGCCGGCGCTGCGCAGCTTCGCCCAGTCATTCACGCACGGTCAGGCTGGGAGCGTGTGTGCGCCCGACTATGCGCCCTTCTTCGCCCAGGCCGTCGCCGCAATCGACACCGCCTGCGACGAATTCGTCCCCGTCGAGTAGGGCCAGACTCACCTGCTGCGATCGCTCGTAGCCTCTTGATCCTGGTCAGGCCCGAGCGCGCAGGCGGGCTGACGCAATCGCCAGCCGGCGACGCATTGGGGAAAACCTTCATGAGCGGTCGTTCTCGGGCGTCTCTAGCAGTCTCAGAAAACCCGAAAACCACCGTGGAGTTCGAGTAGACTGCTCGCCCATGACGCGCGAAAACATTGCGGCTCCTCTCTTCGGTCTGCTCCTCACGCTTGGTTCGGTTGCGTGCACCGACAAGGACGGTGGCAATGACGATTTCGTGCTCGACGGTCTTGGTGACGGCGACGGCGATGGCGACACGGGCGAGACGGGCGACGGAGATGGCGACACGGGCGACGGCGACGGCGACGGCGACACCGGAGATGGCGACGGTGACACCGGAGACGGCGACGGCGACACGGGTGACGGCGACGGCGACAGCGGACTGTGTGGCAATGATCCTGGGTGGGGCACGGTTGCGATCGGTCAGCCGGTCAAGCACGTGGCCGGCAAGGACCACCTCGGCAACGCGATCAACCTGTGCGAGTGGGGCGGCACTCCGATCGCCCTGGATGTCGCGGCGGTGTGGTGTGATCCGTGCCGACAGGCGTCCGCCTATCTTGCGACCGGAGCGGGGAACGATCCCTTCAGCGGCCTCGGGCCGCAGCTGCGGGGCATGATCGACAGCGGCAAGCTGGTCTGGATCACCGCGCTGGTCGAGGACGCGACCAGCGGTCCTGGGGCGGTCGCCGACGCCGCCGCGTGGGACAGCCAGTACCACCACGACAACATCCCGGTGATCGCCGAGGACGACGTCCCGATGCTGTCTGGCTACGTCATGAACGCCTGCGTGCCGGCCGTCTATGTGCTCGATCAGGAGCTGAACTTCTTCGGCATCGACGACTGCCAGACTTGGAATCAGCTGGCGGCGGCGGTCGAAGCATTCGGCGGCTGAGCGAGTATTTTCAGCTTGGGCGCGCAACATTGGCCGGCGCTCGCGCTTGCGATCCAAGCGCGGGTGCGCTCGCTGATAACTGCGCGCTCCACCGCCTGGTTCGCGTGCGCGTCTGAGCCATTAACTCTCGGATGCGACCTCGTCGACTGTGGAGCCTGGCGCTCGCGCTGGCTTGTGCGACCTTTGCGGTGTCGGCCTGTGCTGGCTCTACCAACGTCCAGGAGCTCTGGAGATCGCCCGAGTGGCGCCCTGGTTTTCAGCACGTCGTCGTGTTTGCGGTGTCCAAGCGCGAGGGCGTGCGCCGCAGCTTCGAAGACGGCGTGGTCGAGGCCATGCACCGGGCTGGGATCCGCGCGACCGCGTCATACCGATTGTTCTCAACGAAAGGCGAGCTGACGACCAAGGACATTCACGCTGCGCTCGCGAAGCACGAGGTCGATGGAGCCCTCGTCGCGCAGCTGGTCGCGGTCGACACCAGCGAGCGCTTCGTCCAGTCGACGCCCTATCTGGTCACGGGCCCAGGCGTGGGCTTCTACAGCTACTACCACTCGATCTGCGGCCTGGTGTACTCCCCGTCATTCACCGTCGAGGAGCAGGTCGTCGTGATCGAGTCGAACTTGTATGAGGTCGCGACCGGCGAGCTGATGTGGTCGGGGCTGTCGGCGACGATCGACCCCAACGACGTCGACGATGCCGTTCGCTCGTACGCCAAGGCGATGACCAAGGCGCTTGCGCGCGGGGGGCTGGTCGGGAGCGCCGCAGTGCTTCGCTGAGCCCGGCCCATTGCGCTGAGCCCGGCCAATTGCGCGGGCCCAGGGGTCGGGCATCATGCGCCGGTGATCGACCGCCCCGGTCCGGGTTCTTCGCCGCGCTCGCCCGTGGCAGAGGTGCTGCGCCTGACCGGTCCGGCGGTGTTGACCAGCTTGCTGCAGACGCTCGCGTTCTTGGCGGATCGGGTGATGCTCGCCCGTCACGGGGCGATCTCGCTGGGCAGCATGCAGATCTCGGGCACGGTCATGTGGTCGGTGTTCAGCGTGTTCTTTGGCGCGCTGATCGGGACGGTCGCGCTGATCTCACGCAGGGTTGGGGCCGGCGAGCTCGGGATCGTACCAACGCTCGAGATCAAAGCGCGAGGTCGGGATCTGC
>NZ_JMCC02000203.1 GCF_000737335.2 Enhygromyxa salina | reverse complement strand
TGTACCTGCGCGAGATCGACGAGCAGTGGATCGGCCACCTCAAGGACATCGAGCTGCTGCGCGCAGCGGCGGGGCTCGAGCTGGTGGCGCTGTCGCTCGCTGTCGCCGAGCGCTGCCTTGGCGAGATCACCGGTCGCGCGGCGCTTGGCCCCGTGGGTGAGGACGTGCTGCACGCGATCTTCTCGCGCTTTTGTATTGGCAAGTGAGGCGCTGTCCCTGCCCCCCTTGGAGGTCGCAGGGCTACTCGCCGGCGTCGTCGGGCTTGGCCTCTGGCTGCTTGGCCGGCGCTTTCGCGGGCTTCTCGGCCGACTCGTCGTCTGGCTGCTTGGCCGGCGCTTTCGCGGGCTTCTCGGCCGCCGCGTCATCTGGCTGCTTGGCCGCGTCGGGCTCCACGGGGATCGGCGCATCCTCGGGCTCGGGCTCGGGCTCGGGCTCGGGCTCAGGTGCGGGCGCAGGCGCAGGCGCGGGCTTCTTCTCGATCACCGGGTTGCTGCCGTCAGGCATCAGCTGCGGAAGCGAGAGCGACACCGGCATCTTCACGTAGGGCGTCAGGTTGGGCGGATGACCAGCATCGGGCACGCGGATCGCCACGGGCTGGCGTTGCTCGAAGAACCCAACGTAGTCGGTGACGACCTCACCTTTCTCGACGATCAGGCGAAAGCCGATGATGTCGAGGTTGTCCGCCGACGTGTACGAGCACCACATTGGCTCGGCCCCCGTCGCCGCGAGCATCTGCCAGCCTGGCTGCAGCGGCGCACAGCTGAACGCCGACTTGGCCCCGAAGCGCGAGGCTGCTTGGCGGAACGCCTCGAGAAATTCGAGGCCGAGCGGATCCCCGTCGTGCGCGATCGGGCGGGCCCGCAGCTCACGACGATCCGGCAGACCCCACCGGGCGTGGTCGGACAGCAGCTGGTTCATGCGCTGGGGATCGTCCTTGGCCGCCGCGATCAGCAGCTCGACGATCATGGCCTTGGCCTGGAAGGGCAGCATCCAGGAGTCGGAGGCATCGGCTTGCCGGGCCGTGCGCTCGGCGTAGGCGGCGAGCAGGCTGCCTTCGGCGCCAGCGCCCTCGGCGGTCGGCGTGGGCAGGGACGTCGAGGGCGTGTGGGTTGGCACGGGCGGGGTCGCCCACGCCTCTGGCATGGGCGGGTACGGATTGTCACACCCACCGAGCGCGAGCGTGACGAACACCGCCGAGGTCAGGACGCAGGACAACCGCTGACGTGACATGGGTTGTGTTTAGACGGCTGGCCCGGTGTTGTCTAGGACGCCGATCAGCTCGTGCGCGAGCGCGAGCGCTGCCGTGAGGCCCGGGGACTCGATCCCCAGCAGATGCCAGCACCCGCGGGGGTGCTCGATGATCTCGAAGTCCCCGGCGGGCGCCCCTGGTCCAACCAGCTTGGGACGGATCCCGCAGCTGTCGTAGACCAGATCACCTGCTTCACACGGACCGAGCAGCGCACGGGCTGCCGCCAAGAATCCTGCGTGTTGCAGCTCACCGCGCGCGGGCGAGAAGTCCTCGGGGTCCTCGACCCACGCCAGATCCGGCCCCAGTCGGCAGCCACCGTCGAGCTCGAGGGTCAGGTGAACCCCAAGCGACGGGCTGCCGGGCACGGTCACCGGATAGATCAGCCGCCGCCACGCCGGCTGCCGACGCAGCCGAAAGTAGTCGCCGCGCGCCAAGTGCATCGCGCGGGTCAGACCGACCAGCTTGGCGACGCGCGTGGCACCGAGCCCCGCGGCGTTGATCACCCGCCGCGCGAGCATGCTGCCGCGTGGGGTTGTCAGGGCGAACCCGTGTTCGAGCGGCTCGATGCGCGTGACGGGGGCCGAGCACACGACCGATACGCCGGCCTGCTCGGCTGCGATCTGCAGTGAGCGGACCAGACCGTGCGCGTCGACGATGCCCGAGCTCGGCGACCACCCCGCTGCGCGGACCGTGGGAGGCAGCGCGGGTTCCAGCGCGCGGGCCTGCGCCAGCGTGACCCGCTCGAGCGCGACTCCGTTCGCCGCGGCGTTGTCCACGAGCGCGTCGAGCTGTGCCTCCTCCTGGGCATCCCGCGCGACCAGCAACTTCCCCGTTTGGCGGTGACCGACCCCGCGCGCCGCGACCCAGTCCCAAACCAGACGGTTTCCCGCGACGCAGGTTCGGGCCTTGCGCGAGCCAGGCTCGTAGTACAGCCCCGCGTGAACCACCCCACTGTTGCGGCTGCTGATCCCCGTGCCCGGGCGCGCGGCCGCCTCGAGCACCACGGTCGACTCACCCGACAGCCCCAAAGTCTGGCTCGCAGCCCACGCGATCGCGCAGCCGACCACCCCGGCCCCGATGATGACGAGGCTGTCGGGGTCCGGGGCGTGTTGGGGCGGCGGCATGGGTCGCGTGGGTCGCGGGGAGATCGCTGCCCACTAGTCTAGAATGTGAAAACAGCGATGCAGGTGGACCTGGTTTGGCGGGTCGGGTACGGTCTGCGCGGAATGGCCTTCGAGTACAAGCCGGGCATCTACAAGACCACCAAGTTCCTTCCTGGTCACGAGTCGGAGATCGAGCCGGGTCAGCTGGTGCTGATCCGAACCGATGGCGAGTTTGCGCCTGCCTCCGTGCTCAAGCCAGTCTCGAACACCAACAACCAATGGCAGTTTCAGATGCCGGGGATCAAGGTCCCAAGCAACTCGCTCAACTGGGGCGACACGCTGGTCAAGCTGCCCCACGAGGGCTTCTACCGGTTGCTGGAAGAGAAGACCTTCGACGGCGGCGGCCGGTGGTTGGTCAACGCGATCGTGCAGCTTGGCTACACCCGCTTGGCCGAGCCGATCCTGTTCATCGCGCAGCGCCGCAGCCCGCTGGCCTCGAACGACCTGTTCTTCTCGGACAAGGGCGTGAAGATCGAGCTCGACAACGTCGACGCCCTGATCCAGCCCCTGGCCTGGTACCAAGAACCGAACAAATCTTGACCCCCACAGCGACCTTAGACTTCGCCGACTGCAGCCGCTTCGCGTCTGGTCGCTTCGCTCCTCGGGGCTGGCTGTTCGC
>NZ_JMCC02000202.1 GCF_000737335.2 Enhygromyxa salina | reverse complement strand
CGCATGTGTGGCCCCCTAGAAGGGGGCTCGGGTGGCTTCGGCGGACGTTTACGGGGACTTCGCCGACTGCAGCCGCTTCGGTCTGGTCGCTTCGCTCCTCGGGGCTGGATCTTCGCGGGCGCATGTGTGGCCCCTAGAAGGGTCCCTTCGGCGGACGTTTACGGGGACTTCGCTCCTCGGGGCGTTTGTTCGCGCGCCCCTCGGCGCTCCATTGTGGTTTCGAAGTCCGTCCACATCCTCCGATTCATGGATGAAGATCAGCGGCGCTGCTCCGATAGCAGGCACGCGATCTAGGACCACGGAACGACACGTGAGTGGAGACCTCCCCGGTGGCCGTGGGTACTCAGACGAGAGCCCCTTCTAGGGGGCCACACATGCGGCCGCGTACAAACGTCCCGTTGGGAGCGAGCGAAGCGAGTGACCTGCGAAGTGCGAAACCCTATGTGGGGGTCTAAAAAACGCTATTACAGGTCGGGGCGGAGGCGGATGCCCAGGTTCACGCTGAAGATCGTGTCGAGCTCGCGGGGGATCGAGCCGGTGACCTGTTGGGCGAAGCCAACGCCGAAGTCGACGCCAACGCCACCGAGGGCGGCGGGGCGGATGAAGCCGAGGCCCGC
This sequence comes from Enhygromyxa salina, assembly GCF_000737335.2. Lineage (GTDB taxonomy): Bacteria > Myxococcota_A > Polyangia > Nannocystales > Nannocystaceae > Plesiocystis > Plesiocystis salina_C. Next base: position 5,427 of record NZ_JMCC02000202.1, on the reverse strand, counting down.
GCTGACGTAGCCGCGATCGTCGGCGTTGCCGCGGCCGCGAGAGTCCCACCAGCCGCCCACGCGGATCGGGACGGGTCCGGCGACGAACTCACCGCCGGCGTTGACGGTGATGCGGGTCCACTGATCTTGGGTCTCGCGGTACGACGTGAAGTCGTAGGTCGCGTCGACGTTGAGGCTGAAGTTGGGGTTGTGCAGCGGAAAAATAGCGAGGCCGTGGCCGAGGCTGCGCGGGTAGTCGGACACGGGGCGCAGGTTCGTGTCGTTGATCTGGGGCTCGTCGTCAGTTCCGATCCCCGGGATCTCGGTGATCGGATCTTCGGTGCGCGCGGGGGCGCTGGGGCCGAACAAGTTGTAGCCAACGATCCCGATCCGGACCCAGTCGAGCAGGTTGATCGCCACGGCGGCGTCGAGCCCGAACGCGTTGTGCTTGGGGGCGTAGTCGCGCGCGATGCCGTCGTCGTCGTGGTAGCGCAGGCTCACGTACTGCCACTTGGGCTTGATCCCGATGTACAGCCAGTTGCGGACCGCGGTCACGCTCAACACACCTGACACCTCGTGCCCAAAGTGGGCGAGCTTCAGCTGCTGGCGGTCGCTGAAGGGATCGTCGTAGCGGATCCGCGGCGTCCCGTTCATGAAGATGTAGCCAAGCGCCAGGGCGAGCCGCGGGCTGTTGAGCGAGTCGCTGATGAACACGCCGATCCCATGGGTCTGGTTTTGGAGGTTGAACTGGTAGAGCGGCTCGACCTCGAATTGCTGCGCGTAGCTCAGGCCTGCGGGGTTGATGATCGCGGCGTCGGTCCCCGTCGAGGACCCGCGGGTTGCGTTGCCCATCGACAAGTTGCGGGTCCCATCGGCGCCCGGGCTGGCCGTGGCGCGGCTGGGGAGCGCCAGGCAGGCGAGGGCCGCGAGCCCCAAGACAGCTCCAAAACGGACGTTGGCGCCGGTCCTGGGCCCGAACGGGGGCTGCCGGGTCGCGGACGCTCGCGCCGCGGCCTTCGGCGGACTCGGGTCAGTTTGGCGCATCTTGGAGGGCAGCATACGTATGTCGCCGATCCGCGCAAAAAAACCCCAAGCACGAGCGCTCGGACGAGCAAAACCGTCCTCCATCGTCCACACGGCCTCCCCTGACATCGTGTCAATCAGATCTTTCGCGACCTCGCAGCACCCGCCGCCCGGAGCCCACGAGCGGCTGATTCCAAACTGGTCGTTGCTCTGGTCACTCTGGTACCGTAGCGACGTGTCCGGCGATCGCCCTGGCTCGAACAAGGCTCTGCCTCCTTTGCTGGAGGGGTTCGGCAAGGACGACGGACGGCGCGCGGCCGCGGCCGAGGAGTACGGCAAGAAGTTCGAGTCGATCGAGCTCGATAAGTTTGACGACTCGGAGCCGCCGCCGAAGCCGGTGTCGGACGCGTCGTCGGCTGGGGCCCCGCGGCCCAACTACAACGCCGAAGACGAGATCAGCGCGCCGCCAACCGACTCCGACGATCGGCCCAACCTCGAACCCGTCAGCGACAACGCCCATCCGCCCCAAAATCGGCGCATGCCCACGCAGCCGCCTTCGAGCCCCGTGCTCGAGCTGAGCGACGAAGACCTTCCAACCAAGGCACACAAGGCGGTGCCGCGAGATCCCGAGGCATCACAAGCACCGGTCGCGACCTCTGTGAGCAACACGGCGCAGCCTCGGCCACCAACGCTGGGTTCGCGCCACAGCCCGGCGCCGGTCCGCCGCTGGCTGTTCTCGGGGGATCGAGTCACCAACGTGCTCGCGGGCGTCGCAGTTGGATTGTTGCTGATGATCCTCCCCGCCAAGAAGTTCGCCAGCAACTACGAGACCAGCCAGGTCGAGCCGATGCTGACCGAGCTCGCCGGCGCGATCGAGCACCCCCTAGGTGTGGAGGCGGGCGTCGTGGAGGCGCCCGAAAAAATAGCCGCGAGGATCCACGCCGGCCGCGAGAAGGTCCGCGAGCGCTACTTCATGATCTGGCTGCTCGTGGGTGTGCCGCTCGGGGTCGGACTCGGGTTTGCACCGCGGCCCGGCGACTGACGCGACCCGCTCGCTCGACTCGTCCGGGGGGTGTCGCCGCACAGGCGGGTGACATACTCGCCGTGATGAAGCGAAATACTGTGGTCATTGAGTCTGGGTCCAGCGAGGTGCTCCCAGCCCCCCGCTGGGGCCATCCTGTCATCATGGCATTGGCGCTGTTGGTGGGCGTTGGAGGGTGCGTCAGCCTGCAAGACTACGACGCGGTCAAGGCCGATCTAGCGAAGGCGCGCAGCGAGCTGACCGACAGCCGCGGAGAGGCCAAGGATCTCAGAGTTGCCCTCGACGAGGCGCAGATCGAGGTCGAGCTGCTCGACGCTCGCGTTGGCGATCTAGAAGAGATGATCGCAGTCGCGGAGGGCCGCGCCGGTGATGCCGAGAGCCAGCTGGCCGAGCTCGTTCGGAACCACAGCAACCTCGAGGCCTCGGTCGAGGACATGCGCAAGGCGTTGGCCCAGCTCAACCACATGCGGGCGCAGTCGGAGGCGCGCGCGGCCGAGTACCGCTCGGTGCTGGCGAAGTTCAAGTCGTTGATCGACAACGGCAAGCTCAAAGCCAAGATCGTCGACGGCCGCATGGTCCTCGAGCTGCGGACCGACATTCTGTTCGGCTCGGGCTCGGCCGATCTCTCGAAGCAGGGCGCCGCGACGATCCGCGAGGTCGGACAGCTGCTCGCGCAGATCCCCGACCGCCGGTTTCAGGTCGAGGGCCACACCGACAACGTGCCGATCAGCACCAAGGAGTACCCGTCAAACTGGGAGTTGGCCGCGGCGCGGGCGATCAACGTCGTCAAGGAGATGGTCGACACCGGGCTGCCGGCCAAGCGCGTGAGCGCGGCCTCATTCGCCGACAGCCGCCCGACCGCCAGCAACAAGAGCGGCAAGGGTCGCGCGAAGAACCGGCGGATCGAGATCGTGCTCGTCCCCGATCTCTCGGATCTACCGGGCGCCAAGGACATCGAGAAGATGTTCGAGTAGCGCGGCTTTCGGGCCGGGCGGCGGTGCTGGGTCCGAACTGGGTCCGAACTGGGTCCGAACTGGCTCCGAACTGGGGGTATGATCCGCCCATGCGGATCACCGTGAGCGAGCGGCGAGCCGAGGACATCGCCGCCGACGTCCACGTCGCTGTGTTCCGGGCGCCCGAACGCGGTCGCCCGGCTCCGCCGCTGGCTCCGTATCTGCGCAGTGACGCCGCGCGGATGATCGTTCGGCGGGCCGAGAGCATGACCTGGCTCGAGACCCGCGAGCTCCCGACGCCGCGGGTCTTGATGTTCTGCCTGGGTCCGCAGCAGCGCGCGTGGGATCCCGAGCTCGAGTATCTGGGCGGGCACGCTGGCAGCTTTGATCGGCAGGGCGCGGCGTTGGGTCTGCGTCAGGCCCTGCGCAACGCTGGCGCGATGATCGAGCGGGCGTGCACCCAGGCGGGGATCCGCCACGCCGCGCTGATCAGCTGGCCCGAGGACGCTGATCTCGCCCTGATCATCGAGGGCATGTGCCTTCGTGCCCACGATCCGCGGGCGTGGGAGCGCTCGAACGACGGGCCCGTCGCAACCTGCTTGCGCCGCCTCAGCGTGTGCATGCCCGACGCGCCCAAGCCCGCGCGTCGGGCCGCGAGCGAGCGGCTCCGCAAGCGCTTGGGCGCGCACCTGAAGATCATCGAGGCAACAAATTTTGCGCGCGAGCTGGGGGATCTGCCCGGCAACCTGGGAACCGCGAGCGGGATCGTCGAGCGCGTGCGCGCCTACATGGGGGAGCGTGAGCATCAGCTCGAGCTCGGCACGATCACCGCGGCTGAGGCAGCGGCGGCAGGCATGGGTCTGTTTGCCGCCGTCGACGCCGGCGCGAGCGAGCGCGGCTGCATCTTGCGGCTCGAGCATCGCGGCGCCGAGGGGGCGCCGCTGGTGTTCGTGGGCAAGGGCCTGACCCACGACACGGGGGGCTACAATCTCAAGACGGATCCATCGGTCCACCAGCTGACCCACGACAAGTGCGGGGCCACGGCGGTGATCGGCGCGATGCTGGCGATCGACGCGCTGGCGCTGCCGCTGCACGTGATCGGCCTGTGCCCGCTGACCGAGAATTGCGTAGACGCCCACGCCTACAAGCCCGGCGACGTGCTCACCGCCTGCAATGGCACGACGGTCTATGTCGAGAACACCGACGCCGAGGGCCGCCTCGTGCTCGCCGACGTGCTCGCCTGGCTGCAGACCCAGGATCCTCGGCCAGAGTTGGTCGTGGATCTGGCGACCATGACCTCGGCGATCCACGCCGCGCTCGGCGAGCCCTTCGCCGGGCTGTATTGCAACGAGGATCGGGCCCGTGAGCTGTTGGTCGCGGCCGGGCACGCGAGCGGAGAGCTGCTGTGGCCGATGCCGATCCACGAGATCCACGACCGCCACCTCGGGCACCACAAAGCGGACCTGCGCAACGTTGGCGTGCACGCTGGTTCGCCGAGCTCGGCGGCCGCGTTCTTGCGCGCGTTCGTCGACTATCCCTGGGCCCACGTGGATCTCGCGGGCAAGTCGCACAACGAGTTCTCGCGCGAGTACCTTGGGCGCGGGGCCACCGGGTTTGGCTGCCGTCTGCTCGTCGAGTTCGCCCGTCGGTTTGCCGGCGAGTAGTCTCGGCGCGATGGCCCGCGACCGGATCTTGATCAGCGAGCTGCGCGTCGACTGCATCGTTGGCGTGTTCGACCACGAGCGCCTGCGCCCGCAGCCGCTGTTGATCGACCTCGAGCTTGGCCTCGACACCGCCGAGGCCGCCTACTCCGGTCGGATCGCGGCGACCTGCGACTACGGGCGCGTCGCCGACGAGATCGCCACGCTGCTCGAGTTTCGCCGCTACAAGTTGCTCGAGGTCGCGGCCGGCGAGCTCGCGGCCATGTTGATCGGCGTGCACCCGATGATCGAAGATGTGCGGCTGCGGCTGCGCAAGCCCGAGGCCCTGCCGGGTCGCGCGACGATGGCCGGCGTCGAGGTCTATCGCGCGGCGCGGGAGCTCCTGCGCATGCGCGAGCGCAACGAGTTTGGCGAGGTCGAGCTCCTGCACCAGAGCCGCGAGGCCGGGCTGTACTTGCTGCACATCGACCCGCAGCGGGAGATCCCGGCGCATTATCACCAGATCATGCGCGAGCTCGAGTGGTTGGTCGACGGCGCGATCGAACGGGACGGCGAGCGGCTGCACGGCTTCGAACCGATCGTGTGGCGAGAGCAGCGGGTCCACCACTACGTCAATGTTGGGGATCAGCGGGCGACCTTGTTTTGTTGCGACAGCCCCCCGTTCGTTCCCGAGGACGAGATCGTTGTTGGTAGCTGAGCTTGGGCGTTCAGCCGTGCTCGAACAGCTGGCCGCCGGCGTTGACCTCACGCGCGAGCTTGGCCCAGCGCT
>NZ_JMCC02000201.1 GCF_000737335.2 Enhygromyxa salina | reverse complement strand
CTTCGGAGGTTTGGCGAGCGCCTCCGCAGCGCCGCGAAGGTGTCTGATAGCCGCTAGAGCGCACTGGAGCCCAGCACGAACTCGCCGCCGGCCGCGAAGCCCCGACCGTTGTGACCTGTCCCGGTCCTCGACTCGTGCCCGAGGAGCTCCACCTTTGCTGAGCCTTCTGTGGCATGGGGGAGCTCGAGGGATATCGAGATCGCACTCGCGGTGTCTGTCAGCGGCTGGATCTGCATGCGGAGCTGGGCTGTCGTCGCAGGCCGCCGCGCGTCGAGGCGGCCTCGCGCGCGCGCGTTGACGATGCCGTCGCTGGTGCGGATGTCGAGCTCGGCGTCGAACTCGACCCGCCGCTCACAGATGCTCGGGGCGTTGGGACCCGGTGTGTGGACGACGATGTTCGCGACCGACGCCTCGATGAGGTCTGCGCTCAGCTGGGTCTGTGCTTGCGGTGATGCGTTGGGGCCGAGCCACCGCTTGGCGTCGGCGGTCCAGCGGATTGTCGTGGTTGTGGGCCAATGTTCGAGGGGGCCGAAGGCGTCGAGGGCTGATTCGAGCGAGTCTGCGGGGCGGGTCGTGAACTGACAGTGATCTCGCATCATTCGCGGAGCATTCGTCAGTGGTGGGGTCGCGGGTTCAACCTGGGTTTGCGCGAGGGCGTTGGAGCGCGGTGGGTCGGCCTGGCAGCTCGCGACGTGGGTCGCAGCGAGGCTCGCGAAGACGACTCCGAGGGCACGATCGCGCAAGAATTGCGAGGCTAGCATGATGTCCGCTGCATGATGAGATGTACTCCTCGGCTGGTGGAGATGATAGCATGGCCTCGTGAGTGCACCCAAGGTCGGTTGTGTCCGCTTGGCGCTAGTTGCCGTGATACTCGGGAGTGGCTGTGATCTGTATGGCAACCCCTGGAACCTCCCTGACGGAGTCGGTGAGACGGAGGGTGATCCTGACAGGACCTTCTTCATGGCCGAAGTGACCACCTACTCGACCGCGCCAAATAACTGTCAAGACTATGACGTCGCCACGGTCACCGAGGACTTCGAGAATACCCTGAAATTGGATCAATGGTCGGGGCAAAGACGGATAAGCTCGGAGACTCGACCGTCAGATTTTTATGATCAGGGGTTCACCGCGTATGGAAAAGACCACGTGTACGCCGACTCGAAGCGCGTCGCAGTCTTCGCCGGGCACGGCCACGTTGGCGCTCACGGGTTCCGTCTCACCGACCCCGAAAAGCCGGACGTCTGCATAGGTGAAACAGGCGCGTACATGGGGGGACAGGGGCAGGGTGATGAGCAGTCTCTGTTCATCAGTGTCGCGAGCTGCGGCGGTGCGTTCGATGAGGACCCACAGAGCCCGAATTTTCCCTTTGGTTGCTTCAAGCAAAGTTGGAACCTCAGTCAATTTCGGCAATGGCTCGGTTTTGCCGACTCTCCGGTTGTCGATCCGACCGGCCTGAGCACCTTCTACAGCAGCCTACCTCCGAACTACGACAGCGTTTCAGGACAACTCGATACCTGGATCGACGTCATGGAGTTTCCTGAGTCTGGTGTCGCCACGATGCCTGTCGTCTACACCAAAGAGACGCTCGCCGAGTCCCAGCAGTTCCACGGCGAGACCATTCATGACCAAATGAACATGCGAAGCGGAAAGCACATGAGTGACAACTCTCCGAACAAGCAGTACATAATCATGACGCCCCAAGTTCCGCTCGATGGCATTACTAATTTCTGCGTTGGAGGTCCATTTCCATGCTGACCCAGCTCATCTCGTGTTCACGGTGGCTGACCGTTGTAATTTGTGGACTATCCTTGGTCAGCGTTGTGGGTTGCGGTTCTGAAGATGACGCGTCCAGGGTGCGGCAGGCCGAGCAAGAAGGGATCCCAAGGTCGAACCACTGGGGGACGTTCTCGATGACCAGGCACACACGAACGCCTGACGACGTGATCAACCGCGCGGTGCTCATCGCCGAGATTGTTCTGCAAGACCCCGAGCTCCCCAGCCCAAGCCTCCTCGACCCCACGATGGTCGCGGAGTGGGCAGCGGCCGCCGCAGACGACCCATATCGGGAGGGAGCACTCCGCTTCGAGCTCGGCGGCCACGAACTGCTCGTTCGGTACCGACCGGCTTCTGACCGCCTCACAGTGTCGACGCCTGAACCATCGGAGCACTCCAGCGGAACCATTCCCGCTCCGGGGGCGGGCATGACAGCCGCCGAGGCCGCTGAGATCGCGGAGACTTGCCTGGGCATGCTGGAGGACAAGGGGGTGCTCGGGCAGCGAGAGTTCAAGCGTGAGCACCAGTACGCGAGCTCACGCCCGACCTATGTGGAGGCGTCGGGTCTCGCGTCGATTGATCGCTACAACTTCGTGTATCACCCAGACCTCGATGGACTCCCGCTGACGAGCGCTGAGGTCATTGTCAGCGTGAATGCGAATAGTGGCAGGTGCCAACGGATCACCGTGAGCGGCCAGGTCCTTCTCACTCGGATCGATGACGCGACCGTGGAGTTGACAAACGAGGACGTTGCGGCACGAATCGTCAAGGATCACGTCGCGGCAAGCGCCCCGGGTGGACTGGTAGAGGTGCATGTCGATGGGCACTTTGGATACTATTTACCGCTGACATCGAAGGCTGGCACGATCTCGCCCGTGTACATCGCAAGCTACGCAACACAGACCGGGACGCCGGAGCAACCGATCCTGAGTCGTCGCCGGCTCGTTGGGCTTCCGTTGGTCGATGCGGAACACGCTTCGCTGGTCGATCTACTCGGACCGGATTGGTAGAGTCGTCGGACTGCCGCGAACGGCCCTCATCTTGCTCGGTAGCAGCGGCGAGTTCGCGCCCATCGTCGGGCGGGGTTCCGGCCACGGGTTGCGGTCGGCATCGCGAGGTCGAAGATGTCGGACCCGTCGGCCGCGGGTACTCTCGAGGTGCTACCGAACGCCCACGTTGAAGTCGCTCGAACAGTTCGTAGAACGCAGTTCATGCGCAATTTGCGTTTCGGACTTGTTTGAGACATTATTCGGACATGCCGGAGTCGCCGATGTCCCCGTCCCAGGTGAAGCGGTCCTTAGATGGCCTGAAGTTGCATCTAGCCCCGATCTCTCTCAATCGGCTTCGGGCCATCGCGGGACTGCTTTCGGATGAGCACTCTTGCGCCAGCATCGCGGATGTCCACCGTGATCTGTTCCCGGACACGTCGACTGGCGCCGCCAATAAGGCGCTGACCAGGCTGAGGGATCAGCTGGCAAAAGCCGCCGAGGAGGCTGAGGTGGTCCTGGATTTGTGCAGTTCTGAAGCTCGCTCAGTTGGCGCCGAGGGGCGTTTGGTGTGGTTCGAGGGCGAGATCCCTCCGATCGAAGGCATGAACGTGACCGAGGAACTCGAGCGTGTCGGCATCGGGCTGATCGCCGACACAAAGGGCATCCCGGTCGGAGCCATCGAGCCTCGCGTCCGGCTAACGGAGCGGCGCGACGGCATGCCGGTTGTCCGCTTGTTCGTCAGCTACGCGCACGCCGACGATCAACTCACGCACAAACTGGTCGACGATCTGACGCCGCGACTCGCCAGCTCCTCCAAGTACTGCTTCGAGATTTGGCAGGACGTCCAGCTGCAGCCCGGTGAAGATTGGGACGGCAGGATCCGAGGTGCGTTGCATGAAGCCCATCTCGGGCTGATGTTGCTGACACCCGCGTTCTTTTCGAGCAACTACATCAAGAATGTGGAAATTCCGGAGTTCGTGTCGGGTCGCGCAACGGGAGTCGAGGGCAAACGGGTGATCCCCGTCGAACTCGAATTGCTCGAGTTCTCGAATACCAAGATGCACGGGTTGGATGAGCGACAGATCTTTCGGGGTCCGCCGCGGGACAAGCACCCGTTTCCCCGGCGAAAGAGCAGCAAGCGCAGCATCTGGATGAACGAACTCGTCAAGGCCATCCACCACGTGCTCGACACCTACGCGGACTCGGACCCCCAGCCTCCGTCGAGGCCTCCTGATCGTCGCACGCGACGTTTCAATGCCTCACACATGCTGAGCAAGGATCTCGAGGAGATCGAGGAGTGCGACCGCCTGATCGCGGAGACCAAAGGCCAGATCGCTCAGCTCGACGAGTCGTGGCTGGCACGCCCGCAAACGGACGAGTCGGCGAATTCGGTGTTCGCCGTGGACTATGTCATGCGGTGGCTGCAGGAGCCGTCGAGCCCTAGTCTGTTCGCTCTACTCGGCGAGTACGGCATGGGCAAGACGGTCACCTGCCAACGGGTCATTCGCGCGGTCGAGATGCACAACGCCACGGCCGCCGATCGCCTGCCGGCCCCGCTGTACTTCGACCTTCGCCGACTGACGAGCTTGCGTGGGCGCGAGCAGGTCCCACATCTGACCGAGATCCTGGATGAGTGCATTGAGCGTGGTTGGCCGCTGCGGGGTGACAAGCCGTCCGCGGAGGAGCTACTCGAGCAGGCCGCGGAGGCGCCGGTGTTGTTTGTGTTTGACGGACTCGACGAGGCGCTGGTCCACCTGTCCGACGTGCACGGGAAGGAGTTCACGCGAGAGCTGCTGCGCGTTCGGGAGTTGTCCGAGGGCGCGGGCTTCAAGACTCGTGTGTTGATCTCGTGTCGCACTCACTACTTCCGCAGCTTACCGGAGCAAGAGGCTCACTTCACGGGTCAAGACCGCGGCCGAACGAAGGCTGTTGACTACGCGGCGCTCGTGTTGCTGCCGCTTGGGGAGGAGCAGATCCGTGGCTACCTCGGGCGCGCGCTGCCAGAGCTCGATGTTGGGCGCGCGATCGAGCTGGTGCGCAGCGTTCATAATCTGCAGGAGTTGGCGGCGCGGCCGTATACGCTGCAGCTGATCGGCGAGCAGATACCCGCGATCGAGCAGCTGCGCGCTCGTGGCGAGACCGTACGCGGGGTGACGTTGTATGGCTTGATGGTTGGTAAGTGGCTGACCCGCGATGGCGGCAAGCACCACATCAAGCCCGACCACAAGCTCAGGCTCATGAGCCACCTCGCCGCGTGGACGTGGGCACGCGGGTCGCGTTTGGTGCCGGCGACCGAGCTCGAGGATTGGTTCGGGGCGTGGCTCGACAGCGATCCGGCCATGCGGCGGCGCTACGGCAACGTCGACCCCGACAAGCTCGAGGAGGATCTGCGCACGGCGACCTTTCTGGTGCGGGAAGACGACAAGGCCGGGCACCACTCCGGCTTTCGTTTTGCACATACCTCGATGCAAGAGTTCTTCTTGTCGAGCTATCTGTTCGATGCGCTGGTCGACGATGCGCCCGAACTATGGGGCTTCGAGAAGGTCAGCCCAGAGACCTGGGATTTCTTCGCGCAGCGCGTTGGCGAACGGGGAGAGGGCCCGCTCGTCGCTCGCCTGAGCGTGTGGGCACGCGGGGATCGGCGAGCGACGCGGTGGCTGGTGTTTCGCTATGTCTTGCTGGCTCTCGAGCGTGGTTGGGCGATGCCAAACGTGGTGGGGATCGATCTCTCGGATATCGAGCTTCAGGGGTGTGCCGTGCGGGGGCCGCTGGACCTCTCGGGGAGTCGCTGGGCGGGGGCCAACCTGCGACAGACGCGTTGGGTGAATGTCACTTTAGACGGGGCGTGTTTTGAACAGGCGGATCTGCGCTTCGTGGAGTGGGAGCGAGTGAGCGCCAAGCATGTCGAGTTCGAGGGGGCCCGGGCCGATGGCGGGGTGTTTCGTCGTGTTGCACTCGATGGTGCTCGGGGCGGAGGGAGTGGTCGCCGCTGCAGCTTCATCCACACGACGCCGCCGAGCTTTTGGCTCGAGGATGTGCGCGTGGCTCCGCATGTAGACGATGAGCATGTTCACGTTCGTTCGCTGACGTTGGACGCGCGCCATCGCGGGGCGGTCCGCTCGTGTGCGTGGTCGCACGATGGGACACGAGCGCTCTCGGCAGGCGACGATGGGACGCTTCGGTTGTGGGACGTCGAGTCAGGAACGAGCGTAGGGGTTTGGGAGGGCCATGGCGGTGGGGTCAGCTCGTGTGCGTGGTCGCCCGATGGAACACGAGCGCTCTCGACAGGCGACGACGGGACGCTTCGGTTGTGGGACGTCGAGTCAGGAACGAGCGTAGGGGTGTGGGAGGGCCATGGCGGTGGGGTCAGCTCGTGCGCGTGGTCGCCCGACGGAACACGAGCGCTCTCGACAGGCAACGACGGGACGCTTCGGTTGTGGGACGTCGAGTCAGGAACGAGCGTAGGGGTGTGGGAGGGCCATGGCGGTGGGGTCAGCTCGTGCGCGTGGTCGCCGGATGGAACACGAGCGCTCTCGGGAGGCGCCGACGGGACGCTTCGGTTGTGGGACGTCGAGTCAGGAACGAGCGTAGGGGTGTGGGAGGGCCATGGCGGTGGGGTCAGCTCGTGTGCGTGGTCGCCCGACGGAACACGAGCGCTCTCGGGAGGTAACGACGGGACGCTTCGCTTGTGGGATGTCAAGTCAGGGACGAGCGTGGGGGTTTGGGAGGGCCATCGGGGCTGGGTCAGCTCGTGTGCGTGGTCGCCCGACGGAGCTCGAGTACTTTCGGCAGGCTTCGACGGGACCCTTCGATTGTGGGATGCCGCTTCGGGGAGCACCGTCGCCGAGTGGGGGGGACATCGAGACTCGGTCTTCTCGTGTGCGTGGTCGCCCGACGGAACACGAGCACTCTCGGCAGGCCACGATGGCAGGCTTCGGTTGTGGGACGTCGAGTCAGGGACGAGCGTGGGGGTTTGGGAGGGCCATCGGGGCTGGGTCAGCT
>NZ_JMCC02000200.1 GCF_000737335.2 Enhygromyxa salina | reverse complement strand
AGCTGTACCGGATGGGATGAGAAGGCCGCCCCCCATGGCCGCCGGGATGTCACTCTGACTCCCAAGGTCAAGCGGGCTTGGTGCCCAGTTGAGAGCACACGGAGGACGAAGATGAAGACTACCACAGTGATCGGGCTCGATCTCGGAGACAATTACACCCACGCCTGCATGCTCGACGGAGCGACAGCGAAGGTGCTGGAGCGCTCACAGATCCAGACGACACCCGCGCACGTCGTTGACTACTTCAGCGGGAAGAAGATGAGCAGGGTCATCCTCGAAGCGGGGACTCACACTGGCTGGATGCAACGGGTGATCTCCGAGCTCGGGCACGAGGTGATCATCGCCAACCCCCGGAAGGTACGGATGCGCGGGGCCGACAACAAGGACGATCGGGTGGACGCCGAGTACCTCGCTCGCCTGGGACGCGCCGACCCTGTGCTGCTGTACCCACTGCGTCCCAGGTCGGAGCGCGTCCAGATCGCCTTGGCTGTGGTTCGAGGTCGCGAGCAACTCGTGACGACGAGGACGAGCCTCGTCAACCATGTCCGCGGCGTGGTCAAGACGCTCGGAGCTCGGATGCCAAGGAGCTCGACTCGCAGCTTTCACAAGCTCACCCCTGCCATCGATCCAGCACTACGCCCAGCACTCGAGCCACTGATGAAATGCCTGGAGCAGGTCTCACTTCAGATCCGCGCACACGACCGGGAGATCGCTCGGCTCTGCAAGGAAGAGTTCCCCGAGACAGCGTGCCTCACTCAGATCGCTGGTGTTGGCGATCTAACAGCGCTGACCTTTGTGCTGATCATCGAGGATCCGCACCGCTTCCCAAACAGTCGTACCGCTGGCGCCTTCATCGGCTTGGTGCCCCGACGATGTCAGTCAGGAGACAACGATCCCGACCTGCCGATCCGCAAATCGGGAGATCGGATCTTGCGGAGGGTCCTCGTCCAAGCAGCACAGTACATCCTTGGTCCGTTCGGGCCAGAGTCCGATCTGCGGACGTTCGGCTACCGCCTGATCGCACGCGGAGGAAAGAACGCGAAGAAACGCGCCGCGATCGCCGTCGCGCGGAAGTTAGCGACTATACTCCATGCGCTGTGGAAGAGCGGCGAGACGTACAAACCTCAGCAGGCCCAACCTCAAAAGGACGTGACCGAAGCAGCCTAACAACGCGACAAAATTCCACGATGGGGACCGGCCCCACCGCCTCGTCCAGGACGACTGCGTAGTACGCCCAGGTGGCTTTCGCCAAAACCGTGTACCGGATTGCAGCGCCCGGACCTGTCGGATCCCAACTTGCACCGAGCCCACCCACAGGGTTCACCAAGAGTGCGTATGGAGGCCTGGCGGGGGAAGCGGATCTCACGTGGTTGGAGTCGCCAAGGCTTACTTCAGAAAAAGTCAACATTTTCTTGACAGAGACCAGCCTTCTCATGGAGGGCGTACTGCAAGTTTCGGCAACACTGCCCTCGGCGAAAAGGCCAAGCGAGGTGGCGTGAGGCATTGCACCACGGGCTGCTAGGGTCTCCGACGGGGTGCGAAGAACCGTAATGATGGCGCGGACTTGGCACGCATCCCGTTGGAATCACTGGAGTTCTTCGTTCCGCGTGGGTCCGTGCAGTTCCGGGGCGGTGCGGCCGTTGGAGCAGACTCGCAGCACATCCACAGCACCGGTGCTCGGGCAGCTGGCGGGCTGAGTCCGGCGGACGTGGGTCCGCTCCTTGCACTGGGCGCGACTCACCCGACGAAGACGTGGTCTCGATCTCACGCGAGCGCGACGTCGGGGTTTGCTCCGTTGGCTCGCGGAGCGGCCTACCTTCCATCTCGTAGTAGGTCTTGCCGTTGTCGAACTCCTCGTGGAGGCGTCGGCTGACCACGAGCCGGCGCTCGCGGTCGAAGGTCACGTATCCTCGATCAAAGAGCCGGTGCAGGTCGACCCGCAGCGCGAGGCCGTTGTCGAGGTCATGAGCGCCGCCGTCGGCGAGGGGGCGGATGTGTGCGGTGTCTAGGACTGGCAAGGAGCGTTCGTTCGTGGCCCCACATGCTCGCTCGTAGGTCTCGAGGACGGACACGCGAAAAATCCCCTGGCCCTGGCGTGGTCGCGTGAGGACTGGTTTGCCGTAGCGGATCGCGGGCTCGCCCGCGAAGGTCGATAGCACCTCAGCCGAGCCTCGCCGCCGAGCTTCGAGCCAGACCCGGCGTCCCTCGGACTTGGTCAGGTCGTAGGTCGCACCGACCACGGTCCGCGGGCGCCAGTCGCTGGGCTGGGGATCCAGCGATCGCGCGGCCAGACTCGCGCCTCGGCGATCATGCAGCAGCCGATCTCCGGTCGGCTGGCGATCTTGGCGCAGCGGCGGATCTTGGCGAGCCGCTGGCGCAGCTCCGACAGTGACGCGACACCGTTGGCTCGACCGAAGCTGTCCCAGGCCAGCCAGTCGGCAGGACGGAGCTCGGTGTGGCTGCGGCGTCCCCATCGTCGCCCCGAGGACAGACTGCTGTACCAGTTCGTGGAGACTCACTGGCCGATGCTCGGCATTTGAGCTTGCGCAGACAGCTAGTATAGAATGTTAGGCGGTCCACGACAACACGCTGAGTGTGCCGGCTGGGGCAGCCAAGTCATGACGGAGAACTTCGTATTCGAGATCCATGGGACAACGCAAGCGAGCGGAAAACGAATCGAGATTTTTGGTCGCGGGTACGTGATCCAAAAGCAGGTCCACGACGCGGAACACGTAGCGACCTTCTCGCTTGTCAACCTCGTCGGCATGGCGGGCTACAACGTGGTGCGGATCCCCAAACCCAACTCGCCGTGGCCCGGTCGGGCCAGCGCGCTCGCCGCGGATGCGCGCGTGCTGTGCCGGGTCTTCGACCACCAACGACCGGCGCTCATCGGCATCCCCTACCGCCCAACCAAAGTCCTGGTCCCGTATCAAGGTCAGCTCCTGGAGGTTCAACCGCACTTCGAGCGGACGTCGATCCGTCATCCGGACCGACCAGATGCAGCACAAATTGCAAGCAAAGGTGAGCGCCTGCTCGTCGCCGGGTGCTACGAAGAGGCGCGAGTCGTGTTCGAGCATGCGCTCGATGTCCATGAAAGCTGTGACGCTGCAATGCATGGTTTGGCCGTCCTCGCTAGCTTGGAAGAAAAGCATGACCGCGCTGGAATGCTGCTAGCACGCGCAGTCCGCATTGAGCCCCTTCACTTGCTCTACCGCGAGAAGTTCATCCAAGCGAGTCTCGATGCGGACATGATCGAACTCGCGTTTGCGATTTTTGTCGACACGGCCCGAGTCTTCCCTGGCATGCATTCCATGCTCGACACCATCTTGACCGTCGCCCGTGACTCGCCATTTAGGATCTCTTTGTACGAAGCGCTACACCAGGCCGGGGAGGAGTTCGATGCCTCACTCGAGTCAGTGACGATCGACGACTTGGACGCGTTCGTAATCGGCGGGCCCGACTGCCGGCTCAACGATGCGCTGGAGCTCCGGCGTGGCTGGCGATGGATCGAGGCCTTGAACGACATGATGCAAGTCGCCGCGAATGAGAACGGGAGCCAGGCTGCTTTCGCTCTGTCCAATGCGGCCTTCATCCACGCCATGCTTGGAAACTTCGCGTATGCGGGCGAGCTCGCCAGCGTATACCTCAGCATGGTAGCCGACTCGAGTGGCCAACCGCAGGATTTCCACCCGATGATTAGCTTCTATAACCCCAGCTTCCAGCACATCTGCGCTTCACCACTGCCACGCATCGCTACGGCTCTCGAGCGAGCCAGCGTCGAGGGCAAGCCCGCGCATCGCCAAGCCCTGCGAACGCTCGCGGCCGAGTGTACCGAATACGCGGAGTTAATCACCGCTGCAAGGGAGGCGGGTGGGTGACCGCACCAAATCCAGCCGCGATTCTGCTATTCGCCAACAGCCAACACTTGCCCGCGCTTGAGGAAGAAGAAAGCTCAATCCGAGATGCGCTCGATCCTCTCGTCGACAGAGGGATCTTGTCCGAGGTCTATGTCATCAACAATGCCAGCATCGACGCTGCAATTGCGAGCTTTCGCGTCTCACGCCTTCGATCGTGTCCGTTGATCGTTCACATTGGCGGTCATGCAGCTGACGGTGGCCTCATGTTCCGGTCGCATGCGGGCATTCCCGAGCTTGCCCATGGCCAAAGCCTCGCAGGCTACATCGGCGCGCAAAATCGTGTCGAGCTCGTGTTCCTCAACGGCTGCACAACGGAATCGATGGTTGAAGGTCTTCGCAATTCGGGTGTCAAGGCTGTCATCGCTACCTCGAGTCTCATTGAAGACAAAACTGCTGCGGAGTTTGCTCGGCACTTTTACGCTGAGCTGAGCGATCGCCCATTGCGTGAGGCGTTTAGGCTCGCCGCGCATGCAACCCAGATTCGCTGGCGAGAAACCACGGGAAGCCCCTGGCCCTGGATCTTGAGTGTAGACCCAGCCCACGAAGGCTGGACGCCAGCCCACACGTCGCAGGTTCCAGACTGCGCCAAGCTCGAGGATTTGGTCGAGCTCGCTCGAACGAGCAAACTTGAACGACCAGTCCGTCGACGTCGTGTTCTACGCGAACTCCAGCGCCTTACGATCAGCCAGCACACACCACGAATTGTGCTCTTGCGCGGCCCAGACGGCTCGGGAAGGCGAAGTCTCATCGATGACCTCGCCCACCATCTCGCAGAGCAGTCGCGCCCGCAGCCAGTTTCTCTGCTGCGAGCAAAGCCGTCGCTCGCGACATCCGAAGTCGCGGACATCTGCGCACGACTGGACAAGCTCAAGGGCCGCGTCCTGATCCATCTGTCTCACGCGAACGTGCAAACCGACGATGCCGTGGCGAGCCTCATCGCTAGTCCGCAGGTTCGGGTACTGCTGTCGACCAACGATGAGATCTTCGCCGGCCTAGGAGAGAGCTTAAAGACACGCGCGTCAAATCTGAACATGCCCGTTGCGTCGAACGAAGAACTCACGATGGTCCTCGAGCGGGTTGCGTCGCGTCTGGGCATCGATGTCACCCAAGATGCGCTCGCCGAGATCGTGAGGCTGGTGCCGACCTACGCACCCAGGTCTGGCGATTTTGGGGCGGTGGTACGCCTGCTCGAAGATGCATCAGCGTACGCCGAGTTTCCATCGACGGGATATCGCCCCGGTGCCTCAGACCCAGCTATTGGTCGTGTCACTGAAGCGATCATTCGTCGCATTGTCGCGGTTCGTAGTGGCACCCCAATCGAGAGGATAAAGTGATCCATGGAATTTGCGGTCGGTGACTACGTCAACGGGACCTTTCGGGTGGAGTCAATCATCGAGGGCGGAATGGGCAAGGTCCTGGCCGCGCGCGATGTCAGGTACCGCGAATGGACCGAGCCAATAATCGCCCTGAAGACATTTTCCCACGTCCAGTCGTGGGAGGGCGAAGTGCTCGACCGTTTTCGTCGTGAGGCAGGGGTCTGGATCCAGCTCAGCCATCCGCATGTCGTGAAAGCGATGACGCTGCTACGCTACGGCAGTGGTGGTCAGATGCTCATGTTGGAGTGGATGCCGGGCGGTGATCTGAGCACCCAGCTCGACCAACGGAGCATCCCCATCGAGGAGTGCGTAGCGATCATCTGCCAAGTCAGCTTGGGGCTCGAGTATCTGCACAATGAGGGAATCGTGCACCGTGACATTAAGCCCTCGAATATCTTGTTCGACAGGCAAGGCAACGCCAAGGTCGGCGACCTCGGCCTCGCACGGCCAAGCCCCAAACTCGACGCCGAGTCCATCACGAAGGAGCTCCGCGGACCCATCGATTTCTCGACTCATCACTCGGGGCTCGTCGGAACGCTCCCCTACATGGCCCCGGAGCAGCTGGAGCGGCCATATCAGGCCACCCCGAAGTCTGATCAGTTTTCAGTCGGCATCATCTTGTTCGAATTGCTCGTGGGTGTTCGGCCCTTCATGGGACGGTCGTTCGAGCAACTACGAGCGTCGATTATCGCCGCAGAGGTCCCTTCGTTGCCTGCTCGCCATGTAGCCTTCGACAGTGTCATCCGTCGTGCACTCGCCCGAGAGCCAGCCGATCGTTTCGACTCGATGACAGATTTTCGGCTCGCGCTCTTGGATACTACTGATTTGATCGAAATCGATACACGTCGCTTTCGAGTTGACGACGGTGAACAAGATATCGAGCGTTCTCCTTCCGACCTGCTCAATCTTGGCTACGGTCTGGCACGGCTTGGCGACAACGAGGGCGCACTTCGAGCATGTATGCAGGCGCTGGCCGCAGACCCAGACAATGCTCAAGTGGCTCATAACTGTGCCGTAGCCATGAATCGTTGCGGTCGATTCGACGAGGGACTGGCATTGCTCGAGAAAGCACATGGCCTAGTTGCAGATGACGATGATCGCATGCGAATCATGCTATGCGTGACTCACACGACGGCCCTCTGGCGACTGCAACGAGTGAACGAAGCGTTCGCTATGCTCGAGCACGCGAGCGAGATTCACCCCAATAGTGACATGATCATCGAACAGATCTTGGCCCTCGCAAGGGCGCAAGACCGCGACAAGCTTGCAGCCTGTGGTGAAACTCCACGTGCCTCTTGGCGCCGTATTTTTCGTCGAGGGAGGGGCGCCAAAATGCCGCTGAGGTGGACCCACTTTAAGTTCTGGCAACGAAGCCCTCTGCGAAAAGGACAAGCCAGGTGGCGCATGGGGTTTCACCACGACCTCCTAGCCGAGAACGCGCTCTCGCGCTTGATCGAGATTCATACACAGGACCCCGACCTCGACAGTGGGCGCATGATCAGCTGGCAGGGAGTGAGCCTCGCACAGGTCGGTTTGCTGCGCGATGGCAAGAGGTTCTTCGAACTTGCGACCAGTCGACACCCTGACTATGGACCCGGCTGGTACAACCTCGGGGTCGCAGCCCACATGCTCGACGACCTGAGCACAGCCCATCGCTGCTACGCTCACGCACTTCTCGCGTGTACGGAGGCGGAGCAAGAAGCCCGCGATCGTGCACTCGCAAACTTGATCGTGTGCAAGTGCGAGCTTGACGATGACTGGGAAGCGCGGCACGTGTGGCTGAAGCAGCTCAATGCCGTCGAGTCTCCCGACCCGGTCGTGAAACTCGTACAAATGTATAGTCATGGATCCCTGCGCACGCCCCCGCACCTAACGCTCAAATTTTGTATGTGATGTCCGGCAGCGTGGAACTGTCAGGATTGTGCAATATAGACATGTCGAGTGGTGTATGCCCCTGTCCTTCTCAGAACCCTGAATGATAGCAGTCGACGAAGGCGCGGACGCCCCTCAGAACCGCCGCTCGTTCAAGGCGATCACGTGATCGATGCAGTCTCGCTCGATTGGCTCCGGATACACCGCAATAAAATCCGTTCACATTCCCCTCAAACCAAAGGTTGAGGAGAAGCTCGCTCGGTTTCTACACCAAGTGTACCGTCCCGCGTTATTTGCGAGATGTTGTCCCACGATCACCACGGGGCTGCACAGCCTCGGCATGACCCTGCGTGACAGTCGGCCGGCCGAGTTGCAGCT